>CAZWKX010000009.1:0-59574 GCA_964633975.1 uncultured Acidimicrobiia bacterium
CCACACCGCGTTGGCCGCGCTCGAGTAGTCGTAGAAGACGACGAGGGCGTCGTCGGTGGCGATGTCGCCGCGCATCGTGTTCACCGAGGGTGTGGTGGCCGACACCACGGTCGACACTCCTATGAGGGCGAGCGCGACGAGGACGACGCCGCTCAAGCGCCGTTTGCTGCGCGTTCCAACTCCCGGGGCAGTTATCGCGGGTACCTCCGTCCC
Source organism: uncultured Acidimicrobiia bacterium (assembly GCA_964633975.1). Taxonomy (GTDB): domain Bacteria; phylum Actinomycetota; class Acidimicrobiia; order Spongiisociales; family UBA11373; genus CAZWKX01. The sequence continues at coordinate 214 of CAZWKX010000009.1, forward strand.
GGCTCTCGTGGTCTCTATCGGCAGGCACTAGTCACCACCTGAGCGGCCGGGGGTACCATGTTGCGCCGTGCCGATCGATCTAGACATCGCCAAGGTGGCCCGCCTGGCCCGGGTCGGGCTCAATGAGGAAGAGCTGGAGCGCTATCAGACCCAGCTCGGGGGCATTCTCGAGCACGCCGCCCGGGTACAGGCTCTCGACACTGGGGACGTGCCGCCGACCGCCCACTCCCTGCCTATGGTAAACGCCTTCCGTCCCGACGAGGTGGAGGAGACCCTGGATCGGGATGAGGTGCTGGATCAGGCTCCGAAGCGCCACGGGGAGTACTTCCGGGTGCCGCCTTTCCTGGAGGAATCGTGAACGCCGCCGATCTCACCATCGCCGCTGCTGCGGCGGCGCTGCGGTCGGGTGATCTGAGCGCGTTCGAGCTGCTCGCTGCGGTGCGCCGGCGGGCCGCCGAGACGGAGCCGCTGGTGGACGCGTTCCTGGCCATGGACGACGCAGGCGCCGATCGTGCCGCCGCAGCAGCCGACGAGCTGTTCGCCGCCGGCACCGACCTGGGCCCGCTCCAGGGCATCCCCTTGGCGGTCAAGGACAACATGGTGACGCGAGGGCTGGAGACTACGGCCGGCTCGCAGATCCTCGCCGGCTACCGCCCGCCATACGACGCCACCGTCGTGGAGCGGCTGCGCGCCGGGGGTGCGGTCATCATCGGCAAGACGAATCTCGACGAGTTCGCCATGGGCTCCTCCACCGAGAACTCGAGCTTCAAGGTCACCCGCAACCCCTGGGACACCGATCGAGTGCCGGGGGGCTCGTCCGGGGGCTCGGCCGCGGCGGTGGCAGCAGGCTCGGTCCTGGGGGCGCTCGGGTCGGACACAGGCGGCTCGATCCGGCAGCCGGCCTCGCTGTGCGGCGTGGTCGGCATGAAGCCGACCTACGGGCTGGTGAGCCGATACGGTCTCATCGCCTTTGCCTCGTCGCTCGACCAGATCGGCCCCTTCGCCCGCACCGTCGACGACGCGGTGACTCTGTTCGAGGCCATTGCCGGCCACGATCCGAGCGACGCCACCAGCTTCCGCGGCGATGTGCCCGAGGTGCGCGCCGGCCTGGACGGCGGCGTGGAAGGGCTTCGCGTCGGCGTCATCGGCGAGCTGGCCGGGGAGGGCATCGATGCCGACGTGCTGGGCGCCTTGGAGCAGACGATTGGTCTCCTGGAGGGCGCAGGGGCCGAGATCAAGACGCTCTCGCTGCCCTCCGTCGAATATGCTCTCAGCGCCTACTACCTGATCGCTCCGGCCGAGTGCTCGGCGAACCTCGCCAGGTTCGACGGTGTCCGCTACGGGCTTCGCGTCGAGGGGGACACCGTCGAGCAGATGATGGGGGCCACGCGCCGCCGGGGGTTCGGGCCCGAGGTGACGCGCCGGGTGCTGCTGGGAACTTACGCGCTGTCGGCCGGCTACTACGACGCCTTCTACGGCCAGGCGCAGAAGGTTCGCACCCTCGTCATCGGGGATTTCAAGCAGGCCTACTCCGAAGCCGACGTGCTGGTGAGCCCGACGAGCCCGACTACCGCCTTTCGTATCGGGGAGCGCACGGAAGATCCCCTTTCCATGTACCTGAGCGACGTGTGCACGATTCCCTCGAACCTGGCCGGCGATCCCGCCGTCTCGGTTCCGGTCGGTCTCGACGGGAACGGTCTCCCCATCGGCTTTCAGATCCTGGCTCCGGCTCTCGGCGAACCGGTTCTGTTCCGGGTGGCCTGGGCCGTGGAGCACCTCGTGGGCTTCGAAGCGCGTCCGGAGCCGGCGAAGGGGCGGGCATGAGCTACGAGACGGTCATCGGCATCGAGACCCACGTCGAGCTCAAGACGGCGTCGAAGATGTTCTGCGGCTGTCCCGTCGACTTCGGCGCCGCGCCCAACACCAACGTTTGCCCGGTGTGTCTCGGCCTGCCGGGCGCCCTTCCGGTCCCCAACGAGCGCGCCATCGAGTGGACGGTGGCGCTCGGTCTCGCCCTGGATTGCCGGGTGGCGGAGCACTCGCTGTTTCATCGCAAGAACTATTTCTACGCCGACTTGCCGAAGAATTACCAGATCTCGCAGTACGACCTTCCGCTGTGCCTCGACGGGCATCTCGACATCGAGACGGAGGCCGGGACACGGCGTATCGGCATCACTCGGGTGCACCTCGAGGAGGACACCGGCAAGAGCACGCATCTGGGGGAGAGCGGGCGCATCCACGCCGCCGAGGCCGCACTCCTGGACTTCAACCGCTCCGGCATCCCGCTCATGGAGGTGGTGAGCGAGCCGGATATCCGAAGCCCGGAAGAGGCGCGGGCCTACGCCCACGAGCTGCTCGCCATCATTCGAGCGCTGGACATCTCCGACGTCCGCCTCGAGGAGGGCAGCATCCGTCTCGACACCAACATCTCGGTGCGGCCGGAGGGAAGCAGCACCCTGGGCACCAAGGTCGAGGTGAAGAACTTGAACTCGCTGCGCTCGCTGCAGCGGACGCTGGACTTCGAGCTGGAGAGGCAGGCCGGCATCCTGGAATCGGGCGGTGAAGTGGTCCAGGAGACGCGGCACTGGGACGAGGAGGCGGAGTGCACCGAGCCGGGGCGGAGCAAGGAGGAGTCCTCCGACTACCGCTACTTCCCCGAGCCGGACCTGGTTCCTCTTGCCATCACGGAGGAGCACCGGGAGCGCATCAGGGCGTCGTTGCCGGAGCTGCCGGCGCAGCGGCGGGCCCGCTACGCAGATGTGGGGCTCGACGCCCGTTCGGCTCGCCTCGTCGCCGAAGGCGAGGGCTACGGCGATGTCTTCGACGCCGCCGTGGCCGCGGGAGCCGACCCCAAGACCGTGGCCAATTGGCTCATCGGTGAGGTGACCGCTCACCTTCGACGGACTCACGGCGCCCTGGCCGATCCACGGACGGTTGGTAATCATCTCGCAGAGCTCCATGCCATGGTGGAGAACGGCGACCTGTCGTCGACGGCGGCGAAGGACGTGCTCTCCGGCGTTCTCGATGGGGAAGGCTCACCTGGCCAGGTTGCCGAGCGCCGGGATCTCATGCAGATATCCGACAGCTCGGCGCTCGAGGCCGCCGTGGATGAGGTGATAGGCGCCGACCCGGAGACACTGGATCGCCTGCGCCGGGGGGACGACAAGATCGTCGGTTTCCTTGTGGGGCAGGTGATGCGGGCCACGGGCGGCAAGGCCGACCCGCACAAGGTGCGTGAGATCATCCGGGCCCGGGCTTCGGGGTGACCCGGCCTGCCGGGCGATGAGTCCTTTGCGTGCCGTGGTCTTCGACTGTGACGGGGTGCTGGTCGATTCCGAGCCCCATTCGATAGCCGCCTGGCTGGTCGTGCTCGGCGGCCGAGGGCACCGCGCCGTGCGCTCCGACGTGGAGGCGTGTACCGGCCTTGGGTACGGGCCCACCTACGCGCATCTCGCAGCCGTGGATCCGGCGACCGTGCTGCCGGCCGCCGATGAGCTGTGGCCCGAGCTGCTCGATGCACTTGCCGCCTCGTTCGACGCCGGCCTCGAGCCTTTCGCCGATGCCGCCGATGCCGTGGCGGCTCTGGCCGCCGAGGGCGTTCCGGTCGGCGTGGCTTCGTCCAGCCCTCGCCAGCGCCTCGACCTGACGCTCGGTTGCAGCGGGCTTGCCGGCCACTTCACCGCTACTGCGGCCGGGGACGAGGTGGCGCGCGGCAAGCCGGCACCCGACGTCTATCTGCTGGCCGCCGAGCGCCTCGGCCTGGCCGCCGAGGAATGCGTCGCCGTCGAGGACACTGGACCGGGTGCCGAGTCGGCCCGCGCCGCCGGCATGTCGGTGGTGGGAGTGGCGCGTGACCCGGCCGAGAGGAAACGTCTGCTGGACGCAGGCGCCAATCTGGTCGATGTGCTGACGGCAGACCTTCTGCTCGGCCTGGTTCGCTGACCCCGCGACGCAAGGTGGGGCGACTCCGCTTGGATCAGCCGGTGTTGCGCAGGCCGGTGGCGATGCCGTTGATCGACAGCAGCAGGGCGCGCTCGAGTTTGGGGTCCCCGGCGCCGGCGCCCCTCCAGCGGGCCAGCAGCGACACCTGGACGAGGTTGATGGGGTCGAGGTAGGAATCCCGAACCTCGAGGGTGCGCTTGAGCGTCGGGTGGGCGCCGAGCAGCTCCGCCTCCCCGGTGAGGTCCAGCACGGCGGCGATGGTGCGATCGTGCTCCCGCCGGATGTCTTCGAAAAAAGGGTGGAGGGCCGGATCGACGAGCAGCTCGACGTAGCGGGAGGCAACGTTGAGGTCGGCCTTGGCCAGGGTCATCTCGACGTTGGAGACGAACGTGCGGAAGAACGGCCAGCTGGCGTACATCTCGGCGATCGTGTCGCCCCACCCCTCTTCGATGGCGGCGGCGACGCCGCTGCCCACCCCGTACCAGCCGGGGATGATGAGCCGGGTCTGGGTCCATCCGAAGACCCAGGGTATGGCGCGCAGGCTGTTGAGGCCCGTGTCGTCCCGACCGGGCCGGCGCTGGGGGCGCGAGCCGATCTTCAGGGCGGCCAGCTCCTCGACCGGTGTGGCCGAGCGGAAGAAGTCCATCAGGCCGGGCCGCTCGACGAGGCTCCTGTAGGCCCCGTAGGCCCCGCCGGAGACGGCATCCATGGCGGCAAACCAACGCTCGATGGTCTCTTCGTCGTGGCGGGGTTTGCGGTGGAGGAGCGAGGCTTCGAGCGTGGCGGCGAGGGCCAGCTCGAGGTTGCGGCGGGCGAGCCCGGGAAGACCGTACTTGTCGGAGATGACTTCTCCCTGCTCGGTGACCTTGATGGCGGCATCGACCGTGCCGAAAGGCTGGGCGAGCACGGCTTCGCTGGTGGGTCCGCCGCCTCTTCCGATCGTGCCGCCTCTGCCGTGGAAGATGCGCAGCCGTACCCCGTGGCGCGTGGCAACGGAGCGGATGGCACGAGTCGCCCGGTACAGCTCCCACTGCGACGTGGTGATGCCGGCGTGCTTGCTCGAATCCGAGTAGCCGAGCATGACTTCTTGGAGGTCGCCGCGCAGGGAGACGAGCCTCCTGTAGGAAGAATCCGACAGCATGGTCTCGAGGATGTCGTCGGCGGAGCGGATCGCCTCGATCGTCTCGAAGAGGGGAACCACCCCGATGCGGGCAATGCCGGTGTGGAGGTCTATGAGGCCGGCGTCGCGGGCCAGGACCACGGCGGCGAACACATCGTCGGCGCCGGCGGTCTCGGACACGATGTACGACTCGATCACCTTCTCCCCGTAGCGATCGATGGCCTCGGCGACGGTGGAGAAGAGGGCGCTGGTGGCGGCGACCTCGTCGCTGAGCGAGAGGGTCCGCGGGGCCAACGGTCTGCGGCTCTCCAACTCGGTGGACAGCAGGCGAGTGCGGTCGGCACGGTCGAGCCGGCCGTACGGGACCTCGGCTTCTGCGGTGTGGGCCCAGAGCTCGGCGAGCAGCTCGTGATGCCGTGAGGCGTGTTCGCGCACATCCATGATGGCAAGCCCGAAGCCGAAAGCGGCGACCCTCCGGATGAGACGGGTCAGGCTGCCGGATGCGATCAGCAGGCCGCGATTGGCGGCGAGGGAGCGGTGCATGACGGCCAGGTCTTCGAGCAGCTGCCCGGGACCCAGATAGTCGAGGCCCGGCGTGTGCCTGGTGCCATCGGCAAGGCGCTCCTTCGTCCTGCGGAGCCGTTCCAGTACATAGGCGCACTTGAGGCGATAGGGCTCTGCGGCCCTGGTCCCGATGAAATGGGCATGCGCCTCGGGGAGGGCGGCGGCATCGGCGTCGAGCGACTCATCCAGTTCGGCGGAGACTCCCACAACGGCTCTGGAGGCGGACAGCTCGGCGGCCAGCTCCTCGACCGCGGTGATGATGCGCTGCAGGCCGCGCTCGTGCTGGAGGCCGAGCACCTCCAGTGTGACCTCGGGGGTGACCGATGGGTTGCCGTCCCGGTCTCCGCCGGCCCAGGTGCCGAAGCGGATCGGGGTGGCGTCGGGGGTCAGCTCGATTCCGAGCCGGGCCAGCTGGCGATCGACATGGCCGGAGAGATCGCCGAGCACGTCGTCGAACAGCGATTCGAGGAAGTAGATGGCGCTTCGCGCCTCGTCGAGAGGGGTGGGCCTGGCGTGGCGCAGCTCGTTGGTTTGCCACATGAGCTCGACGGTCTCGGAGAGCCGGGCGTCGATCTCGGTGGTCTCGACGTGGGTGCTCCTGGGATCGGCGCGGCGTTCGAGGAGATCGGCGATCGTGGCCAGCTTGGTGAGCATGGACCAGCGAGCCGCCTCCGTGGGGTGAGCGGTGAGCACCGGGCGAAGTTCCAGCCGCCGAACCGCGTCTTCGATGTCTTCGGATGGGATGCCGGACTCGAGGATGCGGTCGACCGTTGCCTCGAGCCACCCGGCCGTGCGCCTGGAACGGGCGGTCAGCACGTCGACGCGGTGCACCTGCTCGACGACATTGGCCAGGTAGAAGAAGGCGGTAAAGGCGCGAACGAGCTCTATGGTGGCGTCCAGGTCGAGGTCCGACAGGATGTCGTCGAGACGCTTGGCTTTCTCGGTGTCGGGGCGCTCGCGCAGCACCGCGGTGAGGCTCCACACTTCTTCGACGAGCTCGAGCAGCTCGGGCCCCACCTGGCGGACCAGCGTCTCGCCGAGCATGTCCCGCAGCCGCTTGATGTCTGCGCGCAGGGCCGCCTCGTCGGCGTAGACCCTGAGCGACAGGTCGGCGCGGGGCAGCGTCATGGCCGGCAGCGTAGGCGTCTCATCGCCGCGGACGGGTCGAATACCATGCGGCGGTGCGCTACTTCGTCACCGGTTCCACCGGCTTCATCGGCGGCTACCTGACGTCGCAGCTGCTCGCCAACGGCGATGAGGTGTCGGCGCTCGTCCGCACGAGCGGGCAGGCCAAGGCCCTTGCCGCCTACGGCGTGTTGCCGCACTTGGGCGATGTGCGCGACAAGAACTCGATGCGTCGGGGAATGGCCGGGGCCGACGGCGTCTTCCACCTGGCGGCGATCCGCGCCGTGGGGGCCCGTGACAGGAGGCTCGTGGAGGCGGTGAACGTGGGCGGCACCCACAACGTGCTCGAGCTCATGGCTGAGCTGCATATTGCCCGGGGCGTGTACACGAGCACCGTGGCGGTGAACTCGGACACAGGCGGCGCGCCGGTCGACGAGTCGTACCGCTTCGAGGGACGCCACATCACGCTCTACGACCGCTCCAAGGCTGCGGCGCACTACGAGGTCGCCCTCCCCATGATGCAGCAGGGCCTCCCGCTCATCATCGTCATGCCCGGGGCCGTGTACGGGCCCGGGGACGAAGGCGACCTGGCCGCCGCCTTCACCTCGTTCCTGCGGGGCCGGCTCCCGTTCATCCCGGCCCGCAGCGCCAGCTCCTTCGCTCACGTGCTCGACGTGGCCCGGGGGCACGTGCTCGCCATGGAGCGCGGAGAGGTCGGCGAGACGTACATGATCTGCGGTCCGCCGTACACGTTGCTCGAGGTGTTCCGCCTGGTCGCCAAGCTGGTGGGGCGTCGTCATGGGCCGGCACCGATGCCCTGGTGGCTGCTACGAGCCGTGGCGGGGTTTCTTTGGGGCGTCGGGACGGTGATTTCGCCGGTTCGTGGCGCCGCGATGAAGCTGCGGGCGGGGTCGGGGGTGACGTACCTGGGCGACGACTCCAAGGCGCGTCGTGAGCTGGGCTTCGATCCCCAGCCCTTGGAGCAGGCGTTGCCCGACACGGTGCGCTCCCTTCTCGAGGATCTGTTCGGCCGGGACTGAACTTGGGCGAGTTGGTCGGGTAACGTCGATCCCAAGCGTTAGGAGTGTTGTGCCGGAGTCACGTGTGGACAGGCTCGCCGAGCAGGAGGCCCGATCGCGGGCCGAGCAGATCTCAGACGTGTCGTACGCCATCGATCTGGATCTCGTCGCCGGGGCGAAGGCCTTCAGAGGCGATGTCACGATCACCTTCGACCATCGAGGTGGGGACACATTCCTCGAATGGCTCGGGGGGCAGATCGATAGCTACGAGATCAACGGCGTCCCGGTAGAGCCGCTGTGGGATGGGGCCCGCATCATCTTGCCCGCGGCGGCGCTCGGTGACCACAACGAGATCCGCGTCGGCTACGAGCGTCCGTACGACCACACCGGAGAGGGCTTCCACCAGTTCTTCGATCCCGAGGACGGCGCCGAGTACCTGTATACCCAGTTCGAGCCCTACTCGGCTCATCGGCTGTTCCCCTGCTTCGACCAGCCCGATCTGAAGGCGAGGTACCGGGTGACCGTGACTGCACCTTCGGAGTGGGAGGTGGTCAGCGCCGGGGCCGAGGTTGACCGGGATGAGCTGCCCGACGGACGAGCCCGCCGCGTCTTCGCCGAGACCGCGCCGTTCAGCACCTACCTGTTGGCCGTGTGCGCGGGACCGTTCTCCGTTGTGGCCGATGAGCACCGGGGCATACCGCTGCGGCTGCTCTGCAGAGCATCGCTTCTCGAGCATCTCGACGGGGAGGCCATCTTCGGGCTCACAAAGGCGGGCATCGACTTCTACGAGCAACTGTTCGATCAGCCGTACGCCTTCGGCAAGTACGACCAGATCTTCGTGCCCGAGTTCAACTGGGGCGGCATGGAGAACGTGGCGGCGGTCACCTACACCGACACCGTCGTCTTTCGTGATCCCCCGACGAAGGACCAGGTCGTGCGCCGCGCCGAGTATCTCATGCACGAGCTGGCGCACATGTGGTTCGGCGACCTGGTCACCATGACCTGGTGGAGCGACGTGTGGCTCAACGAGTCGTTCGCCTCGTACGTGGCCTACCTCGCCCTGGACGACATGGGGGAGTTCCCCTCCATCTGGCAGGACTTCAACTTCCGTATGAAGCTGTGGGCGTACCGCGAGGACGAGCGTCCGACCAGTCACCGTATCGCCGACGAAGTGCCCTCCACCGACGAGACCTTCCTCAACTTCGACGGCATCACCTACGGCAAGGGCGCATCGGTGCTCAAGCAGCTGGTTGCGGCCATAGGCATGGAGGCGTTCCGCTCCGGCATGCAGATCTACTTCCGCCGCCACCGGTTCGGCAACGCCACCCTCGCCGACTTCCTCGCCGCCCTTCAGGAGGGCAGCGGCATGGACCTGCTGCAGTGGGCGGCGCGGTGGCTGAAGACGGCCGGCCGCAATTCTCTCGGCGTGCAGTGGGAGAAGAGCAACGGGCGCATCGCCAAGCTCGAGCTGGTGCAGTCGGCCCCGGAGGACTTCCCGGTGCTGCGACCCCACCGCGTCGACCTGGCTCTCATCGATGCCGACGGCTCGGTGCTGAGCCTGCCCGTCGCCATCGATGACCGGCGCCAGCTGGTCAAGGAGGCGGAGGCGATTCGGGCTCCGGCGCTCGTGTTCCCCAACTACGGGGATCACGGCTACGCCAAGATACCGCTCGACCCGGCTTCCACCGAGTGGGCTCTGGCGAACGTGGGGGCCATCGAGGATGTCCTCCTTCGCCAGCAGGTGTGGGCGTCGCTTTGGGAGATGACTCGCGATCGCCTTCTTGCCTCGATGGACTACCTAGCTCTCGTGAGGCGCGCCCTCGTGCGAGAGCCGGACCTGGCCGTCGTGCAGATGGTCACCTCGACCGCGGCCGGCGCGGTGGCGCGCTACGTGCCGGAAGGCTGCATTGATGAGGAGTCGCACGTCTGCGTCGATGCCGCCCGATTGGCGATCGACGCTGCCGCGCCCGGAGACATGCGCGTGCTTTGGGCCCGGGCGCTCATCGATTTGGTGCGATCGGAAGAGGATGCCCGCTTGGCCGCGACCATCGTGGAGGTGCCACCCGACGGCCTCGCTGTCGATCAGGACATGCGCTGGGCGATCGTGATCCGTTGGGCTGCGCTCGGCCTCGCCGGCTCGGCCGAGCGCCTGGCCTCGGAGCAAGTGCGCGACAAGTCGGATCGCGGCGAGCGCGCCGTCGTCGCGGCGCAGACGGCTCGTCCCGACCCGGCGGTCAAGGAGGAAGTGTGGGAGCGCATCCACGGGGGTGGCTACGACTCGCTCCAACTGACTCTCTCCGCGGCTCACGGGTTCTGGCAGCGATCGCAGCGTCAGATCCTCGAGCCCTTTGTGCCCAGATTCTTCGAAGGGCTGCCCAAGGTGTTCCGCGAATGGGAATCCGAGGCGGCCCGGGCCTACTTCCGTGCCTTCTTCCCCTGGTACCGAATCGAGGAGTCCACGATTCGACCGATGCGCGTTCTGCTGGACGACGGGAGCCCGGGTCCCGTGCTGCGACGACTGCTGGTGGAGACAGAGGATGACTTGAGGCGGGCCCTCGCCTGCAGGGCCTTTGCCGCCGAGGCGATGGGGCAGGCTGCCGACCCGGAGTTGCTGCCCTCCTAGGCGGGGGCGCACACCTCGTGGAGCGACTCGAGCTGGAGGGCTGCCATGGCCTCGTCCGGAGGGCTCTCGAGCGCCGTCCGCACCGTGGCCCGGATGAGCTCGAGGTTGGGGATCCCGTATCCGTTGTGGTCCACGCCGGCGATGTAGGAGGTGCCGGTGCCGGCCAGCTCCGGGGCCGACGGCATGAAGCGGATCGCCACCGCCTCGCTGGTGTCAATTCGCGACATGAGCTCGATGAGGTCGGGAAACAGCGCCACGGGGATATCGGTGAGCAGGTTGTCCTCGATTATGGGGGCGATGTCGGGTAGGCGGCGCAGCAGTGTGAAGGGGTCGGCCCTGGAGGCGACTGCCTCAAGCACGCAGCGCTGACGGTCCATGCGGTAGTAGTCGGAGTCCTGATGCCGGAGCCGGACGTAGTCCAGGGCCATGCCGCCGCTGAAGTGATACTCCCCGACGGGGATGTCCACGTCGAGCACGGTGCCGTCGGGACGGACCACGTTGTCTTCGTGGACCGGCTTGGAGACGTAGATGTCGATGCCTCCGATGGCATCGACGATGTCGATGAAGCCGAGCAGATCCACGAGGGCGAAGTAGTCGATTTCGATTCCCAGGCCCTCGCCGAGAACCGCTTTTATCGCGTTGCCGCCGGAATTGGGGCCTCCGGGGAAGAGGTCCGGATGGGCGAGGCCGTAGGCGTAGACCCCCCAGATCAGGTCGGGGAACCGGTGGTCGGTGAACGCCGAGTAGGCGGGGATTCCCTCGGGGAAGGGCCACTGCACCTGGTTGCGGGGCACCGAGAACAGGGCGGTGTGCCCGGAGTCCGGATCGATGGAGGCCACGATGATCGTGTCGGTGCGTACCCCGTAGCGGCCGGGGCCGGCGTCGCTACCGAGCAGGGCGATCGTCACCCGTTCTCCTCCGGCGAAGGGGCCCGGCGCCACGGTGGTTGTGGTGGAAGATGTGGTGGCGGCGGTCGAGTCGGCCGCAGGCAGGGTGGTCTCGGTGGTGGTAGTGGTCGTGGACGTCGTGGGCGCCGGCGCCGCCTGCTGCGGGTCCGTCAGGTAGTCGTGGGTGATGGCCTCGTGCAGAGCGAGCGCCCGCACCCCGGCCCACCCATGCGGCCAGGCGACCAGAGCCAGCAGCAGCGCCAGCGCCGCGGCAACAGCCGCGGCCCGGTGCGCGGGGCCGGCTGATCGCGAGTGGTCCGCCGCGGCGAACGCGTCCAGAACGGCGAAGACCCTGAAGGCGAGCAGGGCGATGACGGCGGCGAAGAGGGCGAGCACCAGGGCCGGGTGCACGAAGAAGGGCCTCACGATGTCGACGGCGATGGCGATGCTGTTCAGCTCCCATGGGCCGAACAGGAGAATGATCACCACAAACGGCGGGATGCTTATGGCGAGAGTGACGCCGATCAGCCAGAAGCCGCGGCGCCGCCGGCCGGCGTAGATCTGACCGGCGCCGGGGAGGAGCGCCGATAGGAGCGCGGCCCGCAGAGGGCCCGGCCTGCCGGCATTGCTCATTGCTCCAGCATACGACGGGATGTGGCGCGTCCTGAGCAGCTTCGGGGTTAACCTGTCGGCATGCTTGCACTGCTCTACCAGACCGCTCAAAACGTCCCGGAGGAGGTCCAGCAGACGGCCCGGGATATCGCCCAGAGGTTCCGCGACGACCCCGCGTTCATGTGGACTCTCGTGGCCATCGGTGTGATCACCGCCGTGTTGTTCGTCTGGCTGATGGTCAAGCAGGCCTTCAAGGCCGCCATCGCCGGCGCACTTCTCTGCGCCGGCGCCTGGTACTGGTTCTTCGCCGGTCACTAGACGCGACGCGGCGGCCGCGGTCCTCGGCGCAGTCCGGTGAACATGCCACCGGCGGCGTTGTGCGCCGTCCCACCGAGGCTGCCGGCTCCCGCCTTTGAGATCTCGGCGATCTCGGCAACAATGTCGCTCCGATGGAGGACAAGGTCGTCGTTGCCGAGGAGATAGCCGAGGCGGGCATCGTCCGGCTTCGCCAATGCTGCGAAGTAGACCTCGCCGTGGGCGTCGATCGGAGCGAGCTGCTGCAGCGCCTGGCCGACGCCTCGGGCCTTGTCGTCCGCTCCGCCACCCGGGTCGACGCCGAGATGATCGCCGCTGCACCCGGGCTCAAGGTCATCGGCCGGGCCGGCATCGGCGTCGACAATATCGACATCGAAGCGGCCACCAAGGCTGGCGTGCTGGTGGTCAACGCGCCGGCCGCCAACGCCATGTCGGCGGCCGAGCACACGATGGCCTTGCTGCTCAGCCAGGCCCGGCGGGTTCCGGAGGCGGATCGTTCTGTGCGGGCCGGCGGCTGGGAGCGTAAGCGGCTCAAGGGCGTGGAGCTCTACGGCAAGACGCTGGGTGTGGTCGGGCTGGGTCAGATCGGGACGATCGTGGCGCAGCGAGGTGCCGCATTCGGCATGAAGGTCATCGTCTACGACCCCTTCGTCTCCGAGGACCGGGTCAAGCGCGCCGGTGCCGAGGCCAGGGAGAGCCTGGCCGAGCTGCTCGCCGAGAGCGATTTCGTCACCATCCACGTGCCGCGCAACCGTGAAACCGAGAGTCTCATCGACGCCGAGGCACTTGCCGCGGCCAAGCCGGGCGTGCGCATCGTGAACACGTCACGCGGCGGCATAGTCGATGAGGCCGCCCTCGCCGATGCGGTCCGTTCGGGTCGTGTGGCCGGGGCCGCGCTCGACGTGTTCGCCACCGAGCCGCCGGAAGGCAGCCCGCTCTTCGAGCTTCCGGAGGTCGTGCTGACTCCACACCTGGGCGCTTCCACCGTCGAAGCTCAGGACAAGGCGGGCACCGACGTGGCGGCATCGGTCGCGGCGGCTCTGCGTGGCGAGCTCGTCCCCAATGCCGTGAATCTCGACCTAGGGCATGAGATCCCCGACGAGCTGATCCCATTCCTGCCGGTAGCCGAGCACCTGGCTGCGGTATTTGTGGTGCTCGCCCAGGGCCTCCCGGAGGAGCTTTCGGTGCGCGTCGAGGGTCGTCTCGCCGAATCGAACTGCAAGCCCCTTTCGCTCGCCGTCCTCAAGTCGGCCCTGAGTCGGGTGAGTGCCGAGCACGTCACGTACGTAAACGCCCTCGCCCTGGCCGGAGCGCACGGCATCTCGCTGGTGGAGGAGTACACCTCGATGGTGAGCGATTACGTGTCGGTGATCCGGCTGTCCGGAGTGGTGGGTGGAGAGGTGTACGAGGTGTCCGGGACGCTGGTCGGGCGAAAGGGACCGGCGCTGGTCGGGGCTCTCGACCACGAGATCGAGCTGCCTCTGAGCGCCAACACGGTGCTGCTGCTCAACAAAGACGTTCCGGGGGTCATCGGCCGCGTCGGCACGTACCTCGGTGAGCTGGGGGTGAACATCGGCAACATGGTCGTGGGCCGTTCCCATCACACTGGAGCGGCGGCCGCGATGGGCCTCAACGTCGACAGGCCTCTCTTGGAGGAGGAGGTCGAGGGTCTCCGGCAAGTCGCCGGCATCGCCAAGGCCTGGTTCGTCGATCTGTCTTAGAGAACGCCGGCAAGCAACCACCCCACCGCCAGGCCGTATAGGCCGGCGACCACGTCGTCCGCGGTGACTCCGACGGATCCCGGGAGACGCTCGGCTGCTTTTGTACCGGGAAGCACCTTGAAGATGTCGGCCGCCCGGGCCACCACGAGGGCCGCCAGCCAGGGCCACCAGGAGGACAGGCCGATGAGGGCGACGAGGGTGCCGGCGGTCTCGTCCATGCACACCCAGCCCGGGTCGGCGTTCCGGGCGAACGGGCCCGCCGACCACAGGGAGGCGGAGACCGCGGCCAGGGCCAGGAGGAGGGTCACCCACCAGCGGGTGCCGGTCAGGAGGACGGCGGCACCGATGCCGGCGGCGAGCGCGGCTCCGAAGGTGCCGGCCCCGGCGTCGCTTTGCCAGAGCAGACGGGGGATGAGCCCCAGGCCGAACGATGAGGCGACGAGGCGGTGCACTGGCGGGAGAGTAGTGGCGCCGTCTCGACCGCAGCCGGATCCGGCGTTGGGGGGCCGTACACGCTGCGGTCCCGGTGACCCGAGCGGACTACCCTGCGCGCCGAAGAGCCGGAACACCCGGCAACGTGAATAAGCGGAGGAGACCCGTGGGCCAGCAGCCGAACATGCCACTGCGGATGGAGGATCTGCCCCGGCCGGACCATCATCCGCCGCCGCCGCGCCACTGGTCGCCGCAGCGCCCCGGCGACGTGTCTTCTCCCGGGGAGAGCCGTTGGGGCGGGGCTTTTGCGACCCCGGGCTCGGATTCGGGTTTTGCCCTCTCCCTGCTCGCGGAACGGGAATCGGGAGAGCGGGACGACGACACCACCGCTGCTCTCGCCGTCCTCATGATGGCCCGGGCTTCCCACTTCGGCAGGGCCCCGGTGCGGATGGACGCCGACGTTGCCGAGATCGTCCTGGGGCGCGCCGAGAAATCTGCCGCAGACGCCTCCGCAGTGGTTCGTGGGGTGTCCCGTTCTCGTGACCGCGCCGGCGAGCTGCTCGAGTCCGTCGACTTGGGGCTGCTGACCGCGGATGCCGAACGGGTGGACACGGCCTCAGGCGGTGCCGAGTCGATGTCGTCATGAGCGACTACCGATACATCGCCGGGAAAGCGCTGCCCCTGCCCGAGGGAGCCGCGCTCCCGCCCTATCACCTGCCCTGGTGCTTCGGCTGTGGCCCGGAGAACGAGCACGGCCTGGGCCTGGACGCCCGCATCGAGGGTGACCGCGTGGTTGCCGACATCCAGTTCGCTCCGTGGTTCGCCGGCGGCCCGGGCGTCGTGCACGGCGGGGCCATCGCCGCCTTCTTCGACGACTTGATGGGTTTTGTGCCGGTGGCTTTCGACGCGCCCGGGGTGACTGCCAAGTTCGAGATCAACTTTCGGCGTCCCATCCCCCTCGGGACGTCGGTGCGCGGCGAGGCCTGGCTCAGAGCCCGGGAGGGCCGCAAGCTCTGGGCGGAGTCGGTGGGCATAGGGCCGGATGGGGAGCCCTACGTCGAGGCGCAGGCGCTCTATCTCGCCGTCGACTCCGATCACTTCGCCAGGACGCTCGCCGAGATGCCGGAGGAGCAGCGCCGACGCCTGGAGTGTTTCAGGCCGGACGAGTACTACCCATGAAGGTCGTCAGAGTGCGCCTGGCCGGGGACGAGATCGTCTACGGTGCCGTGGACACCGAAGGCATCCGGGTCTTTCAGGGCACGCCGTTCGTCGCTTGGGAGCCGACGGAGACCGTGGTTCCCTTCGAGTCGGTCCGGCTGCTCGCGCCGGTCTTCCCCACGAAGGTGATCGGCGTGGGCAGCAACTACGCCGATCATGCCGCCGAGATGGGTGGCGAGGTCCCGGACGAGCCGGTTATCTTCTCGAAGCCGGCGACCGCGATCATCGGTCCGGATGCTGCGGTGGTGATCCCACCGGAATCGAGTGAAGTCCACCACGAGGCCGAGCTGGCCGTAGTAGTGGGACGGGTCTCCCGGCGCGTCGACCCGGAGGACGCCGGGCCTCATATCCTCGGCTACACCGCGGCCAACGACGTGACCGCCCGCGACCTGCAGAGCAGAGACGGACAGTGGACACGCGCCAAGGGCTTCGACACCTTCTGTCCGCTCGGACCCGCCATCGAGACCGAGATGGATCCGCTGGGGCTGATGGTGTCGTGCCGCGTCAACGGCGAGCTGCGGCAGGAGGCGACCACCGACGACATGGTCTTCGGAGTCGCGGAGCTACTGTCGTTTGTGAGCCGGGTGATGACGCTGCTGCCCGGCGACGTCATTCTCACCGGCACTCCGTCCGGGGTGGGCCCGGTGCATCCCGGCGACACCATGGAGGTCGAGGTGGAGCGCATCGGCGTGCTGCGCAATCCGGTGGTGGGCTCGTGAGCGTGAGGGTCCGTTTTGCGCCTTCACCCACCGGGAACCTCCACGTGGGAACGGCGCGCACGGTTCTCTACAACTGGCTGTTTGCCCGACGGCACCATGGGACGCTCGTCGTCAGGGTCGACGACACCGACGCCGAACGCAGCACGGCCGAGTTCGAGCAGGACATCCTGGACAGCGTTCGCTGGCTGGGCATGGACTGGGATGAGGGTGTCGGCGTTGGCGGCCCTTTCGGCCCGTACCGGCAGAGCCTCCGTCTCGACCGCTACCGCGAGGTGTCGGACCGGCTGGTCGCCGCCGGCGCCGCCTACTACGACCTGGCTACGCCGCAGCAACTGGAGGAGCTGCGCCGGGAAGCGACCGCGGCCGGGCGATCACCGGTGTACGACGGCCGCTTCCGGGCCTCGGCCGACGAAGCGGCCGAGCGTCTGGCCGCCGGGGAGTGCCTCCCCGTCCGCTTCGCCGTTTCGCGCCCGGGTGAGACCAGTTTCGATGATGCGATTCGGGGGGAGGTGCATTTCGATCACAGGGACGTCGACGACTTCGTGGTTTTGCGCTCGGACGGGTCGCCCACTTATCACTTGGCCAGCACCGTCGACGACGTCGACTTCCGCATCACCCACGTCATCCGCGGAGAGGACCTGCTGCCGTCGACGCCGAAACACATACTGCTGACCGCGGCCGTCGGCGGCGCCGAGCTCGCCTATGCCCACATCTCGCTGCTCACCGGTCCCGACGGGGCCAAGCTGAGCAAACGCCATGGAGCCACGTCCCTGCGCGAGTACCGCGAGGCGGGCATCCTGCCTGAGGCGATGCGCAACTATCTGGCCATCCTCGGCTGGTCCCCCGGCGAGGACCAGGAGGTGGTCCGGCTGGAGACCATGGTGGAGCGCTTCGAGCTGGCCGCCCTTTCCAAGAACCCGGCAGTGTTCGATGCAACGAAGCTGGAGTGGATGAACGGCGTCTACCTGCGAGGGCTGGAGGCCGCAGACTTCGTCGAGCGGACCTTGCCGCTGGTGGAGGACGATCTGGGACGGTCGCTCGACGAAGGCGAGAGAGCAGGCTTCACCAAGATCGCGCCGCTGGTGCAGGAGCGGGCAAGGCGGCTCACCGAGGTCGCAGGACAGGTGCGGTTCCTGTTCTCCGACGTCGAGATGGACGCCGGCTCCCGGCAGAAGGTGATGAGCGCGCCGGAGGTTCGGTCGGTTCTGGAGGAGGCGCTCAGAGCCCTCGAGGACCTGGATGTGTGGAGTGCGGGTGGCATCGAGGAGACTCTGAGGGGCATGGTCGACGAGATGAGGCTGTCGCCACGCAAGGGCCTTCAGCCCATTCGGGTGGCGGTGAGCGGCTCGATGGTGAGCCCGCCGCTCTTCGAATCCATGGCGGTCCTGGGGCGGGAACACACGCTCGAGCGACTCAGCCGGGCTATCACCGAGCTGTGAGACGCCTTTGCCGTACGCGCCCCGGGCGGCGGCTCCGACCCCGGAATCCGGCGGCGGCGGGTTCGTGCCGAAGAGGTTTGCCATACCCCTGGGCCGTCCGTATCCTGCCTCTGCCCTTCGGGGGTGGTGTAATTGGCAACACACCGGGTTCTGGTCCCGATATTGGGGGTTCGAGTCCTCCCCCCCGAGCAGCGGCCTTTCGGCCGAATTGGCCCCGTCGTCTAGTGGACTAGGACGCCGGCCTCTCAAGCCGGTAACACCGGTTCGAATCCGGTCGGGGCTACTCGTCTTGGTCCTAGACGTTCCCGTATACGGGCAGCGCCGCGCCGTTGATGACACCGGAGTCCTTGGAAGCGAGGAAATCGATGACGGCGGCGATCTCGTCGGGGGTGGGCCAGTGGACGTAGTCGGCGTAGGGGAGGGCGCTGCGGAACGCCGGAGTGTCGAGGTACGAGGGCATCACCGAGTTGGCCGTGATGCCTTCGTCACCGGTCTCCTGGGCAATGGAGTTAGCCAGGGCGACGACTCCGGCTTTGGCCACGTTGTAGGCGGCTTGCCCTGCGGGTGTCTCCACCGCGGCGCGGCTTCCGACGAAGATGATGCGGCCCCACTCCGCTTTGCGCATGTGGGGAATGACGGCACGGGCGGCGTAGAAGGCCGTGCGCAGGTTGACGTCGAGCATGCGCTCGAACCTGCCGTCATCGGTGTCGGCGACGTCGCGCCCACCTGCCCATCTGCCGATGAGGCTGGCGAGCACGTTGATGGGACCAAAGGCATCCGCCACCCGGTTCATGAGAGCGGTGACGGCCTCGGGATCCGTGCAGTCCACTCGCTGCAACATCAGCCGCTCTTCGGGCAGCTCGAGCAGCTTTTCGACTTCTTCGGCCTCGTCGGGGACGAGGTAGGTGGAGGCGATGCAGAAGCCGCGACGGGCCAGGCGAATGGCCACCTGCCGTCCCAGGCCCCCTGTACCGCCGGTGAGCACGGCGACGGGATGCTCCAAGGGCCCTCCTTGGGTCGACTGGGTGAAGAATGATACCGATAAGCTTGGTACGCTCTATTAGTCCTTTCAGCACGTGTCCAGGAGGAGACAGTGTCCGAGATCATCATGGAAGACCTCGGGAAGATCTATCCCGACGGTACCCGAGCCGTGGGCGATATCGATCTCACCATCGGCGACGGCGAGTTCATCGTGCTCGTGGGTCCCTCTGGATGTGGGAAGTCGACGATTCTGCGCATGATCGCCGGGCTCGAGGAGATCACCGAAGGCTCGATCAGTATCGGTGGACACGTCGTCAACAACGTTCCGCCCAAGGACCGGGACATCGCCATGGTGTTCCAGAACTACGCGCTGTATCCCCACATGTCCGTGTACGACAACATGGCCTTCGGGCTCAAGCTGCGGAAGATGGACAAGAAGGAGATCAGGCGGAGGGTCCACGAGTCGGCCGAGATGCTTGAGATCACGGAGTATCTGAAGCGCAAACCCAAGGCGCTTTCGGGGGGCCAGCGTCAGCGCGTGGCCATGGGACGGGCCATCGTGCGCGAGCCCAAAGCCTTTCTCATGGACGAGCCGCTTTCGAACCTCGACGCCAAGCTGCGGGTGCAGATGCGCGCTTCGCTGGCGCGTCTGCACGCGAGCCTCGGCACTACCACCGTCTACGTGACCCACGATCAGGTCGAGGCCATGACCCTGGGCCAGCGGGTGGCGGTGCTGAAGGCGGTCACCGCCAAGCGGCCAGACAACCTGCAGCAGGTGGCAAGCCCATTCGAGCTCTTCACCAACCCGGCCAACATCTTTGTGGCCGGGTTCATCGGCACGCCCCCGATGAACATGATCATGGCCAACATGTCTAGCGCGGGCGACGGCGTCAAGTGCCACTTCGGGCCTTTCGAGTTGGATGTCGGCAAGCCCACCCTCGAGCGGCACCCGGGCCTGGAGAAGTACATGGGCAAGGACATCGTCGTGGGCATCAGGCCGGGCGATTTTGAGGACGAGAGGGTCGCCGGCGCCGCTCCCGGACGCACCATGGCGGTCGACGTAGACGTCACCGAGGTCCTTGGCTCCGAGACGTTGCTGCATTACGGCGTTCCCGTGCCGCCGGTGATCACTCCGGAGATCGAGGAGCTGCTCGCCGACAGCGAGATGAGCCCGGAATCACTGGGCACCGTGTCCGACTTCGTTTCCCGTATCTCCTCGGACGTGACGGTGCAGCCGGGCGCGCGGGTGAGGCTCGTTGTGGACACGAACAAGCTCTACTGCTTCGACCCCGACACCGGTGCGCGTATCGGCTACAGGCCTCGCGGCCGGGAAGATGCGGCCGCCTAGCCGAGCACGCGCCTTGTCGGCGGGGTCGTCGTTGGGGACGCGGCCAGGCCTGTAGACCGGCCGTGAAGCGTGTCGGCGATGGCCGACGGCCGGCAGGCAAGTCCCTGGGTCCGATGTTCCAAGGCGCCGCTTCTGCGCGCTAGGAGGGCCAGGGCCTGACCGTGATGCCGGAGTCGTCGAGTTCCTGAAGCAGCAGATCGGCACCGATGGCAGCTTCCATGGTGCGGGCCCCCGGATCGTCGACGGCGCCGCTGGCGAGCATGTGGGCGAGGGCGCCGGCCGGGAATGCCGTTGTGCGGGCCAGCGCGCTGAAGCGGCCGTCGCTGCGATCGGTGATCTCGATCCCCGCCGTTCTATGCCCGCCGTCTCGGACCGCCTCGGCCCAGACCCGCACGAGCACCAGGTCGTCGGCTGGAGGGGGGAGATTGGCGGCGAGAAGGTCGACAAGCAGCTCGCGGGGAGCTACGGACGCCGACCCCACGGTGCGGGCCTCGAGGCCGAAGAGGCCGATCTCGGCCATGGCGCGGAACGCCGCCGCATGGCCCGGGTAGCGCAGCGTCTTGTAGTCGAGCTCTTTCACTTCCCCTTCCAGGCGGCGGGGCAGGGAAGACGATCCCCCTGCGGTATGGAACGCTTCGAGGGTGCCGATGCCGGGCCAGTCCACGGGTTCGATCTCGGTGAGCGGTTCGACGGTGGTGTAGTGGCCGTTGCGCAGCACCTCACAAGGTTCTGCGTACTCGTTGATGAGCCCGGCCGGGCTGAATGAGAGCTGATAGCCCAGCGCGCCGCGGGGATGAGCGGGCAAGGCGCCGACCCGCATGGCCAGGCGCTCCACCGGGCCCGGGCCGAGGGCCCGAAGACAGTCGAGGGCGAGCACGTTGACCAGGCCTGGGGCGAGCCCGCAGTCGGGCACGACGGCGACTCCGGCGCGGCGGGCGTCGTCGTCGAGGAGGAGCTGTTCGGCGACGATGGTGGGATTGCCCCCGAAATCCAGGTAGTGGCACCCGGCGGCTATGGCGGCGCGTGCCAGGGCCGTGTTGAAGCGAAAAGGTACCGCGGCTACGAGAACCGAAGCGCCGGCAAGCAGTGGGCCCAGTTCTTCCGGCCGGCCCGCGTCTGCGGCTTGGTGATGGACCGCCCCGACCTCGGCGGCGACCCCGGCTGCGGTGGCGGCGTCGGCGTCGGCCACAACGACTTCGTGGCCGCGCCTGGCTAGATCCCAGGCCGCGGCGCCGCCCACGATGCCGCTGCCGAGCACCACGACCCTGCTCACAGCGTGATCCTCCGAAAGGCCTCGGCTGCGTCGAGGCCGACGGGGGCGCCGGCTCGCGCTGCCCAGAGCCGGACACGATCTGCAAAGGCGGCGGCGCGTTCCGGGTCCGAGTCGGCGCCTCCCATCGTGGTCTCGCTTTGGGAGGAGTGGCAGAGCAGAGCCGTGATCTTGCGCTCGACCCAGCCGCTCACATCCTCCCAGTGGTTGGGCTCGTCGGGCGACCAGAGCAGGACGGCTGCAGGCCGGTGCGGCTCCACGTCGGGCAGTTGCTCGCGAAAGAACAATGGATCCCGGGCGGCGGCGACGGCGTCGAGGGCGCCGAAGCCGGTGGCACGATGATCCGGATGCAGCTGGTAGCGCTGCCATGGATCGTGTGTCAGCACCACCTCGGGCTGCAAGCGCCGCACCCAGTAGCACAGCTCGGCGCGCAGGTCCATGGTGGGTTCCAGCTCGCCGTCGACGTAGTTGAGCACGATTGTCGACCGAACCCCCAGCACGGCGGCGGCCTCGTTCTGCTCCAGCCGGCGCCGCTCGGCCACGGCCGCCGGATCGGCGTCGGGATCCCACGATCCTTTTGAGCCGTCGGTGACCACGAGCAGGGAGATGGCGGTGTCGGCATCGGCCCAGCGAGCCAGTGTGGCGCCGGCTCCGAACTCCGCGTCGTCGGGGTGGGCGCCGATGGAGAGGGCGCTCTCGGGGGTGAGGAGGTCCTCCGGCTCGTCGCGAAGGTCTTCATGCAGGTTGCTCATGGCAGGGTCAGGATAGGAATTCGGTCAGCCAGGCACCTTCGGCGAGGCGCGCTGCGCCGTACAGATCGGCGGGAGTGTCGAGATCCAAGATGGTGCCCGCTGTGACGAGGACCCGGCGTTCCATGTGACGGGCGGAGGCGAGGTGACGGGCGAAGGAACCGGGCCCGTAGCGGAACTCGAGGGGATGGAGGGAGGCCAGCAGATTGGTGCCGCCGTCACGCGAAGGGGCCAGCACCACGGTGCGCTCGTCCAGCAGATCGAGGAAACGTGTCACGTCGGCGGAGCCCAGCAGGGGAAGGTCGCCGTGCACGATGCACCAGCCCAGCCCCAGTTCCAGGGCGGTCTCGGCGGTGGCTTGGGCGGCTCCGACGAGCCCTCCGCCGGGTGGATCGGCGAGCACGTCGAGTGAGCGCTTACGGGCCCACGCGGCGACCTCGGCATCGCAGGTGACCACGACGGTCTTCGCGCCTGCGGCGATGCAGGCATCGGCGACGCGGTCCGCCAGCGCCCGGCTCAGGCGGGCGCGCTGCGGCCGTGTGAGCACACTCTCGAGTCGCCTCAGCCCGGCCCGGAACGGCTTCAGCGGCAAGGCGGTCAGCGGTCCTTTCTTCGTTGCGGTGTTCTGCATCGGCGGGGAGCCTAGGCGGCGCAGAGCCGGGCCGTTAAGGTTTCGCCCAGGTTGGAACGGAAGACGAAGATCATCGCCACTTTGGGCCCGGCGACGGGATCGAGGGAGGCCATCGGCCGCTTGGTGGAGGCCGGGATGGATGTGGCGCGCCTCAACTTCTCCCATGGGGATTACGAGACCCACAGGCAATGGACCGAGTGGGTTCGTGAGGCCGCCGACGAGCAGGGGCGAGCCGTGGCCGTGCTCCAGGACATCCAGGGGCCGCGCATCCGGGTGGGAACGTTCCCCGGCGGCAGCGTGAGACTCCGCAAGGGCGACAGAGTGCAGCTCCTCGATGGGAACGAGCTGGGTGACGAGAGCCACGTCTACGTCCAGTTCCTCCATCTTGCCGAGCTGCGGATCGGCTCACGGATCCTCTTGGCCGACGGGCTCATCGAGGTGGAGGTCAAAGAGATCGGCGACGGGGCCGTCATGGCCGAGGTGCGGGTCGACGGCGTTCTGAGCGATCGCAAGGGGGCGGCTTTCCCCGGCATACGCCTCGACATGCCTGCGATCACCGAGAAGGACCGTAGGGATCTGGCCTTCGGAAGCGAGATCGGTGTCGATCTGGTGGCCGCCTCTTTTGTCGAATCGTCGACCGATATCGAAGAGGTCCGGAAGGTGGTGGGGGATACCCCGGTCATAGCCAAGATCGAGCGGGTCGCCGCCTACGCCAATCTCGCCGACATCGTCGGTGTGGCCGACGGAGCCATGGTGGCCCGCGGCGACCTCGGCGTCGAATTGGGCTACGAGCCCTTGCCGCGCATCCAAAAGGAGATCATCCGGGCCACGAACTGCGCCGGCGCCATCTCGATCACGGCTACCGAGATGCTGGAGTCGATGACGGCGTCGTCTCGTCCCACCAGGGCCGAGGTCACCGACGTGGCCAACGCCGTGATCGACGGCAGCGATGCGGTGATGCTGTCGGCAGAGACCGCGATGGGGGAGTATCCGGTGCAAGCGGTTCGGGCCATGGCCGCCATCTGTCGGGAGGCGGAGGCGAGTCCCGGGTACCCGGCGTCGACCCGGGCCGAGTTGGCCGGGGGCCGGGCCTCGTTCGCCTCCGCGATCGCCAAGGCGACGGCGGAGACGGCAACGACCCTGGGGCTGCACACCGTCGTCGCCTTCACCGAGTCGGGCAGCACGGCGCGCCTCGTCTCCAAGTACAGGCCCGAGGCGGCCATCGTCGCTTTCACTCCCTCCATCGCCACCTACAGGCGGATGGCGCTGCTGTGGGGGGTCACTCCGGTGTGCTTCGAACGCCAGGAGTCGACCGACGACATGATCGCCGCCGCCGAGAGGATGCTGCTCGAAAGGGGCATCGTTTCCCCAGGAGAGCGGCTGGCGATGGCCGCAGGGGTGCCGCCGAACCAGGACGCCTCCACGAACCTACTCAAGCTGCACGTGATCGGCGAGGGCAGCTCGGGGGTGGGCCGAAGGTAGGGTCCGCCGGCGCAGGCATTCGATAGGTCAGTTCGTAGAAGTGGTGACCGTCGTCGGCGACGAGATTGCCATCTTCCTCTGCACTCGTAGCCTTCAGCGACAGCCGCCGACGTGGTGAGTGGTCTATCCGTGTTCTACGACCGCCCAGCGCTATTCGGCAAGAACACCGAGGTGCACTGTGACCGTTCCGCCTGGTGCCAGCCATTCGTCGCCTTCTGGATCCTGCTGATAGACCACGCCGTCCCAGAATGGATCCGTCACAGTGACGGGCGAGCCCTCCGCCGTGATGAAGCCGGCGGCGTTCAGCGTCGATTGGGCCTGTGCCGCGGTGAGCCCGACGACCACGGGTACCTGCATGGGACACACCGGCTCGTAGTCCTCGTCGTCCTCGGGCAGGTTGCACGGGTTCACGTAGATGATGATGGGATAGGGCCGGTAGGCCCAGAGCCAGCTCTTTGTCTCCTCGGTGCCGTCGGGGTAGGTGATTGTTCGGTACACACTCACGGTGAAGCCGGGTATGCCGGTATGGTCCTCATCCGGCACCTCCTCGCCCGGAGGGACCTCGATCGGCGGTTCGGCCTCGGAGCCGGGCTTGTAGAGAATGCCGGGTTCGGTGAAGTCGTAGTCGTACGAGGTCTCCCACGAGACCTGCCGGTCGTGGTCCCCGAAGATGATGACCGTCACCGAGCTGTCCGTGTACGAGGTGTGGATGAGGATGGCGTTGTCGGTGTCGTTGCGGAAGACGATGTCGGGGTCGGGCCAGCCCAGGGTGGCCTCGCGGCCTTTCGGGTAGCGCGAGATGTAGAGGCTGTGCGGGGTGTGCTCGATGTCCTCCAAGCCCGCCTTGAACTCCGCGTTGTAGAGCGTTGTGGCGAACTGGCTCACGCCGCCGCCCCAGTTGGCCGGATGATCGCAGCAGTAGACCTCGTCACCGATGATGGCCCCGGCCTGTTTGTACCCCTTGGCCTCGGTGCGCTGGCCTACAAAATCGTTCACCGAGAACGTCTCCCCGGGCATGACGATCACACCGTTCACCGTGTCGGCGATCAGGTGGATGTTGCTGATCCTGTTCTCGTTCTTCCAGTCGCCGTCGGGCGTGTAGTACGTCGTGGCCTCGCCGAGCTGCTTTGTGATGCCGAGTGCCTCGGCATCCTCCGTGGTCAGCTCAGGCTCGGCGCCTTCGAGGTAGGGGAAGACTCCGGCGCGTGTCACCGAGGTGGCGGCAGCCATCACCGCGTCGGGGATGCCGGCGTCGTCGATGATCAGGGCGTTACGGCCCGGAATGATCGTGGGGGTCAGGTCAAGCCGGATGACCACCTGGGCGTCGACGGGCTCGAACTCGATCTGGTCGCGCCTGGGGCCGATGGATTCCATGATCGACTGGGCATCGAAGTAGAGCTCGATCTCGGGCGGGTCGTCCACGACGCGGCTGCGGATGGCAGATGTGAGCACGTCGACGCTGAGCGCGACCTGTACGTCGGGGTTTAGCCGAGACAGCACGACGGGCGCCGAGACGAGCTGCCTGGCCTGGATGACGGCGATGTCGACGTCCTCCTCAATGAGTTCGGGGGTGACCATCCCGGTGGGCAGATCGAGCACCGGGCGATCCCGCCCAAAGATGATCCCCTCAATGAGGTCGGCGGCCACATCGGAGTCGATGCCGGTGCCGGAGCGGGGGTACTCCGCGACGAGCTCGCCATCCTGGAGCTGGATGCCGCCCTCGAACGGCGGGTCGTCGATGGCCGCTTGGGCCCAGGAATCGGTGAACGGCTTGACCGCCGACCGGTCAAATGTGCCGACGGCCGCCACCTCGTCGTTGCCTCTGTTGCCGAAGTGGCCGAGCCACCAGCCGAATTGGGTGGTGATGCCGCCCCGGCGTCCGTTCTCGAGGGCGGCGGCGATTATGGCATCCTCATCTAGGTCTAGGCCGAGCTCGCCGGGGGTGACCTCAAAGCGTGTGCCGTCCACGTCGACGATGATCGGATCGGCACGCAGCTCGTCCTCGAGCTGTCGTATCTGGAGGCGCGCCTCATCCCGGGTCATGCCGCCGAGATCCACGCCGGCGATCGACACGCCGCCGAGTATCTCACCGCCGTTGCTGACGCGATCCATGGCGAACACCACCGACGCCCAGAGGAGGAGCGCCAGCGGTGTGGCGGCGGCGACGATGGCGATGCGAGTCGATCGCTTCATGGAATGAGGAACCTCGGGAATGCGTCAGTCTAGCGGTGGGTCCGGTGGAGATCGGCGGGCGCCCGATAGGATCGCCGTCATGGTGCTCGATCCACCTCTCGAGTTCCCTGCGGTGCGCCCGGGTGAGCCCGTCGTGCTCTCGGCGACGACCTACGTGTCCTTCCGCCGGTGCCCGGAGCAGGCCTCGGGGCGTCTGCACGGCATGTACCCGCCCGAGTCGAGAGCCAGCTTCGTCGGAGGGCTCGCTCATCGGATCTTCGCCCGTCATCTCCGCGAGGGCGCCATCAAGGAGGGCGAGCTGGCCTCCGTGTGTCGAGAGGAAATAGGGGCGTCCATGAACCCGAAGATGGCCGCCCTCGGCCTCAAGCCGAGCGCTCTGCAACAGGTCATCGAGGAGGTGGGATCACTGTATGAGCGGTTCCGGCGTCTGGGCACGGAGGGCTTCGCCGGGGCCGAGGTACACCTGGAGGTGCGGCCCGTCGAGGATGTGACCCTGCTCGGGTCGGTGGATGCCGTGTTCGAGGAAGGCGGAGGGGTCCGACTCGTCGACTGGAAGACGGGTTCGCTGGGCGACCCGTTGCCACAGCTGGGTTTCTATGCCTTGCTGTGGGCGATGGAACGGGGCGAGCTACCCACGAGGGTGGAGGCGGTGTCTGTCGGGACCGGCGAAAGGGCGGACGAGGCTCCTTCCAGGGAGGGTATCGAGGCTGTTGCCCGGCAGGCGGCCGAGGCGGTCGATCTGCTGCGGGCGTCGTGGGAGAGCGGCGTCTCTCTGGAGCGCACCGCAGGTCCGTGGTGCCGTTGGTGTGCCCTGCTCGACGAGTGCGAGGAGGGCCGCTCGGCGTCGAGCCTTCTTGGTGGCTGAGGGAGCGGGAGCGGCTGGTTTTCGGGCGGGATCAAGCACCGGTTAACGGCATGCAAAGAACCACTCAGGGCATTGCCTTAACCTGCCGATGGCATCCTCGTGCTGGGAGCCACACTTCCCCAAAACGTGGTTGTCATCGACGCCGATCACGAGGCTCGGCAACGTCTGGTCACCGAGCTGCGCGATCGTGGCTATGGGGCAGCCGGGGCCGCCACAGGCCTGGCCGGCGTGGAACAAGCCCTCGAGGAAGCCTGCGATGTCGTCGTCATGGTTCTGCCGCTTTCTGACATGGCGCCGGATCAGTTCGTCGCCATGATCAACGCGGTGGGTGACCACCCGGTAATAGCAGTGTTGTCGGATGGGGGCAGTGTGGTGCCGGTGCTGGACGCCGGGGCCGACGATGCCGTTGCGTGTCGAACGAGTGTCGCCGAGGTGGATGCCCGCATCAGGGCCGTGCTTCGGCGATTCCGACCCAGGACCGCCATGGGACCGGTCCGCATCGGCGAGCTCCTTGTCGATCCGGAGACCAGGGAGGCCCGGCTTGGGGAGGATTCGGTCGACCTGTCCCGCAAGGAATTCGATCTTCTCTACGCCCTGGCCCGGCAGCCGGGGCGTGTCGTTTCAAAGCGGGAGCTGATGGCCGAGGTGTGGGATCAGCCGTACGGGGGCCCCGATAAGACGGTTGACGTGCACCTGTCGTGGCTGCGGCGCAAGCTTGGCGAGTCGGCTGCCGAGCCGCGCTACCTGCGCACCGTGCGCGGCGTGGGCATCAAGCTGGTTACTCCCGAAGCCTGACCAGCGAAGGAACCTCGCCCGGTTTGTTCTCCCGGGGCGCCCCCATCTCGAAGCCGGGCTTGTAGATACGCTCCGCCGGCGGCCGCGGGTCCTCCCGCCCATCGAAGATCATCGCCATGGCCCTGGCCGCGTCCGGATCGAACTGGGTGCCCGAGCACCGCATGATCTCGGCGAGCGCCGCCGGTGTGGACAGGGGCGCCTGATAGGGGCGATCGCTGGTCATGGCGTCGAAGGCGTCGGCGACCTGAACGATGCGGGCGATGAGGGGGAGAGTGCGGGCGTCGATCCCGAAGGGGTATCCCTCGCCGTCGAACCTCTCATGGTGGTACAGCACGGTGGCGGCGACCTCACGGTGGGTGACGTCGGCGACGAGGCGGTGACCTTCCTCGGGATGGGTGCGTACGATCTTCCACTCGGCGCTGGTCAGTCCGGCAGGCTTCCACAAGATCGCTTCGGAGATCCCCAACTTGCCGATGTCGTGCAGCTGGGCCGCCATGTAGAGGCGGTCGAGGGAATCCATCGCCAATCCCATCTCGACGCCGATGGCACAAGCGACTTCAGCGGTTCTGTTGAGGTGATCAGAGAGGGACGGGTCCCTCAGACGGGTTACTTCGACGAGCTTGCGGGTGACCGCCTCGGCAATGCGTTGGTCCCCAACGTTCATCTCACCGAGGCCTCTTGTTGTCGAAGACGCAGATACGATGCTCGGCTCCGCGAGGGTGCCGAAGCGCTCTTGGCGACTGTGCACCTTTTTTGGTCCCTGTTCGCTGTGGGAGAGAGCATCGCGCTGGCGGTCCTATGCCGTCACTGCGCGGAGGTTAAGTCTCTCTGAACCCGCAGAGCGGTATTTGCACCCTCAGAAGCCCATACGACTCCCTGGTGCCGGCGACATTCTCAGGCTAGTGATTCGCGAGCCCCTCTGTGGATAACTTCGCCACAACGAGTGGCCGGACCTGCTTTGCCCAAGCCGGTGACGCAACTGCCTTGGGAGTAGTGGAGCGTGCCCGGCTGCGCTGTGCCACAATCAGTGCCCATGGTGCCAGCCGCCGTGGAGTCGCTCGTCCCGGTGCTTCGAGACACTGCCGATGCTCTCGGTTCCTTCTCCCTGGACCTGATTGGACGGGACGCCTCGCGCCGTGCGGCGAGGTCGGCGGTCCGCGACTACCTGCTTCCTCGGCTCATCGATTCCGAGGGCTCGCTCGTGGTGGCAATCGTTGGAGGATCGGGAAGTGGCAAGTCGACGCTTCTGAACTCCCTGGCGCAGCACCGCCTCTCGGCTGCCGGTCCCATCCGTCCCACGACCACCGACCTAGTGGTTTGGAGCGGGCAGGGATTGCCACCCACGCTCGGGGGCTTCCCCGCGCTCATGGCCGGGCAGGGCCTGCGGCTCGACCCGCTGCCGCCGGACGGCCTCGTGCTCGTGGACACTCCGCCGCCGCAGGTGGTCGGAGAGGATGGCCGGTCGGTGGCCGAAGCCGTGCTCTCGGTGGCCGATGTCTGCATCTTCGTGGCCAGCGGCATTCGCTATGCAGACGCCGCCGGATGGGATCTGCTCGGGATGGCCGCCCGGCGTGGCCTTCCGATCGTCTGCGTGCTCAACCGCCTCACCGAGGATCCCGAGACGGAGAGGCTGCTACGCGCCGATCTGGCCGGACGGCTGTCGGCTCGCGGCATGGTCCATCGTGTCGGCAACGGTGCGGTGGTGACGGTGGCCGAGGGCCCGGTGCTGCCTGCCATCGGAGGCCTGCCGCGTGAATGGACCAGAGGGCTGCGCAAGGAGATGGAGGCACTGGCCGATGCAGCGGCTCGCCGATCGACCGTCGACAACGTCGTCGAAGCTTCGCTGGTTTGTCTGAGGCGAGACTTGCAGCGACTCCGCTCCGACCTCCTCGACGACGCTCTCGCTCGTGCGGAGCTGGGCGACCGGGTGCGTCTCGGCTTCGGAGCGGAAGAGGATCGGCTGGCTGCGCTTCTCGCCGGTGGCGAGTTCCGCGGTCTTTGCTCCACCGGCGGTGACTTCACGGGTGACCTGGCCGCCATCGTCGTGCGCAGGGCGTCTCGGGCGGCAGGCGCGGCTGCGCAACTGTGGGACGATCATCCTGTCGGTGCCATGATCATCGACCGGCACCCCGAACTCTGGAGTCACGGCGTCGGTGCCATCGGAGCGGCGCGCGCTGAGCTCGACGAGTGGATGGAGGACCTGAGGTCGCGCATCGCCGGGTCCTGGGGCCGCTGGCGCCGGATGCGCAGGCGGGCGCTGGCGCGCTGTGCCTTGGCGGTGGCTTCCGTGACGATTCATCCTGGCCACCGACCGGACGTGCGAACGGTGAAGCTGGTGGCCGGCTTCGGTGCCGAGGTGGAGCAGGCGCGGGAGTGCCTGGCCGAGGCGATGCGCCGCATCCTGGAAAGCGACGCGGGCCGGTTCGCCGAGGTGTTGGGCCCTCCGTCGTCCGGAGCCGCCCTGGGCCGCCTCCGCATCGACGAGGTGGCCCGATGAGCGACCTGCTCACCGTCATCGAGGGACTCGACCTGGTGGTGGGTCTGGCGACCGGCCATGTGCATCCCGACGATCTTCTGGCTGCCGAAGAAAACGCCCGCAGGGCCCGGCTGCGTCGTGGGCACCTTGGCAGCACGCTCGTGTTCGCCCTCATCGGAGGCACCGGTTCCGGCAAGTCGAGCCTGCTCAATGCCTTGGCCGGGGAGGTCGTGGCCTCGGTCAGTGAGGTGAGGCCCCATACCTCGCGCCCGCTGGCGTGGGTGCCCGAGGATGCGGAACCGGCCTTGGGCCAGATGCTCGACCGGCTCGGAATCGACGAGAGGGTGGGCCAGGACCGTTTCCCGTTTCTGGCGCTGCTGGACATGACCGATGTCGACAGTGTCGAGGCCCCGCATCGCGCCCTGGTCGAGGCCCTGCTTCCCGAGGTGGACGGTGTGCTCTGGGTGCTCGATCCCGAGAAGTACCACGACCCCGTGCTGCACGACGAGTTCATCGCCCCACTTGCCGACTCAGCCGACCAGTTCGTTTTCGTGCTAAATCAAATCGACCGCCTGGAGCCGGGCGAGCTGCCCGCGGTCGTCGAAGATCTGCGGGTCACCCTCGAGGGGGAGAGGATCACGTCGCCGGTGGTGTTCGCGGTCGCCGCCGATCCTCCGGGCGGGGAGCCGCTGGGCATTCACACGCTGGCCGAGCATCTGCGGCATCGGCTCGACGTCAAGTCGGTACACCTGGGGCGGGTGCTGGCCGACACTCGAAGGGCGGCGCGTTCGCTGGCCGCTGCGGCCAATCTCCAACGTGGTGGCTCACTGGAGTTCGAAGAGCGCTGGCGCCGGCTGTTGGACGGCATCGTCGGGGCCATCTCGGTGCACGGCCTCGGTGCGGGGACGGTCGAGGAGGTGGCCTGCGGCATGGAGGACTTCATCGGGCGGCTCGCCGCCGAGAGCGGCGGGCCCTTTGGCGTGCGGCTCCGTCAAGCGTTCACTCCAGATCGCATCGACGCGGCGCTTCGCGCCGCCACCGACCGCATCGAGTGCTCCTTCCCACCGCAGCAGCAGCGACAGAGCGACATGTGGTCCGTCGTGCTCGACGTGGAGAATCGCATCGACGCGGCCCAGGTCCTCGAGGATGAGCTGCAGCGACGGATCGGCGGTCCGTTGCGCGAGATCATCTGGGAGAGGGCGGCGCTGGCCGCCTCGGTGGCGGGCTTGGTTGTAGACGCGTCGTCGGCGGAGTGGGCCTTGCGACGGCGACGGGCACGGCTGGCGGCAAAGGTTGGGGAGGGGGTGGGGTGACCGAGTGGAGGCAGTGGCCCAGCTGGCGGCGATTGGCCGCCATCGCTCGTGCACCCATCTCCGGGCCGGCGGCAGCAGCGGGGAGTCTGGCGGCCGGCAGTCTCGCCGACCTGGTCGAAGCCCTTGAGAAATACGCCCCTTCGGCGTATCCGGAGGCGGTGCAGGAGATCGCCGATCTCCTGCTCGACCAGCAGCCCTCGTTGGCTCCGCTGGTCGGCTTGGTCAACGCCGTCTACCTCGGCCTCGACAAGGAGCCGGCCGAGCTCGCCGGCAGCCTCAGGGATATGGAGCAGCGCATGGCGGAATCGGCCGGCGTGCTCAGCGCCGTCGGTGCTCCGCTGGTGGAGGAGGGCTCCATCGTGCTGACCCACGGGGCAAGTGGTTCGGTGCGGGGCATGCTCGTCGAGGCGGCCCGGGAAAGGCGTTTCTTCGTGGCATGCGCCGCCACCTTGCCTCTCGGAGAGGGTATCGAGCTGGCCGCCGATCTGGCCGCCGCAGGCCTTGCCGTCGAGGTGGTGCCCGACGACCAGGTGGAAGAGACGCTGGCCGGGGTGGATCAGGTGCTGGTGGGCGCCAACGCCTTCGGGCCCGCGCATGTGATGAACACGATGGGCTCGGCGGCGGTGGCGCGTGAGGCGGCTTTGCTGAGGGTCCCGTTCAACGTGGTGGCCTCTCTGGAGAAGGCGCTACCAGCTCCGCTGTTCGAGCGAGCGGTGCGCGCCGGCGTCGCCGCAGGGCGGTTCGAGCCGATCTCCTTGGATCGGGTGACGACGGTGATTACGGAGACGGGGGCGCTGGATCCCGGTGAAGCCGGACACCTGGCCGCCATACGCGAAGTCTCCCCCAAGCTGTTGGGTCGGCTGTAGTCGGGTCGACCACCCGTAGCGCGCGCGGGACGATGTTCACCTCCAGTCGCGATGCCGAACCGAGCAATTCACCGTCGGCCTCGAACGGCGCCTCTGTGTCGGCTTCGACGACGAGGCGATCGAAGGGTGTCCACACGGTGACTCCGGCGATGGCCTCGAAGTTCCCGGTTCGGACCGCCTGAAGGGCGAATCGCACGGTTCTGATAGGGCTCATCCTCTCGATGGCGACGGCGGCCGGGCCGGGATGGGGTGAGAGACGCAGCGGCATCCTGCCGAAGTAGGTGAACCGGCTGTGGACCTGCACGAAGACGGTCACCGCGTCGACGGCGCGCCCGTGGGCTTCGACGCGGAGGAAGGGCTGGCGGTGACGGTAGTCGGAGAGGAAAGTGGCGACGGCATTGCGGGCGTAGTGCACCCCGCCGAAGTGCAGCTTGCGGAAGGGTTCCCGCTCGGCCCGCTCCACGACGGTGGCGTCGAAGCCGACGCCTGCGGCGAAGAGGGCGACATCGGAACGGGTCCCGGCGCTGCCGGAGGCCTCGATCTTGGCCACGGTCACGGAGCGGTGCCCCGGAGCCGAGGCTATGTGCAGTGCGGCCTCGCGCGGGCGCCGGGGAAGGCCGAGGAGGCGCGCCAGGACGTTTGTCGTTCCCGCCGGAATGATGCCTAGAACCGAGTTCGTGCCCAGCAACGCGCCTGCGACCTGGTGGGCTATTCCGTCACCTCCCACGGCGGCCACGATGTCGAAACCATCGGCGGTGGCCTCGTCGGCGGCGACGCGAGCTTCACCCGGGCTCTTGGGCCAAACTTTGGCGACCGAGAACGTCTCGGAGAGGATGTTGATCACGTCGTGGAACAGCGACGCGGTGAATCCGGATGCCGCCGGGTTGGTGATGAGGGCCAGTCGCTCCATCGGTGAGGAGCGTAGACCGTCGCGGCGGTTCGGTGTGACGCCCGGGTAGCCTGCGCCCATGCGGCGCTACAGCGATCGGCGGGAGGCGGGTGCCGCACTCGCAACCCATCTGACCCACCACGCGGGCAGCGATCCGCTGGTGCTGGGCATTCCACGCGGCGGCGTGGTGGTGGCTTCCGAGGTGGCATCTGCCCTGGGCGGCCTGCTCGATGTGGTGGTGGCGCGCAAGATAGGGGCTCCCTTCAGTCCGGAGCTGGCTCTCGGTGCCGTTGCCCCGGACGGCGTGCCGTTCATCGACAGGGAGATGGCCTCGCGCCTCGGGGTGAGCGAGGATGATCTGCGCCCGGAGACGGAGCGGCAGCTCGTGGAGCTGAAGAGGCGCGAGGAGCTGTACCGCGGCGGCCGCCGCCTCGACATCGGGGGGCGCACGGTGATCGTGGTGGACGACGGGGTGGCCACCGGCGCCACCCTGCGGGCGGTGATCGGGTATGTGGCCCGCCAGGGCGCCCGCTTCCTTTCTTGCGCGGTGCCGGTGGGCCCGCCGTCGACGATCGACCTCATAGCCACGGAGGTAGACGAGGTCGTGTGCCCGCTGCAGCCTCCGCGGTTCCGCGCCGTCGGCGATTGGTACGAGGACTTCTCGCAGACGACGGACGCCGAGGTGCTGGCTCTGCTGGAAGCGGGACACGCCGGCTAGGTGTGTTGCCCGCAGGGTTCCATACGCGGGCAATGCCCGATGGTCTCCGTCGCCGGCTTTGTCACACCCGTGCGGTACGTTGTCGGCATGGATAGAACACAGAACACCGAGAGGGTCTCGGCGGATTTGGAGTCGTGGTCCGGCGTGCTCGAGGTATGGCGGGCCGCAGGCCTCTCCGTCACAGTGGTGGAGCGGTGCCCGGCTCCCTGGTGTGAGGTCTGCGACCGCCGTCTGGCCACTGCGGCCTGAGCACCCGTTCCGATCACAACGCAGCGCCGGGGTGGGGGAAGTGTTTCCTGATAGATTCGCCCGGTGATCTGGCGCCCGACCCGTCTGAGCATTGCCTCGTGGGCCGTCTACGACTTGGCGAACACCATTTTCGCTCTGGGTGTGGGCAGCCTCTACTTCCCCGAGTGGCTCGAGGAGAACGTCGGCGGCCTGCCGACCATGCTCCACGGCGGCGGGGAGCCCGACTTGGCCCTGGCCGTGGCGATAGACGCGGCCATGGTGGTCGTGGTCGTGCTGGGCCCTTGGATTGGCGCTCGGAGCGACCACCGCGGCGACCGGATTCCATACCTTGTTCCCACCACGGCCGTTGCGGTGGTGGCGACGTTCTTCATCGCGTCGGCGCCGGCAGCAGGCTCGCTGGCGCTCTTTGTTGTGGGTCTGATCGGATTCCACCTCGGCTCCGTGGTCTACGACGCCATGCTCCCGGATGTGAGCACCCCCGAGACCATTGGATGGGTCTCCGGCATAGGGGTCGGCGTCGGGTACTTGGGTTCGGTGGTGGCCTGGGCCATCGGGGTGGTGCTGCTGGACCGCTACGGCTACCCGGCGGTGTTCCGTGCCATAGCGGTGGGCTTCCTCGTGTTTGCCCTGCCGACGTTCTTCTTCGTGCAGGAGCGGCCCCGGGCTCGACGAAAAGGCGCGCCGCCGGCTCTGGCGGCCAGCTTGGCTCGGCTCGTCGACGCCTGGCGCCGCACCCGTCGCCACCGGGGCGTGACCCGGTTCTTGGTGGGGCGCTTCCTCTACACCGATGCGGTGAACACCCTCATCGGGGGGTTCCTGACCATCTATGCCATCAACGAGCTCGGTTTCACCGACGACCAGGTTCAGGATCTGATCATCGTTGCCATCTTCGGGGCCATCATCGGCGGCTTCGCCGGGGGGCGGATCGTCGATCGTGTGGGGCCGCGCCGGTTGCTGCACGGAGTCCTCCACACCTGGATGGCGGCTATGGCGGTGGGCATCGTGGGAGGCGCCACGAGCCTGGGGGTGCTCGCTTGGCCGCTCGGTGCTCTCGGCGGTCTCGCTCTGGGAGCCACCTGGGCCGCCGACCGCGTCTATATGCAGCGCATCTCACCGCCCGCTTTCCTCGGCGAGTTCTACGGTCTGTATGCCACCGTAGGCCGGTTCGCCACGATCCTGGGCCCATTGGTCTGGAGTCTCGAGGTGGCGATCTTCGACTGGCCGCGTGAGGCAGCGCTGGCAACACTGCTCTGTTTCGTCGTTGCGGCGCGGATAGTGCTTCAGAAGGTCGACGACCGGCCGCGGGAATGGTCGGAAGAGGAAGGCGCCGTGGCGCACATCGGGTAGGGCGAAGCGCCACGGACGTGCGCCGCAGACGGTCCGCTCCTTGAAACAGGCATACTGGGGCGCTGGAAGGGAGGAGCCCATGTTCGAGCCGTACCGACCCGAGCCCTATTCGGATCACAGTGATCCCGCCGTGAAGGCCGCCTTCGAGGCCGCTGTGGCCACCGTTGGGTCCCGCCTTGGAGGACATCACCCGCTGATCATCGGTGGCGAGGAGGTCGACACCAAGCGCAAGATCGAGAGCGTCAACCCGTCGAAGCCGGCCCAGGTGGTCGGCACCGTGGCGTCGGCAGGAGCCGCCGAGGCGGATCGAGCTCTCGATGCGGCTTGGGCCGCATATCCGGCTTGGGCGGCGCTGAGCGCCGAGGAGCGGGCTCGATACGGCATGAAGCTCGCCGCCCTCATGCGGGCGCACAAGTACGAGCTTGCCGCTATGCAGTGTTTCGAGGCGGGCAAGAACTGGCTCGAGGCCGAAGCCGACGTGTGTGAGGCCCTCGACTTCTGCGACTACTACTCCCGTGAGGCCATCCGGCTGGCGCAGCCGGTTCCGGTGACCCACTTCGCCGGCGAAGAGAACGAATCACATCTGATCCCCATTGGCGCCGGCGTGGTCATCCCCCCGTGGAACTTTCCTCTGGCCATCCTGGCCGGGATGACGATCGGCCCGGTGCTGGCGGGCAACACCGTGGTGCTCAAGCCGGCGTCGACGACGCCGGTGGTGGGCGCCGGCTTCATGGAGCTGGCCGCCGAGGCCGGCTTCCCGGCCGGGGTCATCAACTTCCTGCCCGGTCCGGGCAGCGAAGTGGGCGACGTGCTGGTCGACGACACTAGGACCCGTTTCGTGAACTTCACCGGATCCAAGGAGGTGGGCCTGCGCATCGCCGAACGTTCGGCGAAGGTGCAGCCCGGACAGAGGTGGCTGAAGCGGGCCTACATGGAGATGGGGGGCAAGGACACCCTGATAGTCGACGAGACCGCCGACCTGGCCGCCGCAGTCGGCGACGCAATCCGTTCGGCCTACGGGTTCCAGGGGCAGAAGTGCTCGGCCTGCTCCAGGCTCATCCTTCTAGACGGGATCCACGACGAGGTGCTTGAGATGCTCGCCGCCGCTGCTGCGGCGCTCAAAGTGGGTCCGGCCCCCGAGAACTATGCGGTGGGGCCGGTGATCTCCGAGACGCAGCACGGCATGATCCTGGACGAGATCGAGCTGGGGAAGAAGGAGGCGAAGCTCGTCACGGGCGGCTCCGCCGTCGACCGCGACGGCGGCTACTACATCGAGCCCACGGTGTTCTCCGAAGTGGAACCCGAGGCGCGCCTGGCCCAGCATGAGATCTTCGGCCCGGTGCTGTCGGTCATCAGGGCCAAGGACTTCAACGAGGCCATCGCCATCGCCAACAACACCGAGTTCGGGCTCACCGGCGGCGTGTACACGCGGGATCGGGCCCGTATAGAGCAGGCTCGCCGGGAGTTCCACGTGGGCAACCTGTACGTCAACAGGAAGATCACGGGCGCCCTCGTAGGGGTGCAGCCATTCGGTGGCTTCAAGATGTCCGGCTCCAACGCCAAGGCGGGCGGGCCCGACTACCTGCGTCTGTTCATGGAGATGAAGACGGTCGCCGAGCGCTGGCTCACTTGAGGGCATCGGCCGCAGGGGCGCTGCCGCGATGCGGTGCACCGGCGTCGCTTTGCGATCTCAGCCCCCGATGTACGACATCTCCACCTTGGGGAGGGCGACGGTGGCATCGGAGCGGATCTCGGAGTAGCGGTCGGCCCGGTTGGTCCAGATTTCCCGCAGGGCCGCCTCGACGTCGGCGTCGGACGAGCCGTTGCGCAGCAGGTCGCGCAGGCTGTGCCCTGCGGTGGCGAACAGGCACGTGTATAGGACGCCGTCGGCGGAGAGGCGGGCTCGGGTGCAGGTGCCGCAGAAGGGCCGGGTGACCGAAGCGACGACGCCGATCTCGCCGGTGCCGTCCCGGTAGCGGTAGCGGCAGGCGACCCCGCCGTCGTCGGTATGTGCCTCGATGGGAAGCTCGGCGTTGACGGTGGCGAGGATCTCGCTGGCGGGCACGACGTCGTCGAGTCGCCAGCCGTTGCTGTGGCCCACGTCCATGTACTCGACGAAGCGGAGCACATGGCCGCGGTCCTTGAAATGGCGGGCTAGGCCAAGGATTCCACCCTCGTTGACGCCTCGTTTGACGACGGCGTTCACTTTCAGCGGCAAGCCGACTGCAGACGCGGCGTCGACGCCGGCGAGCACGTCGGCCACGGAGATGTCGGCGTCGTTCATGCTCTTGAAGACGTCGTCGTCGAGCGAGTCGAGGCTCACCGTTATGCGGTGAAGGCCCGCGGCGGCGAGATCGGCGGCCTTGGCGGCGAGCAGCGAGCCGTTGGTGGTCATGGTCAGCTCGTCGATGCCGCGTATGGCGGCCAAGAGGGCGACGAGGCGCTCGACGTCGCGACGCAGGAGGGGCTCGCCCCCGGTGATGCGGATCTTGTGGACGCCGAGTGAGGCGAAAGCCCGGGCCAACCGTTCGATCTCCTCGAAGGTGAGCAGCTCCTCGCGGGGGAGGAACCGGTGGTCGCGTCCGAAGACCTCGCGCGGCATGCAGTAGCGGCAGCGGAAGTTGCATCGATCGGTCACCGAGATGCGGAGGTACCGCAGCGGTCGCTTCAAGGCGTCGTGGAGCGGCTCGGGCATGGCCGACAGGCTACCGGGGGCTGAACCATGTCTCAGCCGCGATAGCGAAGGCGGCCGGCGACGTTGCCGCTGGGGTCGAGCAGCAGCACGCTGTCACCGCCGTTGTTCCACACCGGTCCGTCGGCGCACCAGTAGAGATCGCCGGCATCGTCGGAGCCGCATCCGGTGTGAACCCGCACCTGGGCGCCCGGAGCGATCAGGGTGCCCAGGTGGAAGTTGTAGCGGTGCTGAGACGACTCGTCGCGCAGTTTCCACCCCGAGAGGTCGGCTTCGGCGGCGCCGGTGTTGGTAAGGGTGACGTACTCCTCGTGGAGGGCGTCTCCATCGGGGCCTGCCGGGTCGGCGGCGACCGAGACGATCACGACTCCGGTGGTGATGGCGGGTCCGCAGGCCTCGGGGGCCCAGAGTCCCAATTCGGCGGTGAACGCCGCCTCTTCGGCATCCAGGAACTGCTCGAGCAGCTGGTGATCGGTGTGGACGGCGATGGCAGCCCCGTCCGCGAGCAAAGCGAGATTGATCAGGGTTCCGTCGGCGTAGACGTAGGCGAGAAGGCGGCCGTAGCCGTCCCTGCCCCCGGCGGCATCGACGCTGACCGCTCGCGACGCGGTGAGTTCGGCCAGGGCGGCGGAGGCCGGCCCCGAGTGGCACTCGTCCCGCTCCGGGGCGTTGATGCCGAGCAGGCGCACCTCCTCTTCGGCGCCGTCTACCAGGGCGAGAAGGGTGTCGCCGTCGAACACCTGGAGCACAACGGCCGCGGTGCTGTTGGAGGGCGAGGTGGTTATGGACGGCAGTGTCTGGGTGGTGGGCTGAGTGCCGGTGGCGCCCTCTCCGCAGGAGGCGAGGAGGGCAGTGAGCAGACCGATGGGCAGGGCGTGGTGTGGTCTCACCGCCGGGGACGGTAGCGCCGGAGCCGAAAAAGAGAACCTGCATGTGCACTGGCGCCTGGGCCGGTGGAGGCTGCCCTGCGGGCGCCGGACGGCTCGGTGACCGGCGCGACCTGTTAGAAAGTCAGATTGCGCCGGTCAAGGACCTGCACGCCGGCGCCGATGGCAGCGAAGGACAGGAGGTCAGGCCGGTGCCGTACGCTCGCGTCAACGGGACGATGCTCTACTACCGGGAGGCGGGGGAGGGCCGCCTCGCCATATTCGTGCACGGGTTCCCGCTGGACCACAGTCTCTGGCTCAATCAGCTCAACGGCCTGGCCCATGTGCGCCGTTGCGTCGCCGTTGACCTGCGCGGTTTCGGACGTTCCGATCCTATCGTCGAGCCAACGCTCTCGATGGAGGTGTTCGCCGACGATTTGGCTGCGCTCATCGAAGCTCTCGGCGCCGATCAGGCAGACATCGTTGGCTTGTCGATGGGCGGCTATGTGGCGCTGGCCCTCTGGGAGCTGCGCCCGTCGCTGGTGCGAACCGTCTCGTTCTTGGACACACGCGCCGCCGCCGACTCACCCGAGGCCAAGACCGGCCGGCAACACGCGATCGACACGCTGCTCGATAAGGGCCGGGCCGTCTTCGCCAACGAGGTGATCCAGTCGCTGCTTGCGCCCAACCCGGCGCCGGCCGTGCAGGCGCGGGTTCGGTCGATGGTCGAAGGCACTCGCTACGAGACCATGGTTGCGGCTCTGGCCGGCATGAGGGATCGGCCCGATCGCAGCACTCTGCTGCCCACGATCAGCGTTCCCGCCCTGGTCATGTCCGGCGAGATGGATGCTCTGACCCCGCCGTCGCAGATGCGCTCGATGGCGGACGCTATTCCCGGAGCGCGGGTAGTGGTGGTGTCCGACGCCGGCCACCTGCCTCCCATAGAGCGGCCCGAAGAGGTGAATGAGGCGCTCATGGAGCTCTTTGAGGGACGCAAGGTCGTGTGGTGGCGCCCTCCCGAAGAGGAGTAGGCGGACGGGCTCCTGGTGCCTGGTTGTATCACTCTGATGAGGTAGCACTGGCCCAGGCCAAGGCTACGTCACAGGGCCCTCAGGACCCCTGACCTCTCCAGAGGAGGTGTACTTAGTGAGCAGCAGCCCAGGGGAGAGCGATGTCACAAGGGGGTTGCTGCGCGTGCTTTCCCCTCAAGAGGAAGGCGTCACCGGCCGCAGGCCGGTGACGGAAGAGGTGCTTTCGCCGTGGTGGGAAAGCACCCCCCTCCGGTCAGCCCTTCGGGCTTCGGGACTCTCTCCTGAGGGGGCACAGCGTGATGGTGCGATTGATTAGAGCTGGCGTAGGAAGGTAGGGGCGCCGTCTAGGAGTCGTGGTCCTCGATGTACTGGGCCTGGCGTGTCTCGATCTCGTCCCAGATTGTCTGGGGAACCATGCTCCTGATCATCTGGTACACGACGGCGATCGAATCCGCGTCGCTGGAATCGGCCAGCACGCTCGGTACCCGATACTCGCCCCCGTCGGCCACGACCCGGATTGAGGAACCGCCAGACAGGCCCGGTACCGGTTCTGCCTGTGGCCAAGTCTTCGTGAACAGGCCCACCTCATGCATGGTTGCGTACAGCGCTTGAAGGTCGTCGGCGGTGACCTCAAAAGTCTCGGTCCACTCCTCCTGCTGGTTGCTGCTCGGGTGACCGAAGGTGCAGTGAATCGTTCCCGACCCCGTTGTGGGAAGAGAGACCTGGTACGTCAGGAAGTCGGGTCCGACTCTGCTCACTCCGTTGTTCCAGCTGTACTCGACCTGGAAGTCGGAGGGCACTGTCCCGGGTTCGAGTTGAGCATTCCCGCCGCAGGCAACTACTCCAATGAGGACAATGAGACTCGCTACGGCACGGCGCACGGCAGCTCCTAGGTGTTCGCGTCACACCTCAGACCCTACCGAGAACGGTTCGTCATATGCAGATAGTCGCGGTGCCACATTCCCGGCTGTGACGGGCTACGACTCTGGAGGAGGGCTGAGACTACGTAGTGGATCGGTCACCGAACGCAGCTCTGACGGTCGGCTGCAGTAGGTAGATGATCACGACGATGTTGATGCCTAGAGGGATCAAGAGGCGGGACACGATGACCTGATCGGAGTACTTGATCCAGATATAGATCAAGCTGAGCGCGTTGACGCCCATGAGCAGGATGGTGCCTACCCGGGCCCACTTCTGCAGTCTCCAGCAGCCGATGCCGAAGAGGATTGCTGCAATACCGATTACCACCTCGAGCACTCCCAGAGCACCGGAGACGTCATTCATCACCCCGATGCCGGCGAAGATGTTGGCGAGCCCTACCACCCACAGCAACACCGCGATGACGCTCACACCAGTAGGGCGTTTCACATTGGTTCCTTTCAGGTATCCGATACACGGCCGCCAGCGGAAGATCCGCTGGTTCTCAACTAGTGCAGCGAATCTACACGTCCATTCCGGGCGGCCGCAACTGGTTCTGGAGACGCCCCCAAACCGCGGCAATGCGGTCCCTGTGGGTCCCTCGGGCCGTCGCTCTGCGGCGCTCGCTGCACCTCTGCTGCGGGTCAAGACGGATGGCATCGGTGCCTATTGATGGCGCACTGCCCCCCGGAGGCGTGCGTGCGACGAATCTCTCGCTCCGACGGCTTCACCTTGATCGAGCTCATGGTCGTGGTGATGGTGATCGCAGTCCTCATAGCGATTGCCATCTCGTCGTTCCTCGGATTCCGGACCAGGGCGCAGAATCGGGCGGCACAAGCGACGCTTGCGATCGCAGAGAAGGCCACCCATCTGGTGATTCTCCAGGAGGGCCATATCCCGGGTAGGGCTGAGCTTCTGGTTCTCTTGCCGACGATCGAGCCCTCCATCGATTGGGTCGATCACCCCGACTCGTCCACGAGCCCGAAACAGGTTTCGCTGGATGACGACAACGACGGAACTGAGCTGGCTCTGGTGGCTCTCTCGGAATTGGGCTCCTCCTACTACCTCCGGGTCATCGACGGCTCGCCTCCGGCCAGGCGGGTGGTTCACGGTGTCGCGACCTGCCGGGCTCATGATTCCTGGGACGGGGCCGATACAGGCTGGTAGTCCCTAGGTCCTGCCTCCCACACCAGCGGGAGGGAGTGGAGAGGCAGGGCCTACCCGTGCTAGCCCTGCGCTACCCAGATCGGATTCACACAGGAGACTCCGAGCCGTTCCGGCTCGCTCGGGTCGCTGATGTCGTAGATGACGAGCTCCGCCTGTGTGTCGTTGTCACCCCCAGCCTCCACGACGGCAAAACGTGTGCCGCCGGGTGAGAAGGTGAAAGAACGTGCCTCACCTTCGATCTCCGTGCTTGTGCCGGCTTCGAGGTCGATCAGCCACAACGAGACACGGTCGCTTCCCACAAAGAGGGCGAACCGACCGTCGCGGCTCCAACGGACGGGGTCGACGCTCAGCCCCTGCGCCGGGACGTAGAGGTTCGCGGCGTCGGCTTCGGAGAGATTGACCGCCACGGCCTTCACGATCACAGGGAGCGTCGTATCGGGCAACGACTCCCTTTGCACGAGCAGCAGGTACTCGATGGGCCACGATGCCGGCTGCCACACGGTCCCGGTGTCGAGCTCGGTGACCCGCCGGCCTCCAGGGTCGAGGTGCAGGTATGCCACGTGATCCAGGTTCTCGTCGACGATCTCGACGAGGGCGTTGCTTCCGGCGGCGTCCACATAGGCGAACGGCTGGAGGGCGGAGCCCTCCCACAGCGTCTCGAGGCTGCCGCCGTCCAGGAAGGCCACGGAGTCGCGGTACAGCACCAACACGCCGTCGTCGACGAAGCGGGCCGCGCGGGCCCCTTCGGCGATGCTCGTGGTCGGCCCTGCGCCGGTGTCCTCGACAAAGACCTGGCCGTCTGCCACGTAGACGATGCGCTCCCCGTCGTTGGAGAGATCACCGGTCCAAGCGCCAGAGATCATGCGCGTCTGCTCGGGCGCGGCGGTGGGGACGATCCACAGACTGTCCAAGCCGTCGCCGAGCAGGACACGATCACCCGAAGAATCGAAGTCGACAATGAAGATCTGCGCTGGTGCATCCGACATCACCGCGGCGAGATCCGTCACCTCTCCCGAAGCCATGTTCACCAGGACTCCGGGGCCGGAGCCGTCGAGGGAGGTGAGCACGACCAGATCGTCCACCCGCGCCGACACAGATGCGGGCGGTAGGGCGTTCAGAAGCACATCGGCGTCGATATCAAGGCGGGTTGCCGTCGCCTCGAAGGCATCGACGAGGAACCACTCGCCCGAGCGGAGGTCCTGGTACAGGGCCGTGCCTTGCAGAGGTGCCTCCCACTCGGGAATCAGGAATCCGGTTTCTATCGTGGCGACCTGGCCGGTGTCG
The DNA here is from genome assembly GCA_964633975.1 of uncultured Acidimicrobiia bacterium. Classification (GTDB taxonomy): domain Bacteria; phylum Actinomycetota; class Acidimicrobiia; order Spongiisociales; family UBA11373; genus CAZWKX01. The sequence goes on from CAZWKX010000009.1 coordinate 44,080, forward strand.
GGCCTGATCACGGTGATGCCTTCCTCCTGCATGCCGCTCTCGTTGACGGCCCCGCACAAGATGAGGCCGGGCCCCGTGCTGCCGTCACCGCCACAAGCCGTTGCCAGCAGGAGCACCAGCAATCCAGCGACCGCGGCCGGGCATGTGAAGCAGCGCCTCATCTCTCTTCGCTCCTTGTTGCTCTCCGTGTCCCCGGTCGAGGGTACTCGGCGAAGGCGCGGCTGAGGGTCGGCCCGCCCCGCCCTGACGGTGAGGTGGTGGCACGGCCATCGCGATCTTCGGCGACTGACCGGTGGGCCTGTTGGTGCTTGGCGCCTGTGGATCGGGTTCGTCTCGCCGGAGTACGGAGTGGGTCGCGCACCGTGGATCCTGTCGCCGTTCGACACTCAGGCTGGGCGTGGAATGCCCGCCTCCGGCTGCTCGCCCGATGGGAGGCTCGCCGTCCGGCGGGGCTCTCGGCCCGGCGCCGTCGGGGACCTTGGCCCTACCGGTAGAGGGGCGCGCCGGCGCCTGTGGAGGAGAGCCGGCACTACTCGTGCCCGGCTCTGGAGGGGCGGTCTCCGCTGTCTCCACGCCGGTCGGAGCAGGAGCACACATGCGCAAGGTGAACCGTCTCAAAGAAGCCGGAGACGTCCAGGGTCTCATCGACCTGATGCTGGACTTCTCGACGGCCAATGATCGACCCACGGTGGCTGCCGCTCTCGCCGAGCTGGGGGACCCCAGGGCAGTGGAGCCGCTGGCGCGTATGCTCAACGATCCGCCCGACAAGGTGACCAACCGCAAGATGCGCCTGGCCTATGCGGAGGCTCTGGCCAGGATCGGCGGTGCCGAAGCAGCTGCTGCCCTCGAGCAGGGCTGGCTCAGCGACTCCGACTACAACGTGCGCAAGGCCTGTCTACGAGGGCTCGGTGAGGACCTCTCCGATCCGGGGATTGTTGCTGCGCTTTTGGATGCCCTTCGCCACAAAGACAGGTATGTCCGTGGAGACGCCGCCGCCGCGCTGGCCCGGATGAAGACGCCGGAGGGGCTGGAAGCCGTCATCGAGGCGAAACGTGTCGGTGTCGACGTGCCCCTTCACGCTGCTCGCGGCCGGGTCTACCTCGACTTCCTTCTCGGTCTCGGTGGCGCCGACGAATTGAAAGCCCTCGTGGACGAGTACGTGCAGCCGGGTGAGGGAGTCGCCTTCGTCCTCGTTGGCCGGAGCTTGCCCAATCTGGTCATCGGGCTTCAGGATCGTCTCATCGCAGTCACCGAGCCCACCAGAGGGCCCACCGTGCTCGGAGCTTCACTCTGGGTCGGCAAGGTTCCGGTCAAGGTCATGCCGCTCTCGGAGATGGATGCGGGCTCCATCGAGTGGCATCCGAGGGGCAACCACGTGACGCTGGGCCGCGGCTTGAAGGGCGTCAGATACGACCTGGTCAGCCATCTCGGCATAGTGCCTGCGGACCAGTGGAAATACTACCTCGACAGGCTCCCGTTGGGGTGAGGGAGAGAGAACTCAGGATTCAGAACGCGCAATACCGACTCTGAATTGTGAGCTCTGAGGTCTGCTTCCTCACCACAGGTGATGAACCTGGTCCTTGATCCTTTGCTCGTAGATCTCGGTGATCTTCTCCATCGTCTGGTCGGGCAGCGGGGCGAGATCGGCAGCGGCGGCGTTCTGGGCGGCCTGTTCGGCGTTGCGGGCGCCGGGGATCGTCGTGCTCACCGCGTCGAACATGAGAATCCAGCGCAAGGCGAGCTGGGCCATGGTGGCGCCCTCCGGGACGAGTGGCCGTATTTCCTCGACGGCGTCGAGGCCGCTTTCGAAGTCGACACCGGCGAACGTCTCGCCGCGATCGAAGGCCTCGCCGTGGCGGTTGAAGGACCGATGGTCGTCGGCGGCGAAAGAGGATTGGCGGCTCATCTTGCCGCTGAGCAGGCCGCTGGCGAGGGGAACCCGCACGATGATCCCGACGTCGCGGGCCTTTGCCTCACGGAAGAACAGCTCGGCGGGACGCTGGCGGAAGGCGTTGAAGATGATCTGCACCGTGCTCACGCCCGGGTACTCGATGGCCTTCAACGCCTCCTCGACCTTCTCCACGCTGACCCCATAGCGGCGGATGATGCCGTCGGTGACCATGTTGTCCAGGGCCTCGAACACATCGGGCCGGTAGTAGGCCTCGGTGGGTGGGCAATGGAGCTGTAGAAGGTCGATGGACTCGGTCTTCAAGTTCTTTAGGCTGCGGGCCACAAACGCGGTCAAGTTCTGGGCGTTGTAGCCGTCGACCACATGCGGGTCGAGCCGGCGGCCCGCCTTGGTGGCCACCACCATGGGGGCATCGGGACGCTCCTGCCGCAGCTTGGCGATGAAGCGCTCGCTGCGGCCGTCGCCGTATACGTCGGCTGTGTCGAAGAAGGTGACACCGACGTCGACGGCGGTGTTGAGGGCGACCATGGCGTCGTCATCGGACACGTCACCCCAGGCGCCGCCGATGGCCCAGGCGCCGAAACCGACGGCGGAAACCTCGTATCCGGTCTTTCCCAAGCGGCGGTACTGCATCGTGCTCGACCTTTCCGTTGGTGTGCTCGCCGGGCCATGCTACCGACCGGGCTCCTCTGCTCGCCGGAGCGCGCGGTGCGCTCCGCGTAGCATGGTCGCGGCGGCAAGCCCCTGGACCAGAGACGCCGCCGGAGGAGGAAACGTATGTTTCGAACTACCTCTTCGAGCCGGGCCGTCGAGGGGCAGGTGCCATGAGCGACAGGAGGGTTGTGCTTGATTCGGGTGTGGCCCGCGTGATCGTCGATCTCGACCACGGTGCCCGTCTCGGGTCGCTGGTTGTCGAAGGGCGCGAGCTCTTGGTCACCGAGGGCCCGTCGCCGTTCGCGTGGGGCTCCTACCCGATGGCGCCGTGGGCGGGCCGGGTGCGGAGGGGCTTGTTCACCTTCGACGGCGTCGAGTACCAGCTGCCCATCAATATGGGTGAACACGCCATCCACGGCACGGTGTTCGACCGGGCCTGGGAACAAGACGACGACGGCGCCTTCGTTGTCGACCTTGGCCCCGACTGGCCGTTCCCGGGGCACGTGCGCCAGATGGTGGTGCCCGGTGAGGATTCACTCGAGCTTCGCCTGGAGGTGTACAGCGACGGCAACGCAATGCCGGCCGCTTGCGGCTGGCATCCCTGGTTCCTTCGCCACCTCGGAGAGAGCAAGCCGGTGGTCGTCACCCTCAACGCTGGGTTCATGGATGAGCGCGACGAAGAGGGTATGCCCTCGGGGCACCGGATCACCCCGCCGCCCGGACCGTGGGACGACTGCTTCGGGGGCTTCACCTCGCCGCCGACCGTGGAGTGGCCGGGCGTGCTGCGCCTGGTCGTCGACTCCTCATGCACCACATACCAGGTGTACACACAGGAGCCGCATGCGGTTTGTGTGGAGCCGCAGACCAGCCCGCCCAACTCGTTGAACAGCGGCGCCGACGTCGTCGAGCCGGGGCGTCCCCTAGTGGCGACGGCGTCCTGTTGCTGGGAGATGGCATGAGCGGCCTTGGCCGTCGCCGGGTGAGGTGAACGTGTCCAGTCTTCGAATCGGCGTGATGAGCACTGCGCACATCGGGATCAGACTTGTGATCCCGGCGATGCAGCAAGCAGCCAGGTGTGAGGTGGTGGCCATCGCCTCGCGTGATGCTGAACGTGCCCGGGCCGCAGCGGCGGCCTCGGGCATACCAAGAGCGCACGGCAGCTACGAGGCGCTGCTCGCCGACGACGGCGTCGACGCGGTGTACATTCCTTTGCCCAATCATCTTCATGCCGAGTGGGTCATCGCCGCCGCCGAAGCCGGCAAGCACGTGCTCTGCGAGAAGCCTCTGGGCTTGTCGTCGGTGGAAGCCAGGGAGATGGCCGACGCCTGCCGCAACGCCGACGTGATCCTTATGGAGGCGTTCATGTACCGCCTGCACCCCAGCTGGGTGGCGGTACGTGAGATGGTGGCGTCGGGCCGCATCGGGTCCCTGGTCGCGGTGCAGAGCTGGTTCTCCTTTTTCAACGATGATCCTGAGAACATTCGCAACATCGCCGCGTACGGGGGCGGCGCCCTCCTGGACATCGGCTGCTACTGCATCAACCAGTCCCGGATGCTGTTCGGCAGCGAGCCGGTTGAGGTGTCGGCGGCACAGATCCGCGATCCCTATTCGGGGGTCGACATCCTCACCTCGGGGCTTCTGGAGTTCGAGGGGGGCGTGGCCACGTTCACCTGCTGCATACGCTGCGAGTCCGACCAGGGGGTGGACGTCTACGGCACCGAGGGACGGATCTCGGTGGAGATCCCGTTCAACATACCGGCCGACCGGCCCACGCGGGTTTTTTTGACCGCGGGCGGTGAGCTGCCCACCGACCCGCCGACCGAAACGCTCACCTTCGATCCGGCAGACAAGTACGCCATCCAGGCGGAGGCGTTCGCCGCCGCCGTGCTCGATGGAGCCGACGTGCCCGTGCCGCCGGCCGACTCGGTGGCGAATCTCGAAGTGATCGAGCGAGTGATCGCCGCCGCTCGCCGCCGCTGATGAGGGGCGGCTCAGGGGACGCCGCCGCCGGCCCGGCCCGGTCCAGGCGGCGGCTCCACGCGCCGGTCGGAGGTATGGAGGATCCCCGCGCCTGAGAGCATGAGGGGTGATCGTCCCGGCCGGCGGGCGCAGCCGGGAGATGATCACCAGCGATCATGCCCGGACCAGGTCGGGTGTCGTTGCCTCCGTGCGGTTACCATCGACCCCAAGGTGGCGTTCGTCGGTATCGTCGGTCTACCCAACGTCGGCAAGACGACTCTCTTCAACGCGCTCACCGGGCTGGCGGCCCCCACCGCGCCGTACGCCTACTCCACGGTCGAGCCCAACGTGGGGGTGGCGTCCGTTCCCGACGAGAAGCTCGAAAGGCTGGCCGAACTCGAAGCAGCGCCGAAAGTGGTGCACGCCGCCCTCGAGCTCGTCGATGCTCCGGCGTTGGGCGGGACCACCGACATCGGCGCCAAGTTCCTCGGGCGGCTCCGGGAGATGGAGGCGCTGGTGGTCGTGTTGCGCGCCTTTGACGAAGAGGCGGTGGCGTCGGCCGAGTCGGGTCTCGATCCCGTCGAGCAGGCCGAGAGCCTGCTTCTGGCGCTCGCTCTCACCGATGGCGAGGTGTTCGGCCGCAAGGCGGAACGTTCCGTCAAGGAGGCCGCCGCCGATGCTTCCCACAAGGCGGCGGCCAAGGCCATTGCCTCGGGCCTGGCCCTGCTCGAGGAGGGAAAGGCACTTCGGCAGGGGGTGTGGGATCTGCAGCAGCTGGCCGCCTTCAGCGACTTGGCGCCGCTGACGCTGAAACCGGTCGTGTGGGTGGTGAACGTCAACGAGGACGAGCCCGACGCGGCGGCTCTGGTCGGTGCCGTGGCCGGCATCGTGCCCGATGGAGACCGTGTGGTGTCGCTGTCTGCGGAGATCGAGGAGGAGGCGTCGCGCCTGGACGCCGGCGAGCGGGCCGAGCTGCTCGAAGGGCTCGGGCTCGGGGAAGGGGCCCTGACGCGGGTGGTGCACGCCACATACGAGGTGCTCGATCTCGTCACCTTCTACACAGTGGGCCCCAAGGAGGCACACGCCCGCACCGTGCCGTCGGGGACGAGAGCTCGTGAAGCGGCGGGCAAGGTGCACAGCGACATGGAACGCGGCTTCATACGCGCCGAGATCGCCGCCGTCGGCGACGTCATCAGGGCTGGGGGTTGGGACGGGGCGAAAGCCGCAGGTGCGGTGAGGGTGGAGGGTAAGGACTACCTGGTCACCGACGGCGACGTCATGTTCGTCCGGTTCTCCGTGTAGCGCGGCGAGCATGATGACCGCTCCCGGGCGGAGGAAGGTGAGTGGATGAAGGCGATACTGGTCGGGGCCGGAGGCAGTACTCGCGAGCTGCTCGCACGTCTCGGCGACTTGTGGGAGGTCGTGGTCGTCGACCTCGATGAGGAGCGGCTCGAGCGTGCAGCCGCGGTGCGGCCGGTCGAGACTCTGCGTGGCGACGGCTCGAGCCGGGTGACGCTGCGCCGGGCCGGCCTGAAGGACGCAGATGCGGTCGTCGCCGCGACCGACGACGACGAGGTGAACATCGAGGTGTGCCGTCTCGCCCTGCGTGCCGGCCTGCTCCGTGTGGCCGCGGTGGCAGCGTCGACGGCGAGCCTGCCCGAGTACCGCCATCTCCAGGTGCCCGCCTTCGCTCCCGATGGCCTCGCCGCCAGGTTCATCGAGCAGAGGATGGAGCCGCGTCCGGTGTCGTCGACCTCGTTTGCCGTCGGCCGTGCCGAAGCTGTGGAATTCCGCATCGTGGCGGACAGCCCGGTGCTGGGCGTGGCGCTGCGGGAGCTGCGGCCGGGGAACTGGCTGGTGGCTTCGGTGCTGCGCGACGGCCGCCTCATCGTCCCCCACGGCGACACGGTTCTCCAGCTCGGCGACGAGGTCACCGTCGTCGGCCCGGCGAGCGAGTACCCCCGTATCGTGCGCACGTTCACCGTGGCAGAGGCCCGTTTCCCTCTCGACTTTGGGAGGAGGGTGGCGGTGACGCTGACCAGGGACAGCGACCTCCTCGGACCGATTCCGGAAGCTCTGGCGCTGACTCGCAACAGCCAGGCCACCTCGGTGGTGGTCGTTCACCGGCGTCTGGAGAGTATCCGTGACGAGGCGCAGGCAGCCGAGGTCGAGTCTCTGCTGGCCGAGATCGAGGAGCTGCGGGGCGACGTCGAAGTGCATCTGCGCCCGGTGGCCGGAGCCCCCGGCCGCGCCCTGAGCTCCATAGTGGTGGACGAAGGTGTAGGCGTCGTGGTCCTCGCCGCCCCTGGCCCCGGGCTGCTTGGAAGAGCACAGTCGGTCAGGGCGCTACGCACCGCGGCACGACTGCAGCGGCCGGTGCTCTTCTCGAGGGGAAGCTTCCCCTACCAGCACGTTGTGGCACCGGCCCGGGCCACAGCATCGGGCCTGGCCGCGGCGCGAGCAGCCATCGACCTTGCCGCACATGCCAGAGGCGACGTCACCGCGGTTGCCGCGGTGTCGTCGTTTCGCTCCGAGGGGAAAGAATCGGCCCAGCGTGCGCTTGCATCCTTCCGCGACGAGGCGGCACTTCAGGACGTGCCGGTGCACCGGCACATGCGCCAGGGAGGTTTGCGGGTCATCGAAGCGGCGCTCGAGGGCGCGTCGTTGCTGGTGCTCGGGCTGCCTGAGCGGCTTCCGTCTCTGCCCCGCGCCGGTGTCAGCGGACAGCTCTTGCGCCGGGCCCCGTGTTCGGTGCTCCTGGTTCCCGTTTCGGCCGGATGATCGGCGCGCTCGAGCCCGCTCTGACTCAGGCCTGAGCGCAGCACGGCTTAGCCACGCCGGTTTCGCTCATCCTGATTGCTGCCGCGCCTTCGCCGCTCTTTGTACTCGTCGGGCTGTCGCCGCTGCTCGAGGTCGAGGCGATCCTCGGCGCCTTCTTCGCCGGGGCCATCTTCAAGTTCCTCTTCCGCAAGCCTGGAGCGCTGGAGGAGCGGCTCACCGGGTTCTCGTACGGCTGCCTCATCTCGATTTCCTTCATCATCGTGGGTATCGGGGTTTTCCTCGAGGAGCTGCGCGACTCGGAGGTGTTACTCCAGGCGATGGCCCTTATCGGCGTCGGCTTCGCGGTCAAGGTGGTTCCATCGCTGTCCTTGGTGGCGCGGCGCTTCTCGAGGCGGGATTCGCTGGCCGTCGGGGCGATCCTGGCCGGCCAGCTCGGTGTGGTCATCGCTCTCGCCGACCTGGATCTCGATCTTGGTCTGATCACCGGCGGCCAGCGTGCAGGGGCCACCATGCTCGTGGCGGTGAGCGTCGTTGTTTCGCTCCCTGCATTCGGGGTGCTGGCCAAGCCTCTGCCCGTTTCGACCGGGACGTAGGCTGTAGGGATCGTGAGACGGTGCGGCGCGGCCGTGGCGAGGTGGGAGCGGCTTTGACGTCGCGTCTGCCCCTGCCCCTCGATACCGAGAGCACCCGACGGCGGGAGCGGGTCGTGGCCGAGATCTCGGCCACCGTGGCGCGTGGCGTCTACGAGGTGAAGGCCGAGGATGTGGCCGACGCGATCTTGCGTTTCCACCGCCGCAACGGAGGCACCGGGAAGGGGGATAGGCTGGCGCCCCGGAGGTGATGCCGTGCGTGCAGTGGTGCAGCGAGTCGGGCGTGCGTCGGTGTGTGTGGAAGGCGACGCCATCGCCGAGATCGGGCCAGGCTTGCTGGTACTAGTCGGCGCCGCCCAGGGCGACACGACCGAAGATGCCGTCGCGCTCGCGGAGAAGCTCGTCTCGCTTCGAATCTTTCCGGATCAGGAACGACGCATGAACCGCTCGGTGCTGGACGTGGGCGGAGATGTGCTCCTAGTGAGCCAGTTCACCTTGCTGGGCGACGTGCGCAAGGGCCGGCGGCCTTCCTTCACCGCGGCGGCGGCACCGGAGCTGGCGGAGCCGCTGGTGGATGCCGTCGCCTCTGCAGTTCGTTCCGCAGGGGTCGCCTGCCTGACCGGTGTCTTCGGGGCGATGATGGACGTCGAGCTGGTCAACGAGGGTCCGGTGACCCTGGTGCTGGACGTAGCCGGCGGCCGGGTGCAGTGACGTTGGCCCCGCGTCCTAGTTCTGATCGGCGAGCCAGGCCGTGCCTTCGGGACAGAAGCGGGCGAAATCGCATTGGCGACAGGCCTCGGAAGGAGTCGGGGCATGGTCGGCACCGGCGGCCCCGGCGACGAGCTGGCCCAGGTGCCTTCTTGCTGAAGCCAGCCAGGCGCCATCGGCATCCTCGGTGTGCTCGGTGAGACCGTTGCCGAGGAAGGCGAACGTCACCTTGGTGTGTTGGGGCGGCCCGGCGGGGAAGCCGGCGTCTTGCACGGCCACTGCATAGGCCTCGAGCTGGACCAGTGATGCTGGATCGCGCCAAGGACTGCCACTCTTGAAGTCGACGATCTCCCAGAGACCCGGCTCGGGCTCGTAGACGGCGTCGATTCGTCCGGTGATGAGAGCGTCGTTCACCTTCAGCTCGAAGGGCGCTTCGACGGCCAGAGGCCGGACCGCGGCAAAGCGGGACTTCTTGAAGGCGGCGAAGCCGCCGCGCCTTGTTTCGGGCACTGCCCCGGCGGGGAGGTCGTAGAAGTCGTGGCCGGCTTCCTCGAGAGGCATGGACCCCCGGTTGTGCAGCTCGATGCGGCGGTGCAGCTCCGTGCCCCTGCGGAGACCTGGGGAGGGCCGACGGGGAAGGTGGTCGATCTCGCTCCAGTGGAAACGCCGAGGGCAGCGGGCGTACGTCACGAGCCCCGTGACCGAGGTGCTGAAGGTGCGGTGGAGCGGCTCCACCGCACCTTCAGCGGGGAGGCCTTCGAGTACGGCGCTCAATCGTCCGAGAGCGTCGTCGAAGGTGGCGGTGATGCCGCGTCCCTCGGCGATCCGGCGGGGCAGCTCGGGGTCGGCGACCGCGTCGCGCAGGGCTCGGCGCCAGCCGCCGGGGAAGTGCGGATCGGGGGCGGCGACGGCGGCGCCGAGACGGTGTATCGGCGGAGGATCACCCGGCTCGGACACGTCGCAGATCGATTCGGTCGCGTGCATGCCGGCGGCCAGCCGGAACAGAGGGCTGGGGTCCTTGTGTCTCTTCTCGGTGTACCAGAAGGCGCCGGTGCAAACGAGCCTCTTTTTTGCCCGGGTCACGGCCACGTAGGCGACGCGCCACTCCTCGTCCGTGTGGCGCTGCCGCAGGACGGCACGGCGCTCCTTTTCGTCGGCGGGGAGCTTGGGAAGGGAGGCGGCGTCGAGGCGGCGCTCGTACGGAAGGAAGCGGGCTCGAGCGACGGGGTCCTCGTAGGTTCGGGCTCTGCCGGGGAACACCGTCTCGCAGACGGCGGGCAGGAACACGACGCTCCATTCCAGTCCCTTGGCCCGGTGCACGGTGAGCAGGGCCACGGCATCTTCGCCGCCGAGGCGGGCGGTGTCCAGCTCCTCTCCGGTCGCGTCCTCGGCGAGCAGGTCGAGGTACTCGAGGAATGCATCGATGCAGGACGGCCCCTCGAGCGGGCTCCACTGCTCGGCGAGATCGAGAAAGCGGTAGAGATTGAGGCGTGCCGACAGGCGGGCCGCGTCGTCGAGCGCTTCCACCTCGGGCCAGGCGCCGGTGCGGTCGAGTATGCGGCGGCACAGCTCGACCAGGCTCACCCCTTGGGCGATGGCGAGCAGCTCGCGGTACGCCTCATCGAAACGGCGCAACCGGGTGGCTGCGTCGTCGCTCAGGCCGGGGCACTCATCGAGGTGGTCGACGGCCTCGAGCATGGCCCAGCCCGCGGCGTCGTCGTTCTCGTCGTCTCCCCGCCGATCGTGGGTCCAGCCGGCGAGCGGCGCCAGATCGCCGAGCCCGAGACGGTAGTGGGCGCCGAGCAGCACGCGCACGAGCGCGGTGGCATCGTCGGGACGGCCAATGAGGCGAAGCCAGGCGTGGAGATCGGCCACCTCCGGCACGTCGAGAAGGCCGCCCAGGGAGGCGACTTCGACGGGGACGCTGCGCTGCTCGAGGGTGTCGCGGATCAGGCTGATGTAGCTGTGGCGCCTGAAGAGCACGCCCACGTCGCGCCAGGCCACCCCTTCCTCGTCGTGGAGCCGGCACACCTCGTCGGCGATGCCGCGGGCTTCGTCGAGCGCGCTGTGAAACCACCCGGTGGCGATTGTGCCCTTGGGTGCTTCGTCGAGCGCACGGAGGCGATCGAGTCCGCCGCGTTCCTCTATCTCCCCGCGCACCAGGTTTGCCAGCTCGACGATTCGGCGGGCCGAGCGCCGGTTGTGCGATAGCTGCAAGGTGGCGCAAGGTGTGCCGTCGGCGTTGGGGAAGTGCTCGGGGAACCGATGGAAGTTCTCGAGCGAAGCGCCCCGCCACTCGTAGATGGTCTGATCTACGTCGCCGACGGCCGTCACCGGAAATCCGGCTCCGAAGATTCGGCGCAGCAGCTCGCGCTGCGCCGGGTTCGTGTCCTGGTACTCGTCCAGCAGCACCGCTCGGTAGCGAAGGCGGATGCGCTCGGCGATGGCGGGATGCTGATCGAGCAGGCGGTGGCACTGAGAGATCATGTCGGCGTAGTCGACAACGCCGAGCTGCAGCTTGCGGCGTGAGTACACAACCAGAGCTGCAGCCATCTCGGCTCGCTGCGCGGCGACCTCGTCGTTGATGAGTTCGGGCTCCAGCAGCCGCGAAGGGTCGACGAGGTGATCACCAAGCTGTCCCGACAGGGTGACCAGCTCGTCGACGCGGGCGCCGGGGGCGGTGAGCTCGAGAGCGGAGTGCGGTCCGGCTCCCAGCGCCTCGCGCAGCAGCTGGCGCGAATAGCCGGGGGTGATGACGGCCGTGCCGCGTTCCAGGCCGACGAGCGGGCCGAACTCAACGAGCAGCGAGTGGGCGAAGCCGTGGTAGGTGCTCACTTCCACCTCTCGGCCGGTGCCGGCCAGCTCGGGCAGGTGGGTGCGGAGCTGGTCGGCCAGTTCGGCGGCGGCCTTGTTGGTGAAGGTGATGCCCAGAGCCTGTTCGGGGGCTATGCCCTTGTCGCGGACCGCGGCGGCGAGGCGCAGGGCCATGGTCGTGGTTTTGCCTGTGCCGGCGCCCGCCGTCACTCGCAGTGGCAGCAGCGGGTAGTCGACGATCGCGATCTGCTCGGGCGTAGGGGCGAAAGTCATGCCAGATACGCCTCCCTGCCCTCGGGCCACTCCGGGCAGACGCGCCGCACACCGCAGGTGCGGCAGTGGCTGCCCGGGGTCGGCGTCCAGTCTTCTGCCCGGATGCCCGACGCCGCCAGGCGCATCAACTCCTCGACTTCGGGAAGCCTTTCGAGACAGAGAGGGCGTGTGGTCACGCCTTTGGTGGACACCGCCGGGAACCAGAATTCGGCGGCGTCGACGGTGCCCAGCGAAGCGATCTCGGGGTCGGCGGCGGCGGCGAGCGCATAGAAGCCGAGCTGCACCGAGACGGCGGCGTCCTCGACGGGGTAGGCGTTGGCGCCCGTCTTGTAGTCGACTATGTGCACCGAGCCGTTCGAGATCTCGACGCGGTCGGCCCTGCCTCTCCACAGGGTGTTCTCGACGTCCAGCCGCAGGGGGAATTCGACGGCGGCGACGCAAGCCTCGCTCGGCCAGTGCTCGTACAGGTGCCGCAGGATCGTTTCGGCGCGCCGCCGCCAGGCCGCCGCCCACTCGCCTCCTTCGAAGAGAGAGGGATCCCAGCGCTCGTCGAGGTCGGCAAGGGCAGTTTCGAGAGTGCCGTGGGCCTCGCCTGCGGCCAAGGCGGCGCCCTCGACCGATTCGAGCACGGCATGGACCAGGGTGCCGAGGCTGGCGAACCGGGAGCCAGCGTCGTCGACGCCCAGGCGGCGGCGAAACGCGTAGAGACGGGGACAGGTCAGGTAGAGGTCCGCCTGGCTGGGAGACAACGCCACGTCTTCGGGAATCAGTCCGTGATCGGGCCCCGCCTCCAGAACTCCGGCGAACTCCTCGGGCGGCCGCTTTCGCCAGGAACCGGGACCCACGAGTGCGGCGAGGGCGGCGAGACGCGCCGGCTCGGCCCGGGCGGGATCACGCACCATGCGGCGCAGCCAGGCCTCGGCGTCGAGCGGGGTGGTCGGCTCGGCGTCTTCGGTAGGCCGAAGGGTGGCGGCAGCGGCGGTGCCGACCCCGGCCACCAGAGGCAGGAAGCGGCTCGGCGGGCCTGCTCCTTCGGTGGTGGCGTCCATGGTGCAGGTCCACACGACGCGGAGGCGGGCCCGGCACATGGCCGTGTAGGCAAGGCGCATCTCTTCCTGAAGGCGGAATCGAGCGTATGCGAAAGCGTCGTCGGGGTATCGCAAGTGACGTACGCCCAGCAGCGACTCCCGCAGGCGCAAGTCGGGGAACACGCCCTCGACGGCATCGGCGACGAAAACGACGTCGAACTCCACCCCCTTGGCCTGATGGAGTGTGGTGAGGACCAGGCGGTCCTCGTCGGGGGCTGTGTACTCGAGGAGGGGTGTGGCCTCGAAGTCCTCTGCTTCGCTCCAGCGCAGGTAGTCGGCGAGCGTGGCCCCGGGGTCGCGTTCGTTGAGGCGGGCGAGCACCTGGGCGAGGGACGACCAGGCGGCGCGGTCGGAACGGCGGCCTGGGTCGGCCACGGCGGTGACGAACTGAGGCAGATGGGACCAGAGGTGCCAGAATCCCTCGGCGGCGGGCGAGTCGAGGGCCCAGCGCGGCTCCGCGATCAGGTCGGCCAAGGCATCGCCGTCGGGAACGGATCGGTGAATCAGCTGAGCCCAGGTGTCGGTCCCCCGAGCCTGATCGCGTTCGAGCTGGCGCACGGCCGACAGCGGCAGGGCAAACAGCGGCCCGAGAAGCACTCGACGCAGGGAGGCTGCCCGCTCGTGACCGGCCGCGGCCCCGACGGCGTCGAGGACCACGCGGACGGCCGGGTGGTCGACGAGCCGGCGGTCGGGGATGTCGTGAGGGATTCCCCGACGCTCCAGCGCTCGGGACATCTCGGGCAGGAACCGCTGCTTGCTGCGCACCAGCACGGCCATGCGCCGGTACGGAATGTGGTCGCGAAGGTGCAGGCGCTGTATCTGTGAGGCTATCCACTCGGTTTCGTGGCTCCGTTGGTCGAAGCCGTACGTCTCGACCGAGCCTCGCCCGGGAGCGGGGATCACGGGCCCCGCGGCACCGGGAAGCTCTCCACCGGCGGTGACCCTGACCGCAGCCTGGAGGATCTCGGCGGGAACCCGGAACGACGTCGTGAGGACCAAACGGCGGGCGGGCCGCCCTGCGGCGTCGGGAAACTCCGCCGGAAAGGCGGCGACGTTGCCGAGCTCGGCGCCGCGGAACGAGTAGATCGATTGGTAGGGGTCTCCGGCCACGGTGAGGTTGCGGTGGGGGCGGTAGAGCTGCTGGAGGAGGCGGGCCTGTGCCGGCGTCGTGTCCTGGTACTCGTCGACGAGCACGTGGTGGAACTGCGCGGCGACACGCTGCTGCGCTTGGGTGCTCTCCAGCACCTGCACGGCCGCGGACTGAAGGGTCCCATAGTCGATGCGGCCTCGCTCGCCGAGTGCAGCCTGATAGCGCTCCAGAAACTCGGGGAGCCCTCGCCAGTCGGAACGCTCCTGGGCACGTCGTGCGAGCTGCTCGGGGCCGATGAGCTGCTCCTGGCAGCGGAGCACGAAGTCGGCGACCTCCTCGGCGAATGTATTCGTCGTCAGCAAGGGCCGGAACGGAAGGGGCCAGCGTTCGGGCTCTTCCTCGGCCAGGAGCTGTGCCACGAGGGCAACCTGCTCGGGTCCGGTCAGCAGCGTCGGCATAGGAGACTCGGTGCTCAGGCTCTCGAGGAGACGAAAGGCGAATGAGTGGAAGGTGGAGGTGGGGATGACGGTGAAGGAGCGATCGAGCCGAGCCGTGATGCGGGTGCGCAGGTCGGCGGCTCCGCGCCTGGAGAAGGTGAGGAGGAGGACGCCCTCCGGGGAGACGCCGTGCTCCTCGATGAGATACAGGGCACGCCTGGCCAGGAATTCGGTCTTGCCCGCGCCCGGCCCGGCGACGACGAGCTGTGGGCCTTCGGTGTCCGCCACCGCCTGATCCCATGCATCGGGATCTATCCGCACCTCGGGATACTGCACTCCCATGGGGTCCACGGTATCGCGGCGATGTGACGCCGTTCAGATGTCGAGGGGATCCTGGTGGGGCTGGGCGGATCCGTCGTGTCGGAGATGTACCACCTTGTAGCCGAGGGCGATGAGCGCCGGGGCTATGAGCAGGGAGCGATGGCAGGCCTCCGGGTGCTCCTCGGAGCAGAGGATGGCGACGGCGCCGCAGTCGGCGAGCGCGGTCAGGTTGACCATTCCGGCCTCGAAGCGCACCGAGCCGGCTATCCGCCAATAGTCGGGTTCCCCTTCGGCGGTGAGTAGCTCGGGGTCATCGGGGTGGCCGCCCAGGGAATCGCCCATCCACCTGTAGGCCAGGCCGGAGGCGGTGGCAAGGGCGGTCAGCTCATCCTTGGTGAAGTCGGGAGCGTGCTGGGAGTAGGGCTTCGAGCGGACGTCGATGATGGTGGCGACCTTGTGACGCCGCAGCACGCCCGCCACATTGGCGAAGGTGGCTCTGCCGTGACCGATGGTGAAGACGGTTGTGGGCATGACCTGTTGGAGCCATTCTGTTCGCTCTGTGCGCCGGAGTCCGGGATCCTCGGCGCCTCTGGGCTCAGCCGGCGCCGGCCCCGGCGATCTCGGGTGGCGCGGTGTCGGCCCAGGCCGGGCAGATCGGCTGGAAAGCGCACCATTCGCAGAGTGGGCCCACCCGGGTGGGGAACTCGTCGTTGTCGATGGCACGCTCCAAAGCGGCCCACAATGCTCGGAGCTGGCGGTTCATGGCCTCGAGCTGAGCGTCGCTGACCGGGATCTCGTACACCGTGGGCCCGTTGAGGTAGATGAGCTTGACCGCGTCGGGGGTGCGGCCGGTGCGGCGGCGGATGAGCAG
>CAZWKX010000010.1:0-56196 GCA_964633975.1 uncultured Acidimicrobiia bacterium
TCTTCGACCAAGCCAACCTCCACCCCCGCATGACCAACATCTACCTCACCCACCTCGAGAACTACTACGAGGCCGACGTTGTGCTTTTCGTCCACTACATCGACACCGCCAAATGGACCGCCACATCACGCTTCGGAGCCCGCCAACACCTCCAACAAACCCAAACCCCCAAACACCAAGCGCTACGAGCCATCCTCGACCAGACACCACCTCCGCCTCCGCCCTCCACCACAACAACGACCACCACCACGACCACCACCGTGCCGGGCTCACCGCCTGCACCTACCGAGTTCACCTGCCGCGGCGAAACGGCAACAATCGTCGGATCGGCCGGTGACGACACAATCATCGGCACCGATGGCAGGGACGTCATCGTGGGCCTGGGCGGGAATGACACCATCTGGGGTGAAGGCGGAGACGACGTCATCTGCGGCGGTCCGGGGCATGATTACATCGATGGGGGTGGCGGCAACGACATTGCCGTCGGAGGCAGGGGCAGAGACCACCTGAGGGGCGGAAGGGGCCGAGATCGCCTACGCGGCGGGCGCGGCGCCGACACCGCGCTCGGCGGCGGCCAAAACGACGTCGTCAGCGGCGGCAACGGCAACGACATTATCTCGGGCGCCGGCGGCGACGACGTCCTGCGCGGTGGCAACGGCAACGACTTCCTCGATGGCGGAGACGGCAACGATCGCCTCATCGGCGGAAGGCACAGCGACGTTCTCCGCGGCGGGCCCGGGAGCGACATACTGAGGGGCAACGGCGGAGCCGACACCCTGGTCGGCCAGGGAGACAACGACACCCTGGTCGGCGGCACCGGGTGGGACGGGCTCAACGGAGGCCCCGGGAGCGACTACTGCGTCGCAGGCGAGGTTGCCCACTACTGCGAAAGCGACTGAGCCCGGTTTCCACCGGCACCCGCGGGCGATCCTCTCACACCTCGCCGCAGCGCTGAGGTACGCCGACTTCGATCTGCAGGACGCCGGTCGCTAGCCTTCTCCGGACCGGCCCGGGGTGGGCGCGTCGCAGTCAACCTCCGGCTTCGCCGTGCCGATGCACTTGCCGGAGCCGTCCATCTCGGGTAGCCCCATACCGGGAGCAGAGCACTGAACGTCGTAATACTTGCCGGAGGACTCGGCACACGCCTTGCCGAAGAGACCGACGAGCGGCCCAAGGCCCTCGTCGAGATCGGCGGGCGCCCGATCATCTGGCACATCATGAGGTACTACGCCCACTTCGGGCTCGACCACTTCATCGTGGCACTCGGCTACCTGGGCGGCGAGATCCGTCGCTACTTCGACGAGCAGCACGGCAGCGACGTTCCCTCGAGCTGGGAGATCGATCTGATCGACACAGGCCAGAACACGAACACCGGAGGCCGGGTCAAGCGTCTCGAGACGGCCATCGACGAATCTCCCTTCCTACTCACCTGGTGCGACGGCCTCAGCGACGTCGACCCGGCCTTGCTCCTGGCCCGGCATGAGTCGCACCAGGGCCTGGCCACTCTCACCGCAGTTCATCCACCTTCCCGCTTCGGTGAGGTGGAGCTCGACGACGACCGCGTGACCCGGTTCCGCGAGAAGCCGCAGCGGCCCGACGAGTGGATCAACGGAGGCATCTTCATCGTCGACCGGCGCGTCTGCGACTACATCGAAGGCGACGACACCGACTGGGACCGCGCCGTGCTGCCGCGCCTCGCAGAGGATGGCCTGCTGTTCGCCTATCGTCACACTTCGTTCTGGCACTGCATGGACACCTTGAAGGAGCGCCGCTCTCTGGAGAGCATCTGGCAGAGCGGCTCGGCCCCGTGGAAGGTCTGGGGGTAGCAAAATGCGCGTGCTGGTGACAGGCAACAAGGGATACGTGGGCACGGTGCTCACCAGGCTGCTCACCGAGTCCGGCCACGAGGTCGTCGGACTCGACAGCGACCTATTCAACGGCTGCTCGATAGCTCACGTCGAGCCCATCTGCACCATCGCCAAGGACATCCGCGACGCCGAGCTCGACGACTTCGACGACATCGAAGCCGTCGTGCACCTCGCCGCACTCTCCAACGATCCATTAGGAGACCTCGATCCGGATCTCACCGAGGACATCAACCACATCGGCGCCGTACGCGTCGCGGAGTTGGCGAAGGCGGCCGGAGTGGCGCATCTGGTCTTTACCTCGAGCTGCAGCGTGTACGGCGAGGGAGGACAAGACTGGCTGTACGAGGACGCGCCCTTCAACCCGGTGACCGCCTACGCCCACGCCAAGGCTGCCGCCGAGAAAGACATCGCCGAACTGGCCGACGAGCGGCTCACCGTCACCTTCCTGCGGCCGGCGACCGCCTACGGCGTGTCGCCGATGATCCGCTTCGATCTAGTGCTGAACAACCTGGTGGCGTGGGCTTCGGCGACCGGCCGCGTGCACCTCAAGAGCGACGGAGGAGCGTGGCGGCCCCTGGTCCACGCAGAGGACATCGGTCGTGCCGCGCTGGCCGTGCTCCAGGCTCCTGCCGACGCAGTCCAGAACCAGGTGTTCAACGTCGGCATCACCGAGCAGAACTTCCGCATCCTCGATGTCGCCCGCGCCGTGGAGCAGACGGTCCCCGACGCCGCCATCGAGTACGCCGCCGATGCCTCACCCGACCGCCGCTGCTACCGGGTCAACTTCGACAAGATCAAGCGGACCCTCCCCGGCTTCACTCCACGCTGGCGCATGATCGACGGCGCCGCACAGGTATACGACACGATCCGGGCCCTCAGACTCGGAACGGAGGATTTCGAGGGACCCAACTACAGCCGGGTCGCCCATATCAGGAAGCTCCTCAACAGCGGGCGTCTCGGACCCGATCTGCGCTGGCCCGCCACGGCAACAGGCGGCAGCGGCTCATGACAGCCGCTCCCACGGCTCCTGCCTGCCGATCCTGCGGGATGCCCGGCCTGGACCCTGTTCTCTCTCTGGGCATCACACCTTTGGCGGATCGGTTGGTCGCCAAAGAGGACCTGGACCGAGAGGAGATCTTCGCGCCGCTCGACCTGGTGCTCTGCCCTGAGTGCTCGCTCGTGCAGATCACCGAGACGGTGGCACCGGAGATCCTCTTTCACGAGGACTATCCCTACTTCTCCTCCGTCTCGAGCACTCTCCTCGAGCACTCCCGTATCAACGCCGAAGAACTCATCGATACCAGACGGCTGGGTCCGTCGAGCCTGGTGATCGAGATCGCCAGCAACGACGGCTACATGCTCCGCAACTTCGTCGAGCACGGGATACCGGTGCTCGGCATCGACCCGGCCCTGCCGCCTGCCCAGGCGGCCATAGCCGCCGGCGTCCCCACACGGATCGAGTTCTTCGGTAGAACGGTCGCCGACGAGCTCGCCGCCGCCGGCCGGCACGCCGACGTAATGATCGCCAACAACGTGCTCGCCCACGTTGCCGACCTCAACGGCCTGGTCGCCGGGATGGCAACCCTCCTGAAACCCGACGGCATCGCCGTGCTGGAGTTCCCCTATCTGGCCGACCTAATCGACAGGTGTGAGTTCGACACGATCTACCACCAGCATCTCTGCTACTTCTCGGTCACCGCCATCGACCGCCTCTTCAGGCGCCACGGTCTGACCGTGACGGACGTCAGGCGACTCCCCATCCACGGCGGCTCGCTGCGCATCTACGTGGAGCACGATGGACCACAAAGCGAAGCGGTGCTCGATCTGCTCGCCTCCGAAGACCAACGCGGCCTCACCAGGGCCGAAGGCCTGAAGGGGTTTGCGGAGTCGGTTCACAGGGTCCGCCAAGGGCTCACGGCCCTCCTCCAGGATCTGAAGGCCAAGGGGCAAACGATCGTCGCCTATGGCGCCGCGGCCAAAGGCACGACGATGCTGGCCTACTGCGGCGTCGACTCCGAGATCCTCGACTACGTCGTCGACCGCAGCCCTTTCAAGCAGGGGCGATACATGCCAGGGAACCACCTTGCCATCCTGCCCCCGGAACGGCTGCTGATCGATCGCCCGGACTACGTCCTGCTGCTCCCCTGGAACCTGGCCGACGAGATCCTCGAGCAGCAGGCCGATTACCGTGCAGGAGGGGGCAAGTTCATCGTCCCCATCCCAAGGCCTCGCATCGTGTGATGAAGACCTGGTGCCCATGAGCGAGCGCGGTGCTCTTCCACGTTGTCCATGCTGTGGCGGAAAGCAGTCTGAAGTCTTCTACTCGGTGGAAGGCGTTCCCGTCCACGACGTGCAGCTGCACCGGACACGTGCCGCGGCTCTGGCCTGCACAACCGGTGATCTGGGGATCTCCTTCTGCGACGCGTGCGGCTTCATGTGGAACTCGGCTTATCGAGCCGAGCTGCTCGACTACTCACACGACTACGAGTCCACCCAGGCGCACTCACCCACGTTCAACCGATTCCATGAACGACTCGCCCGGGACTTGATCGATCGCTTCGACCTCAATGGCCGGACGATCCTCGAGGTCGGCTGCGGCCAGGGCGAGTTCCTCGAGCTGCTGTGTCGCATCGGCGACAACAGGGGCGTCGGCTTCGACCCCGCCTACCGAGCCAAGGCCGAGGCGGGGCCGATCACATTCGTGCCCGATTTCTTCCCATCCCCCGGCATGGACCTCGCCGCCGACCTTCTCTGCTGCAAGATGACCCTGGAGCACATACCCGATCCTGCCGGACTCCTGGCGGCGATCCGTGGCGCCGTCGCAAGCGACACGGTCGTCTTCTTCCAGGTACCCGACGCGCTGCGCATCCTCCGAGAGCGGGCCTTCTGGGACATCTACTACGAGCACTGCAACTACTTCAGCGCCGGCTCGCTGGCCAGGGCATTCCGGCGCGCCGGGTTCGATGTCGCCGATGTCTGGCGTGACTACGACGACCAGTACCTGATGATCGAGGCACGGGCCACAGGAGGACGTTCACAGCCGTTGCCCGCCGAAGAGGCCCCAGTGGCGCTGAAGGCCGAGATGAAGGCCTTCGCCGCCGAAGTTGCCGATGAACTGGAGAGATGGAAACACCGGCTGCGCCGGGCCTCCGAAGCCGGCCGTCGCACGTTCCTCTGGGGCGGTGGCTCCAAGGCGGTGGCCTTCCTCTCCGCGACCGGATCCTCCAGGCACGTACCATTCGTCGTCGACGTCAACCCCAACAAGACCGGCACGTTCCTGGCCGGTTCGGGTGTGGAAGTCCTTCATCCGGATTCCCTGGCGGCCGACCCACCGGACACCATCGTGGCCGTGAACCCCATCTACCGAGACGAGATAGCGGCCGACCTGGAATCACGGGGAATCACGGCAAGAGTGGAAGCTCTCGGAGTGTGCGTTGATCCCGACTTCTAGCAGTCCTACGTTTGGCAAGCCGGATGAATCCGCCCGGCGGAAGCTCATGAATGCAGCGACCGTACGCGGCATACGCACGGCGCGGTGCTCGAGAGACTGCCCGAGCGAGGCCCTCTTCGTCCGCAGAGCGACGCAACGACCACTGACGGTATCCTGATGCCCCCGGATTCCAGCAAACAAGGTGCCGCCAAGATGGTGCAGAACCAACCGGCATATCGAGACCGGCTATCCAAGCCCCGGGTCCGGTACCGCCTGCAGAAATGGCTCGCACCATTGTCGCCCTGGTACCGCCTGATCCGCAGGAGAACCGACTACTGGAGAGCGCTCAGAAGGGCCGATCACCCCAAATCCGGCCGAGCCAGCCTCCCAGTCGCCTTCATCGTGGGATCCGGGCGGTCGGGCACCACACTCCTGGGCGCCCTGCTCGCCGCTCACCCGGACATCGCCTACGTCTTCGAGCCATGGCACTTGTGGACTGCCATCAACCCTCTCACGGATTCCAACAACTTCCACGAGCAGATCAACGCCCTCTGCATCATGGACGGATCTCACTGGGACGAGAGCCAGACGGCGCGGTTCGACTCGCTGATACGGCGATGGAAGCGATCCCGCGGATCTCGGGTCGTAGTCGAGAAGAGCCCCATCAATGCAATGCGCATCGGCTACCTGGAAATGCTGGCACCTGGGAGCCGCTACATACACATCGCCCGCGACGGCGGGGACGTCGCTCGATCCATTGCCAGGATCGCAGGCCGTCCCCCCTACCGAGTGGGCCGCCGTCAGCTGGTCAACCATTGGTGGGGAGTCGACGAATCCAAATGGCGTGCACTGGCCCGAGACGGCGCCGCGGCCGGGCATTTCCCCGAAGAGGTGGAAGCGCTCGACGACGGCTACGGCCGGGGCGCGTACGAGTGGCTGGTAAGCATCCGGGAGGTGGAGCGCCACCGGGGACAACTCGCCGACAGGATCCTCGACGTCAGATACCACGACCTCATCCATGATCCCCAATCCGTGATGACATCGATCTGCGACTTCCTCGGATTGCCCATCGAGAAGGGCTGGCTGAAGAAGGGCCGCGACGCGATCCGGCCTCGGGCCCTCGAGCCGGCGCCGCAAATCACCCTGCCGCCCCACATGGCCCAGGCCTTCAACGAACTTCAGGCCGAACTCGGCTTCCCGACTCGGGCACAGAAGCTCTGAGAACCCTCGGCAACGGTCACCACTGATATCGAGAGGGAAGAGACAGTGCGGATCTACTTCGGATCGCCGCGCCAGCGGTGCCAGTCCACCGCATCGTTCAGCCCGATAAGGCGCCGCTTCACGGCACGAGCGAGATCAAAGGCCCGTGGGTAGTAGGCGACCACCACATCGACGACCATCCGCAGCAGATTCCAGTTCCTGAACCACCAATGCACCATGTGGCCGTAGCAGCGCAGACGATCACGACGATCGGGCAACTGACGGCGGACTTCGCGCCCGTATTCGGCGTACTGCTTCCACAGCGGGAACCGGGTCCGCTTGGTGCCCGACGTGTCGTGCCAAGTTCCGCGATCCTGGATGCGCACACCGTCGCTGTAGCGGTCGGGGTGACTCCGGTTCATAAAAAGCGGCTCGGATATCTGAATGAAGCGGCCGCGCAGCGCCAGGACGGCAAGCAGCACCTGGTCGGAACCGTGGTAGGTGCCGTGCAGCGGGGTGCTCTCCAGCGCTTTCCTACGGAAGATCCCGAAGAAGTCGGTCCCCATGTGCGCAGGAAGGATGATGGCGGCAAAACGATCAGAAGGACGCGGCGAATCGGCGCTCCTCAGTCCGGGGTCGTAGATGCCCACCTCCTCGCCATCAGCATCGATGAGCGTCACCAGCGTTCGACACAAGACTGCGTCCGGGTCGGCGTCGAGGGCGGCGATACAGCGCTCCAAGAACTCGGGCGCCAGGACGTCGTCGTGGGCGTGCCACTTGAAGTATTCGGCCCTGGCCAGTGAGAAAACACGGTTGTAGTTGGCGGCGGCACCCAGGTTCTTCGGGTTGCGGACGAATTGGATCCGCTTGTCGCGTGCCGCGTACTCCTCACATATCTCGGCGGTTCGGTCCGCCGAGGCATTGTCAGAGACGATCAGCTCAAAATCGGTGAACGTCTGGGAGAGGATGGAGTCGAGCGCGACCGCGATGTACTTATCCCCGTTGTACACGGGGATGCCGATGCTGAGCTTGGGCACATCCGATCTTTTCGCCAACTGGCCGACTCCCTGCCTAGACGGCACGGACACGACGCCGCCGAGCACTCCGGCGAACATCGGTCCGTCCGACCGGCGACTTCAGCACACCATTTTGGCGCATATTTTTCCTGGCGGCATTCATCACCGGAAATCTGAACTCCTGGACCGTCGACACCCTCGGCATTTCACGCCTGAAATCTCGGCTCACTGATCGGCATGGCGGAAGCTGCGGCCCGCCGCCCGGCTCCCGCCCTCTTAGCGCCGGGGCGGTCCGGAGGTGTCGCGGTTGATCAAGGATGCCTTCTGGGTGACGGTGAAGGCAGGATCATTCGGGTGGTCGATGCGATGACGGAGCAGTGTCGCGGCCAGGCGACCCATCGCCGCCTTGTCGACGGCCACGGTGTCGAGCCGCGGCCTGGCCGCCTTGGCCTCGTCGATGTCATCGAAGCCGACGAGTGAGATCTCGCCGGGCACACGATCGTGCGGGCTGCCGAGCAGCGCCAGGGCCACCTCATCGTTGGCCGCCGCAAATGCCGTGATCGATGGACTGCGGCGAAGTGCATCCGCCGCGGCTTCGGCGCATTTAGCCGGGTTGTTGTGGTGCTCATCGACGTAGCAGGTGTCGAGGCCTGCACCGGCCATCGCTTCCTCGTAGCCGCGCCGCCATTCGAGGATGGAAGGGAAGGCATCCGGTGGCGCCCCCACGAAGGCGATGACGTTGTGACCGAATTCGATCAATCGACCCGTCGCGGTGGCAACGCCTCCGACGTTGTCACTCACGATTCTGATCATGTGACCGGGCTCCTCGGCATAACCGTCGACGAGCACGATCGGCTGTTGCCCCAGCATCTGGGCCGACTCGACCGAGAGGTAGGCCCCGAGCACCAGAAGGCCAGTGATCTCGCGATCGGTCATCATTCGGGGGATCTCGGTGGGTTGGTAGTGCTCGTCGACCGCGAGGCAATCGAGCCTCACATCGATACCGGACTCTGCGCATGCCTCGGTGATCCCGGCCGTGACGGGCCCGCAAAAGGGTTCGTCCGGCCAACATCCATAGGGCGCGCCTTGACCAGGATCCCGATGGTCACCTGATCGCTTGCGCTGATGGAGGCATCGGAACGGTATCTGAGCTCGGAGGCAACCTCCAGCATGTGCATCCTCGTGGCGTCGCCAACGCCCGGCTTGCCGCGCAAAGCGAGCGATGCAGCAGCCTTCGACACACCGGCGCGTTCGGCGATGTCGGTCAGAGTGACCTGATCAGATCCCTCCGGGTTCGTATCGGCCATCATCCCTCCCGTGGCTCTCCGATACGTATGCGGCCGATGTGGTCATGCTTGACATTCGATGATCCGGCCGCCGCTCATCTTGTGCCGTCCGTATCGTCCGGATGGCCCTACCACGCATGACTGAAGCCTATTGCAGTCCCGTCGCCTGCAACGACCAATCCCGGCTTCTTCATGTGTCGCCACCGTTTCCAGTCGCCTTGAGCCGCTCGACGATCCCACCGGCGTGCCCGTGCGCAATACGCGTGACCGTGTCCGCCCCCGGCTCTCTCCGAGCCCCGAGGGTGGTGTCCCGGTCGCTCCCTCAAGACGGGCAGCGATGATGGTCTCGCTACGATGCGGCGCCTTGGCCCAGACACCCCGGAGAGTGAAGTTCCATGCCGAAGCAGTACGAAGCCCCGCCCGACCTGATCATCGACATCGATACGGAGCACTCGGCAACCCTGCACACCAACCACGGCGACATCACCGTGCGCCTGTTCCCGGCCCGGGCGCCGATTGCCGCGAACAACTTCCTCTTCCTCGCCGGAGACGGCTTCTACGACGGAGTGACCTTCCACCGGGTCGTGCCCGGATTCGTCATCCAGGGCGGCGACCCTACCGGCACCGGCAGAGGCGGTCCCGGCTACAAGTTCCGTGATGAGCTCGAAGGCCCGGGCGCCTACAGACGCGGCACGGTCGCCATGGCCAACGCCGGACCCAACACCAACGGAAGCCAGTTCTTCATCTGCCTGGCCGACGTGCGTCTGCCCCACGCCTACACCATCTTCGGTGAGGTCACCGACGGCATGAACGTGGTCGGCGCCATAGCCGCGCTGCCCACCGACTCCTCCGACCGGCCTGCTTCAGAGGCCGTCATCAGCCGAGTCACCGTCAGCGAGGGCTAGACACCGGCCACGCCGCCTGCCTTCTCGCCGCGTGCCGCCCCCTACGCGGCCAGCGCCTAGAGATACTGACCCGGGATCTCCTGCTTCTTCTGCGCCTCGATTGCGCGCATCCTCATCTCCTGGAGCTGGTTGGTTGCGGCCGCTTGCTGGCTCCAAAGAGTCGCCTGGATCCCGGCAAAGAGGCCCTCGAGCCACCCCACCAGCTGCGCTTGGGCAATACGAAGCTCGGATTCGCTGGCGGTATCGCTCGACAGCGGGGTGAACATGTCGCCCAGCTCCTCGCGCAGATCTTCGGAGAGCACGTCCTGCATCTCGGCAAGCGAACGCTCGTGCACTTCGACCAGCCTGCGCCGGCCCGGGTCGTCGACGGGGGCCTGACGCACCTCGTCGAGCATGGCCCGCGTCATCGAGGCGATTCGCATGAGCTTCGGCGCCTGCACGTAGCTTGAATCCGAGGCATCCTCGCCCTCGACGACCTCGGCTGTGACCTGCTTCTCCTGATCGTTCCCGTTCTTCTTCACGATCCAACTCGCTTTCCACGATGAGACTACGCCGCTTCGGAAGAGAAAACGGCATGCAGCTCCATGGGAAGCAAGCAACCGCTGCGCCGTGCCGAGCGTGGAGAGCAAGCCGGAGAGCCCTCAGCCGGATCCATCACAGCCCGGGAACCCGCCGGGCCGCCCGAGTCGTCGCACCGGCAAGAGCACACAAAGGAACCCGACATGCGCAACCGTCTCATCGTCGTCTCCCTGCTGGCCACGATCCTCATCGCTTCGGCGATCCCCGCCGACGCCACCGAAGACACAGATCCCTCCTACCTCGAGGCCATCGATCGAGCCGCCGCCATGTCGTGGGATCCCGACATCATCGACCTCGTCGGCATGTATGGCCTCGACATCGTCAATGTGGCCTGGGAAGACACAGGGCGCTACTACAACTCGGCCGTGGGCCCCAATATCAGCGACGTCACCATCCAGGTCCCCTACGTGGACCCTGCGGGGCAGGAGCTCCTCGCCCTCATGCCGGTCATCCGGCTCCCCAACTTCACCGACGTGACCGCCGACCTCTTGCCCGACGACTTCTACCTGCTGGTCGGCAACGAGCGGGGCGACGAGCTGCAGCGCATCACCCTGACCGAACTGCTCGGCAACCCCGGCTCATACCTGAGCGACCCATCCTCATGGCTGGGAGGCCCTGAATCCCTGCTCGCCCCCCGCGACACACACGTCCTGGTGAGCGCCCAGGCCGCCCTTCTTCCCGTTCCCTCCGGAGGGGAAGCCCTCTTCAACCCGGTGATCTTCAACTACCAGTCGTACGAAGGCGACCCAGCCGTGCTCACTATCCTCGCTACCCGCGAGGGGACCAGCATCACGGTCATCGACAACACCCGAGACGGCTTCTCGGCAGGGTGGTCGTGGGGCCAGCGCCTCTTCTTCAACGACCAAGGTCAGCGAGCTTCTTTGACCGGCGTGCGCTACGCCGATTTCGCAGCCGGCGACGCCTATCCCAATCCTCGAGGCGCGCCGGCGACCGAAGAGGCCGGACTCGACATGGTGCTCCTCATCCAGGTGCCGCTGAAGCAGAAGAACCCTTGGATGCCGGTACCGACGATGGACGAATCGGCCGACGCCGCCATGGCCACCGTCGGAGGGCTCGATTCCGCCGTCATCGGCCACGGTGAAGCGGAAGGTCCGTTCACCGAGATCGCCGGTCTCGACATCGAGCGCGACCCCGACTACCCGATCCGAGTCACCGTGCAGTTCTACAAGGTCA
Organism: uncultured Acidimicrobiia bacterium; assembly: GCA_964633975.1. GTDB lineage: Bacteria > Actinomycetota > Acidimicrobiia > Spongiisociales > UBA11373 > CAZWKX01. Next base: position 11,479 of record CAZWKX010000010.1, read on the forward strand.
CCGACGACGGCTCCATCACCGATGCCGACGTGGCCGCCATCCGTGATCAGATCGATCGGGTCTACCGGGACGCCGACTACGTCGGCTCCCTCGTCGTCGACGCCGACCCGAATCGGCCTACGAACCACGACGGGCCCCATCAGGAGCCCGCCGGCTGGTGGCCGGCGTTCCTCGACCACCTGTTCAGCCGAGTCGGGGATGGCATCTTCGAGAGCCTCGTCGGCCTCCTCGGCGCCTTCCGGGCCTGGTAAGCAAGTGCGGAGAGTGCTTGACTTGCGCCCTGCATGCGGCGCTCCACGGTCAGAATCCTCTCGAAGCTGCACACCGGCCTGTATCGAGCCACGCGCGGCCTGGTCGGGCGCAGGCTCGTCGCCAACGACATGCTGCTGCTCACCACACGTGGGCGGCACAGCGGCCGTCCTCACACGGTGCCGCTGCTCTATATCGAAGGGGACGACGGTCTGCTGGTCATCGTTGCCTCCTTCGGCGGCCACTCCCGTCATCCCGACTGGTACGAGAACCTACTCGCCAGCGCCGACGCCAGAATCCAGATCAGAGATCGACGGCTCGCCGTGGCGGCCAGAACCGCCACGCCGGCCGAGAGGGCCAAGTGGTGGCCTCGCCTGGTCTCCGCCTTCTCCGGGTATGCCGACTATCAGGCCAAGACGAGCCGAGAGATCCCCATAGTGCTCCTTCGCACCTAGGTGTGGAGCTCGACGATGTCCCCGTCGCTCACTTGGTAGTCGCGTCCCACCTGCTGGCCGTCGAACTCGACGCCTCCCCAAACACGGGCGAACCGCAACGAGGCCGCCATCTCACGGTGAACGAGCCGCGCCACATCGAGAACCGTCTGCCCGCGTCGCACCGTGTAGGGACGGCCCAGATCGGCCTTCGACCGCGGGACTCTCGTATATACCCTCACGATGCCGAGCTGCTCGAAGAGCCAAGGCCCTATCTCCTCCAGCCCTGCGCCGGTGACCGTCGACGTGCTGAGCGCACGGAAGCGAAACGCGGTCAGATCTCGGAATGCGGCCAGCTCCTCATCGAAAGCCCCGACACGGTCGATCTTGCTGAGAATCAGAAGCGTGGGCAGGCGCACTCCAAAGGGATCTCCCTCGTCGCCGTCTGCGGCAACCCACTCCTCGGCAAGCAGGACTCGCTTCTCCACGAGGAGGTCCCGCCCCGCAAGCACCTGTTCAACACATCCAGGCTCGGCGAGGTCGACAACGAGCAGACAGCCGTCGGCCGCCGAGAGGGAATTGGCGATCCACGAGACCGGGTGCTCCGGAGAGATCGAAGGCAGATCGACGAGCTGGATCGCGACATCTTTGACCGGCAGCATGCCCGGCTGCGGGTAGTGCGTGGTGAACGGATAGGGGCCTTCCTGAGCCCGAGAGCCGGTGAGACGGGCATGGAGCGCCGACTTGCCCGAGTTGGGGGGACCGAGCATCACCACCTGGGCCGCACCCTCGGGACGAACGAATGTGGAAGGGCCTCGGCGCGCCCCGGCCTTCCTGGGAGCGGCCAGCTCCTCGGTGAGCTCCCTGATCTTCGTCTTGATGTCGGCCTGCAGATGGTCGGTACCTTTGTGCTTGGGAATGCACCGCAGCATCGCCCGCAGGCACTCGAGACGCTCCTTGGTGTCGGAGGCGCGCCTGTACGCCGCCTCGGCCTCCTTGTATTCCGGAGTCAGATTGGCCGGCATATGCTGCCCACGGCCTGCATGGCCCTAATGATGGCCCAACGGCGGCGCATCGGAATGCCTCACAGGCCTCGGGAATCATCTGCGATCCGGCCGGATTGACGAACATGGCGCAGATGAGAAGGCTCGCTCCAGTGATCGCCGTCGTGGCCGTCGTCGCCGCCGCCGTTGGCTGGACGCTCACGCGATCCGCCGCCGACCCGCGGCGGCAGCCCGTCGAAGTCGCCATCGACTGTGAGGCGGCCTCGTCGGGGCCGGTCCGGCAGCCGGTGAACGCATGGACGGCACTGGCTTACTCCGCCTTGGGAGCTGCGGTCCTGTCCCGTCGCGATCTCCACAGCCTCCTGAGCGGTATCACGCTCGCCGGCACCGGATTGGCGTCCTTCGTATTCCACGCGACACTGGCTTCCTGGAGCGCCCGCCTCGACGGCCTGGCCGTCGCCGCCCTCGCCGGCGTGCTGGCTTTGTGGTCATGGCCGCACCGCGCCCGTTTCGGCGCCATCGGTGCCATCGCGTTCGCCGCCGCCTGTTGGAGCAGAGCGGCGACAACGGCACTCGCGGTCGCGTTCGCCGCCGCGGTGGCCGCCAGGCTCTTCGGCAAGCAGAGCCGCCGCCAGCTCCTTCTCGCTCGCTCCGCCGCGGCACTTTTCCTCCTTGGAGCCGCCCTCTGGCTCATGGGCCGCAGCGGCGCGCCATGGTGCCGTCCCGAGTCGCTGATCCAGCCTCACGCCGCCTGGCACCTCATCTCTGCGGCAGGCCTGTGCGTTCTGGTCGCCCGGCTCAGGCTGATCGAGCAGACGACACCGGCCGACAGCTCTAGCCTCTAGGGGCGAGAGGAGGCTGCATGGTGCGGCGGCGCGACTACCAGAGCTTCTTCGGCAGCCGGCATTCGCGGCGCGGCGACTTCGTGTTCGTTGCGGGGAGACGAAGGTATCTGCGCTGGGTCGTGCCGCTCCTCTTCGTCGCCGCAGCCATTCCCGCCCTAATGCTGCTGTTCATCCGGGGAAACGGCGACAACAAACCCGTCGATCCGAATGCAACAACCATCCCGACCCTGCTGACGGCCCAGACAACTACTACCGCCACCGGCGAGGGCAACGCCACCGTCGGGTGCCCGGAGACGAGCGCCGATCCCACCTCGGCCATGTTCCAGGGCACACCCGAGCGCACCGGCTGCTTCAGTGCTCCCACGATCTCCGAGCCGACGATCCTGTGGACCGCAGAGGTCGGACTCCAAGGCTGGCTCAACAACCCCGTGATCTCCGACGGGGTCGTCTTCGTCGGCAGCGCAGGCAGCGTGCAGTTCGAAGGAGACCGGCGGGACGGCGTCTACGCCATCGATCTGGCCACCGGCGATGAGCTGTGGTTCTACCGGGCCAACAACGACGTCAACGGAGTCGCCGTGTCCGGCGACCTGGTCATCGCCACCGGCGATGAGTATGCGGTCTGGGGCATCGACGTCACCAGTGGCAGGCCGGTGTGGAGCGCCCTCCTCGGTGGTTCCGTGTTCGGCGCCCCTCTCATCATCGATGATCTCGTCTTTGTAGGCGACGCCAGCGGCACGCTCACTGCACTCAACCTGAACACCGGACAGATCCAATGGAAAGCCACCGTAGCCGGCGACATACGCGGCGGCCCCGCATCGGACGGTGAGCTGGTCTATGTGGTCGGCGAGGACCGTGAGGTTCTTGCTGCGACGCTCGATGGACAGGAAGTATGGAGAACCACCGTCGAAGGGCCCGCGGGAGCACGCACCAGCGTCTTTGCCGCTCCCACAGTTGCGGGCGATTACCTGATCATCTCCCTTGTGCGCGATGCCGTCTTCGCCGACCCCGGTCTCATCGCCCTTGACAAATCAACCGGAGACCTGGTCTGGAGAGCCAGCGACGCCGCCGGTGTCAAGACCGAGTGGGGCAGCGTGCGTTCCTCGCCTGCGGTTGCCGGCGACATGCTCGTCTACGGAGACACGTACTCGAGTCAGCTGATCGCAGTCTCCATCGAGACCGGGGAGACATTGTGGTCGGTTGAGGTCGGTGTGTTCTGCTACCGGCACTGGTCCTCGCCGATCGTCGTCTCCGGCCAAGCGATCCTGCCCCGGTACGACGGCGGGGTCTACTCCGTAGATCTGGTTTCCCGGTCCAAGCTCTGGGAGATCTACATCGGTGACCCGACGCTGCGCGGCAACTTCCCACTCGACTACGGCCCCGATTCCTGTTCATGGGACCCCGTGCAAGGCGCATCCGTGCTCGCTTCCCCGACGGTCGCCGAGGACGGCACCATAGTGGTCGGCACCCTCACAGGGTTTCTCTTCGCCATAGGTGACGAGTCTTGGGAGTGATCAGCCCTGGAGCAGCTCCAAGGCCCACTCCAACACGGGGTCCTCTCCGGCCTGGAGCTGGGCGACCGTCGTCTCCACCTCCTCGTCCGGAGGGATCCCGGCAAGCCCCCACAGACCGCCGTCGGTGTCGTACACCCGCTCGTTGGGGACGTTGACGGCCCAGCCGTTGGGCAGCACCCGAACGAACAGAGGGGACATACTGCCAGCCGTCGCCTCACCGACGGCTACCACGTTCGGGGACTTCATCAGCGCCAGCACCAACCACTCCGCCGCACCTTCCGTCCCCGGGCCGACCAGCACCACCACCGGTCCATCGAACGTACCGCCGGGATTGGGAGCCACACTGATCTCCCCGCGGTCGAGGTAGTCGTTGGTTCCTCCGATCCGAACCTCGTGCCGCAGCACCGCCACTTCTTCGGAAATGAAGCGAGAGGCCGTGGCCATCGCGAACTCCTCCAGCCCTCCATAGTTGTCACGCAGGTCGATGATCAGGCCCGGTGCCTCCTCGGCCTGAAGCGCGGCGACGAGATCGTCCAAGGTCTGCAGAAGTACTTCCTCGCTGGCGGCGGAGTCGACGTCTAAGGCGAGCAGCTGCAGAAGGCCCAGATAGCCGATTCCCCCGGGGAGGCGACCCACCACGTAGCTGTCCTGCGTTTCACCGGACTCCTCGACGCTCGCCAGGCCCGTGCCGGCGGCGATGCGCTCCCCGAGGAGCTCGACGACCTCATTCTCGGGCCCGGCCGACCAGGTGATGTCGTCGATCAGCCCTTCCTCAGGGACGAGCAGAACCTGAGGATCGGCGAGGTCCCCGAGGAGCTCCTCGACCACCTCGAGCAGCTCCGAAGGGCTCATTCCTTCGCTCAATCTGCTTTGGGCCTCAGCGACGTGTGCCTCCCACTCCGGGTCTCGCTCGTCGAGGAAGGCGTAGTGCTCCTCAAAGGTGGTGCTGAGCACTTCGAGAACCCATGAGGGGTCATCGCTCCTGAACGTCTCGCTGCACGTCTCGGGAAGGCTCTCGATGCCGTCGAAGACCCTGCTGCCGCCCAAGTCGCCCAGCAGCAATCGGCCATCTTCCAGGCGCAAAAACTCATCCACGCCCGAAGCCGAAGCCTCCAGGACCTTGACGCAGCTCGCCGAGGTGTATTCGTAGATTCGCACGCCGTCGCCCCCAACGACCATGTACATGCCGTACGCCTCCGACTGCCAGGTACCGGTGAACGGCACGGCCTCCTCCGCCCAGGTCGCACACGATGCCGACAGCAGGACAACGAGCGCACAGCAGAAAAGGCGCTTCAGCACGGGCCCAGCCTCCACAGGCCTGCGGCACGGCTCGGCACCGTGGCCGGCAGGAGACCGGAGCACTGGCATCGTCATGACGCCCAGGCTAGGTCGGCGGCGCATCAGCGACGCCGACCTGTCATCCGGCCGGACCGTCCGTCACAGTCCAGCACCCGTCTCACTCCGAAGCCGCGACGAAAACGATGAATACACACAGGAGAACGGCCCCCTCCCAGCGCACCAGGCGGCGCCCGGTGGCCACAAAAACCCCGGCGGCGAAGGCCGAGCCGACCATGAACAAGGCAGCAGGCCGGAAGGCCGCGACGACCTGCCCAGGGCCGATCAGACCGGCTATTCCGGCCACCGCGAGGGCATTAAACAGATTCGATCCGAGCACGTTGCCCAAGATGAGGTCGGCCTCACCGCGGCGGGCTGCCGCAAGGGCAGTCGCCAGCTCCGGCAGGCTCGTGCCCACCGACACGATGACGAGGCCCACGAAGGCCGTGCTGATGCCGAGATCCTCGGCCAGGCCCGATGCTCCCCGCACCAGGAGATCGGCCCCGACCAGGGTGAAGGCCAGTGTGCCCAGCCCAAAGCCGATCTCCATCGGCACCCGCACCGGCTCATCGGATTCAGCTTCCGGGCTGATCGGCCGAACTCCGGCACGCGAGTCGTGGCGCGACCAGCGCACCAGCAGCGTCCCGGCACCAAACATCGCCAGCATGAGACCGGCCCCCTCGATCCGACCCAGGTACAGGTTCCAGAGCAATGCCCCGAACACCAGCACCGACACGAGCATGAGCCCGCCTTCACGCCGAATGGTCTGCACCCGGCCGGCGATCGGGCCCACAAGTGCGGCCGCGCCGAGCACGAGCGTCACGTTCGCCGTGTTCGATCCCACAACGTTGCCGACGGCGAGATCAATCTCACCGCGGCCGGCGGCAAGAGCCGAGACCAACAGCTCCGGCGCCGAGGTACCCAGGCCCACGACGAGCGCTCCTACGACGATGGGAGAAACCCCGAAGGCCCGAGAAAGGCGCGTCGCGGACAGCACGAAGCGATCGGCGGCAAGCGTCAGCAGCACCAAGCCGCCGAGCAGGAGCGCCACAGCCGCTAGCACGGCAGATGTTCCGGCATCGGGCCACGATCGTAACCGAACCGCCCCAGCCGTCGAATCAGCCGACCCTCGATAGGCTCAACACCATGTACGACTGGGTGGATCACGGTGAAGGGGTCTTCAGCAAGCGCTATCCCTATCTGCAGCAGCAGATCGGCGCGGTGATCTGCGGTGACGGCGTGCTGCTCGTGGATACCCGCTCACACTACGGGCACACCGAGGAGCTTCTGAAGGACCTGAGGCAAATCACGCCGTTCTCGGTGCGGTGGGTGGTCAACACCCACCACCACTGGGACCACACCTTCGGCAACGCGAAGCTCCTGCCCGCACCCATCTGGGGCCACACGCGCTGCGCCGAGATGCTCTCATCATTTCCCGACCGCATGCGTGCCGAGGCAAAGTCCTACTCTCCGGAGCTCGCCGACCGCTTCAACGAGGTCGAGATCGTCGCCCCAGACCACACCTTCGACGATTCCGTCACCCTCGCCCTCGCCGGCCGCGAGGTGATTCTGCACCACCTGGGCCGAGCCCACACCAACAACGACATCGTCGCCGTAGTCTCAGATGCCGGCGTCGTCTTCGCAGGAGATCTGGTCGAAGAGGCCGCTCCCCCGGTCTTCCAGGATGCCTATCCGCTTGAGTGGCCCGACGCGGTGTCTGCGCTGCTCGACCTCGTCCGCGGCCCAGTTGTGCCCGGCCACGGCGCACCGGTCGACAGAGACTTCGTCGCCGCCCAGCAGCGCGACTTGGCCGAGACCGCCGCCCTGGCCGTTGTCCGACACGCGGAGGGCCGGACGGCGCGCCAAGCTGCTGCCGCAGGCGGCCCGTTCCCCATCGACACTCTGGAGACCGCGTTCAGGCGCGCCTGGCCCTCCCTGGACATGGGAACATGAGCCCAAGCTCCGATTCGCCGCCCGGTTGGTTCACCAGGGCCCTGGCCACGCCACCGACGGACGACACGGTGCAAGCGGCCAGCTGCCCCATCCACGTCCTCCGATGGGGGCGGAACGACGCTCCCGGACTCGTGCTGGTTCACGGCGGAGCCGCGCATGCCTACTGGTGGTCGTTCCTGGCTCCTCTCCTGGCCGCCGATTGGCGAGTCATCGCCCTCGACCTCAGCGGACACGGTGACAGCGGCCGCCGCAACCGCTACTCCCACAAGATCTGGGCCGACGAGGTGATCACCGTCTCGGAGAAGGCCGGCTTCCCCGGACCCGCCGTGATCGTAGGCCACAGCCTCGGTGGCCTCGTCGCCATACAAACCGCCGTCGACCACTGTGAAGCTATCGCCGGGGCCATCCTGGTCGATGCCCCGGTACGCCGCCCCGATCCCGAATCCGAGGAAGGCAACAGAGGTCGTGCCTTCCGCTCGCCGGGTACCTATCCGACGATCGAGGAGGCCCTGGAGCACTTCCACCTCATCCCTCCCCAGCCCATCGAGCACCCCTTCATCGTCGATCACATCGCCAGGCACTCACTGCGTCACACCAAAGCCGGCTGGACGTGGAAATTCGACACCGCGGTCTTCGCCCACGCCCTCGTCCCGATGTGGGAGCAGCTCGGGTCGATCCGCTGCCGGCTGGCCCTGCTGCGTGGCGAACACAGCGTGGTCGTGCCGCCGGACACGGCTGCGGCGATGTACGACCGCATGGGCCGCTTGGCCCCCGTAGTCTCGATCCCCGAGGCCCACCACCACGTCATGCTCGACCAGCCCCTCGCCTTTGTAGCTGCGCTGCGAGCCCTGCTCCACGATTGGGAGCACTCGGTGCCCCGCCGCTATTGAGGCGGCCGGCCCTGCAGCGGAAGGATGCACTCCAGGAAATCGTTCCGGGTGCTGTTGACCAGCGAGGACACCGGGTGCCCGGCCAGGGTGCCCCCGGCCGCCGGCACGAGCATAGAACTCAGCTCTTCGACGTCTTCGACCTCGGGATCCAGCCACCGCTCCCAGTGCTCGGCGTCGAGAATGACCGGCATTCGATCGTGGATCTGGCGAACCAGCTCGTTGGGCGTGGTTGTGATGATCGTGCACGTGTTGAGCCACTCCTCGGCGTCCGGGTCTCGCCACGACGACCAGAGCCCGGCCAGCGCCAGCGGCTTTGCATCTACGGCGAAGACGTAGTGGGGCAGCTTGCCCCCGCTCTCTCGGCGCTCCCACTCGTAGAAACCGTCGGCGGGGATGATGCAGCGCCGACGGCGGAAAGAATCCCTGAATGCAGCCTTCTCCGCCAGGCTCTCGGCTCTGGCGTTGATGAGACGAGAGCCGATGCCGGGATCCTTGGCCCAATGGGGCACCAAACCCCAATGCAAGACACCGAGCCGCCGACCCCCCTCCGCACCGACTACTGCGTAGACATGTTTGGTCGGAGCCACGTTGTACGAAGGCTTCAAAGTCTCCGAGAAGGCCTCAGCAGCGCCGAAGTGTTCGGCGTACTCCTGGGGGTCGAGCGCCTGCACGAACCGGCCGCACATAGACGCAATGATCGCACGCGGCCGCGACTCGGCGAGTGCCACCCGGGGCCGTCGCGCTCCTGCTCTCCCGCAGTCACTACCATCTTCGGGCCCGTGGCGCGCCAAAGTCGTCCCTGGGGAGGGTGAAAACCAATCGGCAATGGCACGAGGGGGCGCCGAAAGCGATGACGATAACAGAGAACCTCCGCCGGGACCGACCCCAGGGCCTCTACTCGGCGATCGAACACGACTCCTGCGGGGTCAGCTTCGTCGTCGATCTGAAAGGCCGTCCCAGCCACGACATCGTGGTCACCGCCTTGGAGGCTCTGTGCAACCTCCAGCACCGCGGCGCTCTCGGCGCCGAGGCGAACACCGGCGACGGCGCCGGCATCATGGTCCAGGTCCCCGACCGGTTCTTCCGGGCCGTCGTCGACGCGCCGCTGCCTCCGGCCGGGCGATACGCCACCGGCATCGCCTTCCTCCCCCGGCAGCCGGCGGAGGCGGAAGCAGCGGCAGCAGCGGCGGAGCGCATCGTGGCCGATGAGGGCCTCCGCGTGATCGCCTGGCGGGAAGTCCCGGTGGATCCGTCGACTCTGGGCGCCGGATCCCGCTCCATGATGCCCATCTTCCGCCAGGTCTTCATCGCCGGACCAGACGGGGACGATCACATCTCCGGCATCGACCTCGACCGCCGCGTCTATGTAGCGCGCAAGCGAATCGAGCACGAGGTCGACATCGGCGGCACGGACGAGTCTGCCGACGCCATGGGAGGGGCAAGCTCGGCCCATAGCGGCATCTACTTCCCGAGCCTCTCCGCCCGCACTTTCGTCTACAAGGGCATGCTGACCACACCTCAGCTCGCCGATTTCTATCCGGACCTCGGCGACGAGCGCCTGGAGTCGGCCCTCGCCCTCGTCCACTCGCGGTTTTCGACCAACACCTTCCCCTCGTGGCCGTTGGCCCATCCCTACCGGTACGTCGCTCACAACGGCGAGATCAACACCCTGCGCGGGAACCGCAACTGGCTGCGCGCTCGCGAGGCCCTCATGGGGACGCCCCTCATTCGCGGCGATCTGGAGCACATCTTCCCCATCTCCACCCCAGAGGGCAGCGACTCCGCCAGCTTCGACGAGTGCCTCGAACTGCTCGTCATGAGCGGCTACTCGCTGCCCGAGGCGGTGCTCATGATGATCCCCGAGCCCTGGGAGAACCACGAGTCGATGGGTGCCGAGCTGACCGACTTCTACCGCTACCACGCCTCGCTCATGGAGCCGTGGGACGGCCCCGCCTCCATCATCTTCAGCGACGGGACGACGGTCGGGGCCGTCCTCGATCGCAACGGGCTGCGCCCTTCGCGCTACTGGGTCACCGACGACGACAGGGTCATCATGGCTTCCGAGGTCGGCGTCGTCGACGTTCCGTCACACAAGATCATCGAGAAGGGCCGCCTCCAGCCCGGCCGGATCTTCTTCATCGACACGACCGAGGGACGCATCGTCCGCGATCCCGAGATCAAGTCGGCGCTCTCGGGGGCCCGGCCCTACCGGCGCTGGCTCGAAGAGCACCAGGTAGAGCTCGACGACCTTCCCGACTTGCGCTCCAACCGGGCGGATCGGAACTCACTGACCCAACGCCAGCAGACGTTCGGCTACACCCACGAGGAGCTGCGGCTGCTGGTCACGCCAATGGTGCAGGATGCCAGGGAGGCCGTCGGGTCGATGGGCAACGACGCCGCCCTGGCCGTGCTTTCACAGCGCTCTCGTCTCCTCTACGACTACTTCAAGCAGCTCTTCGCCCAGGTGACCAACCCGCCTCTCGATGCCATCCGAGAGGAGGTGATCACCGCGACTCTCGGGTGGCTCGGTCCCGAGGGGAACCTCCTCGACCCTCAGCCCGCCTCGTGCCGCCAGATCCTGATCCGCCACCCGGTGCTGACCGACGGCGAGCTCGCCAAGCTGATCGCCATCGAGGATATGGCCATCGGCGAGCCGCCCTTCTCCACCGAAGTCATCTCATGCCTCTTCCCCATCTCAGAGGGCGGGGCCGGCCTGCGTCGGGCACTCAATGACATCCGTTCAAGGGTTTCGGCGGCAATCGCAGCGGGAGCCGACATCATCGTGTTGTCCGACCGCGGCAGCAACGAGCAGATGGCGCCGATCCCCACCCTGCTCGCCACCGGGGCCGTGCATCACCACCTGGTCCGCGAAAAGAGCCGCACCCGGGCCGCCCTCGTCGTCGAGACCGGCGAGATGCGCGAGGTGCACCACCTCTGCTGCCTGCTCGGCTACGGCGCCAACGCGGTCAATCCGTACCTGGTCTTCGAGACAATCGACGACCTCATCGACAACGGCATGTACGGGCTCGACCCGGATATGAACAAGCAGGCGGCCCGCCACAACTACATCGAAGCCTGCGAGAAGGGCCTGCTCAAGGTGATGTCGAAGATGGGCATCTCGACGGTGAAGTCATACATCGGCGCCCAGATCTTCGAGGCCATCGGCATAGGCGGCGAGCTGATCGACGAGTGTTTCACCGGCACCACCTCACGGCTTGGCGGCATCGGCTACGACGAGCTCGCCGAGGAGTGCGCCCTCAAGCACCGCTGCGCCTATCCGGAGAACCCTCGGTCCCATCGCGATCTCGAGATCGGCGGCCAGTACCAATGGAGGCCCGAAGGCGAATACCACCTCTTCAACCCAGACACGGTGTTCAAGCTCCAACACTCCACTCGGACCGGCCGCTACGACATCTTCAAGGAATACTCGAGCCGGATCGATGACCAGTCCAGCCGGCTCGCCACTCTGCGCGGGCTCTTCCGCTTCCGGTTCGGCCGGCGTCCCCCGGTTCCCCTCGATGAGGTCGAGCCCGCGTCGAGCATCGTGACCCGCTTCACCACCGGGGCGATGTCGTACGGCTCCATCTCCCGCGAGGCCCACGAGACCATCGCCATCGCCATGAACCGCATCGGGGCCAAGTCGAACACCGGAGAGGGCGGAGAGGACCCCAACCGCTATACGCCCGATGCCAACGGCGACGTGCGTCGCTCTGCGGTCAAGCAGGTGGCCTCGGGCCGCTTCGGCGTCACCAGCGAGTACCTGGTGAACGCCGACGACATCCAGATCAAGATGGCCCAGGGGGCCAAGCCGGGAGAGGGAGGCCAGCTCCCCGGGCACAAGGTGTGGCCGTGGATCGCTCAGACGCGTCACTCCACACCCGGGGTGGGGCTCATCTCGCCACCGCCGCACCACGACATCTACTCCATCGAGGACCTGGCCCAGCTCATCCACGACCTGAAGAACGCCAATCCCCAGGCGCGCATCCATGTCAAGCTTGTATCCGAGCTCGGAGTGGGCACGGTCGCAGCGGGCGTAGCCAAGGCCCACGCCGACGTCGTACTCATCTCCGGCCACGACGGGGGAACCGGCGCCTCGCCGCTCACGTCCATCAAACACGCCGGCACCCCGTGGGAGCTGGGCCTCGCCGAGACGCAGCAGACACTGCTGCTCAACAACCTGCGCGACCGCATCGTGGTGCAGGTCGACGGGCAGCTGAAGACCGGCCGCGATGTGATGATCGCCGCCCTCCTCGGAGCCGAGGAGTTCGGCTTCGCCACGACGGCCCTCGTCGTTTTGGGCTGCGTGATGATGCGGGTCTGCCACCTCGACACGTGTCCGGTAGGGGTGGCCACCCAGAACCCGGCCCTGCGAGACAAGTTCAGCGGCAGGGCCGAGTACCTCGTCAACTTCATGGAGTACGTCGCCGAGGAGGTACGCGAGCTCCTCGCCGCGCTCGGGTTCCGTAGCCTCGAAGAGGCGGTAGGCCACGCCGAACTGCTCGACGTCGCCGACGCTGTCGACCACTGGAAAGCGAGCGGGCTCGACCTCAGCCCGATCCTCCACACTCCGGAGCTGGCCGACGACGCCGTCCGCCACCAGACCAAGCGCCAGGACCATCGGCTCGACAAGGCTCTCGACGAGACGCTGATCCAGCTGTGTGAGGGTGCCATCGCCGACGGGAGCCCCATTCACCTCGAGCTGCCGATCCGCAACGTGAACCGCACCGTCGGCACGATGCTCGGCAACCTGGTGACCAAGCGCTGGAATGGCGGCTTGCCCGACGACACCATCGCCATCGACTTCTCCGGCTCCGCCGGCCAGAGCTTCGGGGCGTTCCTGCCCCGAGGCATCACCCTGCGTCTCACCGGCGACGCCAACGACTACCTGGGCAAAGGCCTATCGGGTGGCCGGATCGTCGTGCTCCCCCCGAAGGATTCGCCGTTCGTCGCGCAGGAGAACGTCATCGCCGGCAACGTCATCCTCTACGGCGCTACCGGCGGCGAGGTCTTCCTCCGCGGCGTCGTCGGGGAGCGCTTCTGCGTGCGCAACTCAGGGGCCGTCGCCGTGGTCGAGGGTATCGGCGACCACGGCTGTGAATACATGACCGGCGGACGCGCCGTGATCCTGGGGCGCACCGGGCGCAACTTCGGGGCCGGCATGTCCGGTGGCATCGCCTACGTCTACGACCCCGGCGGGACCCTCCCGGCCAAGGTCAACCTGGAGATGGTCGACCTCGATCCCATGAACGACGATGACGTGTCCTGGCTTCGACAGCGCGTCCAGATGCACTTGGCCGAGACCACATCCGAAGTGGCCGCGCGTCTACTCGCCAACTGGGAAGAGGAGGCCGCACTCTTCTGCAAAGTCATGCCCAAGGACTACAGGCGGGTACTCGAGGCTATGGCCCAAGCCGAACGGGAGGGCACCGATCCCATCGAGGCGGTCATGGAGGCGGCTCATGGGTGACGTCACAGGATTCCTGAAGCACGGCCGCCGCCAGCCCGACCGCCGGCCCGTGGAACAGCGCCTGCAGGACTGGGAGGAGATCTATCAACCGCTTCCCGAAGACGCCTTGCGCATCCAAGCCTCCAGGTGTATGGACTGCGGCATCCCGTTCTGCAGCAGCGGCTGTCCCCTGGGGAACCTCATCCCGGACTGGAACGACCTCGTCTATCGAGACCACTGGCGCCAGGCCGCCGAGCGGCTTCATGCCACCAACAACTTCCCCGAGTTCACCGGCCGGCTGTGCCCGGCACCGTGTGAAGCGGCCTGCGTGCTCGGCATCACCGAGGACCCCGTGACCATCAAGCAGGTCGAGCTGGAGATCATCGAGCGCTCTTGGCGGGAGGGATGGGTGGTCCCGCTCATCCCCGAGACCAAGACGGGCAAAGCCGTGGCCATCGTCGGCTCGGGTCCCGCCGCCCTGGCCGCGGCGCAGCAGCTCACCCGAGCCGGGCACGACGTCGTGGTGTTCGAGAGGAGCGACCGCATCGGCGGGCTGCTCCGGTACGGCATCCCCGAGTTCAAGATGGAGAAGCGCTTCCTCGACCGGAGGCTCGCCCAGATGCAGGCCGAAGGCACCGAGTTCCGCGCCAGGGTCGATGTCGGCGTCGACGTCGGAGCCGCAGAGCTCAGGAAGCAGTTCGACGCCGTCGTTCTCGCAGGCGGAGCCACCCAGTGGCGCGACCTCCCCGCGCCCGGCCGCGACCTGGAGGGCATCTACCAAGCCATGGAGTACCTTCCGCTGGCCAACCGGGTTCAGGAGGGCGAACTCGATGATCACCCCCACTCGGCACGGGACCGGGACGTCGTGATCATCGGAGGAGGGGATACCGGGGCCGACTGCCTTGGGACCGTTCTCCGCCAGGGCTGCTCATCGGTGCTCCAGCTCGAGATCCTCCCCCGGCCTCCGGCGCAACGCGATCCGGAAACTCCCTGGCCGACGTGGCCGCGCCTCCAGCGGACCTCTTCGGCCCACGAGGAAGGCGGAGAGTGCCTCTATTCGATCAGCACGACAGAGTTCATCGGCGACGGGAGGGTCGAGTCCCTGCGCACCGTCGACGTCGAGATGAAGGTCGAGAAGGGCCGGGTTCGCTTTGAGCCCATCGCCGGCACCGAACGCGAGCTCAGGGCCGACCTGGTTCTGCTCTCTCTCGGGTTCCTCGGCCCCGAGCGAGGACCACTCATCGACGATCTCGGCATCGACCTCACCGGCCGAGGAAACGTGGCGCGCGACGAAGGCTGGATGACAAACGTCGACGGCGTCTTCGTAGCCGGCGACATGGGACGGGGCCAGAGCCTCATCGTGTGGGCCATCGCCGAAGGCAGGTCCTGTGCCGCATCCGTCGACCGCTGGCTCACCGGTGACACGCTACTGCCGGAAGCTCTGCCGCCGACGGCCCAACCTTTGCGCTGAGCGCGTCCGCTACTCGCCGCCCTCGATGCGCACCGGGCCTTCGAAGTAGGCACGCACGGTTGGATAGGCGAGCTCGACGTCGGGCTCGCCTGCAATACCATCCAGAATGTCGGTCCACACCAGATCTTCGATGGCCCGAGTCTTGAGATAGGGCACCGCCAGCCGTCCGGTGAGCTCCACGCCGCTGTCCCCCACCCTAGTGAACACGGCCGGCGCCACCTGATCGATGGTCAGCCGGTACTCCTGAGATGTGGTCCTCATCTCGGCCGCCACCTCGTCCAAAGAAGCGGCGTGCCTCTCCACCGCCTCGAGCACGATCTCCCGGGCCCGGCGCCAGTTGGACTCGAAGGTCACGAGCACCGGGATCTCGTGGAACACGTACTCGAAACCCTCGCTGTAATTGGCGGCCGGCTCGGTGAAGAGCAGCCCGTTGGGTATGTGCACGATCCGTCCGGTGTAGGCAGGGAAGCCGCCCCCGGTGACTGCGGCCCATTCCTGGAGACTGAAGCGAAAGGCCCGGATGTCGATGACATCCCCGGCCTCTCCACCAACGGACACTCGATCACCCACCCGAAACGGCCTTCTCAGCACGATGAACAGCCACCCGGCCAGGTTCTTGAGCACATCAGAAAGAGCGATGGCGAGGCCGGCGGTGAGAAACCCCACGTAGGTAGCCAGACCACTGCCCCGTATCCAGATCGACGCCAGCGCCACGAAGCCGACGAAGGTGACTATGTACGACGTCAGCTTTCGGGCCCGATACCAGACCGAGGGCTCCTTGATCCGCCTGTGCACGATCGCCAGGACCACGGTTCTCGACAAGACGAGGGCGACGATGAGAGCCCCGCTCACGATGAGCTGCGCCTGCCAAACTGAGCTCAGGTTGAGCCAATCGGCGATGGTCTCGGTCATCCGTTCGCAGGCTAGACGTTCCTCCACCGCCAGGGCCCCGGCGGCAACCAAGCGCTACCCGCAAACGCCGAAGCCTGCGATCATTCGGTCGACAGTCTCTCCATGGAGTTGCATCATGGCCAAGACGGAACCGGCAGCCGAGCCACCGCCTCCCGCTGGCCCGCCTCCACACGAAGACGAAGCGCCCCTCGTCTACACGCGCCACTTCTGGGCGGCGCTGGCCGTGATCGCACTCTGGGTGTCGGTCACGCTCGTAGGCGTCTACACCAGGACCGGTCTAGTGATCTCCAGCAACGGCAGCCACGTCGAGGTGCCCGTTGTCTGGGGTGTGGCCCTCCTGGCCACCGTGGCCACCTGCATCATCGTGGTGAGCGCCTTCCGGCGCGACTAGGCCCGGGCAGGGCTTCCCCAGCTCAAGCCATCGCGGGCCGGCTACCGCTGATAGCCCAGGCGTTTCAGAAGCGGGGCCATCTCGGCCCGTGTCTCATCTCCCAGCTCAGGTGCAGACCGCCAGCGGCCCACCGACGACGGGTCGGCACCGGCCAGGGCCTTCAGGAAGGCACTCCGAGATGCCTGATCCGCGATCCCCAGGAAATCAAGGATACGCGTGCCCTCTCCCTGCGGATTTGCCAACAACCGCTCGTACCGGACCTGCAGCACGGCATCACCGACGGCGTCACCACCGGCTAGCCCGGCTTCCACGTACCGCCGCCAGCCCCAGGCACAGCGATGCAGCGTCGTCGTGCCCACAAACTCCTCGGCCCGCTCGGGCTCAACCCAGAATGAGGGCCGAGGGCCATATCGATACCCGCCCGGCTCGTATTTTTCGGGCGCATCGTCGCGGAACCAGGGCCGCTCGCTCCACGACACGGCCACATCCCGGCCGTCGCGCACGATGTGGATAAACCGGGCACCGGGAAAGGTCCGGTGCAGGAACTGCATAAGGAACACGTTGCGGGGTGTCTTGTCCACAAAACGAAGGCCGCCGTCGAGACGCACCCATAGCAGCCTCCGGTAGACCTTCTGGAAGAACCGCACCGCCCGCCGCTCGTCCCACAGCCCGAGCTTGACGTACGCCGCCGCCGCCTTGGTGGCCACCGGCTCGTGGTGATAAGAGATCACCGGCATCGCCCCAAAGCACTCACCCAGGAATGTCGTGCCGGAGCGAGGACAGCCCACTACGAACACCGGCTCCCTCAATTGCCCCGCCATCCGGGTCCGCAGCGGCCGGCCCCCGGCCCGCCGAGCCCGCCCCCGGTTGAGGTACCAGTCGGTCAACAAGGTCCGAGCCATCACCAGGGGGCGTCGAAGCGGCCCCATGCCGCGATCGGGAAGCAGCTTCTGCTTGCCCGCCGCCTCATCCGCCATGTCGACCAGCACTCGAGCCATCTCGTCCCACGACCCCGCTGCAGCCGGACCCTGCTCTGCCATCGGCCCCATCTCGCCAATGACCCTGCGGATGGCGGCGGCAAAAGCGGCGGGGTCACCGGGAGGCGCCAGGGCCCCGGTCTTCATCTCGATGACGCGTTCCGATAGGGCTCCCACGTCGGTCGCCGCCACGGGGCGTCCCGCGGCAAACGCCAGCGGCACGACGCCCGACGCGGTGGCCGACCTGTAGGGCGCCACCAGCACATGGTGCTCCTGCAGCAGCCGAGCCACGTCTTCGTCGGCGGCGTAGCCGGGCTGAAGATCGACACGCCCACCGAGCCCCAAGTTGGCGATCCGATCCCTCCAGACACCGGCGTCCTCCCAGAACTCACCGGCCACGGTGAGCTGCACGTCGAGTCCCTCGCCGACCAACCTGGAAACGGCATCGATCGCCACGTCGAGTCCCTTGTAGGGACGCACGTAGCCGAGGAAAAGAAGCCGGAAGGGGGGCGAGGGCGGCAGCGGCGTCGGCTCCAGGTCCAGATTCGGAGGGTGTGGGACCGCCACCACGCGGCGCAGCCCGGAGATCTCCTCGACGTTCTCCCGGTTGACCCGGCCGTGGGTCAGCGCTCCATCCACCCGGCCCAGCACCCACCGGGTGAGGAGACGGGCGAAGGGCATACGCTCGTGAGGGACCGGGTTGTGCACGAACGCCAGGCGGCGCCGGCCGGCCACCCCGATCACCACCCGGAGCGGCAAGGCATGGAAAGGAGTGACCCAAGGGAACACCACCAGATCACATTTTCGGGCCGCACGCCCCGCTCGCAGCCACGACACAGGGCTCCACCAACGAAGCAGAAAACGACACCCGGGGACGGCCGTGGCATCTGGAGCGCGGCGGCCTCCCCGGTACAGCAGCCGAGGGTATTGGGACCGCCACGAGATGGCCGACACCTCGTGCCCCAGGCCGCGCAGCGCTCTCACCAGCTTGGCGCCGTGGTGGGCGATGCCGCCCGGGATTGGGGGAAGCGGTCCGACGTAGGCGATACGCACGAGAGGAGGGTACCGAAGCCCAGAAGGCCTATCTCAACCGTCTTCGCAAGAATCGACCGCCTCGCCGAAGCAGAGGTCGACCCCGCCGCCCCCATAGACGATGTCGTCACCCGGTCCGGCGAAGATCCGGTCGTTTCCGTCCCCACCCTCGATGACATCATCCCCGTCTCCGGCGACTATCTGATCGTTTCCCTCTCCGGAACAGATGAGATCGTCGCCCCCTCTGCCGTCTATCAGGTCGTCGCCGCCCAAGGTGACTATGACGTCGCCCCTCTGTGTGCCCTCGACCCGATCCCTCCCCTCGGTGCCGACGATCGTGGCAGGCTGCCCCAAACAGCTGGCTTCAACGACCCGGCTGGTGAGCACCTGGGCCGGGCTCACCTGCATCTCGACTGCGCCGCTGAACGCCAGCACGAAGGACACGCCCACGTCGGCGTCTTGAGGCACCTCACAGATCAGGTCAACCGTGGAGTCCTCCACCTCGACCCGCGAGTTGGTGCGATAGGCGATGTAGCCGGGTTCGACCGACACCTCCCCGCCGCTGCTGACGGCGCACCGTGCGTGTAGCCGCCTCGCCGACCCGCTCAGCTCGACTCGGAGCTTCATGAACTCACCCTGCCCGCTCACGAAGGTCGTAGCCAGATAGACCTCCTCGCCGCGACGCGCCTCCACGGTCAGCGGACCTTGCCTGGCACTGATCTCGAGGGCGCCGTCGACGGCCCGGAACAGGTACCAGGAGAGATCGTCTCCCTCGAACCCGACGGTGGACCTGACCTCAAAACGCTCGAACGTTCCCGCCGAGAAAGCCGCCGCCCGCGGGCTGGACTCCAGGAAAAGAGCCTCTACTGCCCAATGGTCCGGCACCGACACGAAGTAGGACTCGGGCACCTTCTCGGTTCCGTCGAAGAACACGATGCCTTCCCAGGTCAAATCTTCCGGATCGATCTCGATGCGCGAAGCGGACCGTACGCTGCCGTCCCAGATCGGCTCACCCCAAAACGCCCTCGTGTAGACGCGGATCCTGCGGGTCAGCCCGAGCGGCGAGACGATGAGATCGAAACTCTCTCCCTCTCGGGCCAGCCACGACCGGAACTCGGGATACGGACTCTCCGCCCGCGGCATGGCGTGGGCCCTGGCGTCACCCATGCCGACAACCACCAAGGCCACCGCCAGACACGCCACCAGCCCCGCCCGCAGCACCCGCCCCAGCGATCCGAGGCGCAGCCATGCAGTCACCCGTTGCCCCAGCAGCGCCGTCGCCCCCAGACCTCCCAGCACGAGTGGCGGCAGGATCGGGTGCCAGTAGCGGAGCTTGGAGACCTTCAGGATCGAGCCCTCCTCGGCGGTCTCGTACAGCCCGATGACGCAGACGAGAAGCCACACCCCGAACACCCAGGCCGCCAGCACCAGGAGCCGCCGGTCCCGGGTCACCGCCGTCCCCACGGCGAGCAGGCCGGCCAGGGCGAGGAAGAGTGATCCCACCCCATAGTCCAGCAATAGCCGCGGGAAGATGGTGAGCGACTCGAAGAGGCTGTCCTGCATCGCCCGCCGCGCCTGCCTGATTTCCTCCGCCACGAGGCTCTCCCTCCCGCTGAAGGAGCGCTCCACCAGCACGCGCAGGCGGGTGAACGGGTCCCCGTAGGCATACCAACCCCAAGCCAACTCCACCATGAACATGGCCAGCGCGCCCCCGGCGACGTAGAGCAGATCGCGCCAGGGGAGCCTCAACCGCCACCAGACGAAGGGAACCAGCGGGAAGAACAGCACCATGGTCTCCCTGATCAGGTATCCCCACCCGAGCAGCACCCCCGCGCCGATCAGCAGCAGCCGGTACCTCAGCGGGCGAGCCCTACGGCGCTCCGGGCGCATTCCGTAGTAAGCGATGACCGCGACGGCACCCACCAGAACGGCGCCGCTGGGGATATCCGGGAAGAGCCGGCTCGAATAGCCGAGGAAGTAATGGTTTGCCGCCAGCACGACGGCCGCGGTGATTCCGATGAGACGCCCGAACAGCACTCGGCCCAACGCGTATGTGGCCACGAGAAAGCCCGAGCTTGCCACCAGGGGAAACAGGTAGTAGCCGGCCTCCGATTGCCCGAAGATTTGCACAGGCACGGCTGTGGGGAAAATAAGGCCGATACGCAGCCCCCAGTGAGTGCGGCTTATGTCGGTGATGTCCGCCGCCGCATTGAAGTAGCGGCCGGTGTCACCCCCGAGCACCTGCCACATGAAGAAGAGCTGCACCACCAAGTACGCCGCCACCAACCCCACGACGATGCAGGATTCGACCACGACGGGCCTCTGCACCAGCGAACGCCAACCCGGCTTACCTAGATCGGCCTCCGCAGACCCGGCAACCGGTTCAGTCACTGGTACCACCGAGCCGCGACACGAGGTCGGCTAGCAACCCGATGGCGAGTACCTGGAATGAGACGATGGTGAGAATGATGGCATTCGACGTGATCCTGAAGTTTTTGTCGAACACGTCAAAAACAACCTTGCCCACGGCGGTGAGCATGAGCACGGACCCGATGGGGATGAACACCCGAAGGGGGTTGTAGGTCATGATCATCCGGATGATCTGGAGCAAGTATTGGGTCGTGTCCCGCCACCAATGGAACTTGGACCTTCCCGCCCGCTCCTCGTAGTCGATGTCTACGTACTTGATGTAGTGGCCGTTGGAGAGAAACGACAGAGTCAACGTCGTGACACAGGAGAAGCCCTGCGGCAGATACTTCAGATAGGGCATGCCCACCTCCCGGCGAAACGCCCGGAACCCGCTGTTCAGATCGGGGATCTTGGTGCGCACCAGGTACCCGGCCAGCTTGCGCAGGAACCACTTCGCCGGCCGGCGAGCCCAACGGTGCGTCCCCGCCTCCCGGCGGCGGGCGCCCACCACCTGCTCGTACCCCGGTTCCAGCTGATCCACCAGCTCCGCTATCCGATGGTTGGGATAGGTCATGTCGGCGTCGGTCCACACGATGATGTCGCCCCTGGCGGCTCTTGAGCCGATCTTGCGCGAGTACCCCGACCCGTGGTTGCGCCCAAGTTCGATCAGCCTGATGCCCTCCGTCCGGCGCAGGATCTCGGCGCTGCCGTCCGTCGAGCCGTCATCGATGACGATGATCTCGAAGCTGTAGCGCGAGGCCTCCAGCCCCTTTCGTATGCGCTCGATCTCCTCACGCAAGTGGCCTTCCTCGTTGAAGACCGGGAGCACAACGGAGACGTCGAGAGAATCACCGTCCGAGGCGGCTCCCGAATTCAGGTCTGCATGAGTTGCGGCCATGTGCAAGTCCTGCGCGAGCACGGCCCACGAGGCGGTACCGTGGGCGCCGTGCGGAGCAGCGATCCTACCAGGTCGCCCGAAAGCCAAGCGGGGAAACTTGGCCCCGTCGACGCCGCCCGCCGTCCGGCGACGGGACGCCAATGAGCCGGTCGGCACCCTTCCTGGCCGGACTGCGACGCACGGTCCGCAGTCTTGCCACCAGGCTGGCGCGCCTGCGCGAACGCGCGGCCAGGTCGACGCGCACTAGGCGCATCGTGTTGGCCGTCAGCTCCGTCGCCTTCGTTGCCAGCATGATCCTCGCCTTTCTCTCGCTCCCCGACGAAGGCCGTACCGTCGGCTGGCTTCCCCTAGTCCTGGTCGGGGTCGTCGGCGTACCGGCGATGATGGCACTGAACGCTGCCGAGTACGCCGCGTCGGGCCGAGTCCTCGGATACCACATCCGGCTCGGCCCCGCACTGCGGGTTGCCGTTGTGGCGAGCGCGGCGAACCTGCTCCCTCTCCCCGGATCGGTCCTCGTGCGAAGTCACGCCCTCAAGCAGGAAGGGTCGAGCTATGGACGCGCCTTCGGGATCACGACAGCCATCGGCCTCATGTGGCTCGGCACCGGCTGCCTGCTCGCCGGCCTCTTCCAGGCCTGGAACGGGGCATGGCGTCTGGCCGGCCCACTGCTCGCCGTCGGCGTCCTGGCCGCTCTGGCGTGTCACCTCACGGTGCGAGCTCTCTGCATCTCGGGAGCCCCCACACGTCACACACTTGTCATCATGCTCATCGAGGCCGGCATGGTCATGGTGAAGGCTCTGCGATTCCACCTGGTGCTCATAGGCCTTGGCCTCGACACCCCCTTCGGAGGCTCGGTTGCCCTCACCCTCTCCGGCATCCTGGCCGCAGCGCTCGGGTTCTTCCCGGGCGGCCTGGGCATACGTGAGCTGCTGGCGGCCGCCATCGGTCCGCTCGTCCACATCCCCGCCTCGGCGGCCCTGCTCGCCGCCGGCCTCGACCGGCTCGTCAGCCTCCCCGTGCTCGCTCTGGTTGCCAGCTTTCTTGCCGCCCGACGCGAGAAGACCGCGCCACCGGAACCGGAACTCGTGCCCGATACCGACGGGGAGTTGGCCTGAAGGCACCGCGGGGCTAGCGTCCAGATCCCCACACCGGACGGCTTCGGTGGGCTTCGAGAACCAACACGAAAGCAACCTCGGTCGCAGCCCAAAGGTCCTGTTCCTCGTCGGCAAGGGCCGCAGCGGCACCACGCTCCTCGACATTGCCTTGAGTTCTCTGGACGGCTTCTTTGGGTGCGGCGAGTTGCACTTCATATGGCAGGAAACCGAAGACCGTAAATGCGGCTGCGGAAAGCGCGTCGGGGACTGCCCGGTATGGTCCGGCGTGCTCGCCGACATCGCCACCGGTAATCGGCTCGCCCGGATGGCCGAATGGCACGACGCCGTGCACAGCTGGCGGAACCTCGCTCGACTGCTTCGAGCCCGGCCCAGCCGCATTAAATGGCCCCCGCTGGCCGCATACGTCTCCACCCAAGGCCTCCTCTACGAGACGATCGCCCGGAGGACCGGAGCGCGGGTTCTCGTCGACTCCTCGAAATGGCCGATGAGCCCGGGCGCCCTGGGTCTCATCCCTGGCATCGAGCCCTATGTCGTCCAGCTCGTGCGCGATCCGCGTGCCGTCGCCTTCTCCTGGCAGCGCACCAAGGTGCTTCACGACACGATGACCCCGCGCCACATGCCCCGTTTCGGGCCATTTCACAGCTCGGCGAGCTGGACTCTGCGCAATCTGGTGGCCGGCCGGGTCCGCAGACGCCGGCCTGAGAGGTCCCTACTCCTGAGATACGAGGACTTCACCGCCGATCCCCGGGCCGCCCTGGAGGCACTGGTCGGCCTAGTAGGTGAGGACTCCGGCCTCGAGATCCTCGACGGAAACACTCTGACGGTCGCCCAGAACCACACCGTTGCCGGCAACCCGAATCGGCTCGCCACCGGCGAAGTGCAGATCCGGCCGGACACTGCTTGGCAACGGGAGCTGCCGGCGGGAAAGCGCCGCCTCGTGAGTGCCCTGACCTTCCCGCTCATGCGGCGCTACGGCTACCACATTCGGCTCCCCGAACCGCCCGACCTCCAGACCTAACGTCCGGCGCCCCTTGCGGCGGCGTCCAGAGACCTCGAGAACCGGCTTCCCGCCGCTCGGCGCTCGCACAGCGGCCATCCCGGCCGCCGCCGTCGCCAAACCGGAAGCGCTCACAGGGCCAGGAAGCCCGGAAACGCTTTCAGCAGGATGATCGCGGGCACCAGCATGGAAGCCGCGATGGCTGCCCAAGCGGCCACACCTGTGGGCCGCTCCAAGCCAAGCCAGGTCGATCCCAGCTCCCTGTCGGTGCCGAGGCGTCGAGCCGCGACCACCAGCCAGCCCAGCACCAGCACGCCGAGCACCCCCAGGGCAACGGCAAGACTGATGCCCCAGGACAACGCGGAACCGCTGAGCCCTCCGGCGACGTACTCCCTCTCGTTAAAGAGAATGATCGCTACCGCGATGGCCCCATTCCACGCAGCGTGGATGGCCACCGCGACGCCGAAGAACCTCGCCACCAGGCCCCACCCAGCGTCCTCGTGACGGGCCCGGTACACGGCCAGGGAGACGAGCCCACAACCCAGCAGATGCACGCCGGCGCCCATCGACCGCATCACGCTGATCCTCACCCAGGCATCGTTCGAGTAGATGGCACCGGACGCGTACAGCAGGTTCTCGACTGCTGCAAAGCCCGCTCCCGCCGCGGCGCCGAACATGAAGGCCTCACGGGCCGACCCTGGCCGCCTCAACAGGGCCCCCAACGGCTTGAGGCTCTCCTCTGCAAGCGGAGCAACGACCGCCAACTCGATGAGGAGCACGATGGCCCACGGTGAGGTAAACACGTCGAGCAAATCGGCGTCGGTGTTGAGCTCGTCGAGCAGCCGACGGCCCGCCTCGGCAAGCGGCTGCACAAGCCCGAAGGCGGCTGCGGCAAAGGCAGAATCGAGGAGGACTACCAGGATCGGCACCACGGTCCCTCCCAGCACCACCGAGGGAACCAAGTTCGCAAGACGAGAGGCCCTGGCGGCACCTGCGGCCAGCAGAAGCGCGGTGAGCGGAGCCCCGACGGCCACCAGGAACAGCAGACCCACCGAGCCCCTGCCCCCGGCCACGAGATAGACGACGGAGCCCAGAGTGGCCACTCCAACGGCAGCCGCCGGCAGATAGCCGACGTGTTCCCGAGGTTGGTGGGCCGTCATCATTCCCACTCCTCCAGCGCAGCAGTGATGCGCTTCACCGCTCGACCCACACGTTCCCTCGACTTCTCCAGCACGGAGCCGATCAAGATGAGCAGAACGGCAGCCACGATCCCCACTGTGAGCAGCGTGCCCTGAGCGCCCTCTTCCACCTCGCCGGCAAGCAGGATGCCCACGGTGATGAGAACGCTGCAAGTGATGGCGCCAAGCCCGACCACGAGCCTGCGCCGGACCTCGGTGGCGAAAGCCCACAGCAGGATGGCAATACCCTCCCCGGCCAGGAGCAGGCCGATGGCACGCTCATCGAACATGTCGATGGCAGCCATGGCGGGCGGCCCCAGCATCAGCACCCACTCTGCATAGCGCAGCTCATCGGGCGGCCGCCGGCCCACCAGGCGGCTCCGCAGCCTCTCCAGCTCGATGATGGCGAGGAGCACTACCGCAGTCGGGACTGCATAGGCGTGCCGATTCCCCGCCATCAGGTCGGCGCTGAGAATGAATGCGGCGGCCAGCCAGGCAAGCATGCCCACGTACAGCACCATCCAAACGCCGGAGCGCAGGCCGCCGGCGCCGAGCGCTGCGCCGCAGAGCAGGAGCACCATCGCCATCTCCGGCTCGGCGCCACCAATGCCGTTGAGCGTCAGGATGGGGATGAAGACGACCAGCCCCATCCCGGTGGTCCAGCACCAAGCCCGACGCCACGAGGGCGCCAGAGGGCCGGTCCCGATCAAAACCACAATGGACACCGCCGCCACCACCAGCATGTAGGCGGCCAGGCCATCGGTGTCCCACACCGCAGCGGCGCCCAGCGCCACCGCGGCAACGGTCAGCGCACCGGAAAGCATGGCGAAGCCGCTGCCCTCCGGCCTGCGCCACGCGGCCATGCAGGTCAACACCGCCTCGGCCGCCGCTACGCCCGACCACACCACAAAAGCCTGTGTCTGTGTCGCATCAGAAGCCGCCGCCGCAACCGCCACCGCACCAACCTGAGACAACGCCAGCAGCGGAAACGCCCACAGACGAGCCCACGGCGGAACCCGGCCCAGCCACAACACCAAGCCGGCAGCAGCCACCACCACCGACACCGCCCCTGTCACCCCAATCACCTGCCACACACCCCAGTCACCCCACACCGCCAGCGCCCCATACGCCCCCGCCCAGAAGCCGGCCGACGCCCACGCCCAAACCTGCTCCAACCTGATGGCGGCCGTCACCAGCGTCAGAGCGGCCTCGCCGGCCGCCACCGCCGCCAGCACCCCAGCACGATCGTGCACCGACAGGTCCGCCGTCACCACCGCAACCGCCACCGCACCGGCCTGGGACAACGCCAGGAGCGGAAACGCCCACAGACGAGCCCACGGCGGAACCCGGCCCAGCCACAACACCAAGCCGGCAGCAGCCACCACCACCGACACCGCCCCTGTCACCCCAATCACCTGCCACACACCCCAGTCACCCCACACCGCCAGCGCCCCATACGCCCCCGCCCAGAAGCCGGCCGACGCCCACGCCCAAACCTGCTCCAGCCTGATGGCGGCGACGACACCAACGGCGACGGCATCGGCAGCCAGCATCAACGAGAGCCACCCGTCCCCATAGGCAAATCCGCTTCCGGCGAGCACCACCAGCGCGGCGGCCGCCCAGACCAGGCTCCGGCGATCAGTGGCCACAACGGCAAGCAAAGCCGTCGATGCCACCAGTACGTGTCCCAGGCCGCCCTCGTCAAAGCCGAGCACGGTGGCCAGCACCGCCACCGCCAGCGCAGAAACCAACAACCCGGGTCCGCCATCGGTGGCGATCTTGGCCAGGGAGCGACGGGGCGCAACCAGGTACGCCAGCAGGAAGACGCCGGCCAGCGGCATCCATACGATCGGCTCCTCAACGGGAGACTCCCAGAACTCGAGATAGTGCGCGTAGGTGATGGCAATGAGGCCCGACACCGGAAGGGAGACCCCTCCGGCTTTGGTGAGCACACCGAGCACGACGTACGCCGCCGCCCCACCCAGCACGAGCGGCCCCACCACCCTCCCGTCGGCCACCACCAAGGCCAGCGCTGCCGGCAAAGCCGCGAGCCCGACGGCCACCGGGCACTGCAGCCAGCGAGACCGCACCCCGCCTTCCGGCCCGCGGTGCCACCGATCCAGCGCCGCCGGAATGATCATGACCGCAGCCGCCATCCCATACAGGACAAAGTGGAGATCACCAGGTTCCATGCCGAGACGGGATGCCGTCAGGATGCCGGCGGTACCGCCAAGTACCCAAGCCACGGCCGAGAGGCCGGGACGGCCCAGCAGCAGCGCCAGCTCGGCAACAACACCCGCCGCCGAGATCACCGCAAAAAGCGAGCCCACGAGTGACGGAGCGGCAACGGCTATGCCGCAGCCGGCAACGACGAGGCCGGCAGCGGCCAGCAGCGAGCGCCAGCTCTTGCGCAGCCCGGCTACACCGGCCACGTAGAGCCAGGCGGTAGCCGCCAACACCAGACCGGAGCGGGGCCGTTCGGCGGCGACCGCCGGGATCTGGCGGCTGGCCACCACTGCCAGGAATGGTAGGACCGAAGCCGCGATCAGAGCCGGTGCCGCCTCAACGACCGAACGGGCCCGAGGCCACCGAGTCGCCGCCGCCTCCACCACGGCCGAGCGGCCTCGGTCGACGGCAAACGCCTCCAATCCGTGCACCAGCACAACAGCACCGAGACCGACGACGGCACCTCGCTCCGACGGCATGCTCAAGCCGAAGGCGGCGTAGCAGAACACGTGGGCCATCACCCCGG
Organism: uncultured Acidimicrobiia bacterium; assembly: GCA_964633975.1. Taxonomy (GTDB): domain Bacteria; phylum Actinomycetota; class Acidimicrobiia; order Spongiisociales; family UBA11373; genus CAZWKX01. The sequence continues at coordinate 39,275 of CAZWKX010000010.1, forward strand.
AGACGACGGCAACGGGTGAAGCCCGCATCAGCGAAGGAATGAGGAAACCCAACGCGGCCATGCCCAGCACGGATGCGTCCGTCACTGCCGCCGGGAGTCCCGCAACCCCAGCGATCTCACGACCGAGAAGAGCCGCGCCCGACACCCCGATAGCGGCGGCGGGAGCAAGGCGATGAACCAAGGGAACGTCCAGGAGCCAGCCGGCGGCCGAAACGAGGAGGAGGACAACGCCCAGCTCGCCCACCTCGAGCGTCCCGGCAGCCGCCTGGTAGCCGCCAACACCGATGGCCGACAGCGCCAACAGGCCGGCGGGCAGAGTGGCCAGGCTGCGCAACACCCGCAGATCGGTCAGGAACCTCGCCGCCCCAAGCACAACACCACCACCGGCAAGCAGCCACACCGTGCCACCGGGCCAGGCCAACCTGCCCCCTCCGACGCCCACCGTCACCAGAACTCCAAGCCAGATGGCAGCGCGCTCGACAACGCTCCCCCGGGGCACGGCGACCAGAACGTTGAGCGACCTTCGCACCGGCTCCCAGAGGACCCCACCGACGACCAGCGCGGTGACGCCTGCCCAGGCCGCCAGAGTGGCACCGCCGTCCGCCAGCGCCATCGCCAAACCGACGATGATCAGCACCCGCGCCGCCCACAGCCCCGCCGGCCGCTCCCCACTGTGCTCCAGCACTGCGACAAGGAGCCCAATGGCAACCAGGCCGGCCCCGATCCACCCCACCGGCACGCCCAGGCCCACAGCAAAGATCCAGGCAACGGCACCCAGGCTGTAGGCGACGGCGGTGATGGTGGAGTCGATGCCCTTCCGCGTCCGTTCACCAAACCGTTCCCAGGCGTAGCTTGAGGCGCGCACGCCGAGCAGGCCAAGCCCGGCGGCCAGGAATGCCACCATCGACGGCCCTGCGACGTCCTCGAGACCTGGAGAGGCGACGCCTCGAGCCATGGCGTCGGCGAAGGTGAAGGAGAAAGCGAACACGGCAAGCGCCGGCAGGGCGACGGAGCTGGAAACAACGATCCTCCCAGACACCGCCGGGCCCAGCCTGGTGTTACGCACCACGGCGGCGAGAGCCACCGTCGTCGCAACCGCGATGACGACCACGGTGATCTGGCCGGACGAGATACCGTCCGAGGTGAAATCGCCGAAGTCCCACGACCCCAGCGATGACCAGCCCAGCTCCCGCACCAGCTGCACCGCATCCTCGACAAACAAGCCCAGGGCGCCGGCGGCGACCCAGATGGCCGGCGCCACCAGGTATGCGTAGACCGCGGATCGCCGCGCCAGCAGGGCGTAGACCACGGTGACCACCACGCCGACCCCTGCATAGGCGAACCACCGGGCCGGTCCGTTGACGTCAGGCGGGTAGCTCGACCCGTCCTGGAACAACGCAGACAGCATCATCGGGAGCACGACGGCGGCAATGAGGCCAACGGCATCCGCCGTGAACGGGATGCCCGTCTGCGCCCGCAGCAGCCAGGCCACGCCGAAAAGCGCCAGCGGAATCGCAAGCGCCACTATTGGCCTCATGTCCTTGTTCGATACGAGGTCGCCGAAAAAGCCGCCGGTGAAGAAGACGAGCACACACACGACAAAAAGGAGCACCCCGAGGTAGGTGAAACTGTGGATGGCGACATCGGACGCAAACGACTTCCAGGCCGCCATCATTCGGCTTCCGGCTCGCCTCCACGCCTCGGACAGCGGCGAGGGGACCACCGGCACTGGCGGCAAAGGGGCCGGGGCCCGGGGAGGAGCCGGAACGGCGGGGCGGCTCACCACGAAGGACGGCCCCGGAGGGGGCGGCGGAGGCGCCACCGCCTCAGGCATTGGCGGGACCGGCACGGAGAAGGGCTCTGCAGGCCCGGCGAGACTCGCCTCGAACTCGTCGAGGAGCTGCTGCGCCACGTTGGCGTCGATGATCCCCCTCTGCCGAGCACCCTCGAGGAACTCGATCAACGCTCCCCTGGTGATGCCCGGCCATTCAGACGTCTCGCCGAATTCACCCCTCAGGTCGGGCCGCATGCCGGCCGGCATCCCGTGCACGGCCTCCGTCGCCAGCTCCAGTCGCAGAATCCCCGCCGTCTCCGAGTCGATCAGGCCCCGGTGTAGCGCCCTCGCGATGAAGCCCCTCGTGAAAGCGACCTTCTCGTCGAGACTCCTGGCCAACTCACCGGCGCCCGTCGAATACCGGGAAAAGTGGACGGCGTCGACCGGCCGGCTGCGCATGCTGACGGCGCCGAGAAGGGCCCCGAACAATCCTCCGACAAACGCCCCGACGGCTTCGCCGCCGGCCAGGCCGATCAGCGCGCCAATCCCGAATCCGATGACGGCTCTACCGGAGCGCCCCATCTTCTCCCCCAGACGCAGCGAAGGCTACGCCTGCGCGGGCGGGGGCGCGGCTCCCCGCAGCCAAACACCCGAGACATCCGTCCTGCAGAGCCACCTGTCGTGTCGACATGCCGACAGCATGGGCGAGGCGGCATCGGACCTCCATAGGGAATCACCCCGAAATGGCCCCGGAGCCCCCCACCAAACGCCCGATCACCTACTCAAAGGCGATGGCCTCAAGCAAATCGGTGCGAGAACCCCGATAGGCGGGCAAGATGGCGGCGATGATGCCGCCGATCGCTGCCGCCAGGGCGTATACCGCCAGGCTCACCCAGGGGAGCGTGATGCTGAGGCCGCCGACGGCAGTGGCCACGGCCACGCCCAGTGCCAGCCCCACAGAGAGGCCCAATGCCGCCCCGAAGATGGCAATGAGCACCGATTCCCAGTACACCATACGCTGCACCTGAGCCCGGCTCATGCCAACGGCGCGCAGCAGGCCGATCTCCCGTTTGCGCTCCATGATCGAGAGCGAGAGGGTGTTGGTAATGCCGAGCAGAGCGATGATGATCGCCATGCCGAGAAGTCCGGTGACGATGTTGAGCATCATGTCGAGCTGGGCACCGACCTTGTCGATGTACTCCTCGGCGTTGTTCAGCTCGGCATTGGGGTACCCGTCGACCACGGCTTCCAGGGTGGGGCGCACCGCCTCGGCATCGACGCCGTCTGCGAGCCTGATGATGACCATCTGGTCCAGCTCGTAGTCGTAATTGGCCTCAAAAGTCTCCATCGAGATGATGAGATCACCCGATGCGGCTCCGCCCCCGAAGAGATCGGCACCGTAGATCGCTACCACGTCGTACTCCCCGACGACCCCGCTCGGGTACTCGATGGAGAACGGGTCCCCCACAGACAGGCCTTCTTCCTCTGCGTAGGTCTCGTGGAGCATCACCCCGTTCGGCCCAAGGTCGTCAAAGTCACCCTCGCTGACGTCGAGCCGCATTACTTCATCCATGTCGTCATCCACGGCGATCAAATAGCCGATACTGCTGGCGAAGTGCGGCCCGGCGCCGGTCTCTTCGCCGCCAGTGCCCGGCTTTCGCCACTCCCCCGAGCGGTATACGGCGGCGACCTCGACCTCGGGCAGGGAGCGCAACTCCACGGCCAAATCCGGGCTGAGCCCGCGGCTCAACGGATCGCCGAAGCCAGTCACCTGCACCTGATACTCGGCAACGACCTCGTCGCGGACCGTCTCCTCAATGGTGCCCTTGAACGTTGCACCCAGAGTGGCGATCACCGTGACCAGGGCCACACCGATCATGAGGGCCGAGGCCGTGGCGGCGGTACGGCGCGGCTTGCGCACCGCGTTCTCCTGAGCCAGACGCCCGGTAACACCATCGGCGACGGGCAGAGGGCTTCCGGCCACACGGCCGAAATACCTGGCAAAGAAGGGGGCGATCACCGAGACACCGACGAAGACAACGCCGGCTCCGACTCCGGTCAACAGCAGGCCGTTACCTAAATCGGCGTAGAGGCCCACCAGAAGTGCGGTCACACCGGCGGCGACGATCCCCAGCCCGATCATGGCCCTGAGCCGGAGCGACTTGAAGAACGTCGACTGGATCTCCCGAAGCGCCGCCACCGGGGGCACCCGTGATGCCTTTCTTGCCGGCAGCAGCGCCGAGATGACCGTTACCACGGTTCCCACGATGAGGCCGACGATGATGGTGCGCGGCAGCAAAGTCAGGCTACCCTGAGGAAACTGGATGCCGAAGGCAGCAAGCAGCACCTTCAGCCCCACGGCCAGCAGCACTCCAGCGCCGATGCCTATGGCCGATGCGACGATGCCCATGATGAGCGCCTCGGCCATCACCACCCAGTACACCTGCGCCCCGGTGGCGCCCACCGCCCGCAGCATGGCCAGCTCCTTGGTGCGCTGGGCGACAACGATGCGATAGGTGTTCTGGATGAGGAAAGAGGCGACGAAGATGGCGATCAGCCCGAAAACGAGAAAGACCCTGTTGAAGATCCCAAAGATCTCATCGACCTCCTCCTGGGCCTCGTCGATCGTCACCTCGCTCAGGATGGCTTCGGTCCCTTCAGGAAGCACGCCGGCGACGGCAGCCTGAAGCTGCTCGCGGTCGACCCCGGGCTCGGCCACGACGTAGATGAGGCTGTACTCATCATCGAAGCCGGCGACCCGCTGCGCCGTCTCCACATCGAAGAGAGCAGCGGTTGCTGTGACGAAGTTATCCATGTCGCCGTAGCCGGCGAGCCCGACGATCTTGAACTCCTCCACTCCCTCAATGGTCAGGATGTCGATGGTGTCGCCGACCATGTAATCGTTCTGCTCGGCGCTGTACAGGTCGATGGCCACCTCACCGTCCTGCCTCGGGATGTCTCCTTCGACCAGCCGAGTCGGATCCAACTCCTCCATTCCCTCGGCCCAGGACATGGCGAACGTAGGAGGCCCATTACCTCCGATAAGCTCGCCCTGCTTGTCCAGTAGCTGGGCCCAACCCTGCACGAAGGGCAGCGTCCGGTCGACGCCCGGCAGCTCCTCGATAGCCGGCAGCAGCGATGCAGGGACCCGGCCGACGTCCCACGAGGCGCTGAATTCAATCTCCTGCCGAACGATGACCGAGTCGCCGATCTCCTGCTGGAGGAGCTCGTCGAAGGCGTCCTTGGCCGTGTCGGTGAACACGTAGGTGCCGGCGACAAAACCGACACCGAGCACGACGGCGATCATCATGAGGGCCAGGCGACCCTTGTGAGCCATCGCCCCCTTCCACGACAGCTTCAGCATCTCCATCTCAGCCCCCCAGTGCCTTCATGTGATCGAGGATGGATTCGACGGTCGGGCCGGTCATCTCACCCACACAGCGGCCATCGGCCAGGAACACCACCTTGTCGGCATAGGCGGCCGCGATTGGATCGTGGGTGACCATGACGATCGTCTGGCCGAACTCATCCACGGCCCGCCGCAGGAACTGGAGCAGCTCGTCGGTGGCCTTGGAGTCGAGGTTGCCCGAGGGCTCGTCCGCAAAGACGATCTCCGGCCTCGACATCAGCGCACGCGCCGCCGCCACCCGCTGCTGCTGGCCTCCGGACAGCTCGCTGGGACGGTGGCTGAGCCGATCCTCGAGACGCATGGTCCTCACGACGATGTTGAACCACTCCTCGTCGGGATGCTCGCCGGCTATGTCGACCGGAAGAGTGATGTTCTCGTCGGCGCGCAGGGTCGGGATCAGGTTGAAGGCCTGGAACACAAACCCGACGCTCTTGCGGCGCAGCAGCGTCAGCTGCTTCTCGCTGAGGTCGCCGAGGCGCACGTCACCGATGTAGGCGCTGCCCTCCGTCAAATTGTCGAGGCCGGCGACGCAGTGCAGCAGAGTCGACTTGCCTGAGCCGGAGGGGCCCATGATGGCGGTGAAGCGCCCCCGGTCGAAGGCGACGGTCATGTCGTCCAGAGCGCGTACCGCGGTGTCGCCCTCGCCGAAGACCTTGGTGGCGCCCTCAACGCGGGCGGCGGTGTCTGTCAGTACGGTCATTCCTCCTCGTCTCCTCTGCGTTCAATACGGATCCTGCAATTGGTGACCATGGCGGCGATGGCTCCAACGGCTGCCCACACGGGCAGCAGCACCGCGCCCACGACACCGAGCGTCAGCGGGATCTCGATGAGGGTCTTACCCTCTTCGTTCTCGATGATGACGCGGCGGACGTTGCCTTCGCGCACCAGTTCTTTCACCTTGGCGATGAGCTCTTCGCCCTTCACCTGGAACTCCTCGTAGCGGCTCTCGCTGTTTTTCGACACGACTGCTCCTTTGAAAGGAACCATGATCCTCGGCCGACGCTGGCCACGAGGGCGGCATCGTAGCGTGCCCTCGGAACCTTCTGTCCGCCGGCCGTCAGCCTGCCATACCGCATCTACCAAGTCATCACGCCGGCGAGTGATTCGACCCTCCCCCGCCGGAGGGATTGCCGGACACACGCCAATGTGCGCAGTGGCATGACGGGCGTCCGGAGCTGTGGTCCACCGGACCGGGCAGGCTGCTAACCGAGAGCCGAGATCACCTCGGCGGCGAAGCGCTCGATGGAATCGCCCCACACCGCGTCGGGGAAGTAGACGGTGAAGAATTCGCAGCCGGCCTCTCCGTACTTGCCAAGATGGTCGATGATCTTCTCGGCGGGCCCGTGGACCGATAGCGACCCGGTCCGGAACTCGGGAATCTGGCTGACCGCCCGGTCGAGAGCCGCCTCGTCGGGATCCACCAGGGACTGCACAATGAGGGTTCTCGTGATCTCGGCCGGGTCGCGGCCCACTGCCTCACAGTGGGCGTCGAGGATCTGCGACTTGCGCTTGAAGGTCTCCACCGTTCCGCCCCAATTGGAGTAGTCGGCCTCCTCGGCGACGAGCCGAAGGGTCAGCTTCTCCCCGCCGCCGGCGATCCACAGCGGCGGATGCGGCTTCTGGAGCGGCCGGGGCCGGTTGATGGCTCCGTCAACCCTGTAGTACTTGCCCTCGAAGTGAGCCTCGTCCTGGGTCCACATCGCCTTGATGACCTTCACCGCCTCGGCTAGCTGCCCGATACGCACCGATCCCTTCGGGAACGGGTAGCCGTAGGCCAGGTACTCATGCTCGTACCAGCCGGCCCCAATGGCGAAGTCGAGGCGGCCGCCGGAGATGGCATCGATCGAGGAGGCCACCTTGGCCAAATACGCCGGAGGCCGGTACGAGTTGCAGGTACACATCTGGCCCAGCCGTACGGTCTCGGTGGTGACGGCGAGCGCCGCCATGAGCGTCCAGCACTCGTAGGTGGGTTCTTGAGTCGGTTCGGGGACGGTGTGGAAGTGGTCGTAGACCCAAGCCGACTCGTAGCCGGCGGCCTCGATGCGTCTGGCCACGTCGAGCATCGCCGACCACTGTTCTTCGACCGGGATACCCACCAGGTCCATCCGCCAGCCTTGAGGGACAAATGCGCCGAATCTCATGCTTCCCACCATAACCGATGGCCCGAGCCGCGCTCATCACGCCGTCCGCCGCTGCGGCACGCGCCATCAGTTCCGCCTAGTCTGCAAGTCCAGAGGCCCCTTGCGAGGGGCCAAGGGAGGAGTTATCGGGATGAAACCATTGATGAAGTTCCTTGTGCTGCTGCTGGCGGTGGCCCTAATGGCCGCGGCCTGCGGCGATGACGATGCAACGACAACTGCTGCCGAAGCAACGACAACTACTGCCGGAGCAACGACAACTGCCGCCGAAGCAACGACAACTACTGCCGCAGCCGTCGACTACGGCTTGGTGACGGACGGTGTGCTGACCATGTGCACCGACCCGCCCTACGCACCCATGGAGTTCGAGCAGGACGGCGTCTACGTCGGCTTCGACGTCGACCTGATGAGGGCCATCGCCACCACTCTGGGGCTCGACCTGGAGGTCGTTACCCCTGGATGGGATGCCATCACCTCGGGCGCGGCGATGGAAACCGACATATGCGACATCTCCGCCTCGTCGATCACCATCCTCCCGGAGCGTGAGGAGAACATCGACTTCTCGGATCCGTACTTCACCGCCGATCAGTCGCTGCTGGTAAAGGCCGATTCCGGCATTACGTCGCTCGCCGATTTTGCCAGCGGACGCAACCTCGGTGTTCAGTCCGGCACCACCGGTGAGATCTACGCTCAGGCGAACGACCCGGGAGCCAACATCATCTCCTACGATGACCCGGGCTTGCTGTTCGTTGCGCTCGACGCCGGTGAGATCGACGGCGTGCTCCAAGACATCATCCCCAACGCCGAGCAGGCACTCAACGACGAGACCGTGATCGTCGCCGAGATCTACCCCACGGAGGAGCAGTACGGCTTCGCCGTCAAGGAGGAGGGTTCGGAGACTCTGCTTGCCGCGGTCAACGCGGCGCTGGCCGACCTGATGGCCGATGGCACCTACGACCAGATCTACGAGACCTGGTTCCCCTCCGGCTGAAGCTGAGAATGACTGAACAAGGATTCGGGGCGGCTCCCAAGGAGCCGCCCCGTGCCGTTGTGGAGATCAGATGACAACACAACAAAGGACAGCCGGCATCCCACTGCTGACACGGCTCCGACGGGTCAGTCTCGGACGCTGGATCATGTACCTGCTGCTCCTCTTCATTGTGCTTCTTGTCGGGCTCGATGCCATCCTCAGATTCGGACTCATCGACTGGGCGAAGATCCAACGCAACTTCTTCAAGCCCGACATCATGCGCGACATGTTCCCCAAGGTGCTGACCATCGCGGCCAAGAACACCATCATCTACACCGCCGCCGCCTTCACCTTCGGCCTCATCCTCGCCCTGATCCTGGCCCTGATGAAGATGTCGACGATCCGGCCCTACCGCTGGTTCGCCAGCGGCTACATCGAACTCTTCAGAGGCCTGCCCGCTCTAGTCACCCTCTTCATTATCGCCTTCGGGCTCCCTCTCGCCTTCGATTTCAGGATCCCCGGGGGCATTCTCGGAAAGGGCACACTGGGTCTGGGCATCGTCGCCGGCGCCTACATGGCCGAGACGATCAGGGCCGGCATCGAGGCGGTGCCCCGCGGCCAAATGGAAGCGGCCAGGTCGCTGGGTATGCCCAAGCCGACCGCCATGCGGCACATCGTCCTGCCCCAAGCGTTCCGCATCATCATCCCTCCACTCACCAACGAGCTGGTGCTCCTGATCAAAGACACCTCCCTCTTTTTCGTCATCGGCACCACTCTCGAGAGCAAGGAGCTGACCAAGTTCGGGCGTGACATGATGAACCTGCACCGCAACACCACGCCGCTCATCGTCATCGCCTTCGTCTACCTGATCATCACGCTGCCCCTCACCTACATGGTGCGCCGGCTGGAGCGATCCACCGGGAAGGGGAGGATATGACCGTCCCTCCCATCCAGATACGCGACCTGCACAAGTACTTCGGGGAACTCGAAGTACTGCGCGGCATCAACTTCAAGGTCGCCTCCGGCGAAGTGGTCTGCGTGATCGGGCCTTCCGGATCGGGGAAGTCGACGCTGCTGCGCTGCGTCAATCTGCTGGAGACACCGACAGCCGGAACCATTCTCATTGAAGGCGAGGACATGACCGCCTGGGGAGCAGTCGTCGACGGCCTGCGGACCAAGATCGGGATGGTGTTCCAGCAGTTCAACCTGTTCCCCCATCTGAACGTGCTGAACAACCTCACCATCTCCCAGCGCAAAGTCCTAGGACGCAGAGAGGAAGAAGCCAACGACGTGGCCCGGCGCATGCTGGAACGTGTCGGCCTGCTCGACAAAATCGAGGAGTACCCGGGCCGGCTTTCCGGAGGGCAGCAGCAGCGGGTGGCGATCGCCCGGGCCCTCTGTATGAACCCGGACATGATGCTGTTCGACGAGCCAACCAGCGCCCTCGACCCCGAGCTGATCGGTGAGGTGCTGGATGTAATGCGCTCCCTGGCCGAGGAGGGAATGACCATGCTCGTAGTCACCCACGAGATGGGGTTCGCCCGCCAGGTGGCGGATCGGGTCGTCTTTATGGATGGGGGGATCATCATGGAGCAGGGCCCGCCCGATGAGCTTCTGCTGAACCCCTCACACGAGCGCACACAGCGTTTCCTGCGCGCCATACAACACATCTGACCCTCACCCGCCCGAAGACGGCTGCGGCAAACGAGACCGGCCTGAAACGGGCCGGAAACACACCGTTGCCCGGCCCGTAACCAAGCGGCAACCGACGGGCAACATCCGCCTCCTACCTTCCGGACCAAACACTGAGCATCCGACCCTCCTTCGGCGTTCAACCATCCGCGGCGCCGACATCGGATCCAAAGATGCCCTCCCCAGGGCAAGCCGGGTCGTGGGGGCTGGTTCCCCACGGCCCGGTCTCTTTGCCTTCGTCGGCCTTCAGCACACCGCCTAGTAGCGTGCCGCCCATGGTCCGACGGATCTTCGTGGGCGGCACCGGCCGGAGCGGCACAACCGTCACCGCCCGCCTGCTCGGCAGCCACCCCGACCTCGAGACCATTCGCTACGAGGTTCGTTTCCACGCCGCCGCCGGCGGTCTCGGCGACCTACTCGAGGGCCGTACCGAGCTGCGCCTCTTCCTGCCCAGGATGCGCCGCACCTGGTATGCCGGAGGGCCCGAGGGCGGCGGCCTGCACCGGCTCATCTCCGAGGAGGCTTTCGAACGGGCGCTCGAGCGGTTCTCCGGCCGCTTCGCCTCCAGCCCCTGCGAAGCGGCCCGCTCTCTGATCTCTGATCTTCTCGACCCCTTCGCCGCAGCATGCAGCGGCTGGGTAGAGCACTCCCCCGAGACCGTGCTCGCCGCAGCGGTCATCACCGAGCTCTTCCCCGAGGCCCTGCTGGTGCACTGCGTACGCGACGGCCGGGACGTGGCCTCGTCCATCGCGGCCCAATCGTGGGGCCCGGACGACCCCGTGGAGGCGGTCCAGTGGTGGGGGTGGCGCATGGTGTGGGCGGCCCGCGAGACCGCCGCGTGGCCCCGGGACCGCCACCTCCTGTTCCGCTTTGAGGATCTCCTCGGTGAGCGCCGCGACGAGTGCTACGCCGGACTGCTGCACTTCGCCGGCCTCGGCGAGCATCCGGCCACACGTGAGTACTTGGAGACCGAGCTGAGGCACGATCAGCTCCACCTGGGTCGCTGGAAAAACGAGGAGCGGGCCGACGAGATCGATCTCGCCTACCGGGCGGCCCGGGAGCGCCTGCGCCGCCATCCTCTGGCCAGGCGCTTCGACGCCGTCCTGGGCCCGCTTGAAGCAACCGCCTCAGGGGACCTCACCTCTGCGACAAACCGGCAACTCATCTACGAGGCCACATCCGAATCCGCCAGGCTCAGAAAGGCGCGCAGCCGGCTGCGCCGGCACCCCGCCGGGTGAGACTCAATCGATCCAGCGCCTGGGGCGTTCCCGCAGGCTGCCGAACCCCCACCGGTCGCAGAAATCGAGGAACCGCTGCCGCGGCACCCCACGCCATTCGAGGTCGTCGAGATCGTCATCTATCGGCACGTCGCGGCGCAAGGTGGCGAGGAAGCGATAGACAAGAGCCCCGGCAATGCCGTCCCGCAGAGCGGCGACGAGCCGTTCGGCCCCCTTCACCCCGGGCTTCCACAGCGCCACCTCGAGAGGAATGAACTCGATGTGGCCGTACTCGGCCAGAGCCAAAGCGGATGACTTGGGACCCCAGCCGGGCAGCCCCGGCAAGCCGTCTGCACTGTCGCCGACCAAGGCCAAATAGTCGGGTATCGACTCGGGAGCGACTCCGAACTTGGCCCAGACCCCCTCCTCGTCGATAAAGGCTCCCCGCCTGCGGTCGTAGCCCACCACCTTTGCTCCGCGAACGCATTGGGCCAAGTCCTTGTCCGGCGACAGCATGACCACCTGCTCCACCTGGTCGGCGTACTTCGCCGCCGCCGAAGCGATGGCGTCGTCCGCCTCGTACTCCACCATGCGCCACACCACGACGCCGATGGCCTCGAGGCCCTCCTCGGCGTGGGGGAACTGGGCCAGCAGCTCCGCGGGCACTCCGGCCTCCGTCTTGTAGGCCGGGAAGAGCTCGTTGCGGAACGAGCGGATCTCAGAGTCGAACGCCGCGCCCAGGTGGGTGACGCCTTCCTCTTGCAGCAGATTCAGCGTGCTCGCCATGAGCCCGTGAACGGCGCCGATCTCCAACCCGTCGGGAGCTCGGCGCGGCGGCGCCCCGAAGTAGGAGCGGAACAGCTCATACGTCCCGTCGAGCAGGTGGAGGCGCACGACCCGATGCTACCGACGGCGCTCGAACGGGAACCGGGCGGAAAGCCGGTGCGACCTCGGCGTCCCCGGCTCCGCCGGATCCCTCCTCGGCATCTGCGCCTTCGTCGTCGGCAGTCGCCCGTCGCGCCGAGCCCGGCTCCAAGCTACGCTCGACGTATGAACGGGCGTGTGGTGAGAAACCCGGTGGTGATAGGCGACTGTCGCTTCGAAAGCCGCTTCTTTTCGAACCGCTGGCGCCTCGTTCAACGGGACGCGGTCATCGCCGAGCTGCGCCGCATGCCCAGCCGGCACATGACGATGCTCCATCTCCCCGACCAGCAACCGGTGGAGCTGCGTCCGGCCAGATGGGGAACCGTCATCGCCGCCGATCCCGACGGGAACGAGCGCGGGCGGATCGAGCGGCAATCGTGGTGGGGCCGCCGCTGGGAGATCAGCGGATCCGGCTTCGCCTGTGCCCTCACCAGCGATCCCCTGCCCCGGCGCTGGACCTTGCGGTTCGGCACCGAGCCGGTGGCTCGACTCTCGGGCACCCCCTGGTCGTACAACCAGCTCGCCGTGCACACCGATGTCGCCGTGCCGGTGACCGCACTCGCCCTCGCCTGGCACGTGCTCGCCCGCCCTTGGGAGGCGGCGGCTGCCCCGGGCGCCTTGATTCCAGTCCGCAGGGAGTCCTTCCGGATCATCAGCGACCATGGCTGAAGCCCCGCTCATCTCGGCCGACGAAACCGCCGGAAGACTCGATGATCCTCGGCTTCGACTCGCCGACACCCGCTGGTACTTGACAGAGCCGCGCCGGGGCCGCCAGGAGTACGTCGCCGCCCATCTGCCCGGTGCCGTCTACGTGGATCTCGAAGCCCATCTCAGCGGGCTCACCGGCCCCGGCCGGCATCCGCTGCCGGAGCCGGACGAGTTCGCCGTCACGATGGGAGCGCTGGGCATCGGCGACGAACACGATTTGGTGGTCTACGACCACCGGGGCGGGGCCATAGCCGCACGGCTCTGGTGGCAAATGCGCAGCATCGGTCATCACCGGGTCCAAGTCCTCGACGGTGGCATGCCGGCGTGGATCGAGGCCGGCCATGCGGTCACCTCACTGCCCGGCCTGCCGGCGCCGGCCCACATGACGGTTCGACCCGGTCCCACCCGCACCATCGACCGCGAGGCGCTCGTGCACCGGCTCGACGAGGTCACCCTCCTCGACGCCAGGAACCCTGAGCGCTATCGAGGCGAGGAAGAGCCAATCGACCCCGTCGCCGGCCACATCCCCGGAGCACTGAACGCTCCACTCGAAGACAACCTCGGTCCCGACGGGCGTTTCCTCGACCCCGGTAGCCTGGCCGGTCGCTACCGGTCCCTCGGTGCGGACCATGACGACGTCGTCGTGTCGTGCGGTAGCGGAGTCACCGCTTGCCATCTTGCGCTGGCCATGACCATCGCCGGGCTGCCGGAGCCGATGCTCTATCCGGGATCGTGGAGCGACTGGTGCACCGCCGGCATGCCGGCGGCCACCGGTTCCGAGCCCGGTCGCCTCTAGCCCATTGCTCGGACAGGTTGGCGATCGCCGCCTGGAAGGTCGGCGCAAGCTCCCCCAGGAAGAAGATCGTGGTCTCGTCCGGCGGCAGCGTGACCTGTAGCCACCTGCGGTGCAGACGACAAGAGTCCAAGATTCAGAATGCAGATGCCGCTACACCGACTCTGAACTCCCCCAGCGCCAGCATCGAGCCGACGACGCGCGGTGGGCCGGGTGGGAATCGAACCAGCTCACAGAGCGCCGGGCCCCAGGCCCGGCACCACGGAGCGAACGCTTCCAGACCGAAAAGGGCTGGAAGCGGAGCGACCGTCGCCGAAGGCAACCAAAGGCCTCGCCACCAGCCTCGCGCAAGTGGGCCGGGTGGGAATCGAACCCACAGCCTTCGGGTTAAAAGCCCGCTGCTCTGCCAATTGAGCTATCGGCCCAAGGTGAAGGTAGCAGCCAACCAATTCGACAAGGCTCGGCGCGTGTCCTCCACCGCCCGGTGGACCTACCCGCCCTGCTCCCTAGGGACGCCCACACACGGCCGCCGCATCCACAGCAGATCCGGCGCCGAGCGGTACGCTGCATCTGCACCCTCGCACATCCTGGACACACGCCAGAAGATGAGCCGCACATCCGATGAGAGCAACCCGAATCTGGAACGTAGACCGAAACCCGTTGGACGGAACGGAGAAGACGACGCCGACTCGAGGCCTCTGCTTGACGCTGCTGGCCGTTGTCATGGCGGCCTCCGCCTGCGCCGGAACCGACACGGGAGCCACCACAACCACGTCACAGATCAACACGGGAAGCACCACGTTTGCTCTCGGTATCGCCGACACCGGGAGGCGGCTGCTCGTACGGCCCGGAGACGAGGTGATAGTCCGCCTGCCCATCGCCGGCCTCGATGATGCCGACTGGCTGCTCGTCGCCCCACCTGATCCTTCCGTGCTCGGCGGCGGCGACAACCTCCGGTTCTATCCATCCACGCCGGAGCAGGGTGAGGCCTTTCACGAGTTCACCTTCATCGCGGTCGGCCCCGGGGAAGCAACGGTCTCCCTGCGCCAAGGTTCGGATTCCACCGAGGCCCCGAGCCTGTCGTTCACCGTCGAGGTCGTAGAACCGTAGCCACTCTGCAGTAATCCCAGCCTGCGGTAGGGTTTCCTTCTCCATCCAGCTCCCATGCCCAGAACTCTCCGCCCTCTTTTCGCCGCGATCGTCCTCGCTGCCGCCGGTCTCCCCATACCCACGGCTCGAGCCGCCACGGCAGAGTGCCTGGGCGAGCCGGCGACGATCGTCGGCACCAGCGGAGACGACGTGCTCGTCGGAACGCAGGGACGCGACGTCATCCTGGCCCGCGGCGGCGATGACGTCATTCGCGGCCTCGGCGGTCGCGACCTGATCTGCGCCGGCCCTGGCCACGACTTTGTCCTCGCCGGAAGGGGAGACGACATCGTGCAGGGTGGCCTCGGCCGAGACACGCTCTACGGCGGCCCCGGAGACGACATCCTGCGCGGCAGCAGAGGCGCCGACCTCCTCGCCGGCGGATCCGGAGACGATCTCCTCGCCGGCGGAACCGGCGGCGACGAGCTGATCGGCGACGGGGGCAACGACATCCTGAGCGGCGGCGGCAGAAGAGACACTCTCGACGGCGGAATCGGAGCCGACTCGTACAGCGGCGGCGCCGGAGCCGACGACCTCCTGGAACTCCACGCGCAGGACCGGGACCTCGACGAAGGGACCTCCGCCGGGGCAGGGGACCGCCGCCTGTACGAGTCCGTCACAGTCCGGTCTTTGGACGGCTGGGTGTCATGGGGATCGCAGCGCCACAGCGGAAGCATGGAGGTCCGTCTCCACAGTGACGGCCTGGTGCTCGTCGAACACGTCGCCCCGGAGACCTATCTGCTCGGCATCGACGAGGTCCCCTATCTGTGGCCGGAGGCGAGCCTCCGGGCCCAGGTCGTCGCGGCGCGCACCTATTTGGCGAACCTGGTCTCGAATCCCCGCTGGGGCTACCAGGCGACGTACGGATTCGACATCTGTGCCACCGCCTCCTGCCAGGTGTATCGGGGCGCAGGCCGTGTCGAAGGCACGAGCGGCGATCGCTGGGCCGCCGCAGTGGCCGCAACCACGGGTGAAATCCTCCTCTACGGCGGCCGACCCGCCGCAGCCTTGTACCACTCGACCGCAGGCTCGTCGACACGCTCCATCCAGGACGTGTGGCCTGGATCCTCGGCTACTCCATACCTACAGGCCGTGCCGGTGGACCCACCTGAGAACTCGCCGTTCACCTCCTGGCATTACACGCTGCCTCTCGACGCGCTGGTCGAGATCATGCGAGCCGGAGGCATCCCGCTCGGTGGGGTTGATCAGGTGCGGACGACCGTCACAGAGGACGGCGGCGGCCCTTATCGGGTACGTTTCCAAACCGACACCGGCGTCGTCGAGGTGAACATCAACGAGGTCCAGGCGGCCCTGAACGTCCACGGCCCTCGACTGTACCCCGAGCTTCTGCCGGCCTTCCGGCCCGACGGCTACCGATACCCCCAGGTCGCGCTCTCGCCGACCTTCACCGTCCGCTCCTCGGCCAACGGCACCGTCTCCGTCAACGGCGAGGGGTGGGGGCACCAGCTGGGCATGAGCCAATACGGCGCCCAAGCTATGGCTTTCAACGGCTCCTCCTATCGTGACATCCTCGCTCATTTCTACTCGGGTCTCACCCCCGTAGTGGACCCCGGTTTCCTCCCCGACGAGGTCGCCGTCGGCCTCGCCTGGTCACGCCAGAGCATCGAACTCCAGGCGAACCGACTCGTCGTGGCAAGCCCGAGAGGGACCGTGCTGAGCGACGCCGCCGGGGTCCTGCGCCTCGAAGCCACCGGCAGCGGCTACGTTCAACTCGTCGTCCAGTAGTGCCGGCTCCGCCGGTACTCTGACCCGACAAACAAGCGAGGAAACATGACAAGGTCCATGCTGAAGGCGGCGGCGCTTCTCATCGCCGTCCTGACGATCACCGCCGGCTGTGGCGGCAATGAGAGTGTGCTCGAGGCCGGTGGCGTCACGACCAGCGTCGAGAGCGGCGCGATCACCACCACCACCGCGGCAACGAGTGAGACCAGCGGCACCGCGACCGCCGGAGGCGACATCACCGACCTGTACGCGCAGTATCAGACGGCGGCGCTGCGCACCACCTACCTGTCGGGTCCCGACCCCAACCCGGATGTCATCACGTTCTCCCAGGATCCGACCCAAGACCCACCGGTGTCGGCGATGATCATGGAAGACGGCAAGGTCATCGTCCGCGGCGATGAGTTCATC
>CAZWKX010000011.1:0-54815 GCA_964633975.1 uncultured Acidimicrobiia bacterium
ACCACAACTACATCGGCACCGAGCACATCCTGCTCGGCCTCATCCACGAGGGTGAAGGAGTCGCCGCTCGCGGGCTGGAGAGCATGGGCATCAGCCTCGAGTCGGTGCGCAGCCAGGTGGTCGAGATCATCGGCCAGGGTGCCCAGACGCCGAGCGGGCACATCCCGTTCACGCCTCGGGCGAAGAAGGTGCTCGAGCTCTCGCTGCGTGAGGCGCTCCAGCTCGGCCACAACTACATCGGCACCGAGCACATCCTGCTCGGCCTCATCCGTGAGGGTGAAGGCGTCGCCGCGCAGGTCCTGCAGAAGCTCGGCGCCGAACTGCACAAGGTGCGCCAGACCGTCATCCAGCTGCTCTCCGGCTCCCAGCCCGAAGAGGCCCCGTCGGCGAGAGAGGCGCCGCAATCCTCGCGTCGCGGCGAGCAGGTCTCGGGCTCCACCGTGCTCGACCAGTTCGGGCGCAACCTGACCACCTACGCCCGGGAGCGCAAGCTCGACCCCGTCATCGGCCGCGAGCGTGAGATCGAGCGAGTCATGCAGATCCTCTCCCGCCGCACCAAGAACAACCCGGTGCTCGTGGGCGAGCCCGGTGTCGGCAAGACGGCGATCGTGGAGGGCCTGGCTCAGCGCATCGTCGCCGGGGACGTGCCGGAGACGCTGCGAGGCAAGCAGATCTACACCCTCGACCTCGGCGCCCTCGTGGCCGGCTCACGCTATCGCGGTGACTTCGAAGAGCGCCTCAAGAAGGTGCTGAAGGAGATCCGCAGCCGGGGCGACATCATCCTCTTCATCGACGAGATCCACACGCTCGTCGGCGCTGGTGCCGCCGAGGGCGCCATAGACGCCGCCAGCATCCTGAAGCCGATGTTGGCGCGCGGCGAGCTGCAGACCATAGGTGCCACCACGCTGGAGGAGTACCGCAAGTACCTGGAGAAGGACTCGGCGCTGGAGCGGCGCTTCCAGCCCATCCAGGTCGATGAGCCCACGGTGGCCGAGTCCATCAAGATCCTCACCGGCCTGCGCGAGAGGTACGAGAGTCACCACCGGGCCATGTTCACCGACTCGGCTCTGGTGAGCGCGGCCAACCTCGCCGATCGCTACATCACAGACCGCTACCTCCCCGACAAGGCCATCGACCTCATCGACGAGGCGGGAAGCCGCATGCGCATCCATCGCACTCCGCTGTCGCCCGAGATGGAGGAACTCGACAAGAAGATCAGCGGGGTGCGCGACGAGAAGGACGAAGCGGTGCAGGCGCAGCAGTTCGAGCGCGCCGCCCAGCTGCGCGACCAGGAACGTGTCCTTTTGGCCGAGCGATCGCAGATGGAGGCCGACTGCGGCGAAGGCGCCGAAGCCGTCAGCTCTCTGATCGACGAGGAGCAGATCGCAGAGGTGCTGGCGCAGTGGACCGGCATCCCGGTGCAGAGCCTCACCGAGGAGGAGACCGCCAAGCTCCTACGTATGGAAGATGAGCTGCACAAGCGGATTGTGGGGCAGAACGAGGCGATCCAGGCGGTCAGCCGGGCCATTCGCCGCACCCGCGCCGGCCTCAAGGATCCGAAGCGGCCTGCGGGCTCGTTCATCTTCCTCGGGCCTTCCGGCGTCGGGAAGACGGAGACGGCGAAGGCGCTGGCCGAGTTTCTCTTCGGTGACGAGGACGCCACCGTCCAGCTCGATATGTCCGAGTACATGGAGAAGCACACGGTGAGCCGTCTCGTGGGTTCGCCGCCCGGCTACGTCGGCTACGACGAGGGTGGCCAGCTGACCGAGGCGGTGCGCCGCAAGCCGTTCTCTGTTGTGCTGTTCGACGAGATAGAGAAGGCACACCCCGACGTGTTCAACACGCTGCTGCAGATCCTCGAGGATGGTCGTCTCACCGACTCGCAGGGCCGCACGGTCGATTTCAAGAACACGGTCATCATCATGACGTCCAACCTGGGGACCGCCGATCTGAAGCGGGCCTCGATCGGCTTCGGCCAGGAAACCGAGGCGGTCAGCTACGACAAGATCAAGAGGAAGGTCACCGAGGCGCTGAAGAAGCAGTTCCGTCCCGAGTTCCTCAACCGCATCGACGAGGTCATCGTCTTCCACGAGCTGACGATGGACGAGGTCAAGGACATCGTCGATCTCATGATGGTGCGCATCAGGGAGCAGCTGCGCTCGCAGGCGCTCGAGCTGATGCTCACCGACGAGGCCAAGAGCCTGCTGGCGGGCAAGGGCTACGACCCGCAGCTCGGGGCGCGTCCGCTGCGTCGGGCCATTCAGCGCCTGCTTGAGGATCCCCTGTCGGAGAAGGTGCTCTTCAACGAGTTCTCGGCCAACACGACGGTTCTGGTCGACGTCGACAAGGAGGACGAGGAGGCTCTCAGCTTCAGCGCTATCGAGGCCCCCGACCAGCCTCCGGTCGAGCTCGCCGAATCCGAAAGCTGAGTGCCTCCGGCCCTGCGCAGGGGTCTCTCCATCGCCTAGAATCAGCGGTAGCGGTTCATCTTCCCCGGGGCCGTAGTGGGACTACCGATAGGAGTCATATCCCATGAGCAAAAGGTTGCTTTTCTTTGTCGCGCTTCTTGCCGTGTTCTCGCTGGTGGCAGCGGGCTGCGGCGATGATGACGTGACCACGACGGCCGAGGCGGCCACAACCATGGCGGGAGCCGAGCCGATTCTCGCCTGCCAGGTGACCGACACCGGCGGTATCGACGACAAGTCGTTCAACCAGACGGCCTGGAAAGGTGTGACCGACGCCGTCGCAGCCGGGCTGGCGACCGCCGACTCCGACTACGTCGAATCGCAGGTGGAGACCGACTATGCCCCCAACATCCAGGCCATGCTGGACCGGGGCTGCGATCTGATCATCACGGTCGGCTATCTGCTCGGTGATGCCACTGCAGCGGCCGCCACGGACAACCCGGACCAGCTGTTCGAGATCCTGGACTTCGCCTACGAACCGGCCTACGACAACATCATCGGCGCGGTGTTCACCACCGACCAGGCGGCCTTCCTGGCCGGCTACCTGGCGGCGGGTGTGACCCAGACCGGCAAGGTGGCCACCTACGGTGGCATCGCCATCCCCGGCGCGGTGACCGACTTCATGGACGGATTCGTCTGGGGTGTCGAGTACTACAACGAGCAGAAGGGCACTTCGGTTGAGGTGCTCGGCTGGGATGTGGAGAGCCAGACCGGTTCGTTCACGGGCGACTTCGAGAGCCTGGACAACGGACGCTCTATGACCCAGTCCTTCATCGATGAGGGTGCCGACGTCATCCTCCCGGTGGCAGGACCGGTCGGTGAGGCCTCGGCGGCTCTCGCCGCGGAGCTGGGCGACGTCTGGGTCATCGGCGTGGACGCCGATTGGTTCGTAACGCTGCCGCAGTACTCCGACGTCATCCTGACGTCGGTGCTGAAGGGCCTCGACGTGTCCGTGTACAACGTGATCGAACAGGTCGTCAATGACACGTTTGAGGGCGGCACCATGGTGATGAGCCTTGCCAACGACGGTGTCGGGCTCGGCCCGATTAACGATGCAGTAGATGCCGCGCTCGTTGCCGAGGTTCAGTCGATCATGGCCGGAGTGGGAGACGGTTCCATCACAGTTGGCAGCTGATTCGTCCATCCGCACATAGGGACCAACGACCCCCCCGCGGCCGGGCCGTGGGAGGGGTCGTTTGTCTAGGCTGGCGTCGTCCATCCGATGAAGGGCCGGCCGAGTGCACCTCGAACTGCGCGGCATAACAAAACGGTTCCCTGGTGTGGTCGCCAACGACTCGGTGGACCTGTCGGTCGACTCAGGCGAGATCCTTGTTCTCCTTGGTGAGAACGGCGCCGGGAAGACCACATTGATGAACATCCTCTACGGCCTCTACACGGCGGACGAGGGCGAGATCCTCCTCGACGGCAAACCGATAGTCCTCTCCGACCCGGGGGAGGCCATCGAAGCCGGCATCGGCATGGTGCACCAGCACTTCATGCTGGTGCCGGTGTTCGACGTCGCCGAGAACGTGGTGCTTGGGGTCGAGCCCATACGGCGCCTGCCCGTGTGGCTCGTTCCTGCCACCGCCGCCGTCGTAGGAGCGTTCGCCGGCGGGGCGCAGGCCTCGAGCTGGCCGTGGGCGCTGCTGTGGGCGACGGTTGGGGCCGTCGCCGGCGCCGGCCTCGGAGATCTGCTGAGGCGCGCCGCTCCGTATCTCCAGCGGCTCTTCGGATACGGCGGCACGGTGAACATGAAGGAAGCCCGGCGGCAGGTGACCGAGATCTCTCGCAAGTACGGCCTCGAGGTGAACCCCGACGCGGTGATCGAGGATCTGCCGGTGGGCACCCAGCAGCGGGTGGAGATCATCAAGGTGCTGTTCCGCGAGGCGGAGATAATCGTCTTCGACGAGCCCACCGCGGTGCTCACTCCTCAGGAGGTCGAGGACTTTTTCGGCATCGTGAGAGCCCTCAAGGAGGCGGGCAAGGGAATCATCTTCATCACCCACAAGCTCAAAGAGGTGATGCAGATCGCCGACCGCATCGTGGTTCTACGTGACGGATCCGTGGTGGGGAACGTCAAACCGGACCAGGTCGATGAGCGCGAGCTGGCGGCGATGATGGTGGGCCGGCCGGTGGAGTTGGAGGTATCGAAAGCGGAGGCGACCCCGGCCGAGCCGGTGCTCGAGATCAAGGACTTGGTGGTGCTCGATGACCGGAACTACCCCGCCGTGGACGGGATCAGCCTCATTGTCCGGTCCGGGGAGATCGTCGGGGTGGCCGGTGTCCAGGGGAACGGCCAGACTGAACTGGTGCAGGCGGTGGCGGGGCTTCGGCCGCCCCTCTCGGGCTCGGTGAAGCTGCTCGGTGACGATATCAGCGGTGACACACCTCGCCAGATCCACAGGGCTTCGGTGGCTCACGTGCCCGAAGACAGGCAGCGCTCCGGTCTCGTGCTCGGCTTGACCGTTGCCGAGAACCTCGTGCTCAACTCGTACTACCGGCCGCCTTTCAGCCGGTTCAAGATCATGAATTGGGGCTCCGTGGCAGAGTCGGCGCGCGGGTTGGTCAAGCAGTACGACGTGAGGACGCCGTCGGTCGACATCCCGGTGTCGAGCCTCTCGGGCGGCAACCAGCAGAAGGTGATCGTGGCCCGCGAGTTCTCCAAGGACGTGCGTCTCGTGATCGCCGCCCAGCCCACTCGCGGCCTGGACGTCGGATCCATCGAGTACATCCACGACCGGATCGTGCACCAGCGGGACCAGGGCGCGGCCGTGCTCATCGTCTCCACCGAGCTCGACGAGATCATGGCGCTCTCCGACCGCATCCTCGTCATGTACCGGGGCAAGATCGTGGCCGAGAAGCGGCCCGACGAGACGACGAACTCCGAGCTGGGGTTGTTCATGGCGGGAGCGGCGGCGTGAACACCGACGGCCTCAAGCGTCCCGAGACCGAGATTCCCGAGGACGAGCGGGGCAGCTTCTGGCGGGAGATAGCGCCCCGGCGCCTCAATTGGCGCTCCGCCCTGCTCGTGCCTCTGCTGGCCGTGTTCTCGGCGCTGGTGATCGGGGCCATCATCATCGCGGCAACCGAGGGGCCCGGCGAGATCCTGCCCGCCTACGGAGCCCTCGGCAAGGGCGCCTTCCTCGGCTGGCGCCCCCTCTCGGAGACGCTGACCTACGCCACGCCGGTCATCCTTGCCGGTCTCTCGGTGGCGATCGGCTTCAAGGCGGGCCTGTTCAACATCGGCGGAGAAGGGCAGATGATCATCGGCGGCTTCTGCGCCGTCGTCGTCGGATTCTCCTTCGAGGGACTCAACCCGGCGCTACACGTGCTGCTGGCGATTCTGGCCGCCATCGCCGGGGGCGCCATCTGGGGTGGCATACCCGGCTGGCTGCGGGCGAAGACGGGCGCCCACGAGGTCATCACCACGATCATGTTCAACTGGATCGCCATCCGGCTGCTCGATTACCTCCTCAAGACCTCGTTCGTCCGCAAAGTGGGAGAGATGCGCCCGATCTCCAAAGAGGTGCTCGCCTCGGCTCGGCTACCCAGGCTGTTGTCCTGGCTGCCGATCGACAACGCCGGCCAGCTGCGAGTGCACTTCGGCTTCGTCATCGCCTTGATCGCCGCCGTGTTCGTCTGGTGGCTGCTGTCGAAGACCACGGTTGGCTTCGAGTTCCGCAGTGTCGGCCTCAACCCGGACGGTGCGCGCTACGCCGGGATGAGCGTGACGCGGACCACCGTCGCCGTCATGGCCGTCGCCGGGGCGCTCGCCGGATTGGCCGGCGCCAGCGAGACGCTGGGCACGCTGGGGAGAGCTTCGCCGGGGTTCAGCGGCGGAGCTGGGTTCGACGCCATCGCCCTCGCCCTGCTGGGCAGATCGCATCCGCTGGGTGTCGTGCTCGCCGGCCTGCTGTGGGGTGCATTGCGGGCCGGAAGCCGAACCATGGACGCTCAAAGCTCGGTGGGCATCGATCTCATCGTTGTCGTGCAGGCGCTCATCATTGTGTTTATCGCGGCGCCCGCCCTGGTCCGCGCCATCTACCGGGTCCGCACCGGCGAAGGCGTCCAGCAGCTGACGAGAGGATGGGGAGCATGACCACTCCCGGCGGAGAGGTGCTGCGCACGCCGGTGGAGATACGCCGAGCCCGCATCCTCGGTGGCTTCTATCTGCTCATGGCATGGCTGGTGGCGCAGGTCTTCGCCTTCGGCACGAGTGGCGATGCCAAGTTTCGCCTCGGCTCGGCGGACAACCCGCTCGATTGGACGGTGTCGGCGCAGGGTCTCGCCTGGGCTGTCGCCGCCGTTCTCGGGTGCCTCGCCGGGATCCATCTCATCCGCGGCTTGGGCAAGTGGACCAATATGGTTCTCGGGTTTGCCCTCGGCCTGTTTGTCCTCGCCTTTCTCGGATGGGCCGCGGCCGGAGTGAGAGACGGCTTCAGCCTCGTCGGCATGCTGCAGGCGTCGGTGGTCAAAGCGACGCCGATTGCCTTCGGGGCGCTGTCCGGCGTGATGTGCGAACGCGTCGCCGTCATCAACATCGGCATCGAGGGCATGCTGATCACCGGCGCCTTCGTCGGTGCCGTCGTCGCCACCGTGGTCAACCAGGCGGTCGGCATGCTGGCGGCAACCCTCGCCGGAGGTGTTCTGGCCTTGGGGCTGGCGGTGCTCTGCATCAAGTACCGGGTCGACCAGATCGTGGCCGGTGTGGTGATCAACATCTTCGCCCTCGGCTTGACCGCCTACCTTGGCTCGCAATACCTGGTCAAGAACACGACGGGGCTCAACCAGCCGGGCCAGTTGTCGCCGATCAAGATCCCGCTGCTCGGCGACATACCGGTGGTGGGGACCGTGCTGTTCAATCACACCGTCTTTGTGTACGCGCTCTTCATCCTGGTGGCTGCGATGACCTACGGTCTGTTCCGCACCCGCTGGGGCCTGCGGTCCAGGGCGGTGGGGGAGCATCCGAGGGCGGCCGACACCGTGGGCGTGAACGTGTTCCGGTTCCGCTACCTCAACGTCACGCTGGGCGGCATGATCGCCGGCCTTGGAGGCGCCTGGTTCACCATCGGCAACGGGTTCCCCTTCAACGAGAACATGACCGGGGGCAGGGGCTTCATCGGGCTGGCGACGATGATCTTCGGCCGCTGGCACCCCGTGGGCGCCCTCGGGGCTGCCCTCGTGTTTGGCTTCGCCGACTCGCTCCAGGTGAAGCTGAGCATTCTCGACACCGGCATTCCCTCCGAGTTCCTCCTGATGGCGCCGTACATCGCGGCCGTGATCGTGGTCGCCGGCGTCGTCGGCAGGGCGCGGCCGCCCGCCGCCGACGGCCAGCCCTACATCAAGGAGTAGCCGGGGCCGGCCCCGGGCTCCACGCGTCGATTCCGCGCGGTACGCTCGCCGCCCGTGACACAGAGAGCGGAAAGATCACTCGTCCCGCTGGCCCTGCTGGCGTCGGCCTATGTGGCCGCCCAGATGCTCGCCGACATCAGCAGTCTCAAGATCACGGACGTGGCCGGGCTGAGCATGGATGCGGGCACGCTGGTATACCCGTTCACCTTCACCCTGCGCGACCTGGTGCACAAGGTGGCGGGCAAGCAGGTTGCGCGAGCCCTCATCGTGGCGGCGGCGGTCATCAACGTGGCTATGGCCGGGCTGTTCTGGATCGTTGACCGGCTTCCTGCATTGGCCGATGTAGGTCCGCAGACCGACTACTTCGGTGCAGTGCTGTCGCCGGTGTGGCGCATCGTCTTCGCCTCGATAGTGGCCGAGGTGGTGTCGGAGTTGATCGACACGGAGGTCTATTCGGCGTGGGTCAGACGGTTCGGGAAGCGTCGGCAATGGGGCCGTGTGCTGGCCTCGAATGCGGTGTCGGTGCCAATCGACTCGGTCATCTTCGTGTCGATCGCCTTCATTGGGGTGCTGCAGCCGGGCGATGTCCTCGAGACGTTTACCACCAACGTGATCGTCAAGGCCGTAGTCACGCTCGTGTCGATCCCTTGGATCTACTTCGTCCGGCAGCGCCCGCTTGGTGAAGGCGAGACGGATTAGCCACCCGGGTCGGGCGAGACCCGGCCGTAGAACTCGATCTCTTGCAGCGCCAGCTCCGGGTAGGGAGCGTTTCCGTTCCAGGTCTCGCCCGGGTAGGCGCTGGTGATCGTGATGGTCAGATTGGAGGTGCGGATGCCGCTGAGCTGGATTCGTTGCGGCTCCGTCGTGTTCTCCAGCTCCTCGATGAACGCCTGGGGCAGGTCGCTGAGACGGATCTCGAGGCCCTCGACGCGGGCGTTGCGGTGGAAGCGCTCCTCGTCGTCCACGTTGTAGATGATCATCTCCGTGAGCTGCACCGGAGGCGAGAAGAACACGGTGATCTCAACGCCTATGCCTCCGTCCTCTGCGTTCCACGAGTTGTAGGGGGCGCTGCCCTCAGGGTCGCCGTCGATCAGCGCCGTGCAGGGGAACGACGAGTACTCCGAGTCGCAGCGTATCTGGATGGGGGTGAGCTTCTCGATGTCGAGCACTGGCTCCAGCGTGGTCGTTGCCCCCGTTGTCGTCGTCGCCTCGCCATTGCCGCGGAACACGTTCACCGCGAGGGCGAGCAGGGCCACGGTGAGGATCACGGCGGCGAGCACCATCAAGGCACGGGCCCCGGCGGTCGTGCGCAGCATCGGCTGGGGTGCTACGGGGAGTGGAGTCTGGGAGAGCCGGGCTCCGCAGGCCTCACAGTGGCGATTGAACGGCGGGTTCAGGCTGCCGCACGACGGGCAGGGCTGGTTCCTCGGAGGGCGTCCCGAGCCGCCTCCACCGGTGCCTCGGGCTCGCTGTGTGTCCTGTGCGGGCAGGTTCTCGAGCTCGAAAGGCTCGAAGGGGTTTTCGAGGTTCTCGTCGGGTTTGTTGCTGTCCACGTTGCTCACCAGGCGTTTCGACCGCGGCCCGAAAGAAAGGATCCGGCGGTATCGCGGTATTGTGCCACGGATCGATAGTGACGACGGCATACCTTCTCGCCGATGTCCGCGTGGCGGAGAGCTGGACTTGGTGGAACATTTTCGGCCTGGTCCTGCTGGTGGTTGTCGCCGTCACCATCGGCGTGGTCGTCTTCATTCGTGTCGTCTGGCGCAGGTAGGGTCGGCTCGTGGCGTATCGCTGTGGAGCCTGCGGCTATTCGAGCCTGAAATGGATGGGCTTCTGTCCGCAGTGCGGCAGCGACGGGCCGCTCGAGCTGACGGGGGAGGAGAAGCGCAAGAAGGCGCAGCACCGCACCCCGGTCGTCTCCGTGGCCAAGACCGGTGGCGACACCGTGGTACGCCGCCGTGTGACCCTTGACGAGATCGATCGGGTTCTGGGAGGCGGGCTCGTTCCCGGAGCCACCATCCTGCTCGCAGGTGAACCGGGGGTGGGCAAGTCGACGCTGCTGCTCCAGGTGGCAGGCGCCCTTGCCACCAGCGGGGGCAGTGCTCTCATCGTCAGCGCCGAGGAGTCGCTGGGTCAGGTGGGCCTCCGGGCCACCCGGCTTGGGGTCAGCGATCCCAACGTGTTCCTGGCGTCCGAGCGCGACATCGATGCCGTAATCACGGCTGCCGACGAGATCTCTCCCGACCTGCTCGTCGTCGACTCCATCCAGGCGGTTGCTGCAGCCGAGGTCGACGGTGCGCCCGGCGGTGTGTCGCAAGTGCGCGAGTCGGCCGCCCGCGTCGTTCACTTCGCCAAGGAGACGGGTGTGCCCGTGGTCATCGTCGGGCACGTCACCAAGGACGGCGGTATTGCCGGGCCCAAGCTGCTCGAGCACGTGGTCGACGTCGTGTTGTACCTGGAGGGAGAGGCCGAGCGCGGGTTGCGCCTCCTACGGAGCCTGAAGAACCGATTCGGCGCCACTCATCAGGTCGGGGTCTTCGAGATGGGGGATGCCGGCATGACGGAGGTGCCGGATCCTTCGGGGCTGCTGCTCGCCCGCTGGGACGGGGGTGTTCCCGGCAGCGTCGTGTTCCCCGCCGTCGATGGCCGGCGGCCTTTGCTGGTGGAGGTGCAGGCTCTGGTCACCGATACGGCCCTGCCGCAGCCGCAGCGGAGCGTGCGGGGCCTGGAGGCGGCGCGGGTGCACCAGGTGCTCGCCGTGCTCGAGAGGCACGCCGGTATGTCGTTTCGGGGAAAGGACGTCTACGTGAACGTGGTTGGCGGCCTACGGCTGCAGGATCCGGGGGGCGATCTGCCGGTCGCCATCGCTCTCGTGTCGTCGCTCCTGGACAAAGGGCTGGGTCCGACTGCGGCCTGGGGTGAGATAGGGCTCACCGGCGAAGTCCGTCCGGTGGCTCACGCCAGGCGGCGTGCCGAGGAGGCGGCCCGGCTGGGCATCGGCACGATCATCGATCCCGGCGATGCCCTTCGTGTCAAGGAGGCCCTGGCACGCGCCGGCCTTCCCTGAGAATGGATCACCGGTCGAAACGGCGAGCCCTGTAGTACTCTCGCCGTCGGATGACGAAACGGGACGACACTCTCGAGATTCTCAGATCGCTCGCTCCCGGAACACCGCTGCGCAACGCCGTCGAGATCATTCTGCGCCAGGGGTCCGGAGCACTGCTCGTGCTCGGCTACGGCGCCGAGATCGAAGCCATCTGCAGCGGAGGGTTCCACCTCAACGGGGCCGACTTCAGCGCGGCCCGCCTGGCCGAACTCTCGAAGATGGATGGAGCCGTGATCCTCGACGAGGCGGCCGAGATCATCTACCGGGCCAATGTGCACCTGCTGCCCGACGCCACCATCGGCACCTCCGAGACGGGCACTCGCCACCGTACCGCAGAGCGTGTGGCCGTGCAGACCGGGAAGCCGGTCGTGGTTGTGAGTGAAGGACGCGGCACGGTGGCGGTCTACACGCGTGCGGGCAAGTACGAGCTGCAGAGTCCCACCGTGCTGCTCGCCCAGGCGAACCAGAACCTGCTCACCTTGGAGCGCTTCCGTCGCCGGCTGACTGATGCTGAGAACCGGCTCACCCAGCTGGAGGTCGATGACATCGTCACATACCGTGATGTGGCTCAGCTCATGCAGCGCGCCGCTCTCGTGCGTCGGATCGCCAGCGATCTCGAGCACTATGCGGTGGAGCTGGGCGGTGAAGGCAACCTGACGCGGATTCAGCTCGATGACCTGCTCTCGGGCGTGAACGAGACGGCGGGACAGGTCTACGCCGACTACTCCCGTGTCTATCCCCCGGTTGACCTGCATCCTCTGGACCATCTGGCCCAATTGGTCACTGCGCACCTCTCCGACGCGGCCCGAGTGGCGGCCCAGCTCGATCTGGGGCCGTTGGATGCGCAGGCGCGGCCCAGGGGCTACCGCATCCTCAACCGAATCCCGCGGCTTCCCGAGGTGGTGAAGATCTCGCTGGTGGAACATTTCGGCAGCCTGCAGAGGCTGCTATATGCCAGCGTCTCCGAGTTCGACCAGGTCGAAGGCGTAGGAAGGACCCGCGCCCGGCAGTTGCGGCATTACTTCGATCGTCTTCTCGACACCAACGACGACTGGGGCGGCGAAGAGGAGTGACCGGGGGACCGTCGTCGGCTCGTTGTACAATGCAGCCCTCCCCATCCCGGTAGCCCCTATGCTCGCGAAAAAGACCCCAAAGCAGCCGGCGGCGAAGAAGCCTCCGGCCAAGAAGCCTCCGGCCAAGAAGCCTCCGGCCAAGAAGCCTCCGGCCAAGAAG
Source organism: uncultured Acidimicrobiia bacterium (assembly GCA_964633975.1). GTDB lineage: Bacteria > Actinomycetota > Acidimicrobiia > Spongiisociales > UBA11373 > CAZWKX01. Next base: position 12,157 of record CAZWKX010000011.1, read on the forward strand.
CCTGCCGCCAAGAAGCCTGCCGCCAAGAAGGCCGCGGCCGTCAAGAGGCCCGCCGCCAAGAAGCCTGCCGCCAAGAAGCCTGCCGCCAAGAAGCCTGCAGCGGTGCGGGAACCGGTGGCCGACGAGGAGGTCCAGTCGGCATCACCTTTTTTGGTAGGCGACAAGGTGGTGTATCCGCACCACGGCGCCGCCGTGATCGTGAAGAAGGAGCGGCGGGCCTTCCTGGACAAGCGCACCGACTTCTTCGTGCTCGAGGTGGCCACCGACCAGCTCACCCTGCGGGTCCCGGTGAGCAAGGCGGCCGAGCTGGGGGTGCGACCGGTGATCTCGAAGTCGACGGCCCGGCGGGTGTTCGCCATCTTCAAGCAGGATCCTGAGGAGGCCGGCTCCAATTGGAGCCGGTGGTACAAGCTGCTCACCGAGAAGATCAACAGCGGCGACATCTTCCAAGTCGCGGAGGTCGTGAGGGATCTCACCTACGCCCAGCAGACGAAGGGCATCTCGCCGGCACTCAAGAGGATGCTGTCGAAGGCGCGGCTCATTCTCTCCAGCGAGCTTCGTTTCGCCCTGGATGTGACCGAAGAAGAAGCAATGCGTCGCCTCGACCGCGCTTTGCCCAAGGTGGAGGTCACCGAGGAGGTGTAGCTGCATGATCAGCGAGGCCGTCCGGTTCGTCGTCACGCTGGCATTGACCTGGGTCGGGTTCATCGTCGGTCGTGCCATTCCCGAGTGGTATGAGGCCTCGCGCGTCGATCCCGACGTCTCGATAGTCATCGGAGCGGTCATCGGCGCCGGGATCGGGTATGTGGTCGGCGGCCTGTTCGGCCGAGTGATCGATCGCGTTCTCGACAGGGCTCCGGATCTCGTGGCACACGCCACCGGTCCCCAGCTCTTCGCCGGGACCTTCGGTATGGTTGCCGGCGTGCTCGTGGGAGTGGTGGGGAGCGTGCCCCTGGTGCTGCTCACTCCGGCTCCGGTGGGGTGGTCGGTATCTGCGCTCATCGTGCTCGTGTTGGGAAGCTTCGGCGCGCGTGTGTTCGCGGCTCGCGCCGGGGAGCTGATTGCCGCGGCCGGGACGCGTGGCCGGCGCCGCGACGGAGGGCGGCTGGGGGGCTACGTGCTCGACACCTCCGCGGCGATCGACGGTCGTATCCTCGAGCTGAGCCGGGTCGGGCTCGTGGCCGGCACCGTGTGGGTTTCCGAGTTCGTCATCGACGAGCTTCAGGGCATTGCCGATTCCGGGACCAAGAACCGGCGGCGCAGAGGCCGGCGCGGGCTCGACGTGCTCGATGCGCTCAGGGAGATCGACTCGATCGACCTGCACATCAGCGATGAGTCGTTCCCGGAGCACGAAGAGGTCGATGCCAAGATCCTCGCCTTGTGCAGGCTGACCGAGGCCACGCTCGTTTCCACCGACCACAACCTGGTGAAGGCGGCGGGGCTTCGCGGCATTTCCGTGCTCAACCCGCATTCCCTCGGGGAGCTGATGCGCCCCACCCTCGTGGCCGGCGATCTGGTCACCCTGCTCATCGAGAAGGAAGGGTCGGAGCCGGGCCAGGGGGTCGGATACCTCGAAGACGGCACCATGGTGGTGATCGAGGACGGAGCCTCCGTGGCAGGGCAGACGGTGGAGGTGGAAGTGGCCAACACGCTTCGAACGAGCATGGGCCGTATGGTGTTCGCCAGACTGAAAACGTGACCATCTACGGCATCCTCGTCGCCGCCGGCCGAGGCGAGCGTTTCGGTGGTCCGAAGCACCTGGTCGAGATAGGCGGCATGCCCATGTGGGAGCGCGCACGGGATGCGCTGGTCCACGGCGGCGTCGGCGAGCTGGTGATCGTGGGCGATGTGCCGGGCGGCATCGAGGGGGGTAAGCGCCGCCGCGACTCGGTGGCAGCCGGCCTCGCCGTCCTCCCGAAGAGTGCTTCCTTCGTGCTCGTCCACGACGCCGCCAGGCCTCTCGCCACGTCCGACCTCGTGCGCCGGGTCATCGATCGCCTGCTCTCTGGTGGGGTCGATGCCGTGGTGCCGGTGATACCGGTCAGGGACACACTGAAGCGAGTGGGCGATGGGTGGGTCCTGGGGACCGTCGAGCGCTCGGGCATCAGCGTGGCGCAGACGCCACAGGGCTTCAAGGCGACGGTGTTGCGGTCCGCTCATGCCGCGTCGGACGAGGACGCCAGTGACGACGCTGCACTCGTCGAGCGCCTTGGAGGAAGCGTTGCCACGGTGGAGGGGGAGGCCTCCAATGTGAAGATCACGTTCCCGGGCGATGTGGCCCTGGCGGAGGCCTTGCTGGAATGAGGGTGGGACTGGGTTTCGACGCACATCGTTTCGGGGGTGTTCCCCCAGTGCTGGCGGCAGGCGTTGCCGTCGATGCCGGGCGGGGCGTCGAGGCCACCTCCGACGGCGATGTCGCCGCCCATGCCGTGGCCGATGCCGTTCTCGGCGCCGCAGCTCTAGGTGACCTTGGTGACCTCTTTCCCTCCGATGACCCTCGCTGGCAGGGCGCCGACAGCATGGAGCTGCTTGCCGAGGTGGTGGCGCGAGTGACGGCCGCAGGGCTCCGAGTGGCGTCGGTGGATGTCACGGTGATTGCCGAACGGGTTCGGGTTGCACCGCATCGAGAGGTGATCCGGGCGCGCCTCGCAGAGGTTCTCGGCATCGATGCCAGTGCAGTCTCCGTGAAGGCCACGTCGACCGACGGACTCGGGTTCATTGGCAGGGACGAGGGCATCGCCGCTCTTGCCGTGGCCCTGCTCGCCGAGGCCTGAACGACGGCGCCGGGAAGGCGGGAGGACCACTGATACCATCGGCGCTCGAATGCAGGTCTACAACACCCTGGGAAGATCGCTCCAGCCTCTCGAGACCCGCGATCCTGGAGAGGTGGCGATGTACGCCTGCGGCCCAACCGTGCAGGCGGCTCCTCACGTGGGACACGGCCGGCAGGCCGTCGTCTTCGACGTCATCCGCAGCCATCTGGAGTGGAGGGGATACCGGGTCAAATACGTCGCCAACGTCACCGACATCGAGGACAAGATCATCGAAGCCGCCGCCGAGGAGGGGATCAGCACCGAAGAGGTGGCGGCGCGGGCGACGGCCGAGTTCTTCCGAGCCCACGAGTTGCTGGGGGTCAGGCCGCCCGACGGTCTCTGCTACGCCACGGAGCACATCCCCCAGATGATCGACCTCATCGGGCGCCTCATCGAGCGGGGCAACGCCTACGCCGCCGGGGGCGACGTCTACTTCTCGGTTCGCTCTTTCGAGGGCTACGGCAAGCTGTCCGGGCGCGATCCCGACGAGCTCCAGGCCGGTGCCCGCATCGAACCCGGCGCCCACAAGCGGGACCCGGCCGACTTCGCCCTGTGGAAGGCGTCGAAGCCGGGAGAGCCTTCCTGGGATTCGCCGTGGGGGCCGGGGCGGCCCGGCTGGCACATCGAGTGCTCTGCGATGGCCGAGGAGCAGCTCGGCTTCGGGTTCGACATCCACGGAGGGGGGCTCGATCTCGTCTTTCCCCATCATGAGAACGAGATCGCCCAGGCGGAGGCTGCGGCCGGGGCTGCGCCGTTCGCCCGCTACTGGCTGCACAACGGCATGGTCAATTTGGGTGGCGAGAAGATGGCGAAGTCGACGGGCAACGTGGTCGGGCTGCTCGATGTGCTCGAAGAGCACTCGCCGCTGGCGGTGCGCCTCTACTACCTGCGGGCTCACTACCGGGCGCCGATGGAGTTCAGCGAAGACCTCATCGAAGATGCAGAGGCGTCGCTGGGACGGCTCTGGGCCTTTCGGCGCCGCGTAGGCGACGTTGATGTAGAGCCCGACCCGGAGGTCGTCGAGCGCTTCCGAGAGGCGATGGACGACGACTTCAAGACACCTGAGGCGTTGGCGGTGCTCTTCGAGGCGGTCCGTCGCGGCAACCGGCTGCTCGACGAGGGCGGTGACGCCTCAGCCATCGCCGCAGCCTTCGACACCGTGGTCGCCATTCTGGGTCTTACTGAGCCGGCGGCCGGGGTCGACGATCTGGGGGAGGAGTTCGCCGCACTGGCCGGCGAGGTTGGGGCCGTGTCCGGCGAGCCCATGGCGACTCTCGAGGCGTTGATCGAGCGGCGGGCTCGGGCCAGAGCGGAGGGGGAGTGGGAGCTTGCCGATGCCATCCGGGAGAGGCTCGGCGGGCTCGGGATCGTGCTCGAGGATGGTGCCGATGGCACTAGTTGGCATCGGGACTGAGGTCGAGGGTCTCCACGCGGTGTCGGCCGCCGTCTCCGCCGGACGGGTGTCGACGCTGTACGTCGAGTCCTCCAGGGCCGGCGCCCTCTCCGAGCTGCTGGAGACGGCTGCCGCCTCGGGGGCGGTGATCGAGAGGGTCGACGATCTGGCGGGCTTGGCCTCCACCACGGCGCCGCAAGGTGTTGTGGCCCGGTGTCGTCCCATTCCGGTGGTCGGCCTCGGTGAGGCGGTCGAGGCCGTCGCGCCTGCGGCGCTCCTGATGCTCGATCATCTTCAGGATGGGCGCAACGTGGGGGCGGCGGCCCGCTCCGCCCGAGCCGCGGGCCTCGGCGCCCTGGTGATCTCGTCGCGTCGCTCGGCGCCCCTGGGGGCAACCGCTTTCAAGACGGCGGCGGGCGCGCTCGAGGACCTGCCGGTGGCGCTGGTCTCGTCCGTGGCCGGCGCGGTGGCGGAGCTGCGGCGTCTCGGCGTGTGGACGGTGGGTCTCGACGCCGGGGCCGACGAGTCGCTGTTTGGACTGGGCCTGCTTGCCGAGGACGTGGCGATCGTCGTCGGCGGCGAGGGGCAGGGTTTGGGGCGCCTCGTGCGGGATCGAGTCGATGTGCTCGCCTCGATCCCTCTGGCTGGCGGTGTGGAGAGCCTCAACGCCGCCGTGGCCGCATCCCTGGCCGCCTACGAAGTGGCCAGGGTGAGATCTGGAGCCTGAAGCGGGACAGTCGGAGCCGGGTGCCGGACTCGAACCGGCGACATCCTCTTTACAAGAGAGGTGCTCTTCCAACTGAGCTAACCCGGCGCGGGACACAGCGTACCTGCGGGTCGATGCACGGTGTTGACGCCGGCCACGGAGGCGCGGTCCGGGATCCGTCGGCGAGTCGGGTGGAGGGGGTGTGCCCGACTGCGAAGCGGCCGGGCGAAATCCTCGGATCGGCGTCGGTGGCGCCGTACTCTCATCACGATGCTGGGCGACAGCGATAGGGTCGTACTCGACTTCGAAAGCTCCTGGTGGCTTTACCCGGGCCCCAAGGACCGGGCGATCCGGGAGTACCTCGGCATCAGCGCCACCAGCTACTACAGATCGCTGCGCCGGCTCATGGACGATCCAGAGGCCCAGCGATACCGGCCGCTGACGGTCCACCGGCTGCGCCGAGTGCGCGATGAGGGCCTGCGCAGGGCGGCCGCCCGCCGCTCCGGCGACAACGTGCCCGGCTCCTGAGCGAGGAGCGGCGCCACCAGACCGGCGCCGGCAGGTTGTGTTGGTGGACGGTTGTTGGCGGTCTCTCGGCCGGGAGTGCAACTACCCTCGTTGGGGACGTCCAGGAGCAGTGTCGTGACCGAAGATCTCTCCGCGATCGATGCGTACGCCAGGGAGACCGACGCCACCGTCGTCGGAGCCGACGACGAGGGCATCGTGCTGGACCGTACCGTGTTCTATGCCCGCGGTGGTGGCCAGCCCGGGGACACCGGGGTGCTCATGTGGGAGGACGGCTCGGTGGCGATCGCCGACACCGTGAAGCGGGCGGGCATCGTGCTCCACGTGCCGCGAGGCGAGCCGCCGGCAGTGGGCACCGTGGTGAGAGCGGTCATCGATTGGGATCGCCGGTACCAGCTCATGCGCACCCACACCGCTCTGCATGTGCTCTCGGCCGTGATCTGGCGCGACTTCGGCGCCAAAGTCACCGGTGGCAGCATGGAGCCGTGCCGGGCTCGAATGGACTTCGAGCTGGAGGGCATCAGCGTCGAATTCGGCAAGGGTGTAGAGGAGCGGCTCAACGCCGCCCTTGCCGAGGCCCACCCGGTCGACGTCAGCTTCCTGCCGCGCTCCGAGGCGCTGGCGGACCCCGACCTCATCCGGACCAAGGTGAGCCTGATCCCCGAACACGTCGATCCGATTCGGGTGGTCACCATCGGCACCATCGATCGCCAGGCCGATGGGGGCACCCATGTGGCCAACACGTCCGAGGTGGGGCGGGTGCGGGTGACGGGGACCGAGAGTAAGGGGAAGGACAACAAGAGAATGCGGATCGAGCTCGATCCCTAACGCCATGGTCGACGCCGTCATCGTCGTTCTTTTCCTGCTTTTGGCGCTGCGAGGCTGGTCCCGCGGATTCGTGCGCGAAGGCTTGGACGTGGTGGGTCTCGTGGTCGGGGTGGTGCTTGCTTTCCGCCTCGGCCCGGTGGTGGGCACAGTGATCGCGGCGATGTCGGGCATCTCGGGCGACGCGGCCCGTCTCGTCGGCGGGCTCATCGTGTTCGTGTCGGTAGGGGTGGCGGTGGCGGTGGCGGTCCACTTCATCGAGCAGCGGGCCAATCTGCCTGCCCTCAACGTGGCCAACCGGGTCGCGGGGGCCGGCCTCGCCCTCCTGTGGGGTGTAATCCTGGCCACGGTGGCCCTCTCGCTGGCGGTGATCCTGCCGATGCCTTCAGCGGTGTCGAACGCGTTGGAGGGCTCGGCGGTCACACGTGTCCTCACCGATCCCGCGGGCACGCCCCAGACGGTTTTCCGAGGGCTCGCCGGAAACCGCATCGTGGAGTCGCTGATCAACCTGCAGAGAGCGGTTGGCGAGCGCATGCTCGTCGTCGAGGGCGACGAGGTGATCACCTTTCCCGCGGCTGACCCTTCGGAGCTCAATATCGACACGGCCGCGGCCAGCGAGGTCTACGACCTGGTCAATCGCGCCAGGGTCGACTCCGGCGTGGACCCTCTGGCCTGGAGCCCGGCCCTGTGCCTCGTCGGTGAGGATCACGCCGTCGAGATGTACGTGGAGGGGTACTTTTCGCATGTGTCGCCCACCACCGGGTCCGTCGCCGACCGCGTGCGGGAGGCGGGGATCACCTACCGTGTTGTAGGTGAGAACTTGGCGCTGGCGGCGACACCCGACGCCGTGTACGAGGGGTTCATAGACAGCCCGGGGCACCGGGTCAACATGCTGCGCACCGAGTACAGGCGGGTTGGAGTTGCGGTGGTGTCCGGTCCGCTCGGGCTCATGACCGCCGTCGTGTTCACGGGTTGAGTCGTCCCGATGCGATTTCCTCGAGAGCCGCGGGAACGGCACCGATTCCGTCGGCATCCTCGACGAGCAGCGTCGTGATCCGGCTGCGCCGCAGCGTCTCGGACAGGGCGGGGCGGGCGGTGACGACGACGACCTGCTCGATGCCGAACCCCGATATTGCCGCCATACGGCGCACCACCCTCGGCGACACGGCCGGCCCCAGGCTGGCTGCCGTGTTCACCGCATCGAAATAGACGCCCAGTTCGGTGTCTTCGAGAGCGCGGCGCAGGGTTGAGCCGGCTTGGTCGCTGTCGGCGATGGCAACGATGTGGAACCGCGAGGAGATGGCTGCGAGAGCCTCATCCGCTCCGTCGACGGCTTCGAGGGAGTCGGTGAGCAGCGCGGGGATGAGATCGAGCACGACGAGCCACATGGGTAGACCTGACTCTACAGGCGGCGTGTGGAGCCACCAGAGCCGTGGCCCTCATGAGGAGCGAAGGCGCCGGGGCTACTCGGCGGCGGGCTCGTTCAGCGGGGGTGGCTCATCCGGCTGCTCGGTGCCGGAGCCGCGACGGGAGAGCAAGAAGAAGCCGGCGGCGCCCGCCAGGACCACGGCGGCCGCCAGCCCGATGACCCAGGCCGGGAAGCCGCCGCCGCTGCTTCCGGCCGGGTTGGAGGCCGCGTTGATCTCTACGGTGTCGCCTCCGGTGACGGGAAGGCTCCAAGTGAGAGTGTTACCGTCCCTGGAGTCGGCGTCGTGCTCGATGATCTCACCCGGCAGAGTCAGGACGAAGTTGGCCGCCGCCACCTGCTCCAGTTGTCCGGGAAGCGTCATGTCGGCCATTTCGGCGAATGCCGCCGCGGCGCTGGCCGTGGCGGCGAAGGTGACTCGATCGTCTGTGACGGTGAGGCTGAAGTCCTCGACGATGGCGTCGTCGGCCTGCTCGACGATGTCGTCCAGCGCGGTCGCGATGTCGTCGACGTCGACGGTGACAATGTAGTAGTGGAGGCCGCCCCGATCCTCCTCGCCGAGCTGCGTTCCCGGGATCAGAGCCAGCGGGCTCCCGGCCGCCGGATTCTCCAGGGCGCCTGCAGGGACGAGTCGGACCGCTTCCTCGTCGAGGCCGGCCTCGTATGTGATCGTGCCGCTGCCGTCGGCGTTGATATCGACGCCGAGGTTCATCTCGAACCGGCAGGCCGTGGCCAGCACCGCCAGGCTGGCGGCGAGCAGGATCTTGCGCATTGTTGGGTCTCCGGGTTGTGGCGACCGACTCTACAGCGGAGTGGAGGCGACTCGACGCCGACTGCCGATAGGCTCCGGGTGTGACGTCCGACCACGGTGCAGAGTTGCTTGCGGCGTTTCTAGCCGCCTACCGACCCTATCTGGAGGCCCGCCTCGCCGAGCTGGGCGGCGCCGAGGCCCCGGGTATCGAGGCAGCCGTCGCCGCAGGGCAGGCCTGGCTCGAGCGGGCACTGGGGGAGCTGCTGGCCGCGGCCTTCCCGGACCAGTCCAGGTCGCCGCTGGAGGTCTTCCGGGAGGCGGTGCGGTTCCCGACCGCGGTGCTCGAGGCCGCCGGGGTGGAGCCGGTCGCCCGGGACGTGGTGGAGGCGGCGGCGCTGCCGGGGGATCTGTACGGCTTGGCTCCGGCATCCTCGCAGGAGCTGGGAGATGAGGCCTGGCGTGCCCACTTGGCTTGGGGTGTGGCCAAGGCGCGCTCCCTCGCCGTTCCTCGTGTCGGGCTGCTTGCCTCCGACGGTGCCGATTGCTCCGCGGTCGAGGCCGTGGCCTCGGAGCGGGGCTTCCGGCTCGAGGTGTGGGACGACCTCGATGCGGTGCAGGGCGCTCTCGAGGGCAGGGGTCCGGTGCTGGCCTTTGTAGACCTCGATCACGATGATGCCGACGGCGTGCTCGGGGCGCTGGCCGCCGCCGGCGTGCGGGTCGTCGCCTACGGCGCCGGGGTCGATGACCTGGTCATGGTGCGGGCCAGGACGCTGGGCGCCGCCGAGGTGCTACCTAGGCGGGTGTTCCTCGGATCGATCGCCGACCTGCTGCCCAGGCTGCTCTGAGACCGTCTGCCCGGCGCCGCCGCTCGAACCGATGACAAAGATGCCCCCGAGCACGATCCCGGCTCCGATCCACTGCATCGCCGATAGCCGCTCATCGAAGATGAGATGGGCCCAGAGGATGGCTGCAACCGGCTGCAGGAGCAGCAGGACCGACGCGTCCAACGCGGGCAGGCGGGGCAGCGCGAAACCGATCAGGAGCCAGGACATCGTCTGGACCCCGAGGGCCAGGGCGAGGATCCATCCGGCTGAGGGCCAGGCCGGGGCCGGAGGCACTCCGGATTCGATGAACACGGCCACCAGGGCGGCGAGCGCGGCCCCTGCGGTGGCGTCGAGCAGCGGTCCTGCCGACGGGGCCAGGTACTCCCGGTTGGAGTGCCTGAAGAGGAGGAGGAATACGGAGTAGCCGATGGCCGTGGCCAGTCCCAGGACGACTCCGGCCGCGGGGTTGTCACCGTAGGCGTCGGCTGCACCGAGGCCGCTGAGCAGGGCAATGCCGGCGAGGACCACGGGAAGGACCGTCAGAGCGGTGGCCGTTGGCCGTTCCCGGTACACCAGCCACGCCGCGACTCCGACGAAGACCACCTGGGTGTTGCCCAGCAGGGTGGCGATCCCGGCTCCTATGTACTCGATGGAGTGGTGCCACAGGACCAACTCGGCCCCGAGGAACAGGCCGGCGAAACAGGCCGTCCAGCGCGCCCGTGCCGGCCGGTGGTCCCGGCCTCGCTGCACGATCCAGAGTGCGCCTATCGCCGGGAGCGCGAAGACCATGCGGTAGAGAGCGATGGTTGCCGGAGCCGCCTCGGCGAGGCGCACGAAGATCGGCGCAAACGAGATGCAGAGCACTCCGGTGAGCAAGGCCAATCGGGTCATGTCGGGCAACGCTACCGGGCCCGGGGCCGAGCATCGCCGCATGCCCGCCGAGGTCACCGGTCGGTGTCCGACGGGTGTGGAGGTGGAGCCGTGCCGGACTCAGCGAACGGAGGCTCCTCGGCTCGGTGTCTCTTCGCCCTGCTGCGGCGCAGCGACCGCCGCAGTGCAAACCATCCCCAGGCGCAGGCACAGGCGGCTCCCACACTCGCCGCGGCGGCGCTTGCCGTCGTTGGGCGCACCAGCCACCAGACGAAGGTGGCGCCGATGAGGTGGGCCACGAGCCAGTCGAGGATCCGAAACACCGCTGGAGTGTACGGGTCTCTACTCGCCGACCCTGTGCCAGCGCTCGATGTTCCAGGTGAAGGTGGCTGCCGACGAGTTGGCGCGGATGCCGGCGATCTCGTCGCTCCAGTAGGCGAGGGCCTGGGAACGGGTGGCGATGGGAATGATGACGGCCTGGTCGGCGAGGATCTCCTCGGCTTCGGTGGCCAGCTCCTCGAGGCGCTCGGTGTCGATGGTGGTGCGCATCTCGGCGAGGATCTCCTCGTATCTTGCGGTATGCGCGTCGATGAGCGTGGACGGTCCCTGGTCGAATTCGGTGCCGGTGCCTGCGACTGCGGGAGTCCCCCATCTGGCGTAGTTCAATCCGAGTGGGGGGGCGCCGGCCGGGTCCCAGAAGGCGAGCGTGTCGATGACGCCATCCCATCCGGTGTCAGGCGGCGGGAAGGCAAACAGGGCCAGGTCCCATGAACCGCTCGGGAACGAGGAAACGAAGAAGTCCTCCAGGGGCTCGAAGCGGAAGTCGATGCCGACGGCCGTCAGCATGGCCTCGATCTGCGCGGCTACGCCGAGCCGGAGAGCGCTGCTCGCCGTCGTCGACAGCACAACCAGCGGGGGATCGGCGGTGCAGTCCCGCCTCACCGCGGCGCAGGCGTCTTGTAGCAGCTCGGCGGCGAGGGCCGGATCGTACTCGTACCGGTCCCAGCCTTCGGTGTCGATGGCGATTCCCGAGACGTCGAAAAAGGACGAGATGGGGCCGGTGTTCACCCAGCCGCCGGCCAGGGCGAGCCGGTTCCGATCGATGGCGTGGGCCACGGCACGCCGGAAGTCGACGTTGGCGTTCAGCGACTCGGTGTTGCCGTTGTTTTCCCCGAATTGAAAGCTCAGGTGCTCCCAGATCGCTCCGTCGGTCACCTGGATTCTGGCGCCGTCGAGATGCTGGAGGCTGGTGAGCACGTCCGACGAAGGATCGAGGTCGATCACGTCGTACTCTCGTGCCACGAAGCCGTCGATCCGCCCCTGCAGCCCATCGCTGAAGAGGAACTCGACCGTGCCCAGGTAGGGCAGCGGGTCGCCGTCGTCATCCGTCCTCCAGTAGCGGTCGTTCCTGTCGAAGACCACAGAAGTCCCGGCGGCGGCTCCGGCATCGGTGCTCCAGCCCCTGAAGATGAACGGTCCGGCTGAGGGCCAGGGCCGGTTGTTCCAGTCGTCTAGGAAGTCGGTCCCGGCAACTGCGTGCTGGGGGATGAGGACGCCGAAGAGCCGCTCATAGGCCATGGTCGGCTCGGAGAGCGTGTAGGTGAACGAGGCGTCGTCGAAGGCGATCGACTCAGGGACGATCGTCTCGTAAGTGGTGAGGTTGGGATCATCGAGGCCGAGGCCGGTGATGGTGTCGTAGGTGAACTCGAAGTCGGCTCCGGTGATCGGCGTCCCGTTTTCCCATCGAGCTTCGGGCACGATGTGGTAGGTGACGGTCATGCTGCCGTCGTCGTTGACCACGACGCCGTTGTTGGCGACCGTCGGCAGCTCGGTGACCACGTCGGGCACGAAGCCCAGCGTGTCGGCGTCGATGTCCCACACTCCGGTGAGATACGCCTGGCCGATCACGGGGTCGAATGAGTGGTCCGGCGCCCAAGGATTGAAGCTGAAGGGCAGCTCCGGGACGTCCACCGACACCACCGCGGTGCCTCCGACGTGTCTCTCGATCGAGTCGGTCGTCGTGGTCCCGGTCGGGAACGGGGAACTCGGAAACGTTGTCGTGGGGGCGACGGTCGACGGGACCGTTGTGCTGGTGGTCGACGCCTCGGATGCGGCCTCGCCGCCTCCTGTGCAGGCGGCGGTGAACAGCGCCAATGCTGCGATGGGGGCCAGGCGCCTCATGCTCTCAGGCTAACCGGGACCGAGGAGTCCGCGTTTGGCGCGGTTCGGTGATGCGCCCGTGAGACGACGTATTGGCGAGTCTCGATGTGACGTGTACGATTCGCATCGACAAATCTCGATGGGAGAGGACGGCATGGGAAGATGGGACGGGGGGGATCGGGCGGCACAGGCCCGGATGGCGCCGGGCTCGGCGTGACGGGCGCAGTGAAGGCGGCGGATCGGACGCCGCCAGCCGCCTGTTGTGCCTCGCTTTGCGAGACCGCGATGAGCAGCGGCGACGCCGATCGGGCTGCCGAGCTGTTCGGGTCACTCGGCGACCCGAACAGGGTCCGCATCGTCAACGTGCTTGCCAGCAGCGGAGAGGCCGCCTGCGTGTGTGATCTCACTCCGGAGCTGGGGCTGGCGCAGCCTACGGTGAGCTTCCACCTCAAGAAGCTCGTCGAGGCCGGATTGCTGGAGCGGGAGCAGAGAGGCAAGTGGGCCTACTACTCGCTGCGGCCGGGGGTCCTTGTCGAGATCGCGGCCGTTCTCGATCCGGGGGCGCGCCGTGGCTGATCTCCGCGACCGGGTGCACGCCCACTATGCCGAGGCCGCCCGTGTCGCGGCCGGGCAATCGAGCTGCTGTGGCTCCGGCGTTCCGGGTTGCTGTGAGTCCATTGAAGGCTCTTCCGGGTCCGCGCTGTACGGCGGCGCCGCAGATGATCTGCCCGAGGGCGCGGTGAAGGCCAGCCTCGGCTGTGGGAACCCGGCCGTGGTCGCCGAGCTGCGATCGGGTGAGGTGGTGCTCGATCTGGGCTCCGGAGGGGGCATAGACGTCCTGCTCTCGGCGCGTCGGGTGGGCCGCGAAGGCAAGGCCTTCGGGCTCGACATGACCGACGAGATGATTGCGCTGGCTCGCCGGAACCAGGAGGAAGCAGGCGTGCAGAACGTCGAGTTCCTGAAGGGATACCTCGAAGACATCCCGCTGCCGGCCGGATCCGTCGACGCGATCATCTCGAACTGCGTCGTCAACCTCTCGCCGGACAAGCCCGCCACCTTCTCCGAGATGTTCCGCGTGCTTCGGCCGGGGGGCCGTGTCGCAGTGAGCGACATTGTTGCCGAGGACCGTCTGACTGCGGCCGATCGGGCCGAGCGAGGCAGCTACGTGGGCTGCATGGCCGGCGCCCTCTCCTTCACGGAGTATCGCCGTGGTCTGGAGGCGACGGGTTTTATCGGCGTTTCGGTGGTCCCCACTCACGCGGTGGCAGACGGCATGCACGGCGCCGTTGTCAAGGCCCGGAAGCCGGGCGGAGAGGCCACGCCCGCCTAGGGCGCGTCGACTCGCTGCCGGCGGCGGGCTGGCGCCCCCGGGAGGATTCGAACCTCCGGCACACGGTTTAGGAAACCGTTGCTCTATCCCCTGAGCTACGGGGGCGGGTGAAGGAGTGGGCCGCGAACTCGAGTGATTGTAGAGGTGCGAGGCCGGCTGCCCGCGCCGTGGCTATTTCATCCAGTACTGGGCCTGCCAGGCCAGCCTGCCGTGGCGGTTCCTCACGTCGACCAGCACGGAGCTGTCGCCGAGGCGCCGCGCACCCGAGACGAGGCCGGTGTCGGGGGAGTGCTCGAGCGACTCCGGGCCGAAGCCGACTGCGATTCGTTTCTGGAACAGCAGCTCGTTGGTGCTCGTGTCATAGGCCCGGAGGTACACCTTCCCGGTGCGGCGGCTGCGGAAGGCGACTATGAGGTCTTCGCCGAGTCCGGTGATGGCTGCCTCGTAGGCTCTGGGGACCCGTTGGGTGGCGACGAGCGCTCCGGTGGCGGCATCCATGATGTCGACGCGGGTCGCCCCGGTCGCCGTGTTCTGGAGCAGCACGGCGTAGCGCGGCCCCTGGCCTTCTGGGCCGGCGAGTGTGGTGAAGCCGGAGACGCTCGGCTCCGACGGGAGGTGAATCTCGGACAGCAGCGTGCCGTCCAGGGTTACGACTCTGACGGAGGGACCGGCGCCGTCGGCTCCGAGCACTGCGAAGTCCACGGCGTCGTCGCCGTTCACGTCGCCCAGGGCTGCTGCTTCGGCCGTGTCGAAGGACGGCAGGTCTATTCGCCCGAGCCAGTTCCCGTTGGCGTCACGAAGGACCAGCCCGCCGTTGCCGGCGCCATCGTCGTAGAGGATTCCGAGAGCGGGGATGCCCCCGACCTCCGTCGTGAGCAGGTCCTCGGGGTCGGCGATGGCTCCGAAGGCGACCGAGCCGACGCCGCTTCCTGCGGTGGTGAAAAGCCGGACGCGCGTTCTCCTGCCGCGGTCCTCGGCCACGGCGAACAGGGTCCGGCTCCCGGTGTCGAACGCCTCAACGTCGACACCCTCGTAGTTGAGGGTGTTCTGCCAGTAGCGCGGCATGGCTCCGGCGAAGATCCAGCGGTTGGTTGCCGGGTTGTGATAGAGGCTCACCGCGGCGCCGCCTCCGGCGGCCACCTTCACCGGGCCGGCCGCGTTCTCGGCGCTTTCCGGGCATCCCGCGGCGTAGGTCCAGTCGGGGTCGTGGCCTTCGAAGAACCAGTAGATCAGATCGGCCTTGGGAGTGGATCCGCGGTCGCCTCCGAGGTAGACGGTCAGGCTTCCGTCATAGTCGTAGAAGTAGAGGTCGTCGCGGCCGTCGCCGTCCAAGTCACCGGTCTGCATGGCACCGTCGTGCTCGCCGATTCCGGTCGTGACGGTCTCTCCGGCCCCGGAGAAGCCGTTGTTCCCCGAGAACGTGGTGAGGCGGGCCGGCTGATCCGGCGAGAGCACAAAGAGGTCGGGTATGGCATCGGTGTCCCTGTTGCCGAGAGCGAATCGCCAGGTCGAGTCGGTGGCGACGGGGATGGTCGTCGTCACGATTCGCCGTCTGAAGTGGGGCCCCTTCCAGACCTCGACCGTGGTGGGATCACCGGGCACTATCACGTAGATGTCGGCCCGCCCGTCGCGGTCGTGGTCGGCCACCAGGTAGATCGCACCGTCCACCACCGGGATCGACGTGGCCCTCGTGCGGCGGCGTTTGCCATATTTTGAAGAGAACGTGTGCACGGTGTACTTGACGTAGTCGCCGGAGTTGCGGATCTCCCATAGGTCGGGTCTTCCGTTGCGCGTGCGATCGGCGAGCAAAAGGGTTGCTCCGTCGGCCGGCGGGCGCGAGGTGGAGTGGGAGGTCCAGCACGTCTCGAACCCGTGTTTGGCCAGACAGGCCTCGACGGCCACGTTGCCCGCCGACGTCCACCTGTTGATGCGTATGGCGTCCGGTGCTCCGTCCCGGTCCATGTCGACGACGAGCTGCATCGCACCCTCGGGCGCGGCGCCGGCGGCACTCTGGAATGTGATGGCCCTCTCGAAATCGGCCGGAGCGGTGTTCGGGGGCACCGGCTGCGGCTCCTCGTAGCCGGGGGTGAGCAGCGGACCCTCCCAGGAGAAGTGCATGGGGTCCTTGATGGTCTGCCAGTTGCCACCCCAACACCAGCCGGCGTCGGTCCATGCCCGCACGAACCAATCGGGCATGTCGGTGATCAGCACGTTGTCGGCGCGGTACGGGTTGCTGGTGGAGTTGATGTCGATGGCCGCTCCGACGGCGTGGAAGGAGAGGTGGCGGCCCGGCGGCACGGTGGCGGCATTGTACGACCAGGTGTCCCACCAGCGGATCTCGTAGTAGTGGCCTCTTGCCTCCTCGGCCCGCAGGTTGTCGATCACCTGCCGGAGCGCCGGAGCGACCCGCTCGTGCACGTAGACGGTGACGGTGTGGCTCGTCATGGGCAGCTGAATGGCGACGAGGCTGTCGCGCACGTCACCGATGGTGCGGCCGTAGAAGTCGCCCCACGGTCCCAGGATGGGCTCCGAGTTGGGCAGGTTTCCCGACCTGGTGGCGAACGGGCCGCGGATCCCGTCCGGTCCACCGCACCCCGGAGACTCATTGAAACTTGGCACGGTGAGAGCGCTGTCGGCGCTCGGTAGGGTCTCGTCTTGGGCGGCGGCGGGCACGGTCATCGTCAGGGCGAGGACGACGCAGAGCGCCAGGGTTCGTGGTTTGGCCATCTCGCCTGCTCTTATCGGCCGCTTATCTCAACATCTGGACGCTTTTGCCACCGTTGATGGGCGCAAGGCCGGGGATGCTAGGTGTGGTTTCTGTTTACCTTCACGCCCGCTTGTCGAACCGCCAGAGACCGGCTCGGCGTGCCGCCTCGTACGCGTTGTCGATCTCTTCGAGGGTGGGCCGGCGGTTGATGTCGGCGTAGCGCTCCGACCGGCCGACGCGGTGGTCGGGGCGGTACTGGGCCATCACGTTCACGTATGTGTCGGGGGAAAGCTCGTTGGCGAGCCAGGAGAAGATGGCGGCGGATTCACCGAGCAGGCCGGGCATGACCAGATGCCGTACCAGCACACCTCGGCGGGCCAGGCCGTCGGCTCCCATCCGCAGCGGGCCGACCTGGCGATGCATCTCACTGATGGCTGCGCGGGCCCGGTCCGGGTAGTCGGCTGCACGCGCCAGGCGGCGGGCCGTCTCCGGCTCCCAGAACTTGAAGTCGGGCATGTAGATGTCGACTAGACCGTGCATCAGCTCCAGCGACGAAAGGGCGTCGTAGGCGGACGTGTTGTAGACGATGGGCACATTGAGTCCTTGCGGCACGGCGATGGCTATGGCCTCGGCAACCTGGGGGGCGACGTGTTCCGGTGTGACGAAGTTGATGTTGTGGCATCCCACCGCCTGCAGCTCCAGCATGGTGGCGGCCAGCTCGGCGGCGCTGAACGGCCTGCCCGACGAGCGCTGGGAGATGTCCCAGTTCTGGCAGAAGACGCAGCGCAGATTGCACGAGGCAAAGAAGATCGTGCCCGAACCTCTCCATCCGCGCAGGCAGTCCTCCTCACCGAGATGGGGGAAGGCGCTGCTGACAAGGGCGAAACGCCCGATGCCGCAGACGCCCTTGTCGGCGGCGAAACGGTCGACGCCACAGTCTCGGGGGCAGGCTCGGCAATCGGCAAGCTCCTCGAGGGCCCGGGTCACCTTGCCCTCGAGCGTCCCGCCGCGGCGCGTCTCCAGGTAGACCGGCTCCCAGTCCTCCATGAGGAATCGATCCTCGGGGTTCACGATCGGGGGGCCAGGTGTACCGGGCGGCGCCGCGCTCCCCACGATCCGGGTGACGCCTCGAAGACGCCGGGGCAGGCGGTTCCGCACGCGGAGCAACGGCCCGACCCGTCGAGATTCCACGAGAGCAGGCGGTACCCGTCGCGGACGATAAGCTCCGCCCCGCAGCCGGAACACCTGGTGGTCTGGCCGGCGACGTCGTCGATGTTCCCGGTGTAGACGTGCTGCAGGCCGACGGACTCGGCGATGTGACAGGCCTCGGTCAAGGTGCCCGGGGCGGTGGGAGAGCGATCGGTCATGCGGAAGGCGGGGTGGAAGGCGGTGAAGTGGAGCGGGGTCTGCTCACCGAGATGGCCGGCCACCCATTCGCTGAGGGCGGTGACCTCCTCGGGAGAGTCGTTGAGGCCGGGAATCAGCAGCGTCGTGACCTCGAGCCAGGTGTCGGTTTCGTTTGCCACGTACTCCAACGTGTCGAGCACTGGTTGCAGACGGCCGGCACAGAAACGCCGGTAGAAGCCGTCGTCGAACGCCTTGAGGTCGATGTTGGCCGCATCGATGTGGGAGAAGAACTCCAGGCGGGGCTCCGGGTTTACGTACCCCGCGGTGACCGCCGCCGTCTTGATGCCGAGCTCATGGCAGGCCGACGCGACGTCCACCGCGTACTCGAGGTAGATGATCGGCTCGTTGTAGGTGAACGCCACGCTGCGGCAGCCGAGGCTCTGCGCCGCATGGGCGATGGCCTCGGGCGTCGCTTCCTCGGCGAGCACGTCGGTTTCACGGGCTTTCGAGATCTGCCAGTTCTGGCAGAAGCGGCACGCCAGGTTGCATCCGGCCGTGCCGAACGACAGCACCGAGCTGCCGGGAAGGTAGTGGAAGAGCGGCTTCTTCTCGATCGGATCGACGCAGAAGCCGCTCGACCGCCCGTAGGTGGTCAGCACGATCCCGTCTTGGCAGGCGCGCACGAAGCAGAGGCCGCGCTGCCCGGTGCGCAGCTTGCACGCCCGGGGACAGAGATCGCACTGGACCCGTCCGTCCTCGCGGCGGTGCCAGTACCGCGTCGCCACGACGGAATCCACCCCGTGATGATGCCGCAGACAGGGCGCTGCGGCAAGGGAGGCCGCCTACAGGGCCAGGAGGCTCCAATCGATGGCGATCTGGTGTTGGGGATCATCTCGATCGGCGGCGACCTCCACTTCGAGCCCGGGTCCCACCCTGCCGGTGAGATGGCCGGGAACTCGATGCAGCACGGAAGTGGAGAATGGGGAGCGGCCGGGCAGCTTGACATCGAGTCCGAAGAGCACGGCTTGGTCGTCGCTCCCTTCTTCACCGGCTTCGGCAAGCCCGAGGTCGCCCAGTGTGCCCATCTCCTTCGCCGACGTGATGCGCCCGGTCCCGCGGCGGCCGTGTGCCAGTAGGTCGGCGGCCCGGCGGCGGTTTTCCCGGGCCACTAGGTCGATGTCGACCTCGTCCTTCAGCTCCGGCGCGGGCCGTGCGAGCTCCTCGGGCCTCGGCGGAACGCTCCAATCGATGGCCAGGTTGTCGGGTGCTGCTTCGTCGAACTTGACCGCCACCCTGTGGCCGGGGAGCACGGCGCCGACCAGCATTCGGGGGACCACCTGCTTGAGGGATGCCCGGTAGGTGGAGCCTTCGGGACGTTCGACTTCGAGGTCGAACTCGAACACGGGAGCGTTGTTGATGGTCACACTGGTCTCACCGATGCGTAGAACCGTCGCGGTCGCCGGTGTCCCAAAACGGAGGATGCGTGGAGATCTGCCCAGGATCTTGCCCAGGCGGACCCCGATGAGCACGAAAATCACTCCTGTCAGCATCAGCGGCGCCGCCGTGATCAGCAGCGGCGCCCTCGCCTCGCCGGAGAGGGCGAGCCCGGCGGCCATGCAGGCGGTCCCGGCTCCGTCCAGGATGATCCCGGTTATGGTGAACGGGTTCACGGCTGCCGGGCCTGGTCGTCCGCGGCGTCGTCGTGGACGGTGAAGTGTGGCGACTTGAGTGCTCTTGGCATGGGATCAGGCTAGGCAGGCTCACACGACGAGGACCGCGGCGCCGTTCACCCGGCCCGCCTTGAGGTCCGCAAGCGCATCGTTGGCCTCGTCGAGGGCATAGGTGTCGACGATGGTGCGCACCGGGATCTCCGCCGCCAGTGCCATGTACTCCTCGGCATCCCGCCTGGTGAAGTTGGCCACACTTCGCAGCTGGCGCTCCCACCACAACAGGTGGTAGGGGAACTCCGGGATGTGATCCAGGTGGATGGCGTTCACTGCGACGACACCGCCCCGATCGAGTGCGCGCAGTGCCGCCACCACTACCTCGCCCACGGGGGCGAAGGTTATGGCGGCATCGAGCGGAGTCGGCGGCGGATCGTCGTACGACCCGGCCCACACCGCTCCGAGCTCCGCGGCGCGTCGGCGCTCGGTCTCGGATCGGGTGGCTACGTACACCTCGACTCCCCAGTGGATGGCTACTTGGATCGTGAGGAGGGCGGAGGCTCCGAAGCCGTAGAGCCCGAGACGTCCACCCGGCCGGATTCCCGATACTTTGAGGGCGCGGTAGCCGATGACGCCGCCGCAGAGGAGCGGTGCGGCGTCGAGGTCCGAGAAGCCCTCGGCGAGCAGGACCGCGGCGTCTGCACGAACCGTCGTCTGCTCCGCGTAGCCGCCGTGGCGATCCCATCCGTTGAAGACGGCTTCGACGCACAGGTTCTCGCGGCCGGCCAGGCAGCTGTCGCACCGCCCACACGATCCGCCGAACCAGCCCGCACCGGCCCGCTCGCCCACCTCCCATCCGGTGACCCCCTCGCCGACGGCGATCACCCGCCCGACGGTCTGGTGGCCGGGGATGATGGGCAGGAGCCTGGCCTCGAGGTCGCCTTCGGCGAGCTGGAGGTCGGTGCGGCACACCCCGCAAGCGCTGACCGAAAGTGCCAGCTCACCGGCCTGTGGGACCACGTCGGGCATCGACACCGGCTCCAGAGGTCGGGCCTCGATGGGGCCGGGAGCGCGCAGCAGCTGGGCGTGCATATTCCGACGGTAATGCGATTTGCCGGCGTTTAGGGCACGGATGCTTTGGGTCGAAGTCGCCGACCGGGGCCGACCTTGCCGAAACTGGCGAACTGTGGGATAAATAAGGGGTGAGTATCAAGCAGGTGGCCGGAAGGCGGCCCAAGAAGACGTATGAGGAAGGTCGTCTATGCGCCCATCGCGGGTGCACGACGATCCTCTCGCAATACAACAAGCACCAGTATTGCTGGCGGCATTTTCAGCCGAAGCCGCAGCCGGCGCGTATCCCGGTGCCGCCGCCCAAGCCCTGATTCGGCCCGACCGGCGCTGCCGGTCCCGCGTCTTGCCAACGCCGCCACCGCGTCTCCGCCCCGCCTGAGCGGCTTCCTGGCGCAACCGCCGGTGGCGCCGCCCGTTGTGCTCGTCGGCGCCTCCGCTGCAGCTCGCGGGCTGCAGGCGCGGGTACCTGACAAGTATGCTGGTACTTGAATATTGCCGTATCTTGTTCCGCGATTCGGCTTGAGGAAGGGAGCATCGAATGGTCAAACGGGTCTGGAAGGAGCTGAAGCCTGAAGACCTCGCCACCGTGCAGGGGTACTTGGACGGCCTGCCCCAGGAGCAGCGTCCTCTGTACGGCCTGACCGGGATCAAGACCTCGCTGTGGAGCCGGCTCGGCGGAGGGGCCATGCCCTACGTTGTGCTTTTCACAAGGGACAGGATCGTGCTCTCCAAGCGGAGTGTCGGCGGCCAGAAGGAGAGGGAACGCCGGGAGTACACGATCGGGGACCTGACCGGCGTGACTCCTCGTCATGGGCCTCTGCTCGACAGTGCCCTCTTCCGGTTTGCCGACGGGTTCACCGTCAGAGTGGGGAACATTCCTCACACGCAGATCGAGCCGGTGGTGCGGTTCCTGCACGAGGGCCTCGATGCGTTCGACCCCGGCAGGCTCACCTCCGTGCAGCGCACCAATTGCTACTACACCTTCATCAGCATGCAGATACTCTCTCGCGACCTGCTCTGAGGGGAGTAGGGGCACTCAGCCCGGTGAGACTTGGGGGTTGCCGAAGGGCAGGGCTACGCTTCTCGTACCGGAGAGAGGAGGTGGTCCACAGGTGAGTAACAGTCTTTGCAGGACCCCGGAGGTGGTCGGGCGTTAAGCGGCCATCACGGGGTGGCCGCTTCCCGGGGCGACCCGGGCAGGTGGCGACTCCAACCCGGACCACCGAGGCCCGGAGATCCGTGAGCTGGTCCTCTCACGGCGGCCATGCCGAAGTGTCTCCGGGCCTTCACGCGCCTGCGCCTCGGTTCCGTATGCAGCATCGAGGCGGGTAGGTGATCGAGGCCACGGATACGTCTTCAGACCGGGAGCCCGGTGCCTGAATGGCCGCTCAGCCGCCGTTGAGCTTGAGGAACATGCGGTAGTGGGGCCCAATGTCGGGCAGCTCGAAGGGATCGCCTTCGCGCTGGAAGCCGAAGCGCTTGTAGAAACCGAGCGAGCCGGCCCGGGCGTTGCACCATACGACGCGAGCGCCCTCCGCCCGGGCGTGCGCCAGACACCGATCGAGCAGGAGGCCGCCCAGGCCGTAGCCGCGGTGGCCGTACTCCACCGCCATGCCCCTCAGCTGCCAGACGTCGGGGCCCGGCCGCCCCGGCAGTGGTCGGGGGAATACCGAGGCGATTCCGACGAGGCGACCGTTCCGGAATGCGCCCAGATGGAGGGCGGATGGAGCGTCGTCCCCCGGGTAGATGAGCTCGTCGGCGCTCTGGTGGGGGCGCAGCAGGGCCTGGCGCAGCGGACGTATCTGCTCGACGTCGACCGCTTGGATCTCGAACTCGCCCATGTTTGCCAAGAGCCTATCGATCAGCCCGGACGCCTGCTCCGGCGTGGGAGGTCTCCCGGATGCGGCTCCGCTCCGGATGCGGTGCGCAAGGTGTGAATCGGCCCGGTGCGGACGGGCCGCTCGGGCGAGCGTCGGCTAAACTACATGGCTGTAATCCAGCTGGAGGGTGCTGTGGTCCTCGTCACAGATGCACCGGGCATGTTGGGAAGCAGGGTGACGGCCGCCGCCGCCCGGTGCTATCGACAGCTCGGCATCATCGTCGTCGAGAAGTCGTTTGCCGAGATTGCCGGAGTGGAGGGCGCCGCCGGCGACGCCGTCGTCGCCGTCGATGAGGAGCGTATCGAGTGTGTCGTCGACGGCCCGTTCGACGGTGCGCCCCTGGTCGAAGGCATCCACAATCTCGTCTCCGACGGCTGGACCGTGACCGTGCTCTGTGCCGCTTCGCTCAGCGGCGAGGTACATAGGGTGCTGCGCGGCGCGCCGGCGCACATTCAGCCCTGGTGGATCGGCGCCGATGACGCCGTGTGCTTCGGGGCGCCTGAAGTACCCTGAGAGGGATGCCTCTCCCTCTATACGCCCAGAACGTGATCGCCTTCATCTGGGACTTCGACCGCACCCTCATCCAGGGAAACCAGCAGGAGCCGCTCTTCGAGGAGTACGGGGTCGACGACGACGCCTTCTGGACCGAGGTCGACGGACTGGTCGAACACTATCGGTCGCGCAAGATCGTCGTCTCACGTGACGCCGCCTACCTGCTCCACATCCTCTCCTACGTCGAGGCCGGTGTCTTCCGAGGCCTGACCAACGCCAAGCTCCGCGAGCTGGGCGCCCGGCTGCAGCCGAGCCAGGGCATCCCGGACTTCTTCGACGCCACCCGCCGCCGCGTGGCCACCGTGCCCGACTACGCGGCGCAGGGGATCACCGTCGAGCACTACGTGGTCTCGACGGGCATCCTCCCCATGATCGAAGGCTCCTGCATCGCCCCCAAGCTCGACGGCATCTGGGCCAACACCTTCATCGATCGCCTGGCGCCGCCCGGGTACCTCGAGAAGCTCGACGTCGAGCCGGGCCCGGATGAGATCCGCCACATCGGCTACATGATCGACAACACCACGAAGACCAGGGCCGTGTTCGAGATCAACAAGGGCGTCAACAAGAACCCCTCCATCGATGTCAATGCGCGTATGACCGAGGAGCAGCGGCGGGTGCCGATTCCTCACATGATCTACATCGCCGACGGCCCCAGCGACGTGCCTGTGTTCTCCATTCTCAACCAGCGGGGCGGCAAGACGCTGGGCGTGTACACGACGGAGCCGGTCAACAATTTCCGTCAGGTGAAGGATCTCCAGGGCCAGGGCAGGATCCAGGGCATGGCCGAGGCCGATTTCCGGCCGGGCAAGGCGGCGTACCTCTGGCTCATGGACTCGCTCGACCAGATCGCCTGCGAGATCGTGTCGGCCCGGACCAGGGCCCTGGCCGCCATCCCGAACCCCCCCGGGCACGTCTGACGCGCACCCTTCAGGTGCGCCGCCCCTCTGCCGATATGACCGACAGCGTTGAGCTGGGGGTCTCCGCTGCCGCTACGTTGGTTGTCTTGGATAAGTCGGGACTCGGTGTCTCGCCTCGAGCCGGTGGTTGCCGCCGGCCTGGTGGTCCATGCCTCACTGGTGTGGTCGAGAGGCGGCACCGGCGAATGGGTGGGCGTGGTCGTACCTTTCCTGTTTGTGCTCGGCGCCCTTGCCGCCGCCGGCCCCATCAAGCTGCGGGGAACGGTGTGGGTTCTGGTGCGAGGGCTGATGGCGCTGGCCATCGTTGCCATGGCCACCGAGACCGGCGGCAGCGGCTCGGACGTGCTGGTCTACTGGTACTTCGCTCTTGCCCTGGTCTACCCGCTCGCTCTGCCCCCTTTCGCCGGGCGCTTGATTCTGTTGTTCGCCGCGGTCGTCTCCTTCGTAGAGCCGCGCATCGGCGACGTCACCGCTCCGGTTGCGGTCGGCTTGGCTCGAAGCATCTCGGTCCTGGCTACGGGTGCCGCCGCCTACGTGCTCGGCAGCCTCGTCTTTCGTCTGAGCGGTGAGCGCGAGCAGGTGCAGGGGCGCCTACAGCAGGCGGAGGCGATGCTGAGATCCGCCTTCGACACCGCGTCGGGGGGCATGGCGCTGTTGGAGTTCGAGGGCGGCTTCGTCGAGGTCAACCGGGCTCTTTGCGATTTCCTGGGACGTTCCGAGGAGGAGCTGCTCCCGCTCAAGTGGACCCAGCTGGTGCATGCCGACGACGTCCAGAGCCAGGTGTCGACGGCCGATCGTCTCGTCGCCGGGGAGATCTGGAGCGAGCAGTCCGACTGCCGGTTTGTCCTTCCCGACGGCCGCGTCGTGTGGGGCCTGGTAGGCATGTCGCTCATCGGCGACCCGGCCGGCCGTCCCCGCTACTTGTTCGTGCACGTGGCCAACACCACGGAGCGTGTGCATGCCGAGACTCGTTTGCGTCTGAGCGAGGCCCACTTCAGAAACCTGTTCGAGGTGTCGCCGGTCCCGCTGTGGGACATCGATATGTCCGGCGTGGCCAGGCTGTTCTCGCGCTGGCGCGATCTCGGCGTCGTCGATCTGTCTTCCCACCTCACCGATTTCCCGGAGCAGATGCAGCAAGCCCTGAAGGCGGTGCGAGTGCGCCGCATCAACGAGGCGGCCCGAGAGCTGTTTCGTGTGGCCAGCTCGGAGGACTTCGCCAGGGGCGTGCAGGCGGGCAAACTGGGTCCCGGCTACGGGGATGCGGTCACCGCCCAGCTCGATGCCCTGTGGCGGGGGAACAAGAGCCATGAGGTCATGGCCACCATCGGCGACTTCACCGGTGCGGAGCACACCGGCATCGTGCGCCTGGTCGATCTCAGCGACGACGGCGAGCCGGAGCTCACCTCCGCCGTCACCTCGTTCTTCGACCTCACCGAGTATCGCCGCACCCGGGCCGATCTGCGCCGTATCGAGGAGCGCCTCCGAACCGTGATGGCGGGCGCACCCATCATCCTCTTCGCCGTCGACCGCAACGGTGTGTTCACCCTCCACGAGGGACAGGGTCTCTCCGGGCTCGGTCTCAATCCTGGGGAGGCGGTGGGCCGGTCCGCCTTCGAGCTGTACCGCGACGCCACGACGGCCGTCCAACACATGCGCCGGGCCCTGACCGGAGAGGCGTTCACCTCGGTGGAGGAGATCAGGGGTCACACCTACGAGACCCGCTACTCGCCGATCTGGGAGGGAGGCAACGTCACCGGCGTCATCGGCGTGGCCTACGACGTCACCGAGAGGGAGAACGCCACCGATCGTTTGCGGCAGCTCATCAAGTCGAAGGACCAGTTCGTGGCCACGGTGAGCCATGAGCTAAGGACCCCACTCACCGCGGTGGTCGGGTTCGCCCAGGAGCTGTGCGACGGGTTCGATCGTTTCGACCGCGACGAACTCCGGTCGTTCGCCGGCCTCATCCACGACCAGGCCATCGAGGTCGGCGACCTGGTCGAGGACCTCCTCGTTGCTTCCCGCATCGAGTCGGACGGAGTGAAGATCGCCAACGTGGCGTTGGACTTCTGGGAGCAGGTCGACATCGTGCTGATGGCGCGGCGTCTGGGCGAGCGGATCGAGATCGACCGGTCCGTCGGCGACGCCAAGGTGTACGGCGACTCGATCCGAGTGCGCCAGGTGATCCGGAACTTGATCACGAACGCCGATCGCTACGGAGGGCCCCACATCGCCGTGCGCATGGAGCGAAGCGAGGAGGAATACGCGCTCTGCATCATCGACGACGGGCCCGGCATTCCGGAAGTCGATCGTCCCAAGATCTTTGAGCCCTACTACCGGGCCCATGAGAGGCAGAGCAACGTCGACTCGGTGGGGCTCGGACTGACCGTGTCCCGGCAGCTCGCCCGTCTCATGGGCGGTGACCTCACCTACGACTACCGAGGCGGGCGAAGCATCTTCACCCTGTCGCTGCCCGCGGTGTGAGGCGAGGCCGAGCCGAATACACTCGCGGGATGGCGCTGCGAGTCGTCGAGGAGCCCGTGGAGGCGGCCTGGCCCGCCGACGGTACGGCGCGCCTCGTCTTCCTGCTCGACGCCGCCAGCGCTCTGGAGCACCGGCTCCTTCTCGATTGGGTGGCCGCCAAAGCCCCCGACGCCGCCGAATGGCGGGCCGTCGAGATCCCGTCCTCCCGTCGGCGCCGCCGGCGCCCGCGCGGCGCGGCCAGGCTGCGGCGCCTGCTGGAAGGCGGCGACGATCCGCTGCTGGCGCCGCTGCGGGTCGTGTGGCTCGGCGGCGAGGGGGACAAGCACCGCAGTGTGAGGCTCATCGACCTGCTCACCTTCGGCGATCCTCGTGACCCCGGCCGCCTGCGGGAGTGGTGGACGCTTCGGTCCCACCCCGAGCGTGCCCTCGTCGTGGCCGGAGACTCGGCTCCGGTGTCCGATCTCCGGGAGCGTTGGGTGCAGGCCCGTGCCCGCCGGCCCGACGACCCTTCGGGTTTTGCCGACTTCGTTTCGCTGCAGGCCTCGCTGGCCTTGGAGCGGGCGGAGCGGCGGGTCCGGGGCAATCGATACAAGGTCCCCCGCTTTCTGCAGGAGGATCTGCTGACGCGGGCTTCCTTCCAGGTGGGCCTGGCCCGGCTCGCCGACCGCACCGGCGAGGAGGTGCAAAGGCTGGTGAATCGGGCCACCCGCTACTTGAGGGAGATGGCGGCGACCCACAGCCCCTACGTCATCGACCTGGTCGCCGCCCTCATCCGGCTCCTCTACACCCAGGGCTACCACCGCCGTATCCTCTACGATCGCATCGAGCTGGAGGAGCTGGCCGCGCTCAGCCAGCAGCACTCCCTGGTGTTCCTGCCCTGCCACAAGTCGAACCTCGACCACCTCGTGCTCACGTACGTGCTGTACGAGAACGGTCTGCCGCCCAACCACACGGCAGGCGGCATCAACATGAACTTCTTCCCGGTGGGGCCGCTGATCCGGCGCGCCGGGGTCTTCTTCATCCGCCGGTCGTTCAAGGACGACGAGACCTATAAGTTCGTACTCAAGCAGTACCTCGACTACCTGCTCTCGAAACGGTTCCCCCTCGAGTGGTTCATCGAGGGTGGGCGCTCCCGCACCGGAAAGCTGCGGGAGCCCCGCTTCGGCCTGCTTGCCTACGTCGCCGATTCCTTCAGGCGCGGCTCGTGCGACGACGCTGCTCTCATCCCTGTGGCCATCGCCTACGACCAGATCCACGATCTCAGCGCTTATGCCGCCGAGCAGCGCGGCGCCGCCAAGGAGCGCGAGGGGTTCCGCTGGTTCGTCAGGGCGGTGCAGTCGCTGCGGCGGCGCCACGGCCGCATCTCTGTACGTTTCGGCGAGCCGCTGCTGCTCTCGGAGCGGCTCAGCCGGTATGGGCCTGAGGCGGTGCCCGAGCCCGACGCCGACGCACTGGAGATACGCAAGCTCGGCTACGAGGTGGGGGCTTGCATCAACCGCGTGACGCCGATCACCCCCATCTCGCTGGTCACCCTGGTGCTTCTGGGGGCGCGGGACCGGGCGCTGACCGTCTCCGAGACCCTGGCCGGGCTACGTGATCGCCTGGAGGGCATCCGTCTGCGCGGCCTGCCGGTGAGCGAGCCCTTGTCGCTGCTGGAGACGCCGGAGATGGTGGAGGCGTCGCTGGATGCCCTCGTCGAGCACGGCGTTGTGAGCCGCTTCGTCGGGGGGACACAGGTGGTGTACTCCATAGGGCCCGACCAGCATGTTGCCGCGGCCTTCTACCGCAACACCATCGTCCACTTCTTCCTCGGGGGCGCCATCGCCGAGCTGGCCCTGCTCCATGTGGCCGACTTGCCCGAGTGCGGCACCGATGCCTTCTGGGACGAGGTGTGGGCGCTGCGTGATCTGTTCAAGTCCGAGTTCTACTTCCCGGACAAGCACGACTTTGCCGCAGACGTGGGTCTCGAGGTGGAGCGGCATCACCCGGGCTGGGTTCGGGCGCTGGAGGACGGGACCGACCCGCTTGCCGTGGTGCGGTCCTTCTATCCCTACCTGTCGCACTGGGCCCTGCGGCCGTTCGTCGAGGCGTATCAGGTTGTGGCCGATGTCCTGGAGCGCCGTGACTACCGCAGCGAGGTCGATCGCAAGCAGCTCCTCGCCGACTGTATGGCGCTGGGCAAGCAGTACCACCTGCAGCGGCGTCTTCAGAGCCCGGAGTCCCTGTCGACGGTGCTGTTCGGCACCGGGTTCGAGCTGGCCCGTCGGCGCGGCATCGTCGAGCCCGGCGGACCGGAGCGCCTCGAGCAGCGCAGAGCGTTCGCCGAGCAGATTCGCGACGTGCTGCGCCGTATCGATGTGATAGAGGCGCTGGCGGCGGCGCGGCGTGCCGGCCTCGAGGTCTGAGGCCGTCTAGTAGTAGGGGTTCTCGCCGGAGCCGTGATCGGTGATGTCGACGACTTCTCCGATCTCCGGGATCGCCTGCCGGAGGGCGGCCTCGATGCCGTGCCGGAGTGTCATCTGAGCCAGGCCGCAGCCTTGACAGCCGCCTCCCAGGCGCAGCACGACGTCGTTGCCGTCGACGTCCACCAGCTCGGCCCAGCCGCCGTGTGCGGCGATGGCAGGGTTGATCTGCTCGTTGAGCACGGCGGCCACCCGCTCGCTCAGGCTTCCGGGCCTCCCGGTTGAGCCGGGCGTGATCTTCGGGATCGGGCTGTTGGGGTTGTCGATGGCGAGGCCGCCGTTGTTCACGTGCAGGTTGGCGCCGCGCAGATCGTCGAGGTGGCGTGTGGGCACGATGACGGGCAAGGAGCCGTAGTGGGTGACGGCGTCCTCGCCGCCGGCGTCTTCGACGTTGATGAAGGACAGCTCGTAGGAGAAGTTGAGCCCGTTCACCCCGGTGATGGCGATGACCAGGGCGAGCTGGTCTGCGTCGGGTTCGCGGCTCCTCACCTCGAGCACCTTGGCCAGCGCCTCGTCGCTGATCGTGACGATCTGTTCTTCTAAGGGCATGGAAGCGACATCGTACCGAGGCGCGGCGGCTTGGGCCCCCGAGGTGGTCAGGCCTCCGGTGACGCCGGGCCGCTCTTGCCGCCGGCCGCGAGTCCGGCTGCGAGAGCTGCGGCGACGTCTGCCGTCACGGGCCGGTTGGCGGCATCGACGTGAACGATGCAGGGCTGGAAATCGTCGAGTTCCGCTTCCTCGTAGTCGGCGTACGCGAGCACGATCACCCGGTCGCCCGGCGAGATGAGATGGGCGGCCGCGCCGTTGACCACGACGTCGCCGGCCCGGCCGTCGATGGCGTAGGTGGTAAGCCTGGCGCCGTTGTCGATGTCGAGCACATGGACCTGCTCGTAGGCGCGGATGTCGGCCAGCTCCATGAGCCGGGGATCGAGGGTGATGGATCCCACGTAGTCCACGTTGGCGTCGGTCACCGTGGCCCTGTGGATCTTGGACTTCATCATGCGCCGTCGCATGAACGCTCCTTTGCTTGACGCCGCGAGGGTCGCCGTGCTGCGCACATTCCAACGTGTGGAGACCCCAAGATAATCCGCTGTGGGAGCGTATGTGCCGTCAGTGGCGGGGCGGCGGCTCCGGGGGAGGCGGGGAGATGTCGCCGGGGTCGAGCGGCTCGCCGATGCGCCGGGCCTTCTCGCGCAGCTGGCTCATGCCGGAGCGCAGCGCCCCGATGGCGCCGTGCTGCCGGATCGGGGTTCTGAGCAGATCGGGCACCTGCTGCATCCAGCCCAGGCCGCGCAGCGAGCTGTAGAGGATGGCGCCGGTGATGCCGATGATGCCCACGCCGGCGAGGAGCACGACGAGCGGGGGAACGGTCAGCTCGAAGAAGTCCCTCCACGTTGGGCTGGCCAGAACGATGACGAAGATGCCGGCCATGGATCCGATGAGGACGCGCCGCAGGGGCGTGAAGGGGCGCGAGACCATGATGAGGGCGAAGAAGCCGATCGACACCAGAACCAGCGTGGCCAAGGTCTGGGAGCTGGTGAGGTCCACACCCTCGTGAATGGCCAGCTCGTAGGCGCAGTAGGTGGCGGCGGCGGCCAGGGCCCCCACCGGGACGGCGAACGAAAGCACCCGTTTGAGGAAGCCGGAACTGGCGCGCTGCGCCGAAGGAGCCAGGGCCAGGAAGAAGGCGGGGGCGCCGATGGTGAGTGTGCCCACGAGGGTCAGGTGCCGGGGGAGGAACGGGAAGGGCCGCACGAAGACGCCGATGAGCACGATCATCAAGAAGGCGTACACGGTCTTGGTGACGAAGAGGTTGGCGACACGCTCGATGTTGGCGATGACGCGGCGTCCTTCGGCCACCACCGCGGGAAGGGTGTTGAAGGCCCCGTCGAGCAGCACGAGCTGGGCCACCGACCGGGTCGCCGACGATCCTGATCCCATGGCGATGCCGATGTCGGCGTCCTTGAGGGCAAGCACGTCGTTGACCCCGTCCCCGGTCATGGCCACCACGTGGCCGCGTCGCTGTAGCGCCCCCACCATGGCGCGCTTCTGGTGCGGGGTCACGCGGCCGAACACGGTGCCCTGCTCCACGGCGGCCTCCAGCTCCGGGCCGCTGTCGGGCAGGCTGCGAGCGTCGACGACCCGGTCGGCGCCGGGGACTCCGGCCTCGGCGGCGATGGCGGCCACCGTCTGCGGGTGGTCGCCGGAGATGACTTTCGCCGCCACGCCTTGGCTTTCGAAGTAGCGCAGCGTCTCGGCGGCATCGGCGCGGATGCGGTCGCCCAGCGACACGACGGCCACCGGCTCCAATCCGAGCGGCAGGCCGTTGCCGGACAGTTCCCCCGAGGAGCGGGCCAGGAGCAGCACCCGCTTGCCCCGGGCCGCGGCGGCGTGCACGTGATCGACCACGGCAGGATGATTGGGCAGGATCATCTCAGGGGCGCCGAGTATCCAACTTCCCATCCTGCCGAATGAGGCGCCGCTCCACTTGCGCGCCGAGGAGAAGGGCACGGTGGCGGTGGGCAGCCAGCCCGACGGCTCGGGGAAGGCTTCGGCGATGGCCTGCATCGTGGCGTTGGGGCTCGGATCGGCGGCGGCGACGGCGCCGAGGGGAGCGGCCGGCTTGTACTGAGGTGACAGCGCCTTGACCTCCTCCACCATGAGGCGACCCTCGGTGAGGGTGCCCGTCTTGTCGAAACAGACCACGTCGACGCGGGCGAGGCCTTCCACGGCGGGGAGCTCCTGCACGAGGACCCTGCGCCGGGCCAGGCGCATGACGCCGACGGCGAAGGCGACGGACAGCAGCAGCACGAGGCCCTGGGGGATCATCGCCACCATGCCGGCGATCGTGCCTCGGAGCGCCTCCCGCCAGCTGCTGATGCCGAAGAGGTCGGCATTCTCGACGTTGAGCTGGCTCCACACCAGGATCGCCACGATCAGCGGGAGTACCCAGGCGATGACGGCGAGCACTCGGTCGATGCCCTTTCGCAGCTCGCTGCGGGCCAAGCTGAATCGTCTTGCCTCTTCGGCGAGGCGGGCGGCGTAGGCGTCGCGGCCGACCCGGCGGGCCTTGTAGATGCCGGTGCCCGACGAAACGAACGATCCGGAGAGCACCTCGGCGCCGCGTTCCTTCATGATCGGATCGGATTCACCGGTGAGCAGCGACTCGTTCACCTCGAGGCTGTTGGTGACCACCACCACGCCGTCGACGACGAGCTGGTCGCCCGGCCGCAAGGTGAGCAGATCGTCGAGCACCACCCCGTCGACGGCCACCTGTTGCTCGCGGCCGTTGCGTATGACGGTGGCGGCGGGGGCGCTGAGCAGGGCCAGGTTGTCGAGAGTCCGCTTGGCCCGCAGCTCCTGGATGATGCCGATGGTCGAGTTGGCGACGAGCACAACGCCGAATAGGGCGTCCTGGGGGTCGGACACGATGAAGACGAGCACGAGCATGGCCACCAGGATGAAGTTGAACAGGGTGAGGGTGTTCGCCTTGATGATCTCGGCGACGGTGCGGCTCGGGCCCGTCGGCAGCGTGTTCACCGCGCCGGCGGCAACACGCTGGGCGACCTGCCCGTCGGTGAGGCCGCGCAGCGACGTTCTCGAGGTGCTTCCGGCCGTC
This sequence comes from uncultured Acidimicrobiia bacterium, assembly GCA_964633975.1. Taxonomy (GTDB): domain Bacteria; phylum Actinomycetota; class Acidimicrobiia; order Spongiisociales; family UBA11373; genus CAZWKX01. Next base: position 44,480 of record CAZWKX010000011.1, read on the forward strand.
TCGGTCGCCATCCGGGCCCGATGGTAGTTTGCCGGCCCGTATCACCGAGGCAGGGCGGCTATTCGATCTTGGGTCTTCGGTCGTCGGCCCGGTCGTTTGCGGCGGAAGTGGTCACGGCTTCCAGGGTGATGGCGATGCCGATGGCGATGACCACGACGGGCCAGATGGCAACGTCCTCGGGCAGGTGGTGGAGGTCGCGAGCCAGCATGTAGCCGCCGATGGCGAGCAGGGTGAGGGGCCAGAACCAGCCCTTGCGGTTGCCGACGAGGGTGCCGACGAAGAGCCAGCCGCCGAGTCCCAGCCACACCAGGGTCCACAGCGAGATGTCGGGTAGCACGTCCAGCTCCCGGAGCAGGAAGAGCGCGCCGACGGTGATGAGGGCGAGGCCCAGGAAGATCGGGTGTGGGCGCGGGCCGTAGTCCATGGTGCACAGGTTACCGGCGGGCGGTGCGGATGCCTGCGGCGATATGCTGCGGTCATGACCATCCACAGTGTCGGAATCGTGGGAGCGGGGCAGATGGGCGGCGGCATCGCAGAGGTGTGCGCCCGCGCCGGGCTCGATGCCGTTTTGGTCGACATCTCGGCTGAGCTGGCCGCCGCCGGCAAGGCCCGGATCGAGGCTTCTCTGGCCAAGGCGGTGGAGCGGGACAAGATCACCGAGCGGGAGCGGCAGGAGGCGCTGGCGCATCTCAGCTTGGGGACCGATCTGGATCTCGTCGCCGGCTGTGATCTCCTCGTCGAGGCCGTTGTCGAGGACGCCAGGATCAAGACCGAGGTGTTCCGGCGCCTGGACGAGATCGTGGAGAGCCCGGGGGCGATCCTGGCCTCGAACACGTCGTCGATCCCCATCATCAAGCTGGCCGGGGCGACACGGCGGCCCGGCTTCGTCGTCGGGCTTCACTTCTTCAATCCGGTGCCGGTGATGAACTTGGTGGAGATCGTGCCGTCCCTCGAGACCTCGGAGGAAACCGTCGAGCGCTGTCGGGCCTTCGTCACCGATGTGCTGGGCAAGGAGGTGATCCGGGCGACCGATCGTGCCGGCTTCATCGTCAACGCCCTTCTTGCGCCGTACCTGGTGAGCGCCATCCGCATGTACGAGGGCGGATTCGCCAGCAAGGAGGACATCGACAAGGGCATGCAGCTGGGCACCAACCACCCGATGGGCCCGCTTGCCCTCTGCGATCTGATCGGCAACGACACCGTGCTCGCCATCGCCGATGTGCTCTACGACGAGTACAAGGACCCGGCGCTGGCGCCGCCTCCGCTGCTGCGGCGTATGGTGGAGGGCGGTCTGCTGGGTCGCAAGTCGGGCCGGGGCTTCTACGAGTACTAGGGCCCGTCCCACAGCAGCGAGCGCAGCGCCTGCTGGAACTCCTCCGGGGGTCTGGTGGGCTGCCCGTCTGCGGAGGTGCAGGCCGCGGTGATCTCCGCCTCGGCGATGAGATCGTCGCCGTGGCGCACCTGCTGGCGCCAGCGGCTGGTCGCCGGGCGCAGGTCGATGATGCCGGTGGTGATGATGAGCTCGTTGCCGGCCGTCGCCGGGCGCCGGAACCGCACGTCGGCCCGTACCACGACGACCTGGTATCCCTGCCGGCGCAGCTTCTCCATGCCCCAGCCGATGTCCTCGAGGGCGCCGATGCGGGCGTGCTCCAGATAGGAGAGATAGGTGGCGTGGTTGACGTGCCCGTATGGGTCCAGCTCGCCCCAGCGAACGTGGATCGTGGTGCTGTGCATCGGTGAGGAAGCCTAGAGGCCCCGCCGGTCCTTCCATCGTGCGAGTCGGTCTCCCGGCGCGTTAGGGTGGCGGCCGTATGCCGAGAGAACGTGTGGACATCCGCACCATCACCAAGGCCGAGCTGGACACTTGGAGCGAGACGCTCGCCCTCGTCTTCGCCTTCGATCAACGTCCCGAGGACCGGGAGATGTACGCGAAGCGCACCGAGATCGACCGCTGTCTCGCCGCTTTCGACGGCGACGACATGGTGGGCACCAGCGGGGCCTTGTCCTTCCGGATCGTCGTGCCCGGCGGCGGAGTGGTGCCGGCGGCCGGCGTCACCGGGGTGTCCGTGATGCCGAGTCATCGGCGCCAAGGCCTGCTGCGCTCCATGATGGCCGAGCTGCTCGACGATGCGCGTCGGCGCCAGGAGCCCTTGGCCGCGCTCTGGGCCTCGGAGAGCGCCATCTACGGGCGGTTCGGCTACGGCACCGCCATCGAGGGCGCCGACTTGATGATCGAGCGGCCTTACGCGGCCCTGCGCCAGGACGTGGCCTCGGTGGGCCGGGTCCGCATCATCGGGGAGGCGGAGGCGCGTTTGGTGCTTCCCGGCATCTACGAGCGGGTGAGCGCCTCGATCCCCGGCACCATTCTGCGCGAGCAGGCCGATTGGGATCTCTACTTCTACGATCCCGAGCACTGGCGGGAGGGCGCCTCGGCCCTGCGTTTCGCCGTGCTGGAGGACGACGGCGCCCGGCTCGGCTTCGTGCGCTATCGCCAGAGGGCCACCTGGGAAGACGCCCATGCCAAGCACACCTTGCACGTCGAGGATCTTCAGGCCGCCGACGGCGCCGGCTACGCCACGCTGTGGCGCTTCTGCATCGGCATCGACCTGGTCGCCACCATCAAGGCCCACAACTGCCGCCTGCATGAGCCGCTGCCGCTGCTGCTGGCCGATCCTCGGCGCGTGCAGCGCAACGTCGCCGACAAGATCTGGCTTCGTATCCTCGATTTGGAGCGGGCGCTTTCGGCGCGGCGCTACACCGTCGACGGCGAGATCGTGCTCGATGTGAAGGATGATTTCGTGCCGGACGCACAGGGGCGCTATCTGCTGCGAGGCGGTCCCGACGGCGCCGAGTGTGTGCGCACCGATGCCGAGGCCGATCTGACCATCTCGACCACCGATCTCGCCGCCGCCTACCTGGGCGGCTCCAGGATTCGCACGCTCGGCTGGCTGGGCCGGGTGCAGGGTGAGCCCCAGACCGTCGAGCTGGCCCACCGTATGTTCGATTGGCCCGTCGAGCCTTGGTGCACGGTCTTCTTCTAGGTCAAACCAGCCAGTAGGCGAGCGCGCCGAAGACGATGCAGTAGACGGCGAACGGCGCCATGCCGGCGCGGGCGAGCAGGCGGACCAGGCCGGTGATGGCCAGGTATCCGGTGACGGCGGCGACGGCGGCCCCGACCAGCAGCTTCGCCTCGAATCCGCCTTCACGGACGAGGTCGAGGCCTTCGATGAGCCCGGCGCCGGCGATGGCCGGGACGGAGAGAAGGAAGGCGTAGCGCGCCGCCTGCACTCGCTCGAATCCTTGGGCCATGCCCGCGGTGATCGTCATGCCGGAGCGGGAGATCCCGGGAAGCAGCGCAAAAGCCTGGGCCAGGCCGACGACGACAGCGTCGGGCCAGCGGCCGTCACCGAGGCGGCGCGCTCCGGTGGCGAAGAGCAGCGAGAAGGCGAGCACGACTCCGGTGACGACGAGCAGCAGGGCCACGATCCACGGTTCGTCGAAGAGGATCTCGATAGGTCCCTCCAGCGGGCTGAGCCCGACTACGGCGGCGGGCACCGTGCCTACGGCGAGCAGCATCAGGATGCGGCGCGCCTCGATGTCGGTGCGCACGTGGACGAGGCGGACCAGGTCGTGGCGGTAGTAGGCAACCACGGCGGCGAGTGTGCCAACGTGGAGCAGCACCGAGGTGGCCAGATCGGGCTCGTCCATGCCGAGCAGGGCCGGAACGAGCACCAGGTGCCCACTCGACGATACGGGCAGGAACTCGGTCAAGCCTTGGATGAGGCCCCAGAAGGCGGCTGTCAGCACGGGGCACCACGATACCGGGGGCGCCGGGGTGCGTGGTCCATTGTGCGGTTCTACGGCTGCACCGCCGCCACCAGCAGGTCTTGTTCGGCGGCCACCGCCACCAGCGCCGCCGACTCGCCGGGCACGGCGACAACGGCCGGCTCGAAGTCGAGGGAGTAGGGGTCGCCGGTCTGTGGCCTGAGCACGAGACCGGGCACCGTGGTGGGCGGGTCGACGATCACCAGCATCACCGTGTCGCCAGCATCGGCGTGTGTCCCGACGGTCAGGGGCACCGACCACCATCCTTCCGGTGGCGTCACCGGGCCGGTGAGGGCGGAGGTGGTGATCGGCTCGCCGGGGGCGATGGCGACGGCGGCCACCGACCCGGAGATGTCGGGGAGGGGCCAGAGCCCGGCGGGGACCTCTCGCCACTCGATCGCCTCGGCAACGGGTTCACCCGGCTGGAGGGATCGGGCGGCGAAAGGGCGGGTCTCGACGGGCTCGGTGCGCAGGTCCCACCAGAGGGCGCCGGCGACGATGAGCACGGCTGCGGCCCAGCGGAGGTATGGGGGTCGCTGCAGCCAGTACACCGGGCACCGTACCGGCGGAGAGGACCCGGGGGAAGGGGTTTGTCGGGAGATCCGGCGGCGCCGCACCCTGGCGAGCGGCGAAGGTTCAAGGTTATCTGAGGGCGTCGTCTCGCTTCCGGCGGGCCCGGTGGCGCCAGATGGCGGTTGCCTAGACTCGCCGCAGTGGACGCCGCCTCCGTCATCGTCGCCTGTGCCGCCTACCTCGTCGGGAGCGTCGACTTTGGTGTCATCCTCCCCAAGCTGGCCGGTGTCGACATCTACTCCGTGGGGAGCGGCAACCCCGGGGCCACCAACGTGCTGCGGGCGATGGGTCGGGGGGCCGCCGCCGCGGTTGTACTCGGTGATGTGGCCAAGGGCCTTTGTGCCGCTCTCGCCGGGGATCTCGTGGGGGGCGAGGCGGTGGGATTCGCCGCCGGCTTCTTCGCCGTTGCCGGCCACTGTTTCCCGCTGTGGCACCGCTTTCGGGGCGGCAGGGGCGTCGCCACCACGGGGGGTGTGACCATGTGGATGGAGTGGCCCGTCGCCGTCATCCTGCTGCCGGTGTGGATCGGTCTCGTCGCCCTCACCAGGAAGGCCTCGCTGGCCTCGCTTCTCGTTGCCGCCGCGTTGACGCCGTGTTTCGCCGCCTTCGGCGTCGGGGGCTGGTCGCTGGTGTGGGCCGGGGTCACCGCGGCGCTCGTCGTGGTGCGGCACGTGCCTAACATCCGCCGCCTGATCAGCGGCTCCGAGCACGGGATCGAGGAGGCCGCATGAAAGTCGATGTCGCGGTCATACCCGCCGCCGGGCGCGGCACCCGCATGCAGCCGGCCACGCGCAGCGTCCCCAAGGCGCTGCTGCCCGTGGTCGACCGGCCCGCCATCCAGTGGATCGTGGAAGAGGGCATGCGCGCCGGCGTCGAGGAGTTCGTAATTGTGGTCAACCCGGGAGTGGACGATCTCGTCTACAGCCACTTCGAGGGTATGGGGGGCCTCGATCTGCTCGCCGGGTTCGATCAGGTGGCGCTCACCTGGGTGGTGCAGGAGCAGGCGCTGGGGCTGGGGCATGCCGTGTTGACCGCCGCCGAGGCCGTCGATGGAAGGCCCTTCTTCTGCCTGCTCGGCGACAACCTTGCCGTTCCCGGCCGGGAGCATCTCGGTTCGCTGGCGGCGGCTTCGGATGGGCGCTCCGTCGTCTGCCTTCGTCTGCTCGGCGATGAGGGCCTGAAGCGCTACGGAGTCGTCATCCCCGGTGAGGAGCTGGCCGAGCGGATCTTCGAGGTGAGGGGAGCCGTGGAGAAGCCCGGCGCCGGGGCGCCGTCGCGTCTCGGCCTGGTGGGGCGTTACTTGTTCACTGCGGAGATCTTCGAGCACTTGGAGCGGCTTGCGCCGGGCCTGGGAGGTGAGATTCAGCTCACCGATGCCGTGGGCACCCTGGGCGAGGCGGGCCGGTGCCTTGGATGGGTGGCCGATGCCGACCTGCTCGATGTGGGCACTCCGGCCGGCTACGCCGAGGCGGTGACTCGGCTGGCGCTGTGGCACCCCGAGGTGGGCCCTGGCTACAGGGAGTACCTCGAGGGCCTGTTCGGGGCCTCATGAGGCCGCTGCCCGATGCCCAGCGGCAGGTGCTGGCGGCCATGCGGCCGCTTCCCGAGGCCGGTGTGCCGCTCGCCGAAGCCGCCGGGCTGGCGCTCGCCGCACCGGTGCGTGCTCCCCACGACATCCCTCCGTTCGCCAACTCCGGCATGGACGGGTACGCGGTGCGCGCCGGGGACACCGCGGGCGCCCCGGTGTCGCTCGAGGTGATCGAGGACGTGCCGGCCGGCAGCGTGCCCACCAGGAAGGTCACCACGGGGACCGCCACCAAGATCATGACCGGGGCCCCGATGCCGGCGGGTGCCGACGCGGTGGTCATGGTGGAGGACACCGAGCAGGAGGGGGATCGGGTGCTGGTGGGTGTGACCGTGGAGCGGGGAAGCCATGTGCGGCCCGCCGGGGGCGACATCGAGGCCGGCGCTCCCGTCTTCGGCGCCGGCGAGCGCCTCGACCCTCGTCATCTGGGGGTGCTGGCCGCACTGGGCATCGGCCGTCCCCGGGTGCGGCGGCGGCTGCGGGCGGCGGTGCTCTCGACCGGCGACGAGCTGGTGCCCGGCGACACGGCGACGCTGGGGCCCGGGCAGATCCGCGACGCCAACAGGCCCATGCTGGTCGCATACCTCGAGGAGATTGGGGCCGAGGCGGTCGATCTCGGCATCGTCCCCGACGATGAGGAGCGGCTGCGCTCCACTCTCCAGGAGGCGGCCGCCTGCTGCGACGCCGTTCTCACCAGCGGCGGAGTCTCGGTGGGCGAGTACGACCTGGTGAAGAAGGTGCTGGGAGAGCTGGGCGGCGTCGACTTCTGGCGGGTGGCCATCCAGCCGGGCAAGCCGTTCGCCTTCGGGTTCCTCGGCGACACCCCGCTGTTCGGGCTGCCGGGCAACCCGGTGTCGGTGACCGTCACTTTCGAGCAGCTGGTGCGCCCGGCGCTGCTGCACCGAATGGGGGCGCGTCGGCTGTTCCGTCCCCGGGTTCCGGGCCGGCTGGCCGAGGCCGTCGACACCGACCCGGACCGCATGGGTTTTGTCAGGGTGTCCGTCGCTCTCCGGGACGGGGTGTGGACGGCGTCTTCGAGTGGGGGGCAGGGCTCCAACGTGCTCTCCGCCCTGGCCCGGGCCGACGCCTTCGCCGTGGTGCCGGTGGGTGTCGATCGCCTCGTCGCCGGTTCGGAGGTTGAGTTGGAGATGTTCCGCTGGCCCGAGGCGAGGACGTTCGAGGAGGTGCTGGGGTGAACGAGATGTCGCATCTGGACGACGACGGGGCGGCCCGGATGGTGGACGTGTCTGGCAAGTCCGAGACCGACCGTGAGGCGGTGGCCGAGGCGGTGGTGTCGATGGGGGGCGAGACCCGCGACGCCCTGTTTGCCGGCGAGCTGCCCAAGGGGGACGCTCTGGCGGTGGTGCGGGTCGCCGCCGTCCTGGGGGTGAAGCGCACACCCGATCTGGTGCCGCTGTGCCATCCGATCCCCATATCGGGGGTCGAGGTGACGGTGAAGCAGGTGTACGCCGGGGCCAGGATCGAGGTGCGGGTGCGCGCCACCGCGCGCACCGGAGTCGAGATGGAGGCGATGACCGGCGCCGCGCTGGGCGCCGTCGCCCTCTACGACATGGTGAAGGGCCTCGATCGCGGTGCCGAGATCGGGCCGGTTCGTCTTCTGGCCAAGTCGGGGGGCCGCTCCGGGGAGTGGCGGCGGTGAGGGCCGGGGTGCTCACCGTCAGCGATCGGGTGAGCCGCGGCGAGGCGGAGGACCGCTCCGGCCCTCTGGCCGCTCGCCTGCTCGAGGGCTGGGGCTTCGAAGCCGAGGTGCGGGTCTGTTCTGACGGTGTCGATCAGGTGGAGGGCGCCCTTCGGCGATTCCTCGGCGAGGGCAAGGATCTGGTGGTGACGGTGGGAGGCACCGGGTTCGGCCCGCGTGATCTGACCCCGGAGGCGACGCGGCGGGTGATCGAGCGTGAGGCGCCGGGCCTGGTCGAGGCGATGCGCGCCGCCACCTTCGGGCGGATTCCGCATGGGATGCTTTCGCGCGGAGTGGCCGGCATCACCGGCTCGGCGGTGGTGGTGAATCTGCCGGGGTCGGTGTCCGGGGTGGAGGAGTCCCTCGGGATCGTCGGCCCGGCGCTGCGGCACGCCGTGGAACTCGCCTCCGGTCTGCCTTCCGAGCACCGGGCCGAGTAGGCCGTGCGGTACCTTGAGCGTGGGGGGCCAACGCCCTAGGCTTTTACTTCAGGTCTAGTCGGAGTACGTCGATCCTCCCATGGAGATCATCCTATTTATCCTGCTGGTAGGAGTCTGGGCGGCGTTCGTGCTTCCGTCGGTCATGAACTCCAGGAGGGAGACCGCCATGGATGAGACAAATGATTCGGGCGGGGAGGTGAGGCCGGCGACCAGCGCTGTCACTGGTGCGCCCGCCGCCGCGGCGGCATCTGCCGCAGTGGCTATGCCCAGGTCGGCGGCGATGTCGAGCATGCAGCGCGAGCGAGTGCTGGCCCGGCGTCGCATGGCGCTCATCCTGCTGATGATCGCCGCCGTCGCCACCCTCGCCGGGGCCATCATCACCGGGAAGTGGGTGCTGCTGGGCCTCACGCTGGTGGTCGACGTGGCACTCGCCGTGTACATCGCAATGCTGCTGCAGATCAAGCAGCGGCAGGCGGCATCCCGCTTCCGCTCCTCGCCCTTGGCGGAGAACCCGCAGGACGAGATGCGGATGGTTTCCTACTAGCCGGCGGATCTTCATGGTGAGACCCGACTTGCAGCCCCTGTCGACCGCGGTGCGCCGCGACCTCGACGACAAGTACGCGGCCCGCGAAGCAGGCCTGGCCAACAGCAGGCGCATCATCCGCCTGTCCGCCAACGCCATCCGTGCGCTGCACCGCGATGAGGGGGATCGCGCCGAGCAGCTCATGGCCGAGGCGGCGGGCCTGGTGACCGAGACTGAGGCGGCCTTGGCCGCCCATCCCGACGTGCGCCACGTCGGGTTCGTCTCCGACGCCACCAAAGAGTATGCCGAGGCCCGCCTGACCGCAGCGCTCTGCGCCGGCGAGCCCATCCCGCTGCCGGCCGAAATAGGCGTCGATGCCGCCCCCTACCTGAACGGCTTGGGGGAGGCGGTCGGCGAGATGCGTCGCCGCTTGCTCGACAAGCTCCGCGTCGGCGACATGGATGAGGCGGAACGTATGCTCGAGGGCATGGAGACCATCTTCGAGCTGCTCGCCGACCTCGACTACCCCGACGGCATGACCGGTGGGCTGCGCCGCACCACCGACGTGGCCCGGGCTCTCATCGAGCGCAGCCGCGCCGACCTGACCACCACCGTGGTGCAGGAGCGGCTGCGCCACCAGCTCGCCGGCGATTAGCACCGCGGCTCTCCGGCCGGTTCGCCATCCGACGTGGTCTTGTGGGCGCCGTGTCGTCGATGTTGTCAGACGGGTGCCCCGTTGCGGTGGAAGCGGACCACATCGACGCCGTCTCTTCCGGGCGCCACATTCTTGGCCAAGTGCACCTCGAGGTCCCCTGCGTCCCAGGCCGCCACGATGTCGGCGAGAAGGCGCGGGCCGTCCGCGGTGTGCACTTCGACGACGCTGCGGTTGTGCGAGTTGTTCGACGGGGAGCCCACCGGGACCCAGGCGGCCGGTTCTTGTCGGTAGGCATCGATTCGGCCTGCTGGGGCGGCGCCGTCGAGGTTGTAGGCGTGCTCTTCGTGGATGGTGATGTCCAGTCCGTCGATCTCCTCACGTTCATCGGCACGGAGTCCAATGGTCGCGTCGACGAGTCTGGCGATCAGCCAGCTGGCGACGAAGGAGAACCCGCCGACTGCCGCTACGGCGACTCCTTGTTTCCACAGCAGGTCGGCTGATCCGAAGATGAGTCCATCGGCGCCGGCCGCGTTGACCGACATCTGGGCGAACACGCCCAGCAAGACAGATCCGACGATGCCGCCCACCAGGTGCACCCCGACCACGTCGAGTGAATCGTCGTAGCCGAGGCGGAACTTCAGCGAGACCGCCAGGTAGCAGAGCATCCCGGCGACGAGGCCGAAGACGAAGGCGGCTTGTGGTCCCACGTAGCCGGCGGCCGGGGTGATAGCCACCAGGCCGGCTACGGCGCCGGACGCGGCTCCGAGTGTGGTGGGCGCTCCGGTCTTTCGCCATTCCGCCAGCACCCAGCCCAGAGCCCCGAGGGCGGCTCCGATCTGGGTGGCAACCATGGCGTTGACAGCCACGCCGTCGGCGGCAAAGGCGGACCCGGCGTTGAAGCCGAACCAGCCCACCCACAGGATGCCGGTCCCGAGGAGGGTGAGGGGCAGCGAGTGGGGCCGGATCGCCTCGATGCCGAACCCGCGGCGGGGCTTGAGCACCAGTACGACGGCGAGAGCGGCGGCGCCGGCGTTGA
>CAZWKX010000012.1:0-51109 GCA_964633975.1 uncultured Acidimicrobiia bacterium
GAAGGCGACGACGCCGGTTCGCTCTCCGACAGTGAAGAAGATGACTGCGCCCACCACCACGGCGACGAGCGTGCCGAGCAGGACCACCAACACCTTCAGGCCCGGCCTGCCGCGCCGGGCCTGAAGACGTCTGCGCGCCGTGGCGCGAGGGCTACGCCGGGGGCGGCCCCTCGGGATCGAGGGCGCTATCGGCGGTTGGGGCTGGCTCATCTTCCGCTCCAGGGGACGGCTCCTCGGCAGCCGGAGGCGGAGCATCCGGTGCCGGAGGAGGAGGCGGAGCATCAGCGGCGGCTGCCAGCGGAGCTCCCTTCGGCTTCTTTGCCGGCCCGAACATACCCCAAAGGGCGCCTAGTGCCATCGCGGCAAGCACGACGAGCACCAGCTTCACCGTGACCGTGATCCAGCTGTCGAGCCCGACGACCTTGAAGATCACCAGGTAGACCGCCACGCCGAGTCCGAGCGGAATGCCCCAAAGGGCTCCGCGGATCGGGTGCCTCTTGAGCGTCGTCTGTTCACTCGTCATGTCACGCCCTCCAGCTCAGCGCCGGCCGCGCATTGAACAGGATCCCGGAGAAGCCGGCGAGCGCAAAAGCGGTCGCCAGTGCACCGGGCACGGTGAACAGTGGGTAGGCGCCGCCGGTGAACTCGACCCAGCCCTCACCGAAGCAGATTTCGTGCCCGGCGAAGACTGAAGCCACGTTGTCTGAGGAGTACTCGGGCAGCTCCTGTGGCGCCCAGAGGTCCACAAACACGCCTTTCGCTTTGACCAGGAAATCGAGCTGGAACGGGAACGGCAGCTCCTCGGCCAGATCCATCACCCCGGCATTCCGGTTCTTGTCCAGCTGGTTCGGATCGCCACCCTGATCGCTGGAGATCTCCATGATGGTGACCTCCCACTTGTGGTCGTGAAACGCCAAGGCCGGTTCCCCGTACTGGTCGGCCGCGAGCACGGTGCCCGCCAGCGAGAGGTTCGGGTCGTCGAGGGTGAACCCGAAGTACAGCACGACCCCCCCGGAATCCACAGTGAAGGGATTGCCGGTCGTCAGAGCCGGGTTGCCGTACAGGTCGATGGGAGGGCCGTCGTCACCCAAATCGACGGCGGCGTCGATCGAATTCCCATTGGCGTCGTAGGAGATGGCAGCTCCGCCACACGGCCCTACGAGGATCGCACCCGTGTCCTCGAGGTCGAAGCTGATCCCCTCGGGATCGACCGCCGCCAGGAACTGCTCCGGGGTGGTGGCCCCGACGGCATCGTCCCAGATGCCGGCAATTCCCACGGGAATGGCCTGATCGGCCCCCTCCTGCGGCAGGTCGGGTATGCCATCTCCGTTCCTGTCTGCCCAGTCCCCCGAGACGGTCATGAACTGGCTCAAGTCGACAACGGGCTCCTGGCTGACCTGGGACAGGGCGGGGCCTGCGGTCAACAGCAGGATCACCCCGGTGGCCAGGAGCACGCGAGCTACTCGGCCCATACTCCTCCCCAATCGTTGACTTCGAGGCAGGCTACCCGATCGGGTGTCGCCACGCAGGGGACGAATCGTCCCCGTCGCCCTCATCCGTGTCCAGCACGACGTCGAGTCGAAGGCCGCACGAGGCGCACAGGTACACGACGCTTTGGCCCTGCTCGAAGCCCTGGTCGGGTGGGGGATGGCTGACGAGGTGGGCGACGCCTTCGCACTCCACACACGTGATCGTCTCGGGAGGATCCACGGGTCCAAGGCTACGGCGCAGCTCGCCGGCGTGCTGCACACCGTGTCCGTTCGGCGTCGGACCGGAGTGCAGCGCGTCACAGACGCCGGAGCGGCCGGGCCGGAGGGTTTGCCGCAGGGCAATACACTTCGCGGCTGTGGCTTCGGTTCTCGTCCTCCAGCATGGCGCCGGTGCGCCTCCCGGATACCTCGCCGATGTGCTCGCGGAAGCCGGCGCCGAGTGGACTCTGCTGGATCTCGACGTGGGCATGCGCGTGCCGGCGCGCCACGACTGGGCCGGAATCGTGTCCCTCGGCGGACTCATGTCCGCATACGAGGACGATCGTTACCCGTGGCTCCCGGCCGAGAAGGCGCTGCTTCGGTCGTCGGCCGACGCCGGCGTGCCTGTGCTCGGCATCTGCCTGGGCAGCCAGATCCTCGCCGACGCGCTTGGTGGACGGGCCGTGCCGGGCTCTGGGCTCGAGGTGGGCCTGATCTCGCTACAGCTCTCAGATGCCTCGGCCGCGGATCCCGTAGTGCGGCACCTGGTCGGCCCGGTGCCCGTGTGTCATGGAGACACGTGGGAGGCGCCGCCCGGGGCGGAGACGCTCGCCCGCAGCGATCGGTACCCGCATGCCTTTCGGCTGGGGACCGCAGTGGGCTTGCAGTCTCATCCCGAGGCACCGCCGGACGTCTTCGCCAACTGGGTGCGGCTCTGCGACCAGGATCGGCTCGCAGCAGCCCGAATCGACGCGGAAGTGGTCGTTGCCGCCGCCGAGGCCAATGCGGGGGCCCAGCGGGCAATGGCGATGAGGCTGTTCGGCGGGTGGCTGGGTGAGGTGGCGGGAGCGTGATCCGAAGCTCGGGTGACGGAGCTGAGGATTCAGAGTGCAGAATCCAGAGTCGGCACTGTGCGATCTGAATTCTGAATTCTCTCTCTACTTCTTCCGCTCGAAATGGACATGCCGCTCGGCGGCCGGTCGGTGGGCGGCATCATCCAAGACCAGCGATCCGTTCTCGAGATGCACGATTCCGACGCCGTACGCATCGGAAAGCCGGTCGGGGTGCAGCGCCTCGGCCGGCGAGCCCTCCGTGTGCACCTGCCCGGCCATGAGGAGAACGTGGTGTGCCCGATTCGCCTCGGCTACGTCGTGGGTGGTGGTGACCACCGTAGTTCCGCGTTCGATCTCGTCGGCGATGGCATGGCCGATGCGGTCGGCCGACACCAGGTCGAGCCCGTTCATCGGCTCGTCGAGAAGCAGCAGATCGGACTCCTGAACCAGGCCTTGGGCGACGAAGACGCGCTGGCGCTGGCCGCCGGACAGCTCGGTCAGATGTTGTGACGACAGGTCGAGGATGTCGAGCCGCTCCATGGCGCGACGACAGGCTTCTCGGTCCGACGGCCGCATCGGCCCGAACAAGCCGCGCTGGGCGTAGCGTCCCATGAGGACCGTCTCGGCGACGGTGACGGGCATTACCTCGTTGACCTTTGTGGACTGGAGGACGTACGCGATCCGCCATTTCGCCGGGTGGCCGCCGAGTACTTTGATGCTGCCGCTGCTGGGCTGGAGGAGTCCGGCGAGGGCATTGAGCAGCGTTGATTTGCCCGATCCGTTGGGCCCGATGACTGCGGTCAGACGGCCCGCCGGGATGGAGAAGTCGGATCGGTCGACGGCAACGCGACCGTTGTAGGCGAGGACGAGGTCTCGCCCTTCGGCGGCTAGGTCTCGACGCATGTGGTGCACCTCCCTTCGATGTCGATGCGGTGACCGCTGACCGCGTAGTCGGCGGAGCCGGCGATGTGGTCGATGAGCGATGCGATCTTCGTTTCGGTGTCGGGATCGATGGCGATGTCGAGCACCTCTCCGCAGCCGGTGCACACGAGATGGTGATGGTGTCCGGCCAGCCACTCGGCGAGCTCGTAGCGGGCGATCCCGTCGCTGCCGTGCTCCCGGGCGAGGACTCCGGCTTCCTCGAGGACGCCGAGGGTCCGATAGAGGGAGGAGAGTGGCACCGCGCCCTCTAGGGAGGAGAGGAGTTCCGTTGCGGACTGGGGTCCCGTGCTCTGGGCGAGGGCCCGGGCCACCAAGCGTCGGGCCGAGGTGTAGCGAGAGCCACCCGCACCAAGCCGAGCCGCTATTAGGCGCTCGGTGTCGTGGTCACTTGAGGCGGTGCTCATCCCGGCTAGTATGATAATGAGAACCATTCCCAACTAGCAAGGCCTATGCGGGTTCTGCGTCAGAGTGTGGTGCTCATCTGTGTCGTGGGAATCACCGCGGCGGCTTCTGCTTGTTCGGAGTCCGGTGCGCTCGATTCGACGGAGGGGTGCCTTGTGCCGTCGGTGGTTGCCACCACGACGGTGCTGGGTGACATAGCGGAGAACATCTTGGGTGACAAGGGCACCGTGGAGACGCTGATGCCGATCGGCGCCGACCCACACGGATTCCAGGCATCGGCGCGGCAGGGGGCGTCCTTGCGGGAGGCCGACCTGGTGGTGGCCAATGGCCTTGGCCTCGAGGAAGGGCTGCAGGACGTGATAGAGGCCGCCGTCGCCGACGGGGTCAGGGTGCTGGAGGCGGGTTCGTACGTCGAGGTCCTGACCGTCTCGGGTGAGGCTGTTCCGGGCGGGCCGGGTGGCGACGGGACGCAAGTGCATCAGGTAGGCAGCGTGGATCCCCACATCTGGCTGGATCCATCCCGAATGGCCGATGTGGTGGCTGGTATCGGGGAGACCCTGGCCGAGATTGATCCGGCGTGTGCCGAAAATTGGCGCGACGCCGCCGTGGCCTACCGTGACGAATTGCTCCGGGTGGACGCCGAGGTGGAAGAGATCCTCAGTGCCGTGCCCGAGACCCGGCGTGTGCTGGTGACCAATCACGCCGCCCTCGGCTACTTCGCCGATCGCTACGGCTTCGAGATCGTCGGTGTGGTCATACCCGGGGGCTCTACGCTGGCGGAGCCCAGCGCGGCGGACCTCGTAGCTTTGGTTCGGGTGCTCGAGCGTGAAGGGATTCGCGTGATCTTTGCCGAGACGACTCGGCCGGCGAACCTCGCCGCTGCGGTCGCCGCCGAGGTCGGCGGGGAAGTGTCCGTGGTGTCGCTGTATACCGGTTCCTTGGGGGAGCCGGGATCAGGGGCGGAGACGTATGTCGAGATGATGCTGACCGACGCGACGCTGATAGCGGGGGCACTGGGTGACTGAGGCTCTCGACGCTGCTGGGAAACGGCCGGCGGGCCGGATCCCTGTCTCCGGGGTGATGGTGCCGTGGACTGGCTGACCGAGCCGTTTTCCTATGGGTTCATGCAGCGTGCGCTGCTGGCAGGGATCCTCGCGGTCGTCACGACTTCGGCCGTAGGCACCTGGGTCATATTGCGCAGACTCGCCTTTATGGGCGATGCACTCGCTCACGGGGTGCTTCCAGGGATTGCTATTGCCTTCCTCCTCGATGTGAACCTCGTTCTGGGCGCCACATTGGCCGCGGTGGTGATGATTGGAGCCATCTCGATGGTGCACCGCCTGAGCCGGCTCTCCGAGGACACGGCCATAGGGCTCCTCTTCGTCGGCATGCTCGCTCTTGGAGTCATCATCATCTCGCGCAGCGGTTCCACTGTGGATCTCGTCGCCATCCTCTTCGGCGATGTGCTTGGCACCACTGCCGGCGACCTCGTGCTCCAGGCCGTGGCGGCGTGTGTCGCCGTCGTCGGGATCATCGCCTTCTATCGCCCGCTGCTGGTGCTCTGCTTCAACGAGGAGAAGGCCGAAACTCTCGGCCTGCATCCCGGCTGGGCCCACCTGGTGATGATGGCCCTCATCACAGTCGCCATCGTCAGTTCTTTCCAGGCAGTCGGAGCCCTGCTCGTGTTTGGACTACTAGTTGCGCCGCCGGCGACTGCGATCCTGCTCGCCCGCCGGGTTCCGACCGTCATGGTGACTGCGATGGTGATAGGCGCCACTGAAGTGGTCGGTGGACTCCTGATCTCCTACCACTTCAATACTGCGGCGGGCGCGACCATGTCGGGACTGGCCGTGGCCGTGTTCTTCGCCGTGCTTCTGTTTTCCCGTTCATGGCGGACGCTACAGAAGGTCCAGTGATGGCCGCCGAGGCGCACAAGGACCGGTACGCTGCCGGGACCATGCGACGTTTGCTGCTCGCCGCGGCGCTGCTTGTCGCTTCGGCCTGTGCCTATGAGTCTTCGGGAACGACGGGAACGACCGCGGCCGTAGATGAAGGAGTCTCACTCCCGGCCACGGCACCCGCGGACATCGTTTTTGAGGGCCAGTTCATCGAGGGGTCGAGTGTGCTGATCGCCTCGGTGACCATGCCCGCCGGCGGATTCATCGTCCTGCGAAGCGACGAGCAGGGGAGCCCTGGCGACGTCATAGGTGTGTCGGCTCCGCTGGGTAAAGGCATCATCGCCAACGTCCCCGTCCCGTTCTTCACTCCAATGCTGGGAGCATCCACGGTGCATGCCACCGTGCACATCGACATGGATCTGAACGGCGTCTTCGACTACGAGCCGCCTGATGGGCTCGTCGACGTGCCCGCAGAGCGCGAGTCCGGAGAGGTGGCCACGGCCGCCGCCGAGATCAAGCTGTTGGCGCCGCTGGCCCCCGCTTCGATCGAGGTGGGAGAGCAGACCAGCGACGGCACCTCAGTGGTCGTCCGCAGTGTCGACTTGCCCGCAGGCGGGTTCGTCGTCATCCAGGCCGACGAGGACGATGGGCCGGGTACGGTGCTTGGGGTGAGCGATGTGCTGCCTGCCGGCAAAAGCACCGACGTCGAAGTGGAACTCGACCCGTGGCTGACGGGAACAGAAGCTCTTTGGGCCGTGGTCTGGGTGGATCGGGACGGTGACGGCATCGCGAATATCGAGGCGGAGGACACTCTCGACGGAGTGGCCCTCACGATCGACAACGAGTATGCATTCGTCCGGCAGACTGTCGACGTCACGGCCATCTACCCCGTGACTATCAGCGTCGACGACCAGGAGGGTGACGGCACCAAGGTCGATGTGGCTCAGGTCACTATGCCTTCGGCCGGGTTCATTGAGGTGCTCGACGACGACGAGGGTGCCCCCGGATCGCGTATCGGTCTCAGTGGCCTGCTGGGGAGCGGGACCTCGACCGGACTCGAGGTCGAGTTCGACGAGCCGTTGACCGAGGACGCCACGATCTGGATTCGTGTGATCATCGACTATGACGGGAGCGGGGATCTGAGCTCGGGCGATCTGGATGCGTTCTTCAGCCAGGAGGAAGAAGCCCTGGCGAGTCTCGCCTTCACCTTCAGCGAAGACGGCGGCGACTAGTTGCCGGGTCGACTCAGCATCGGCCGCAACCGGTGCTTTCCGCCACCACGTTTGTGCTGCTTCGATGGACCGTCGGGCCTGTAGCCTGGTCGTGTCGGACGACAGGAGGGCTTGTGCCTCTCAACTTCGGCCTGGCCGGGAAGACCTATTCCCGGGTCGAGACCACGGTCACGGCAGAGCAGATGGACCGCTATGCCCGGGCCTGCGGCGACCTCAACGAGCGCTACCTCCTCGGTCCCGATCAGGTCGCATCGCCGCTTTTCGCCGTGGTCCCGGGTTTCCCTCTGCTGGCCACGATCGTGAGTGACCCGGAGCTCGGTGTCGACAACCCGTTGGCCGTGGTGCATGGCGAACAGGAGATCGTCTACCACCGCCCGTTGCGTCCTGGTGACCAGATAGTGCTGGAGCCCTCGCTCGAGAGCATCGAGGACAAGGGCCGTAACGCCGTCTTCAAGGGGAAGTTGGCCATCTCGGCAAATGATGGCGAGGCGGTGGTAGATCTCTATGCCACGGTTGTGGTGCGGGGTGGTGGAAGCGGCGCGCAGCGTCTGCCCTCCGAGAAGGCTCCGGCTCCGGCGCTAGGAGAGATCGTCGGCACCTTCTCCAGGCACGTGGACAAGGGCATGCCGGCCCGGTACGCCCAGGCCTCGGGGGATCACAATCCAATACATCTCGATGACTCCGTGGCAAGGGCGGTGGGTCTGCCCGGCGTCATCAATCACGGCCTGGGCACGCTGGCCCTGGTCGCGGGAGGGCTTGTCGACTCGATCGCCGGCGGCGACGTCTCCCGGCTTCGCCGTCTCTACGCCAGGTTCACCGAGGTGGTTCTGCCGGGGATGGATTTGGAGACGACGGTGTGGGTTTCGAAGGGGGGAACTTTCGTGTTCGAGACTCGACGGTCCGACGGCGTGATCGCCATGATGGGGACGGTGGAGGTGAGCTCCGCCTGATGGCCCGGCTTCGCCTCTTCGCCAACCTGCGCGAGATAGCGGGTACCGGATCGGTTGAGATTTCCGGCAGGACCGTCGGCGAAGTGCTGGCGGCCGCTGTGGAGTACTTCGGGCCCGAGTTCGCCGGGGGCTTGAGCATGGCGCAGGTGTGGGTGAACGGAGTTCGGGCTGGGGATGCCACGACGGTGGGCGACAACGATGAGATCGCCCTGGTGCCGCCGGTGTCGGGTGGCACCTCCCTGGCGCGCTCCCCGATGTGGATGGAGGT
This sequence comes from uncultured Acidimicrobiia bacterium, assembly GCA_964633975.1. Lineage (GTDB taxonomy): Bacteria > Actinomycetota > Acidimicrobiia > Spongiisociales > UBA11373 > CAZWKX01. The sequence goes on from CAZWKX010000012.1 coordinate 8,214, forward strand.
GAGTCTCGTCGTTGCGGTGGTGGCCGCGCTCTTCATCGCCAACAGCCTCGGCATACAGGCACTTGCCATCACCACGGTGCTTGCCGGTTCCCTGTGGGTATGGGATGTGACCGATGTAGCCGGCCGCCGCGGTGTTTTCATCGGGGCCATTCCCTTGGTGTTCACCGTCTGCGGGTCCGTCGTGGTCAGCTATCGCTTCGGCATCCCGGGCATGGCGGCGGCGACGGTGGGCGGCGGCCTCTTCGCCCTGGTGTGGGCCGTGGTCACTCCCCGGCTGCGGCCGCTGGATTCGGTGGCGGGGATGGTCGTGCTCGCCGCCGTCGCGGGGTTCGGCTGCGGATCGCTGATGCTGTTGCGGCTGCGGTCCAAGGAGGAGGTCACCGCGTTTCTGCTGGTGGCCACTCTTTCCGTGGCTGCATCGTGGATCGCCGGCTCGGTCGAAGTCACCGGATTGGATCCGTTCACGGTCGGCATCGTCACCGCTCTCGGCGCCGGCGGTGTGGCCGGGGCACTCTGGTCGGAGGACCTGTGGCCGATGATCGTGGCCTCCGCCGGGGCGGCTATTGCCCTAGTTGCTGGCCGGAATCTGGGATCCCTGGCCCGCTCCGGGGGCTTCTACCTGATCGGGGCCCTCCCGGGGAGCCTGCACTACCTGGATGGGGTGATGATGGCGGCGGGCACCTTCTGGCTCATGCTTCGTTTGGTGGGCTGATCGGCGCGAGTCGATGCTCCGGTACAAGGGCTCCTTCTGCGCCGCTGCCGCATCGATAGCGGCGACTACGCCTGCGGACAGAGCTACGGCGGGGGCAGTGCGTCGGCCTGCTGCTGGGCCCAGTCGGCGGCCTCCTGGGCCGGCATCGCGCCGGTCTGGACCCGGTCGGCCGCCTAGATGAGGATGTCGATGGCCTCGTGGTACTGGTAGTAGAACGCCGGGTAGTAGTGGAGCCCGTGCCCGAGGACGGCTTGGGCCAGCGCGGCGGTCTCTTCGCCGGCCCACTGGCGGTACTCGGCGGATTCCACGATGGTCCTGCGTACCGGCGGGCAGTGGGGATACATCTGCTCGCTGAGGAACACGACGAGGTCTCAGGCCAGGGCTTGGTGCTCCGAGCTGGTGGTGATGGCAAGACCCTTTGTCCAGATGTCGCCCGCCACGGCCTGGTCGGGGTCGGGCCCGAATCGGGGCATCGCCACCCGGCCCCAGTTGAGGTCGCGCAGCTCGGTGGCATCGGAGACTGGGTCGAGGCACATGGCAATCCGGTCGGCCCGCACCAGGGCGTAGGCGACTTCCCAGGAGACGGACGACGGGTGGGCGAGCTCGTATTCATGGAAGAGGCGTGCATATTCCTCGAGCACCTTGACGACGGCCGGGTCGTTGAGGGTGAAGACCGTGGGATCCTGGAGGTCGTCGAGCAGCCCGCCGTCGGCCGAGTACACGAGAACCGGCATGCCGAACAGGTTGCCTACCGGGGAGTAGCTCTAGATGTCCTCGGCCGGGTCCCGCAAGGCCAGGCCGGTGGCGACGAATTCGTCCCAGGTCCACCCGGTCTCCGGGTAGGGGACGCCGTAGCGATCGAAGAGGTCACGATTGCAGTAGACGGCCTCGGTGCCTATCCCGAAGGGGATGCCTTTACAGGACTCCGCCGGCGGTCATGGTGCCGAGTGTGGAAGCGAGGAAGTCGGATCGATCGAACGTGGGGTCGCCGTCGATGAAGGGGTTGAGGTCGATGATCACGCCCTGGAGATCGAGGCGGATGTGGTCCCCAAAATGGGCTACAAACACCTCCCTGACGTCGGCGGTATTGATCTCCGGGTCCCAGGCGATGTCGTAGTGCGTGGCCGGCATTAGGTCAACGGTGATATCGGGGTGCCGCCCGTAGAACTCGGGCAGCACCCCGCTGATGCGGTTGGCGAGGTCGATCTCCACAGCGAGGGTGAGCGTGATCGGCTCCGCCGTCGACGTGGTCGTTTCGATCGTCGATGTCGATGCCGTGGTTGATGCGGATGTCGACGATGTCGATGCCGCCGGTCCGGTGCCGCACCCGGCGCGCAGGAGCGCCAGGCCTGCAATCACGGAGGTGGTGGGCCGACGCCGCGACGCCGCGGCGCGATGGCGGTAGGTCCTCGTCGCGGTCTCCCCTCCATGCACCCTCCCTTGCCGGAGCCGCTCCCGAAGTGGGGCCGAGAGGCTATTGATCAGAGCCGGACGCGTCAAGAGTGCCGCAGCAGACTCCGGCGCCCTGATGCCGGGGGCGAGGACTCTATTGGCTTCACCGGGTTGGTCCGCGTGCCGATACCAGCGCGAAAGGCTGTGGATAAACCGAGTTTGGTCATACGATGACCCGCGTGATTCCGGCACGTAGGCGTAAGCGCGCCCCTATTGTTCTCGCTCTTGTCGTCGCCCTTTCGGCGGCGGCAGTGCCGGCGCGCTCGGTTGATGAGGACGATGTCGAGCAGGCTCGTCTTGAGGCCGAGCAGGCGCGGCAACGGGCGGAGGAAGCTGCGGCGGAGCGCGCCGCCGCCCTCGAGAGCGCCGATGCGGCGGTGCTCGCCTACGAGGAGATCAACGCCGAGTATCAGACGCTCGTTTCCGAAATGGCTCAGGTGCGCAGGCGTCTCGACCAGTACGCCGGCGAGGTGGCGAAGGTGCGCGAGCGGGCGCGCCGCTGGGCCGTCGAGGCCTACATGGCGGGTACCACCCGGGCCGATGAGCTGCTGGTCGTCGATGCCGACAGCATGCAGCAGGCGATGCTGGCTCGGGAGGTCTTCGCTGAGGCTGCCGCCGACGACCTGGCCGCTCTGGAGGATCTCGAGGCGATCGCCGCTCGGATCGAGCAGCTCGAGGAGCAGCTGGACGAGGACACCGAGCGGGCCAGCTCTCTGCGGATCGAGGCTGAGGCGGTGGCGAATCGTATGTACGAGCTGCTGGCCGCGGCCAATGAGGAGCTGACCTCTGCGCAAGGAAGCCTGGCGGAGGCCGAGGGGACTCTCGTCGAGACGGAGCGCGCCGCCGAAGAAGAGCGGATTCGCCAGGAGGCCATTCGTATGGCACTGCTTGGTCCGGCCGCCGGTGTGCCCGAGAACGTGACACCGGGATTCGTCTGCCCCGTCGTCGGCTTGTCTGCGTTCACCGATACCTGGGGTGCTCCTCGTGCCAATGGCCGACACCATATCGGCACCGACCTGATGGCACCGCGGGGCACGCCTCTGGTCGCCGTCGCCGATGGTGTGGTAGAGAGCAGGCTCACCCCGCTTGGTGGGTTGACCGTCAGGCTGTATGCCGACTACGGGGTCTACTACGTGTACGCCCATCTCGATTCCTACCCGGCGGACTTCGTGAGCGGGCAGTGGGTGCCGAAGGGAACGGTCATCGGCTACATGGGCGATACCGGCAACGCCGCCCCCGGCGCCTGTCACCTCCACTTTGAGATCCATCCCGACGGCGTTGGTGCAGTGAACCCGTATCCAACCGTGGCTCGCGTCTGTCCGCGTCCCTGATTGAAACCGGGCTGGGATGGGATAGGCTGACGCCGATTCCAGCGGGGATGAGATGACCGAGAAGCACCGCCGTCGTATTGACATCATCCAATCGCCCGAGTTCATCGGGGACCTGTCCTCGGTGGACACCGACGAGCTGAGGCACCGCCGCACCTTGTGCGGAGACCTCGACACCGAGCTTTCTTTCTACCGTCGGTTGCTGCACGGCCGGATGGATCTGCTCGCCTTTGAGATGCGCCGCCGCGCCGGCGAAGAGGAGCGAACGCTGCTGGAAGCCCTGCCCGAGATCCTTGCCGCCGGGGTCGGGAGTGGACCGGGTCTGGGACTGCGACAGCTCGATTTCGATTTGCCCGAGATCCCGGAGCGGGGCCAGCGGGCCGTTGACCGCGTGCTCGCAGATGATTTCCTCGCCCGACTGCCCGAGATGGCCGACGACGAGCTCATCGAGATCCAACACCGTCTGGCCGAGGTGGAGGAGGAAGTCTCGCGACAGCGTCGTGCCGTGTACGAAGCGTACGACCGGGTTCAGAAGGAGCTCACCGGCCGCTACCGCGGCGGGCTTTCCGGGGTCGGCGGCGAAGCCGAGGGCTGAGCGTGATCGCCGGAGTGGTCCGGTCCGGGGTCGTCGAATCTCGGCACCCGGTTGCCGTCGCCGTCGCTGACGCCTCGGGTCGTATCGTCGCCCTCTCCGGGGAGCAGGATGCCGAGCGGGTCTTCTTTTTGCGTTCGGCGGCGAAGCCGTTCCAGGCCGCGGTGAGTCAGCGCAGCGGGGCGGCGCTCGTCCCCGAGCAAGTGGCGGTGGTGGCGGGCAGCCACGCGGCACAGCCGGTGCATGTCGCTCTCGTCCGGGGCATGCTCGCCGAGGTTGGCCTCGGCGAGCAGAACCTCGTCTGTCCCCCGGCGTGGCCCGCATCTCCTGAGGCATCTCGGAGGCTGGTCGCAGCCGGGGCCGTGAGCCCGCAACCTGTGTTCCACAACTGCTCGGGCAAACACGCCGGGATGCTCAGGGCCTGCGCCGCCCGGGGCTGGCCCCTCACGTATGCCGAAGTCGGCCATCCGCTGCAGCAGATCATGGCGGAGCAGATGGCGGATGTGACCGGCGGGGGGGTGGCGTCCATCGGTGTGGACGGCTGTGGTGTCCCCACCTTCGCCGTGACCGTGAGGGGCATGGCCCGGGCCTTCGCCCGCCTTGCTTCCGACGGGGACCTCGCCGAGGTGGCCAGATCCATGTCCAGCTTGGCCGCGCTCACCTCGGACGGCGACAGGGCGGAAGCGAAGCTGGCGCGCTGGAGTCACGCGGCGGTGAAGGGAGGCGCCGAGGGCTGTCTCGGTGTGGCCTGGTTGGGCGGGCTGGGCATCGCGGCGAAATCGTGGAGCGGTGTGTTTGCCCCTGCCGCTGTGGCCGTGATCGAGACGATGCGGCGCCTGGGCATACTCCCGGATCATCCCTACCGCATGCTCGACGAGGTTGCCCGGCCCGTCGTCACCGGCGGAGTGGAGCCGGTGGGCCATTTGCAGCTTCTGGAGGAAGGCGATTGATGCGCACCCACGACGACTGGGGGACCGGTGGTTTCGGCCTGGCTCCGCTTGCCCGGAACGTCGGCCCCTTTGTGCTGCGTGCCTTTCTCGAGACTTGGTGGCGACACCGCGGCGAAGGCGAGCCGATGCTCGTCGAGACCCACAGCGCGTTTCTCCCCTTGTACGTAGGGCCCGGTGGCGTCAGGTTCATGGGAGAGGCCGACCTCACCGACTACCACAGCCCGCTCGGTGTCGGCGTCGAGAAGCTGCTGGCCGGCTTGGTCGTCACCCTGCCGCAAGGCACGGTGCTTTCCTTCGATTCCCTTCCCGGCGAAGCGGCGCATTCGGTGCGCCTGGGTCTCGAGCAGGCCGGTCTCGCTACATCGATGGAACAGCACGAGTCGACGGCCGTTGTTGACCTGCCGCCGTCGCACGATGACTACCTGGCCTCACTGGACAAGAAGGAGCGCCACGAGATCCGCCGCAAGCTGCGTCGGTTCGAGACCACCTGTGGCCCGCCTCGCCTCGTCGGCGACTCGTCACGCGAGGCCCTTGCCGCCTTTGCGGCTATGCACCGGGCGGCTTCTGGGGACAAGGGCCGGTTCATGACCGGGGAGATGGAAACGTTCTTCGCCGATCTCTTGTGTGTGGACGGGGCCCGGCTCGACCTGCTCGTCGATGGGGCGGGGAATGCCTTGGCGGCCGGCTTTGGTTTTCAGGACGAGGAGGCCTACTACTTGTACAACTCGGCATTCAACCCGGAATCCGGGCGGGTCTCCCCCGGGGCGGTCCTGATCGACCGACTGCTGCGCCGGGCCATCGGCGAGGGGCTTCTGCGCTTCGACTTCCTCAAGGGGGACGAGGCCTACAAGCTCCGCTTGGGAGCGCGACCCCGGCCTCTATACGTGGTGGAGGCCTGCACGTGATACACCGCGTCGCCTTCCTGAGCATCCACACTTCGCCGCTGGCGGTTCCGGGGTCCGGCGACGCCGGTGGCATGAACGTGTACGTGCGTGAGTTGGCCGCTGAGATGGAACGGCGCGGCGTCGCCATAGACGTGTTCACCAGACGCAGCGATCCCGACGTGGCGGATGTCGTCGATGCCGGGTATCGCGTGATCCACGTCGATGCCGGGCCGGCGGAACCGCTGCCCGTGGCCGAGCTCGCCGACGTCGTCGGGGAGTTCGCCGAGGGTGTTGTCGCCAGGCAGGCTCGCAGCGGCATCCAGTACGACCTGGTGCACAGTCACTACTGGCTGTCGGGCTGGGCCGGCGTTCTCATCGGTGAAGTGCTTGGGATCCCGCTGGCCATCTCCTTCCATACTCTGGGGCGGGTCAAGGATGCCCACAGGCGCGAGGACGAGGCGCCGACGAGCTTGCTGCGTATGGCCGCCGAAACCGAGGTGATCGCCCGGGCCGCGTGTGTCATCGCCTCGACCCCCGCAGAGGCCGGCGAGCTCATCGAGCACTATGCAGCGAGGCCGGAGCGCCTGTGTGTGTCGCCGCCCGGGGTGGATCACGCCGTTTTCAGGCCCGGTCCGCAGATCGAGGCGCGGGGCGAGCTGGGACTGCCGGGGGGGCCTCTGGTGCTCTTTGTTGGCCGTATCCAGCCGCTCAAGGGCATTGATGTTGCGGTGGCGGCGTTCGCCGATGTCGCCGCCGCGGTTCCTGATGCCCGCCTGCTGGTTGTGGGAGGCCCCAGCGGCCCGCAGGGCGCTGCTGAGGTGGCCCGGCTCGGAGCGATGACCGCGGAGTTCGGTGTGGAAGAACGTGTCGAGGTGCGCGACCCGATGCCTCATCCGGAGCTGGCGGCGGCGTACCGCAGTGCCGACGTGCTACTCGTCCCGTCGCGGAGCGAGTCGTTCGGCCTCGTCGCGGTCGAGGCGCAGGCATGCGCGCTGCCCGTGGTGGCGGCGGAGGTGGGTGGCCTGGCTTACACCGTGGTCGACGGCGAGTCGGGGTTCCTGGTCCCGGGATGGAATCCGGCCGGCTATGCGGGGGCGGTGCGGCGGATACTCGAGGATGCCGACACGGCGGCGCGGCTCTCCAGAGAGGCGCTGGCGCACTCCGAGTCCTTTTCCTGGTCTGCTGCTGCGGGGCGTTTCCTCGAGCTGTATGAGGGCATCACCGCGGCGTAGCAGGCGGCGGCGCGGCTCCTGGTCTATGGAATCGCTGCGCCAGCTTGGGCCAGGCGCACAACAAGGCCCAGGCGACGACTCCTCCGGCGAAGCCGAAGATGACGTGGTTGCGCAGCGAGGCGAGGAACCCGTAGACGTGGAAATCTCGTAACACGCCGGAGAGCCAGGCGGCGACGAGAACGTAGCCGTACTGGGCCACGTTGGCGGCGACGCCGGCGGCCGTGGCGCCGTAGAACCGGCGAACCGGCAACGCCAGGCGCACGCTTTCCAGAGCGGCGGCCCCCGTGGTGAATTGGGCGACGTTGTATCCCAGTGAGTGGCTGATGCCGAGGGGGATCCCCCAGAGACCCATGGAGGCGCCGGCGATCAGGGTCATGCCGCGGCGGGGGTCGACCACTGAGCCGAGAATCAGGATGGCAATCCATCCGACTCCGGCGTGGCCGGGGACGCCGATGTGAAATCCCAGGTAGCGCTTGGCGGCGGCGGCGGCAAACCCGATGAGCAGAGCGAGCCCAACGTCGGCCAAGAGGCGACGCGGTCTGAGAGCGGCCTCAGTCCTTGGGTAGAGGGACGTCTGCATTGACCCAAAGCCCTTCTCGGTCGTCTCTCCTGACAACGAGCATCGGCCGGCCGCCGATGAGCCTAGGCCGCACCCAGTCGCCGGTCTCGAGGATAGCGTCGGGTGCCAGGGCATCTCCTCGGGCCTCGTCGACCACGGCGATGATCGGAGTCGAATCCAGAACGCGGGATACTTCGACTCGTCCCACCAATTCTCTGATGCCGGGCAGGCCGATGTAGCGGCCGTCGTTGCCGTCGGCGCGCAGCGCCGCGGCGCACAGCGCACCGATGACGCCGGACCCCGCCCCGGCGATGGCGACCAGCCGTATTCCCTCGACGGCGGCGAGATGCTCCGCCTCGGAGCGGAGCACGGTGCCGGCCTGGGCGCGCCTGGCGAATTCGAGCACGGGCTCCGGAGGTGCCCCGGCCAGAAGGGCGAGTCCGGGGTCGGCGCCCGCGGTCGCGTGTCGCCGTAGGAACTCGGTGGCGAAAGCCTCGAGGTCGGCGGCATCGTCGGCGTCCACCGCGATGGCGGCCGCAGAGTTGTAACGGGTAGCCGCTGCCCCCGTGTGCAGCTGGTGCCGGGTCACGCCTCGCGAGCGGCCTCTGCCTGCGGCCTCGATCTCGTCGGCGAGCAGCCGGGCCGTGTAGCCGGTGCCCCGGCTCTGGAGATCGTCGGTGTCGTCGATGCCGAGAGTCAGGGGGCTACTCAACGACGATCTCGCTGACGTCGCGAACCCATCTCTCCCGGGGCAGGTCGTCGGCTGCGAGCTTCAGGGTGCCCTGGTTGGTGACGTCCAGGATCCAGCCCTCGTCCACCTCGGCTGCATCGATATCGAGGACCACGTCGAAGGCGCGGTCTTCTCCCTTGCCGGTGACTTCACCATGGTCCCAGCCGGCAACACCCGACGCCTCGAGCACGTCGAGCAGCAGATACCCGTCCTGGGCCTGCCCGTCGAGGTCCATTGCGGCCCGTGGCACCTCGGCGGCGAGCTGATCGAGAGTCCATTCTGCGACGGTCTGGGCCTGCGTCACCCGGAGAACGATGCCCTCTCCAGTAGGTGCGTTGTCGGCTGCGTCGTTGGAGCAGCCGGCGAGAGCCACGAGGAGCACGGCCGTCATCGAGATACGCCGAAGTTGGATCAAGGCTCCTCCCTGTTGGTGCTACCGGGGATTATGCCGTGGTCGCGGTGACCTCAGCACTGCAACCGGATCGCGAAAAAGAACCTCCCGGGAGACTTGTCGACATTCCTTGTGCACAACACCCTGTGGATTGCTGTGGAAATGTGGAACACCGGCGGCGCATTCGATCGGTTGGCGGCACCTGGCTACAACAACGTGCGAGCCGGGCTCGAGAACCGCCAATATTCGGCCCGTCTGGGCCGGTTGACGGTCTGCTGCCTCACTCCTATGTTCGGTGATGCAAGGCCCGAGGTGCAGAACCGGTCTCGATTCTCGTTTGGGGAAGTGCGAGGAGGAGGGTCGGAGATGTTTCTCGGGCCTTAGCGCGCCAACCTCAACCGACGCCGAACATGAGGTCGCGCAGCTTGACCCGATGCACATCGAACGTCTCGAGGTCGATGGTGAGCGAGCCGAGGCGCAGGCCCCTCATGCCCTCGCCGGCATTGGTTATCACCCGCAGAAGCCCGTCTTGATGTTCCAGGGCGCCCAGGCCCAGACACCGACCGGTGCCATCCATGACGCCGACCAGGACGCCGTCGAGGCTGCTCAGATCGAGGCCGGCCGGAAGAGTGGGGGCGAAGACTGTGGAGCGCACTCTCCACCGCTGCAACGGTTCGGCGAATGCCTCGGCGAATGCCTCGGACCGCTTCACTCTGCGATCTTCGGGGGTGGGAGGCCGCAAGGCTGGGTCGACGGGCGCCACCTCGACATCGGCGCTGAAGAACCGGCGCAGCATTCCCACGAGCGGCTCGAGCTCCGCGCCGCGCTGGAGGCCGATGATGACGTCGGGCCGGCAGAGAAGCGCCTTGTGGTACTTGAGTGCTTGACCGGCTACCCCGGAGATGTCGCCCGTGGTGTCGATTACGACGAGATCGACATTCCTGCGGGCCGTTTCGACGAGCATGGAGGTGCCGACCACCTGCTGCAACACCACTCCCTCCGTCGAGTTCGACCCGACGAACTGGATGGCATCGGCGCGGCTTAGGTCGGCCGCGTCGGCCGCGGTGCCGGCGAAGTGCAGACCGATGCACGTCGGGGGTCCGGTCACCGTCTGGTCGACGTCGGCATCGATGTAGGCGGCGGTCCTCTCCGCCGCCACCGCGGCAGCCAGGAGCTTGTGGGCGAAGGAGGTCTTGCCCGTGTCCCTGGCCCCAATGAGCATGGCGACTCCACGGCGACGAACGACATCGTCGACGAGTCCTTCGTGGATGTCGGCGGCCAGGGCGTCTCCTCTTCGGGGCGCCGATTGTATGCCTGCGGCCGGGTGAAGCAGCCGGCCCCTGCTGGGTATGCTGCAGCCGCCATGAGTGAGCCTGCTCTTCCCGTCGCTTTCCTTTCCGACTACGGGCTGGTGGACGAGTTCGTCGGAGTGGTGCACGGGGTCGTGGCACGCATCGCTCCCGAGGTGCATGTGCTCGATGTCACCCACCAGATCCCGCGAGGCGACGTGCGCGCCGGAGCCCTGGCCCTGCTCCGCGCCGTGCAGTACCTGCCTCCCGGTGTGGCGCTGGCCGTAGTCGATCCGGGTGTCGGCACTGGCAGGCGGGGCATCGCCGCCTCAACTCCATGGGGTTATTTCGTGGGCCCGGACAACGGCCTGTTGGCCCCGGCGGTGGCCGTGGTCGGGGGGGCCGAGCGTGTGGTCTCACTCGAGGATCCGCGCTTTCGTCTGCCCAGCGAAGGCGCCACTTTCGACGGCCGGGACGTGTTTGCCCCCGCCGCCGCCGTTCTCGGCGCCTCCAGGGCCACGCTCGATGATCTCGGGCCCGACGTCGCCGCCGAGTCGATCGTGCCGCTCCTGCTGCCCTTGGCCGACCTGGGCGAGGACGTGGTGAGAGGGGAAGTGTGGTGGGTCGACGGTTTCGGAAATGCCGAGACCAACGTTGCCCCTGATGACCTGCGCACCCTGGGACTCGACGTCGGCGACGTCGTCGCCGTCGAGATAGGGCGGGCGGTGCACGAGATGGAGTGGCGCGACGGCTACGGCGAGCTCGAAGGGTTCGGTGTGGTGAACATCGATTCGTACGGCATGGTGGCGGTGGCCGTTCCCGGGGGCAGGGCCGACGAGGTCTTCGGACTGTCCACCGGCGTTCACATCGGCTTCAGGAGGCCGTCGGGATGAGAGCCGGCCCGGCACCGGGTTGGCGACGCACATGAGGCGGCTCAGCGTGGTGGTAGGACCGGCCTGCTCGGGTTGCCTCTCCGGCCTGAGGCGGGTGAGGCGCTGGGCATCGCTGCTCGGGTTCGCCGTTGAGGTGGTCGACGGTGAGCGTGCCGAGAGTGAGATCCGGTCGCTGGGCCGGTGCCCGATTGTTGCCGCTTCCGACGGGAGGATGCTGGCCTCGGGAGGGCTGAAGGGCCTGGGCCGGCGGCTCCTTGTGGAACGGCTCCGCGGCTAGATAACGGCCCAGAGCGCGAAAACCGGAGCTACGGGTTCCGGGGTCTTTGGCCCCGGCTATATTGCGCGCTTGTGAAGAACCGGCTTCCCGGAATAACCGTCCAGCGTCTTCCGCTGTACCTGAAGTGCCTCGACGACCTACCCGCCGGTCAGGTTCAGGTCTCGTCGGAGGAGCTCGCCGCCCGGGTGGGGCTCAACGCGGCCATGGTGCGGAAGGACCTCTCCTACCTCGGCTCGTACGGTGTGCGTGGAGTCGGCTATGACGTCGAGCATCTCCGCTTCCACATCAAGCAGGCTCTCGGCCTCAACAACAAGTGGCCCATAGTGATCGTGGGCATCGGCAATCTGGGCCGGGCGCTGGCCAACTTCGATCGTTTCAGCAGCGAGGGCTTCCACGCCGTGGGGCTCTTCGACAACGACCCGGAGAAGGTCGGGGACAGGTTCGACGGGCTCGCCATCGAACACATCGACGAGCTCCCGGCCGCAGTGGCCGACCGCTCTGCGGTCATCGGGGTCATAGCCACTCCGGCGCAGGCGGCGCAGGAGGTGGCCGATCTCCTCGCCAGGTCCGGCGTGCGTTCCATTCTCAACTTCGCCCCTACGGTCATCAAGGCGCCGCCGGGGGTGAAGGTTCGCCAAGCGGACTTCTCCACCGAGATGCAGGTTCTCGCCTTCTATCTCCATCAGCAGTCCTGAGCCACGTGTGCCGCGTGCCGGCGAGGCGGCCCTAGCCTCTTCCCCATGTCCTCCACACCGGAGGTGGTTGTCGTCGGCGGCGGGCCCGGCGGTGCCGCCGCGGCCTACTGGCTCGCTCGGCGGGGCCATCACGTCGTGCTGGTCGAGAAGCGGGAGTTGCCGCGGGCCAAGACCTGCGGTGACGGACTGACTCCCCGGGCCGTCCATGAGCTCCGCGAGATGGGGTTCGACTTCTCGGTGGCCGAGTTCCACAAGTGCGAGGGTCTCCGTGCCGTGGCGGGAGACCTAACCATCGAGTTGGCCTGGCCCCAGCACCCGGTGTACCCCAGCTGGGGTGGTGTGATACGAAGGATCGACCTGGACGCGCAGGTGGCGCGCCTCGCCGAGGCGCAAGGTGTTGTGGTGCGTCAGGGGACGGTGGCGCGGCCGGTGCTCGGCAACGGCCGGATAGCCGCGGTCGCCCTGATCCGTCACGGGGAGACCGAGATGGTCTTCCCACGGGCCGTCGTCGTCGCCGACGGCTCGCTGAGCCGATTCGGGCGGGCGCTTGGCGCCAGGCGCGACGTGCGCCGTCCGTTCGGCCTGGGGGCCCGCGGCTACTTTGCCAGTCCTCGGTCGGGCGACCGCTATCTGGAGAGCTACCTGGATCTCCGCCAGGGCGGTGCGGCCCTTCCGGGCTATGGGTGGATCTTCCCGCTGGGCGACGGCACCGTGAACGTCGGCGTCGGGGTGATCTCCACCTTCCACCGCTGGAAGGAGGTGAACACCTCGGCTTTGCTCGGAGTGCTCGTTACGACCGCCGACCCTTCCTGGGGCCTTGCCACCGGCGGTGCAATAGGCAGGCCGACGGGAGGCAAGCTGCCCATGTCCTTCTCGGTGGGGCCGGTGGTCGGCGCCAATTGGCTGCTGGTGGGCGACGCGGCGGGTGCAATCAACCCGTTCAACGGCGAGGGCATCGCCTACGCCTACGAAACCGGGCGCATGGCCGCCGAGCACCTCTCCACGGCCCTGGGAGCGGGTGACCTCACTCGCCTGCAGGGCTACCGGCAGGAGCTGGACGACAGGTACGGCCTCTATTACAGGGTGGGCCGAGCCTTCGTGCGTCTCATCGGCCGGCCGGGGATGATGCCGTTTCTCACCCGCACCGGACTGCGCTCGCGGCCGCTGATGGAGTGGGTGATGAGGGTCATGGCCAACCTCCTCGATCCCGCCGACCGCGGAGTCGGTATGGCCGCCTACCGCCTGCTGGAACGGCTGGTCCAGGTCGGCCCCGAGCCGTAGGGGCGCCTTCCCAGTGATGCGTTGAGCCTGCCGGCCTCCGTGTGGCGGCTCGCCGGGCCGTCGGCACAGGCTGCGGGCGAAGGGCCGGTAGGCACGCGAACCCGCAGGTGCTCTATCCTCGTCTCCGTCACCAGGAACGAAGGGGTTGGATGTCGCTGGCCAGCTACCTGCCGATCGCCCTGATGTTCCTGCTCGTGGTCGGCTTTGCCGGGATCTCACTCCTGCTCAACCGGCTGATCGCGCCGAGCTCCCCGACTCGGGAGAAGCTCGAGCCCTACGAGTGCGGCATCGTTCCTCTGCAGGAGCCGGTGCAGCGGTTCCCGGTGAAGTTCTATCTGGTGGCGATGCTCTTCGTCATCTTCGATATCGAGATCGTGTTCCTCTTCGCCTGGGCGGCCCGGTTCTATGACCTCGGCTGGTATGGCGTGGCCGCCGTCGGGATCTTCACAGCTCTGCTGGCGGAGACCCTCGTCTACGTGTGGAGAAGGGGAGCCCTCGACTGGAACATCCCTCGCCGGGGTCGCTACCGGCGTGTCGTGGCTCCGGACTCGGGCGGGGAGGCCGCCTGATGGCTCGGGCCGAGGGCTCCGCGAACCTGCTGACCACGACACTGAGCAAGGCGGTGAGCTGGGCCCGCACCAGGTCGATGTGGCCGGCCACGTTCGGGCTGGCCTGCTGCGCCATCGAGATGATGGCCACCGGTGCGGCCCACAACGACCTGGCCCGCTTCGGCATGGAGGTGTTTCGCGCCTCGCCCCGGCAGGCCGACCTGATGATCGTTGCCGGCCGGGTCTCGCAGAAGATGGCACCCGTGCTTCGTCAGATCTACGACCAGATGGCCGAGCCCAAATGGGTGATCTCCATGGGGGCTTGTGCGTCCACCGGAGGCATGTTCAACAACTACGCCCTGGTGCAAGGCGTCGACCAGGTCGTGCCGGTGGACATCTACGTGCCGGGATGCCCTCCGGGTCCACAGTCCCTGCAGCACGGCATTCTCACCCTCCACGAGAAGATCATGAGAGGGGAGCTGTGATAGCCCTGTTCGCCGATCTGGCGGCTCGGTTCCCGACGGCGGCTTTCTCCACCTCCTTTGGCCAGGACGTAGTGCGTGTGGAGCGCGACGAACTTGTTGCCTTCGTCTCCGCGGCGCGGGAAGCCGGCTTCGATCTTTTTATCGACCTGTGCGCCGTCGATTACCTGAGCCGCCGGCCCCACCGCTTCGAGCTGGCGGTGAACATCGTCTCCACCGCGCAGGCGCGCCGCCTGCGCATCCTCGTAGGCATCCCCGGCGGCGACCCCGTCGCGCCTTCTCTCACTGGTGTGTTCGCCGGGGCCAACTTCTACGAACGGGAGGCCTACGACCTCTTCGGTATTCGTTTCGACGGCCATCCGGATCTGACCCGCATCCTGCTGCCGGACGACTGGCAAGGTCACCCGCTGCGTAAGGACTCTCCGGTGGGATCGGTCCCGGTGCAGTTCAAGGAAGCACCGTGAGCAATCCTCCCGACATCGTCACCGGCGAGATCGAGGCCCCGAGCGTGGAGGCGCAGGAGGCGCCGCCGGCGGGTGACGCCGGGGAGGAGCGCCGCCGGCGCCACGACCTCTGGATGACCGGTACCGAGATCCCTCCGGACCTGGGCCGGTACACCGACGAGGGATCCCAGGAGATGCTCCAGGACGAGGACGAGGGCATGTTGGCCGAGCAGCTGGGGAGCCTGGTCAGCGACGACTACGTCGATGACCAGGCGGCGTCGGGCGAGGAGACCCAGATCGTCAACATGGGTCCCCAGCACCCGGCGACCCACGGCGTGCTCCGACTCCAGGTCGAGCTGGAGGGCGAGACCATTCGCAGGGCTAAGCCGATCATCGGCTACCTGCATACAGGGATGGAGAAGACGGCCGAAACGCTCAGCTTCCTCCAGGGCACTACCAACGTCACCCGCATGGACTACCTGTCGCCCTTCTTCAACGAGCTCTGCTTCTCGCTCGCCACCGAGAGTCTCCTGGGTATCGAGGTTCCCCCGCGGGCCCAGGCCATCCGTGTGCTCATGACGGAGATGAACCGCGTGGCCAGCCACCTCATGTGGCTGGCCACCCAGGGTCTCGACATCGGGGCACTGTCGATGATGCTCTACGGCTGGCGGGAACGGGAGCTGTTCCTCGAGTTCTTCGAGAAGGTCACCGGCCTCCGCATGAACCACAATTACATCCGACCCGGAGGCGTGGCCGCCGATCTGCCCGACGGCTGGGAGGAGGATGTCGAAGGCATCCTCGCGGCCATGCCGAGAGGCCTTGCCGACTACGAGGGCCTGCTTACCGAGAACCCGATCTTCATCGAGCGCACCCAGGGCGTCGGTGTGATCACCCCGGAGGAGTGCCTGGCGTTCGGCGTCACCGGCCCCGTCCTCCGGGCCACGGGCGTGGAGTGGGACCTGCGCAAGGCGGCCCCCTACTCGGGTATCGACCGGTACGAGTTTGAGGTCGTGACCGGCCGCCATGGGGACACCTACGACCGATACTTGGTACGGCTCGAAGAGATGCGCCAGTCACTCGAGATCGTGCGACAGGTCGCCGAGACTATGCCGGCCGGCGACTACCGCACCGACGACCGCAAGGTGACGCCGCCACCGCGCCTTCGCATCGACGAGTCGATGGAGGCACTCATCCACCATTTCAAGATCTTCACCGAGGGCTTCAAGGTGCCTGCCGGCGAGGTTTATGAGGCTGTGGAGTCACCGCGGGGCGAGCTCGGCATGTACCTGGTGTCCGACGGCGGTGCGAAGCCCTGGCGCCTGCATGTGCGCGGTCCCTCGTTTGCCAACGTGCAGGTTCTGCCGATCATGCTCACCGATTCGCTCATCGCCGATACCGTTGCCACCCTGGCGTCCGTAGATCCCGTGCTTGGGGACGTGGATCGATGAGCCGCTGGAGCGCCGAGACTCAGGATCGGGCCCGAGCCATCGTGGCCCGCTATCCCCAGCGCCGCTCGGCGGCCATGCCGCTGCTGTACCTGGCGATGCTCGAAGAGGGGTACGTGAGCGACGAGGGCATGCGCCAGGTTGCGGAGTGGACCGGCCTGACGCCGGCGCAGGTGCAGGCCGTCGCTTCCTTCTACACGATGTTCAAGCGCCGGCCTCCCGGCCGCTACCTGATCTCGGTGTGCGCATCCATCTCATGCCATCTGCTGAACGCCGCCGAGGTGCTGGCCGCCATCGAGGAGGAGACCGGTGTCGCCGTTGGGGAGACGGGGGACGACGACCTGTTCAGCGTGGAGCGGGTCGAGTGCATCGGAGCGTGCGGTGGCGCAGTCGCCTTGCAGGTCAACTATGAGCTTGTCGAAGGGATGAGCCCGGATCGGGCCCGGGAGATGTGCCGCTGGCTGCGCCAGGAGCGGCCTGATCTGATTCGCAGCGACGTGCTGCAGGAGCGTTTTGGGGGGCAGCGCTCCTTCGAATGGGGTGCGGAGGAACGGGAGGGGGCGGTGGCGCCCGTCCCGGCCTTCGGGCCCTACGGGAGCGCTGCGGAGGAGCCGGCATGAGCGATCGCATCCTCACCGTCCGGATGGAGGCCCTCGACAGCCACACTCTGCAACGCTACGAGGCCGCGGGCGGCTACGAGACGCTTCGCCGGGTTCTCTCCGACGGGATGCCGGCCGGCATCATCGATGAGATCAAGACGGCCGGCCTGCGGGGCCGGGGCGGAGCCGGCTTCCCCACCGGGGTCAAGTGGGGTTTCCTCGCCGAAGCCACCCCCCGCTACTTAGTAGTCAACGCCGACGAGTCCGAGCCGGGCAGCTTCAAGGACCGCCAACTTCTGGAGAGGGACCCGCATCAGCTCGTCGAGGGCATTGCCATCGCCGCCTACGCCCTCGGCGTCCACCACGCCTTCGTCTACGTGCGCGGCGAGTACGCCCGTCCGGCTCGGCGTCTCCAGCGCGCCCTCGATGAAGCCCGTGACGCCGGATACCTAGGAGAGGACGTGCTCGGCTCCGGCTTCGACCTCGACGTGACCGTGCACCTGGGAGCCGGCGCCTACATTTGCGGTGAGGAGACGGCGCTGCTCAACAGCCTTGAGGGCCGCCGCGGGGAGCCCAGGCTGCGGCCCCCATACCCGGCGGTCGAGGGCTTGTATGCCCGTCCCACCATCGTCAACAACGTCGAGACCATCAGCAGCATCCCCTGGATCGTGCGCAACGGTGGATCCGCCTACAGCGCCATAGGGCCCGAGGGATCGCGAGGCACGCGTATCTTCTCGCTGTCGGGCCATGTCAAGCGGCCGGGGAACTACGAGTTGGCCATGGGGTTCACCTGGCGTCACCTCATCTACGAGGTCGGCGGCGGCATCAAGCAGGATCGTGCGCTCAAGGCCTGGATCCCGGGAGGAGCCTCGGCTCCATGGCTCGTCCCCGAGCACCTCGACGAGCCAGTGACGATCGACGACGCCGACCGACTCGGCACGATGCTGGGCTCGGGCTCCGTCGTCGTCATGGACGACACCACCAATGTGGTGGCGGCCGCGCTCAGCATCATGCGCTTTTTTGCCCACGAGTCGTGTGGCGAGTGCACCCCTTGTCGTGAGGGCACGGGGTGGATGGAGCGCATCCTCGAGAGGATCTTGGGCGGGGCGGGCCGCCCCGCCGACCTCGACCTGCTGGCCGACATCGGGGACAACATCAGCCCGGGACTGGCCTGGCCTCCGGCGATGACCACCATCTGCCCGCTCGGCCCCTCCGCCGTGTCTCCGGTCGTTTCGATCCTGAGGTACTTCCGCTCCGAAGTCGAGGCCATGGTTCACGGAGGCGATCGTGCCTGATCTCGCCGACATCACCGTGGACGGGCGTCCGCTGCGAGTGCCGGCCGGGCAGCTGCTCATCGAAGCGCTCCGGGATGTGGGCATCTACATCCCCCACTTCTGCTGGCATCCCCGCATGAGGTCGGTGGGCATGTGCCGCATGTGCCTCGTCGAGGTGGAGGGCAATCGAGGGCCGGCACTCACGACGGCTTGCACGGCGCCGGTGCAGGATGGCATGGTCGTCTTCACACGCTCGGAGACGGTGATGAAGGCGCAGGAGGGGGTGCTCGAGTTCCTGCTCATCAACCATCCCCTCGACTGTCCCGTCTGCGACAAGGGCGGGGAGTGCCCTCTCCAGGACCAGACCATGGCCTTCGGGCCAGGGGAGAGCCGCTATGTGGAGGAGAAGCGGCATTTCCCCAAGCCCATACCGGTCTCCGACCTCGTCTTCTTGGATCGGGAGCGCTGCATCCTCTGCGCCCGCTGCACCCGATTCTCAGAGGAGATCTCCGGCGACCCCCTCATCGATATCGTCGGACGGGGCGCGCGTGCCCAAGTGCTGACGTTCCCCGGGCAGCCGTTTGCCTCGTACTTCTCCGGCAACACCGTGCAGATCTGCCCGGTTGGGGCGCTGACCGCCACGCCGTACCGCTTCCGGGCCCGGCCCTGGGACCTCGAAGCCGTCGAGAGCACCTGCCCGCATTGCTCGGTGGGATGCCGCATCTCGGTGCAAGCCTCACGCAACCGGGTGCTGCGGTTCCTCGGCGTGGACAACGGGCCCACCAACCAAGGCTGGCTGTGCGACAAGGGGCGCTTCGGCTTCGAGTACCTGGACTCCGTGGACCGACTCACCACACCACTCGTACGCTCCAAGAAGGGAGAGCTGCGGGAGGCGACGTGGGCGGAGGCGCTGGACACCGCGGCCGCCGAGCTTCGCCAGGTCATCGACGGCTGCGGAGCCGATGCCGTCGCCGGGCTCGGCGGTGCGCGCAGCACGAACGAAGAGGCCTACGCCTTCGGCAAGCTGCTGCGTGCCACGATCGGCACCAATCACGTCGACGCCCGCCTCGGGGATGCCCTCGATGAACGCCTGCTGGCCGGTGTGGCCCGGCGAGCCGTCATCGACGACCTGGAGCATGCCGGAGCCGTCCTGGTGTGGGGCCCCGACCTAAAGGAGGAGCTCCCCGTGCTCTATCTGAGGGTGCGCCGGGCTGTGGCAGAGCTGGGCGCCGCCTTGGTCGTGGTGCACCCGCGGGCCAACGGCCTCGACCCCGTGGCCACGGAGGTGGTGCGCTACCGGCCCGGCGAAGGCGCCGAGACGTTGCAGCAGCTCATAGCCGGCAGGGGCGATCTCGCCGGGGCGAGGGCCGCTCTGGAGCGGGGCCCTGTCGTGGCCGTCGTGGGGCGCACCGGGCTGGCGGAATCGCCCGGCCTGGCCGAGGCGGTGGCGGCCTTCGCCTGCGGGCTGCCCGAAGCCAAGGTTCTGCCGGTTGCCCGGCGCTCCAACATCTACGGCGCGCTCGACATGGGCCTGGCGCCCAATCTGCTGCCGGGGCGTGTGGTGGCCGGCGACCCCGGCGCGCTGGCGGCTCTTGCCGAGCGCTGGGGCGGTGTGCCGGAGGTGGCCGGCCGCGATGCCGGCGCCATCGTGGAGGGGCTGGAGGACGGCTCGGTCAGGGCGCTGCTGTTACTCGGGGCCGATCCGGCGGCCGATTTCCCCGACCCGGCACGGGCGGCGGCAGCTCTCGAGCGGGCCGAGTTCGTAGTGGCCATCGACCTCTTCCTGAATGAGTCGTCGCGGCGGGCCGACGTCGTGCTCCCCGTTTTGGGGTTCGCCGAGGTGGAGGGCACGGTGACCAACCTGGAGGGGCGGGTGCAGAAGGTGAACCGGCTGATAGCCGGGCCCGGCCTGGCCCGTCCGGCCGTCGAGGTGCTCGAGGAGCTGAGCCGCCGCCTTGGGCACGCCGTCGGGGCGGTGAGCGCGGAGGCCGTCGCCGCCGAGATCGCCGAAGTCGCCCCGGCCTACGGCGCGGCGGGCTGGGAGGCGCTCGATTGGGGTGAGGGGAGGCAGGGAGTAGTCGTGGCCGGGCCCCTCGCTTACACGCCGAGCAGCTCGGTCCCCGACGAGGATCCGGGCGGTGGCCTCTCCCTGCACCTGGCCCGGGTGCTCTACGACGACGGCATCGCACTGGCCCGCAGCACGTCTTTGGCCAAGATGCGGCCCGAGGCCGCGGTCCATCTGCATTCGGTGGACGCGGCCCGGCTCGGCATCGAGGCCGGGTCGCCGGTTCGCCTGCGCGGATCGGCGGGCGAAGCCGAGGTGAAAGCGGTCCTCGATGACTCCCTGGCTCCGGGCACCGCCTACCTGCCGTTCAATCTCGGCGTCTCCGTCGGTGATGGCCTCCAGGTGGAGGTGCTGCCGTGAGCTTCCTCGAGGACCTCTTCGCCAACACGTTCTTCAGCGGGCTCGTCAAGGTGGTCGTGGCGTTCGCCCTGCTGCTCGTCGCCTGCATCCTCCTGGTGTGGATGGAGCGAAAGATCGTGGCCGACATGCAGAACCGGGTCGGTCCCTATCGAGCCGGTCCTTGGGGAATACTCCAGACGCTGGCCGATGGGCTCAAGCTCCTGTTCAAGGAACAGGTGACGCCGCGCCGGGTGGAGCTGGCCATGTACCTGCTGGCGCCGATCCTGGCCATGGTGCCGGCTTTCCTCATCTTCCTCGTCATACCCATAGGTGCGCCCTTCCATGTTGGTGAGACGGAGGTGACGCTCCAGGCCATGGACCTAAATGTGGCCCTGCTCTTCATACTCGCCATGTCGTCGATAGCCGTGTACGCCGTCGTGCTGGCCGGCTGGGCTTCGGGTTCGAAGTACCCACTCCTGGGAGGGGTCCGGGCCACGGCGCAGATGATCTCCTACGAGGCGGCGATGGGCCTGGCCCTGGTGCCGGTCGTCGTCCTCGCCTCGGCCCAGGTCGGCGATGGCGAAAGAGGGCTCGGGGTCATGTCGATCTCCAAGCTGGTCGAGATCCAGGATCAGGGGTTCTGGTGGAAGCTTCCCGGCTGGTTCGTGTTCTGGCTGGCGCCCTCTTTCATCATCTTCTTCATCGCCGCCATCGCCGAGACCAACCGGGCCCCTTTCGATCTGCTCGAGGCCGAGTCGGAGATCGTGGGCGGCTACCACACCGAGTACTCCGGCTTCCGCTTCGCCCTGTTCTTCCTGGCCGAGTACATCAACATGTTCAACGTCTCGGCCATCGCCGCCACGCTCTTCCTCGGTGGTTGGCTGGGGCCCGACTTCGGGTTGCCGGCGCAAGTTGCCTGGGTGATGCCGCTGTTCTGGTTCTTCCTCAAGACGTTCGCTCTGCTCTTCCTGTTCATATGGATCCGGGGCACGCTGCCTCGGATGCGCTACGACCAGCTCATGACCTTCGGCTGGAAGCGGCTCATCCCGTGGAGCCTGGTGTGGCTGGGCATCTTCTCCTTCGTGATCGCATGGAGGCACTTCGGAGCTCTGTGGGAGTGGCCATGGTGATGCGAGGATTGCTCTGATGGCCGCGTTCTCCGGGTTCTGGGTCACCTTCAAGCAGATGTTCCGCCCGCGCGTCACGACTCCCTACCCGAAACGCAAGCGGCGGAAGCCACAGCGATTCCACGGACGGCACGTGCTCAACCGCTACCCGGACGGCCTGGAGAAGTGCATAGGGTGCGAGCTATGCGCCGGTGTGTGCCCGGCCCGATGCATCTACGTACGCGGCAGGGAGAACCCTCCGGGGCATCCGGTCAGCCCCGGCGAGCGCTACGGCTTCGTCTACGAGATCAACATGCTGCGCTGCATCTTCTGTGGACTCTGTGTCGAAGCGTGTCCCACCGAGGCCATCACGATGACCCAGCTCTTCGAGATGTCGGTGACCCACCGCGACGACGCCATCTACACCCGGAGTGAACTGCTCATGGACGCCGACGGCAGCGTGCCCCATCCGCAGCCGGCCAGTGAGCTGATCGACCTCGAGGAGCTGCACTGGGCCGACGGCTGGATGCGGGCGACCGCTCCGGCGGGACGCGCCGCCTACGAAGGGGTGGTGGCGTGGACTCCCACCGCAGGTGCGGGCCTGCGTCCCGCAGAGCCGGCCCAGACGGAGGGCAACATCGACGAGGAGGAAGAAGCCTGATGGTCGAGTTCGTGCTCTTCGTCATCTTCGGCATAGCGGCCATCTACGGAGGGGTAACGATGGTGTGGGCCCGGAACCCGGTGTACTCGGCGATGGGCCTGATGCTCACGCTTTTTTCGGTCGCGGTCTTCTACGTGTCCAACGCAGGGCACTTCGTGGCCGCCGTGCATGTGATCGTCTATGCCGGGGCGGTGATGACGCTCTTCCTGTTCGTCATCATGCTGATCGGGGTCGACCGGGCCGAGGACTTCAGCGAGAACCTGCCGCTGCAGCGCACCCTGTCTCTCGTGCTGCTTGCTCTCTTCGGCGCCGCGGTTCTTGTGGCCGGACGGCTGGACTGGGCCAATGGGCCCCACACCACCGGAGATCCGGTGAACGGCACCGTCGAGGCCATAGGCGACGAGCTGTTCCGCCGCTGGCTGCTGCCCTTCGAGATGACCGCCCTGCTTCTGATCATCGCCGCCGCCGGCACCGTGGCCCTAGCCCACTTCCGGCGCTCGCAGGAGGAGGAGGAGGAGGAGGCGTCATGATCGTGGCCTCGTGGTGCACCGTGACCCCGGGCTGGTACATGGCGCTCGCCGCGGTCCTCTTCGTCATCGGGGCCTCAGGCATGCTGCTGCGGCGCAACGCCCTGGTCATGTTCATGTCGGTGGAGCTCATGCTCAACGCCGTGAACCTTTCCTTCGTCGCCGCTGGGCGCGAGCTCAACGTCATCGAAGGCCAGGTATCGGTGTTCTTTGTCATGGTGGTTGCTGCAGCCGAGGTGGTGGTAGGCCTCGCGATCATCGTGATGGTGTTCCGGCGCCGCAGCACCGCGTCCGTGGACGAGCTCTCGGACCTGAGGGGATAGACGATGGAGAACGTGCTCGTCTCGCTCGTCCCCCTCCTGCCTCTCGGCGGGGCCGTGGTGCTGCTGGCCTTCGGCAAGCGCCTCGGTGAGCCCTGGGGTGGCATCACCGCTACGGCCACCGTCGCCGCGTCGTTCGGCCTGGCCCTGGCCGCCGCCCTGGGCTTCCTGGGCGGCGGCGCCGAGCCCGAAATCGTGACTTGGTTCGACTGGCTGCCGGCTCTCGGTGTCCGGGCCGAGCTGCTGTGGGATCCGCTGGCGGCACTGATGACCCTTGTCGTGACCGGCGTCGGGGCCGTGATCCACCTGTACTCCATCGGCTACATGAAGGGCGACGAGGGCTACGGCCGCTTCTTTGCCTACATGAACCTGTTCGCCTTCTCCATGCTGATCCTCGTGCTGGCGAACAACTTCGCGGTGCTGTTCGTGGGTTGGGAGTTGGTGGGCCTCTGCTCCTATCTGCTCATCTCCTTCTGGTTCGACCGACCCACGGCGGCGGCGGCCGGCAAGAAGGCCTTTGTGGTCAATCGGGTTGGTGACGCCGGTTTCCTGGTGGCGCTCATGCTCGTGTTCTCCACCTTCGGCACGCTCGATTTCGGCCGTGTGTTCGAGGCCGCGCCTGCCGAGCTGAGCACCGGCCTGGCCACGGCGATCACCATCCTCTTGCTCGTGGGCGCCACCGGGAAGTCTGCGCAGCTGCCCCTGTACGTCTGGCTGCCCGACGCCATGGAGGGCCCGACGCCGGTGTCGGCCCTGATCCATGCCGCCACGATGGTGACGGCCGGGGTGTACATGGTGGCCCGCACCGGGGCCCTCTTCGATCTGGCTCCGGTGTCGGCCGGCGTCGTGGCTGTGGTGGGGGCCGCTACCGCGTTCTATGCCGCAACCGTTGCCTTGGGGCAGCGCGATATCAAGCGCGTGCTGGCCTATTCGACCATCAGCCAGCTCGGCTACATGTTTATGGCGGTCGGGGCGGCGGCCTACGTGGCCGGGCTCTTCCATCTCTTGACCCATGCCTTTTTCAAGGCACTTCTCTTCCTCGGGGCCGGGTCGGTCATCCACGCTCTGGGCGGCGAGCAGGACATGCGCAGAATGGGTGGTCTGGCCCGTCGTATGCCCCTGACCTTCGGCACGATGCTGGTCGCTTGGCTCGCCATCTCGGGCATTCCCCCCTTCTCCGGCTTCTGGTCCAAGGACGAGATCCTTGCTGCCTTGTTCCAGCGCGGCGGGTTGTGGACCGTCCTTTGGGGGGTGGGCCTGGTGACGGCGCTGATCACCGCCTACTACATGAGCCGGCTGATGTACCTGACGTTCTTCGGGGAGCGGCACTGGTCCGAGGGCGTGCATCCGCACGAGTCGCCACCGGTCATGGCCCTGCCTCTCCTCGTGCTCGGATTGGGCAGTCTGGTCGGCGGCCTGGTCAACACCACTTGGAGGCCGGCCCTGGAGCACTTCCTGGAGCCGGCGTTCGAGGGTCTGACGACGGCGACGCTGCCCGAAGGTGTCACTCTGCTGCTACTGGCGACGATCTCGGCCGCCGCCGGGTTGGCCGGCATCATCGCCGCCGCCGACATCTACATGCGGAGGAAGGCGGCGCGTGAAGAGGGTCCGGTGTGGGATCTGCTACGGGGCGGGTATCGGGTCGATGATCTGTACGCCCGGGTGTTCGTCGACGGGGGCGGCGCCTTGACCCGCTTCGCCGCGACGACCGTCGACGAGAAGGGCGTCGACGGTGCGGTGAACGGCCTGGCCCGCCTGACCGGGTGGCTTGGGGCACGGATGCGCCCTCTGCAGACCGGCTTTGTGCGCAGCTACGGTCTTGTGGTGCTGGTGGGCGCGGTGGCGCTGCTGGCCTGGTTCTTGTCGAGGGGGGTGTTCTAGATGGACTTCCCCATCCTCTCCGTCGTCATCGTGCTTCCGGTTGCCGGGGCCGCCGCCGTGGCGCTCGTTCCGCGGACGCGGCCTCAGCTGGTCCTGCCGGTGGCGGTGGCGGTCAGTGCGCTGCCGCTGGGGGCGGCGGGCTGGCTGCTGTGGCAGTTCGAGTCGGGGGTCGCCGACTTCCAGTTCGTCGAGCAGCACGGCTTGTCCGGCGCCTGGGGCGTCTCCTATCACATCGGCGTCGACGGCATCTCGCTGCTCCTCGTGGCGCTCACCGCACTGCTGTTCCCCATCAGCCTGCTCGCCTCGACCTCGATCACCGAGCGGGTCAAGGCCTATGCCATCTCGATGCTGCTGCTCGAGGCCGGCATCCTCGGGGTCTTCCTCTCCCTAGACCTGATCGTCTTCTTCGTGTTCTGGGAAGTCATGCTCGTCCCGATGTACTTCATCATCGGCCTGTGGGGAGGAGAACGCCGGGTCTACGCCGCTCTCAAGTTCTTCCTCTTCACCGCCTTCGGCTCGGCGCTGCTGCTCGCCGGGATCCTGTGGCTGGGCGTGTCCAACGGCACATTCGACTTCATGGCGCTTCTGGGGAAGGGCATTCCGCGCACCGCCCAGTTCTGGCTGTTCGGAGCGTTTGCCCTTTCCTTCGGCATCAAGGTGCCCATATTCCCTTTCCACACCTGGCTGCCCGACGCCCACGTCGAGGCTCCGACCGCCGGGTCGGTGATCCTGGCCGGCATCCTCCTGAAGCTCGGCGCATACGGCCTCATCCGGTTCAACCTGACGTTGTTCCCCGAGGCTTCGGTGGACCTGGTGCCCGTGCTCGCCGTGCTCGCCGTCATCGGTATCGTCTACGGGGCGGTGGTGGCGATAGCCCAGTCGGACATTAAGCGCCTCGTCGCCTACTCCTCGGTGAGCCATCTGGGCTTTGTGGTGCTGGGCATTTTCGCTCTCACCACTCAGGGACTCCAGGGTGGCGTGCTGCAGATGGTGAACCACGGCCTAACCACGGGCGCACTCTTCCTGCTCGTCGGCATGCTCTACGAGCGTCGCCATACCAGGCAGATGGCCGAATTCGGCGGGCTGGCCGCAGTGATGCCGCTCTACGCCGGTGCCTTCTTGTTCATCGCCCTCGCTTCCATCGGGCTGCCCGGCCTCAACGGCTTCGTCGGAGAGTTCCTCGTGCTGCTCGGGTCCTTTCTGTCACTCAGGTGGTATGCCGCTGTCGCCGTCCTCGGTGTGGTTCTCGCCGCCGTCTACTTGTTGTGGGCCTACCAGCGGGTCTTCACCGGGCCGCTCGCGGTGGAGGAGAACAAGGGTCTGGCCGACCTCGGATTCCGCGAGATCGCTCTGCTGGCGCCCATCGTCCTGCTTGTGCTCTTTCTCGGGCTGTATCCGAAACCCGCTCTCGACCGCATCGAGCCTTCGGTCGGTGTGATCCTGGACCGCATCGAGCATGCGACCGACTACCAGGTGCCGGAGTACGGCATTGAGGCCGACCTGGACGCCCACGTGCACGTTGGAGCGGAGCCATGATGGGTGACCTCAGCTTTGTGGCGGTGGCGCCCGAAGTGGCCATCACCTCCGCCGTGGTCCTGCTGCTCATGGTTGAGGTCTCGATGCACCCGCGGCCGTGGGTGTGGGGGCTCGTCGCCGGGGCCGGTGCGGCCTCGGCCACTGCTCTCGCTGGCTGGCAGTGGTACTGGCTGAGCCAGGCGGGGAACGACGCAGGCACGTCGTTCCACGGCATGATCGCGCTGGACGGGTTCGGCGCGCTGGCCGGCTTGGTGATGTTCCCGCTCGTCGGCTTCGGGCTTATGGGCTCATGGCGTCTGGCGGTCAAACAGGGACGGCGCGGGGCCGAGTTCATAACCCTGGCCCTGCTCGCCGCCGCCGGGGGTCACCTCATGGCGGCATCGGCAAACCTCATCATGCTGTTTGTGAGCCTCGAGGTGTTTTCAATCAGCCTCTACGTGCTCGTCGGGTTCACCAGGGACCGGGTCGACGCCGACGAGGCCGCCCTCAAGTACTTCCTGCTCGGCGCCTTTGCCTCTGCCGTGTTCCTCTACGGGGTAGCCCTCGTCTTCGCCTCCACCGGGTCAACCAGCATCTACGGAGCCGGAGGCATCGCAGCCTATCTCCGCAGAATGGCCCTGTTCCGGCCGGCCCTGCTCCTGGTCGGTATCGCTCTCCTCCTGGTGGGCCTGGCCTTCAAGGTGTCGGCGGCCCCGTTCCACGTATGGGCGCCCGACGTGTACCAGGGCGCGCCGAGCGGCATTACCGGTTTTGTCGCCGCCGCCGCAAAGGTGGCCGGCTTCGCCGCTTTGGCACGGGTGCTGATCGCAGGCCTCGGCTGGCAGATCAACGACTGGGCCCCGGCGGTGGCTGCGATTGCTGCCGTCTCTGCCGTCGTCGGCACGCTGTTTGCCATCGTCCAGGAGGACGTGAAGCGCATGCTCGCCTACTCGTCCGTGGCACATGCCGGGTTCATCCTCAGCGCCTTCCTGGTGGCGATGGACGCCGACGGCGTCCTGAACGTGGGCGATGCCACCGGCGCCATGTGGTTCTACGTGGCCACCTACGCGATCCAGGTGATGGGAGCGTTCACCGTCGTGGCCGTGGTTGCAGGTGACGCCGAGGGCCGCGCACCACTGGACAGGTTCAACGGCCTGGGGCGCCGCTCACCGTGGCTGGCCGCGGCCATGACCTTCATGCTGCTGGCCATGGCCGGCATCCCCGTCACGGCCGGCTTCGTGGGGAAGGTCGCCGTGTTCAGTATCGCCGTCGAAGCCGGGTACCTGTGGCTGGTGATCGTGGCCCTGGTTGTCACCGTGGCCGGGCTGTTCTTCTACCTGAGGGTCATAGTGCGGATGTACATGGAAGAGCCGGACGGGGAGCCGGAGGTGGCCCGGGCCGGTCTTGGTGCCCAAGCGGTGCTGGTGCTGGCATCGGCGGCCACGCTTGTGCTGGGCGTGTATCCGTGGCCTCTGCTCAGGGTGCTGCGCGGCGATGCGACGTTGCTCGTCGAGGCCCTGCGCCGTGCGGTCCTGTAGCCGGCTGTTCGGCGTCAGCCTCGTCGTTGCCGTGCTGCTCCTGCCTCCTTTGCTCGGCAGCGTCTACACGTCGAACCAGGTCGTGGTGGGAGCCGACGACGTTGTCTCCGAGGACCTCTATGCATTGGGGGGCAGAGTGACGGTTGCCGGCACCGTCGAGGGGGACCTGCTGGTGCTCGCCGGAGAGCTGACCATCACCGGGACGGTGGAGGGGGACGTTGTCGGCCTCGTCTGGGGGTCGACGCGCATCTCCGGTGATGTGGAAGGCTCGGTGCGGCTGGCCGGTCTCCGGCTGGAGGTCGGCGGTGATGTGCACGACGATATCTCGTCGCTGGTCGCGGAGAGCCGGCTGAGCGGCGTTTTTGGCCGCGACGTGCTCATCCTCGCCGGAGAGACGATTGTCGACGGCCGCGTGGAGCGCAACGTGTGGGCGGAGGCCTGGCGTCTGGAAGTCGACGGAGCCGTCGGCGGCAACGTCGAGGCCCGGGTCGACGATCTGCGTCTCGGCGACTCCGCCAGAGTCGGGGGCAACGTGTCGTTCCGGGCCAGCGGAAGGGCATCGATCTCCGAAGACGCGGTGGTCGCGGGAACCACGACCCGGCGCGAGGTGCTCTCACCGGTCTGGGCAAAGGCGGTGATGCGGCTGTTCTTCTGGCTGGGCGTTGCCGCGTTCCTGGTCGCCGGCCTGCTCTTTCTGTGGCTGCTCCCTCGCAGCGGCCGGCGCGCGGTGGAGATCGTGGGCGAGCGCCCTTGGCGTTCGCTGCTGGTCGGCACGGCGGCTCTGCTCGTGCCCCCGCTTCTCGCCGTGCCGCTGTTCCTCACCCTCGTGGGGCTTCCCGTGGCCGTTCTGCTCCTGCTCGCATGGGTGCTCGGGCTGGTGCTGGGACCCATCCCTGCGGCGGCCTGGCTGGGACGGCGCCTGCTGCGGGGACGGCACAGTCTGTACCTGGGGTTCCTCGTGGGCGCGGTGCTGTGGCGGTCGGCGATGTGGCTGCTGTCGCTCGTTGCCGCCTTGATCTACATCGTGCCACTCCTGCTGGGCCTGGGCGCCTTCGTTCTCGCCGCCTGGGAGACGCGCCGGGCGGCCCTGGCGCCGGGAGCGGCTGAGGTCGCTCCAATCGTCGACCCCTAGGGCCTGCTGCCCTCGGCAACGAGCAGCGGCACCCTCACCTCCTCTGGGGTGAGGCCGCCGTGGTGGCCGACCAGCCGATCGTCGCCGAAGCGGTGGAGCACGATGTGACCGTCGTCGGCGACGAGGGCGCCGTCGGGGGCTCGCTCCTCGAAGCAGGGGTGAGGCTCGGCGTCTCCCCACCACCCTCTCATTTCGTCGATGGGCACCCAGGTCGCGGGCAGATGGGCGGCGAGGCCGGTCCCTGGCCCCCGTACGAAGAGGGCGCGGCCGTCTCCGTAGAAGACGCGGCCCTCGTGATCGGGCTTTGTGATGCGCACCTGGCGCGCCGCGGGCACGTCGACGTGGCCGTGATCGGCGGTCCCCACCGCCACCGCTCCAGGAGGCAGGCGACGGGACAGCAGCTCCCACGTGGCGGCGACGATCTCGAGTGCCTCTCCGTACTGCTCGGAGTTCTGGCCGGAGACGTGGGCGGCAAAATCGACGTGGGGCAGGTAGACCAGGATGTAGCGGCCCGGCTTCTCTGCAAGCTGCGCCGCCGCCAGCGCCGCTTCGTCGGTGGTGGCCCACGTCTCCCAGCGACAGCCGCGGTAGAGGGTCTGCGAGAGTGGCGTCTGCTCGAAGTTGTAGGGCTGGACCACGATGGGCTCGGCCCCCGCTGCCGCGAGTCGCTCCCACGTGTTGGGCGACGGGAGGAAACCGCCGTAGTCGTAGGGCACCGGGTCCCCCCACAGCGTCGTCCATTTGATCGTGTTGACCACGTTGCCGGCTTCAGGAAGCCACATCTGGTAGGCGATGAGCCCGTGAGCCACCGGGGGCAGCCCGGTGGCGATGGTGGCCAGATTCACCGTCGTGGTCGTGGGGAAGGAGGCATCGACGGCCCCGCGCCGCGAGGCGGCCAGGGGCCGGGCCGCCGGGTGGCTCAGTTGATGGTCACCGAGGCCGTCCATGAGCACCAGCACGTAGGTGGATGCCTCGGGGATCATGGCGGCCAGGTCGTCGTGGAGGCCCAAAGATGGGGCGGCTCCACCGAGGCGGCGCTCCAATTCGGCGACGAGGTTGACCAAGCCGCCGCCGGCGTAGTCGGGGGGGTTCATGCGGCGAGGGTAGCCGGGCGCCGCAGCCCGCCTCGAAGTTGGCCGGCCGTCCGGCCGGCAGAGTTGGAGCAGGTTCGCCGGTGCATCTAGCCTCGTCGCCGAGAGCAGCGACGGCGGAGACCCACCGTGGCCCATTATTTCGAGGACTACATCACCGTCGCCGTGTTCGTCGGCTTTGGAGCGCTGCTGGTGGCGGTGTCGGTCGGATTGGCGGGACTGCTGCGCCCTCGCAAGCCCTCGGCGGTGAAATCGCGGCCGTACGAGTGCGGCATCGACCCCGTTGGGGGTGGTTGGAGCCAGTCCCACGTTCGCTACTACATCTTTGCGCTGCTGTTCCTGGTATTCGACGTCGAAGCGGTCTTCATCTTCCCTTGGGCGATCCGGCTCGAGAGCTTGGGCGCCTTCGCCCTGGTCGAGATGGTGATCTTCATCGTCGTTCTGCTCGCCGGACTCCTCTACGCGGTGCGCAAGGGGGTCCTCAAGTGGGAGTCCTAGAACGTTTCGATGCCCCGAAGCCAATCTCGTGGCTCCTCAACTGGTCACGCCGGTACTCGCTGTGGCTCTTCCAGTTCGGGCTCGCCTGCTGCGCCCTGGAGATGCTGGCCACCTCGGGACCCCGCTACGACTTCATGCGCTTCGGGATCATTCCCCTGCCCGCCTCGCCGCGGCAGGCCGACCTCATGGTGGTGGCCGGCACGGTCACCGACAAGATGGCACCGGCGGTGCGCCGGCTCTACGACCAGATGCCCGATCCCAAGTACGTCATCTCCATGGGCTCGTGCGCCAACTGCGGCGGCCCCTACTGGGACTCCTACTCGGTGACGAAGGGCGTCGACCAGTTGATCCCGGTGGACGTGTACGTGCCCGGGTGCCCGCCGCGGCCGGAAGCCCTGATGGACGCCATCGTCCGGCTGCAAAACAAGATCAAGGACGAGAACATCAGGGAGAAGTGGGCTCATGAGCGCGCATGAGCCCGGGCTGAGGGACCTGGTCTCCGAGGCCGTCGCCTCCGGGGTATGGAGCGAGGAGTTCGGCACCGTCAAGCTGAGGGTGCCCCGGTCGGAATGGGTCGAGTCGCATCGGGCGCTGAAGGGCCGTCTTCCCTTCTTCTCATGGTTGTCGGCCATCGACTGGGCGGCCGACGTCGCCGTTGGGGATGCTCCGGAGCCGGGGGAGGAGACGGCGGAGGAGATCGAGGAGCGCTTCGAGGTGCTCAGCCGCATCTCCGATGTCTCCAGCGGAGACGGCCTGGTTCTGTCCACCGACCTCCCCAAGGACGATGCGCGCCTCGACTCACTCACCGCTGTGTACGCCGGGGCCGACTGGCACGAGCGAGAGGCTGCAGAGATGTTCGGCATCGACTTCGTCGGACATCCCAACCTCGCCGCACTGTATTTGCCGGACGGTTTTGAGGGCCATCCGCTACGCAAGTCCTATGCCCTGCTCAGCAGGCAGGTGAAACCGTGGCCGGGCGACGTCGACGTCGAGGCCGCGGGCGGTGACGAGACGTGAGCGGCGGCGGCGCTGGAGTCCTGCATTCCGAGGCCAGGGTCTCCGTCGAGCTTCAAACGCCCGAGATGACGCTGAACATCGGACCTCAGCACCCTTCCACCCACGGGGTGCTGCGGCTCGTGGCCAAGGTTGATGGGGAGCGCATCGAGTCGGTGGAGCCCGTGGTCGGCTACATGCACCGCGGCTACGAGAAGCTCGCCGAGGTGCGCACCTACCCGCAGCTGACCGCTCTGCTCAATCGCATCGACTGGACGGCGGGCCTGGCCAACGAGGTGCCTTTCGTCGTCGCCGCCGAACGCCTGATGGGTGTCGAGGTGCCCGAGAGGGCGCAGTACATCCGGGTGGTGCTCACCGAGATGTTTCGCATCTCGGCGCACTTGCTGTTCTTGTCCTCGTACCCGCTGGAGCTTGGGGCCTCCACGCCGCTCATGTACGCGCTGCGGGAACGCGAGCACGTGCTCGACCTGATCGAGGGGGTGACAGGCGGCCGATTCCATCCCAATTTCAACCGCATCGGTGGAGTGAAGCCGGCCGCCGGAGGGGGCAAGGGGCAGCGCTCCGTGGCGCAGGATCTGCCCCGGGGCTTCCTGGAGCAGACCCGCCGGGCCATGGCCAAGGTGTTCGAGGTGTGCGATGACATGGAAGCGCTGGTGCGGGGCAACGAGATCTTCCAGCAGCGCACCAAGGGCGTCGGCATCATCCCCGTCGAGAAGGCGCTCGAGTACGGCGTGTCCGGACCCAACCTGCGCGGGTCCGGTGTGCGCTTTGATCTGCGCAAGGTTGAGGACTACCTGCCCTACGACCGCTTCGACTTCGAGGTCCCGATCGGTGAGAACGGCGACTGCTTCGATCGGTACGTGGTACGCCTCGAGGAGATCCGCCAGGCGGTACGCATCGTCACGCAGGCGGTGGACGGGATTCCCGCAGGGCCCCTGCGCGCCAGAGTCCCCCGGGTCATCAAGGTGCCCAGAGGCGAGTGCTACGTGCGCGCCGAGAACCCCAAGGGCGAGATGGGCTACTACCTCGTCTCCATGGGCGGCAGGGGACCGTATCGGGTGAAGATTCGGTCCGCTTCCTTCTCCAACATCTCGGTGTTGCCCTGGTTGCTGGAGGGCGCGTTGGTGCCCGACATCATCGCCATACTCGGCAGTCTCGACTTCGTGCTCGGAGACGTGGACCGATGAGCATCGACGGCTTCTGGGTACTGCTCGGCGTCAAGCTCCTGGCCATGGCCGTGGTGATCATCGGCGGCTCGCTGGTGATCATCTACGCCGAGCTGAAAGTGGGTGCCCACATGCAGAATCGGGTCGGCCCCTACTACGCCGGCGTGCGCTGGGGCTGGGCGCAGCCTCTGGCCGACGCTCTGAAGTTTCTGCAGAAAGAGGACCTGGTGCCGGCCGACGCGGACACCAGCGTCTTCAAAGCGGCCCCGATGGTGTCGCTCATGGGGACCATGGCGGTGTTCGTCGTCGTGCCGTTCTCGCCGAAGCTGATTGTCAGGGATCTCGACCTGGGCATCTTCTACGCCTTGGCCGCGGCCTCACTCGGCACCCTGGCCATGCTGATGGCCGGGTGGTCGTCTGCCAACAAGTTCTCGTTGATGGGGGGCCTGCGGGCTGCAGCCCAGCTGATCGCCTACGAGCTGCCGATGGTGCTTGCGGTCATAGGTGTGGTCGTTCAGGCGGGCACCCTGTCGATGGTGCAGATCGTCGATGCTCAGGTGGCACTGGGTCTGCCCTATGTGATCGGCGGTCAGGCGGTCGGCTTCCTGATATTCGTGACGGCGAGCCTGGCCGAGCTGTCGCGCACCCCGTTCGACATGCCCATCGCGGAATCGGAGCTGGTCTCGGGCTACATGACCGAGTATTCGGGGATCCGCTTCACCATGTTCTATCTGGCCGAGTACGCCGGCCTGTTTGCCGCGGCCGCTATCGCCTCGACGCTGTTCCTCGGCGGCTACTACCTGCCCGGCCTCGACGCCGAAGTCTGGGGCCCGTTCGTCCTGTTGGCCAAGGTGGGTGTACTCGCCTTTCTCATGATCTGGTTCCGCTGGACCTGGCCGCGTCTCCGGGAGGATCAGCTTCAATCGTTCGCCTGGCGCTGGCTGGTGCCGCTCTCCCTGGCCAACATCGCGGCCACCGCAGTGCTCAAGGTGGTGCTGTGATGGTGCGCCCACCCGGGCTCGGCCTCCTCGAGGGCATGTGGGTCACACTGCGCAACCTGGCGAAATGGCCTCCGACCGTCATGTACCCGAAGGAGAAGGTCGTGCCCCCGGCGCGAGCGCGGGGTGTCATCGCCCTGGACGTCGAGGCATGCACCGTCTGCATGCTGTGTGCGCGCGATTGCCCGGACTGGTGCATCTACATAGAGGGCCACAAGGAGCAGCAGCCGCCGGCCGAGCCCGGCGGTCGGGTGCGGGCCCGCTCCGTGCTCGATCGTTTCGACATCGACTTCGCGCTCTGCATGTACTGCGGGATCTGCGTCGAAGTGTGTCCGTTCGACGCCCTGTTCTGGTCGCCGGAGGCCGAGTACTCGGAGGGCAGCATGGTCGACCTGCTCCACGACAAGGAGCGGCTGGGCGAATGGCTGAAGACGGTGCCAGAACCACCGTCCTTGGAGGCGTGATGGGTTTCGCAGACTGGATATCCGAGACCGAGAACATCGTGTTCCTGGTCATCTCGCTGTTCCTGGTGGGGTCGGCGGTCCTCGTGGTGACGGTACGGAATGTGGTGCATGCCGCTTTGCTGCTCGTGGTCGCTCTCGCCGGCTCGGCGTCGCTGTTCATCATGCTCGGGGCCGAGTTCGTCGCCTGGGCGATGGTGCTCATCTACATCGGCGCCGTCGTCGTGCTGTTCCTGTTCGGGATCATGATCACCAGGGCGCCGACCGGCAGAGATTCGGTGGGCCTCGACCACAAGCGGCGCTGGCCGGCGGCCCTGGTGGCTGCGGCGACCTTCGCCACCATCGCCACGGGCACGACTCTGGCCTTCGGCACCGAGAAGATCCCCGAGGGTGTGGTGGGGACCGATCTGCTCGGCGATTCCCTCTTCGGCCGTTATGTGATCCCCTTCGAAGTCGTCTCCTTTGTGCTGCTGGCGGCGCTGATCGGGGGCATCGTGCTGGCCAGGAAGGACCCGGAATGATCGTCAACCAGTTCCTCGTGCTCGCCGCCCTGCTCTTCTCCATCGGTGTTTACGGCGTGCTGGTGCGGCGAAACGCGGTCCTCGTGCTGCTGTCGGTCGAGCTGATGCTGGCTGCGGTCAACATCAACCTGGTGGCCTTCGGCTCCTACATCGCCGACGCCTTTGCCTCGGGCCAAGTGTTCGCCCTCTTCGTCATCACCGTGTCGGCGGCCGAGGTCGGGATAGGCCTGGGCATCATCGTCCTCATCTTCCGCAATCGCTCTTCGGCGAACGTCGATGAGCTGGATCTCATGAAATGGTGACCATGAGCCCGATTGCGGCCCTTGTTCTCGAAGGAGGCCCCGGGATCGATATCGATCCCGGGGGGTTCGTCGGCGTGCTGGTGCACGGAGCCTGGCTCATCCCGGTGCTGCCGTTGGTGGCTATGGCTCTCATCATCGCGATCGGGAAACGTCTGCCGGCGAGAGGCTGGGAGTTGGCCGAAGGGGCCATGGCCTTTGTCGCCGTCTACTCGGTGGCGCTGCTCGTGGCGAATTGGGTCGACCCCATCGCCTATGAGGCGAACATCGAGCTGGCACGAATCGGCTCGATCGCCGGAGCCGACCTGGTCGTCGAGTGGGGATGGGTCGTCGACGGCCTCAGCATCATGATGTTCACCGTCGTCGGGATCGTCGGCTTCTTCGTCTTCACCTACGCCAAGGGGTACATGGAGGGCGACGAACGGTTCACTTTCTTCTTCGCCGCCTTCAGCCTGTTCGCCGGCGGCATGCTGGTGCTCGTGGCGGCGCCGAATCTGGTGCAGCTCATCGTTGGCTGGGAGATGGTCGGTGTCGCCTCGTACCTGCTCATCGGCCACTGGTGGGAAGACGACGCCAACAACGCCGCAGCCATCAAGGCCTTCATCACCAACAAGATCGCCGACATCGGACTCGTCCTCGGTGTGATCATCGCCGGGGTCACAGTCGGCTCCTTCCGCATCACCAAGCTGCTCGATGCCGTGGCCGGCTCCGATTCGGCCCTGGCCGGCGTGGCCTTCTGGGTGGGCTTGGCCTTTTTCATCGGCGCCATGGGCAAAAGTGCTCAGATGCCCTTCCACGTGTGGCTGCCCGACGCCATGGCCGGCCCTACCCCGGTCTCATCCCTGATGCACGCCGCCACCATGGTTACCGCCGGGGTGTATCTGCTGGGCCGGATGATGCCCCTGTACAACACGGCCGGCTTCGCCGACGACGTCAAGCTCATGATTGTGCTCGTCGGCGGGCTCACCCTCTTCTTTGCCGGGCTGCTGGCACTCGTCCAGGACGACATCAAGAAAGTGCTGGCCTACTCGACGCTGAGTCAGCTGGGGTACATGACGGCGGCCATGGGAGCCGGCGCCTACACCGCCGGGCTCTTCCATCTGTTCACCCATGCGTTCTTCAAGGGCCTGCTCTTCCTGGCGGCGGGCTCGATCATCCATGCCGTGCGCAGCAACAACCTGAGTGACATGGGCGGTCTGCGCCGGCATATGCCGTACACGTTCTGGACGTTTGTCATCGGGTCGCTGGCCTTGGCCGGGATCGTTCCGCTGTCGGGCTTCTGGTCGAAGGACGAGATCCTGGCGTCGCTGTCCGAGGACGCCTTCGGACTCGGAGCCGCCGCCGACCTGGTGCTGGTGCTGGCCATCGCCGGGGCGTTCGTGACGGCCTTCTACATGGCCCGGGTGGTCTATCTGGCCTTCTTCGGCAGCTACAAGGGAGAAGCGGAGCCGCACGAGGCGCCGGCCGTCATGACCTACCCGCTGGTCGGGCTCGCCGTGTTCTCTGTGATCGCCGGCTGGGTGAACGTCCCCGGTGCATTCACCGCTTTCACCGAATGGCTGGCGGCCCGGGCCCATGCCGCTCTCGATCCTCACGCCACCGCGCTCAACTGGGGCCTGGCCGGCGCGGGCACGCTGGCGGCTTTGGCCGGGATCGCCGCAGGCATCGGCCTCTTTCGGCGTGACGCTTCCAGCCAAGCCCAGCGGGATCGGTTCCGGGTACCGCTGCTCTACCCCGTGTTGCGGCGCGGGTATTACTTCGACGACCTGTATGCGCGCGCCTTGGTGAACCCGATCAAGGGGCCCGTCGCCCGAGCCGTCAATTGGACGAACGACGTGATCATCGACGGTGTGGTGAACGCCTTTGGTGCGGCGACGCGCCGGCTCTCCCTACTGGTCTACGGAGGGCTCGATCAGCGGGGCATCGACCTGACGATCAATGCCGCCGCCGCGGCCGCCGACCGAGCCGGTTCGGTGTTGCGCCGGGCGCAGACGGGCAAGGTGCAGCAGTACGCCGCCGCGCTGTTCGCCGGAGCGGTGCTGCTCGTGGTCGGCTTCTTGATCTTCAGCTAGGAGGAGGACGAACGAGATGGCTTGGTTTGACAGCGGGTGGGGCCTGAGCCTCATCGTGTTCCTGCCGCTGGTAGGTGCCGGCGCGATCCTGCTCATCCCCAAGGCCCGTGAGGGCGCGGTCAAGTCGGCCGCGCTGGGGTTCTCAGCCGTTTCGTTCCTGCTGGCCGTCGTGGCGGTGATCCGGCTCGATTTCGGGGCAACCGAGCAGTTCCAATTCGGCACCGACCTCTCCTGGATACCGGCGATAGGATCCCGCTTCCACATCGGAGTGGACGGCATCAGCCTGCCTCTGCTCGTGCTGTCGACCCTGATGACCTTGCTGGCCGTCATCTACTCGTGGAACCACTGGCCGGAGCCGCGCAACCCGAAGGCGTTTCTCATGCTCATGCTGATGCTGGCCACCGGCATGGCGGGCACTTTCGTCGCCCTGGACCTGGTGCTCTTCTTCGTGTTCTTCGAGTTGGTGCTGCTGCCCATGTACTTCATGATCGGCATTTGGGGCGACCGCACCCGCATACGTCTTCCCGGCTTCAAGCGTGAGGTGGAGACCCGGCTCTACGCCGCCATCAAGTTCTTCCTCTTCACCCTGTTCGGCTCGGTCTTCATGCTGCTGGGCTTCCTCGCCCTCTATTTCCGCGCCGACCCCCACACCTTCGACATGGTGGCGCTGGCACAGGCCGGGCAAGGGGGCGCCTTCGGGGGAACGTTCGGTTTCTGGGTGTTCTTCGCCCTCTTCCTCGGCTTCGCGGTGAAGGTGCCAATGTGGCCCTTGCACACTTGGCTTCCTGATGCCCACACCGCGGCGCCCACCGTGGGCTCGGTGCTGCTGGCCGCCATCCTCCTGAAGCTCGGCTCCTACGGGTTCATCCGCATCAGCCTGCCGATCCTGCCCGGCCAGGCGCAGCAGTGGGCGCCGTTCATCGCCGTCCTGGCGGTGGTGGCGATCATCTACGGGTCGCTGGCCTGCCTGGCCCAGACCGACATGAAGCGACTCATCGCCTTCTCGTCGGTGGGCCACATGGGGTTCGTGATGCTCGGCATAGCCACGCTCACGGACGTCGGTATCAACGCCGCCGTGATCGGCATGGTGGCGCACGGGCTCATCACGGGGCTGCTGTTCTTCCTGGCCGGATCGATCGAGCACCGCTACCACACGCGGGAGATGGCCCGCCTGGGGGGCAACCAGAAGCTGCTGCCGCGCCTCGGCGGCATCCTTGGCTTCACCGCCATTGCCTCGCTGGGCCTTCCCGGCCTCGCCGGATTCTGGGGCGAGTTCATGGCCCTGCTGGGCTCCTACAGCCCGGCCGCCGGGCTCAGCCTGCCACTCTTCCGCACCGCGATGGTCGTTGGTGCGGTGGGCACCGTGCTTACCGCCGGATACCTGCTGTGGATGCTGCAGCGGGTGAACCTGGGAGAGCCTTCGCAAGAGTGGCTCGGCAAGGGGCTGCGCGACGCCGACCGCTACGAGTTGGCGGCTTGGGCCCCGCTCATAGCCGCCATCGTCGCCATTGGCGTGTACCCGAAGATCGTGACCGGCGCCAGCACCGGTGCCGTCGTCGACCTAGTCAGCAAGGCGTTTGGAGGCTGAGGTGTTCGATTACCACGCTTTGGCGCCCGAGCTGATCCTGGGTGGGACCCTGCTGGTGGTGCTCCTCGCCGACCTCGTGCTGCCGGATGAGCGCAAGTACCTAGTGGGTGTTCTCGGCATCGTGGGACTGGTCGCGGCCGCCTTTCCTCTGTTCACCCTGGGGTTCTGTGACCACCTCGGCTTCTGCAGCGATTCGGGGGTGCGCGGGATGTTCGCCGACGCCTCCGGCAACTTCTCCTACGTGGTCGACGACTTCGCCCTGGTGCTCAAGGGCCTCTTCATCCTGGTCGGCATCCTGAGCCTGCTGCTCTCGGTCTCCTACGTGGAGAGCGATCGCTACCACCGGGGGGAGTACTACTTCCTTCTGCTCGCCTCGGTGGCCGGCGCCGTGGTGATGGCATCGAGCCGCGATCTGATCACCCTGTTCATCGGCCTCGAGTTGGTGTCGGGTCCGGCTTTCCTTCTTGCCGGCTGGCGCAAGGGGGATGTGCGCTCCAACGAGGCGGCGCTCAAGTTCTTCCTCATCGGGGTGCTGTCGGCGGCGCTGTTGCTGTTCGGCATGTCCCTGGTGTTCGGTCTCACCGGGGAGGTCACGTTTGCTGGGATTGCCGCCGCGGCGGGCGGCCTCACCGAGAATGCCGCATTCGCCGTCGGCGTCATCTTCATGTTGGCCGGGCTCGGCTTCAAGATCTCGGCGGTTCCGTTTCACTTCTGGGCCCCGGACACCTACGAGGGGGCACCGACTCCGGTGGCGGCGTACATCTCGGTGGGGTCGAAGGTGGCCGGTTTCGTCGGGCTCTTGACGGTGTGCTACGTGGCTTTCCCCGGGGCCGGCGAGATCTGGGGACCTGTGCTCTGGGTGCTGGCCGCGGTCACGATGACCGTGGGGAACCTGACCGCCCTGCGGCAGTCGAGCCTCGTCCGCCTGCTCGCCTATTCGTCGATCGCGCACGCCGGCTTCGTGCTGGCGCCCCTCGCCGCCTCCGCCCTCGGGGACGCCCAACTGGGTGACGGGTTATTCGGGTCCCTCACCTATCTGATCATCTACGCCTTCATGAACCTGGGCGCGTTCGGGGCGGTCATGGCGGCAGCCCGCAAATCCGGCAGCACCGACGTCGAAAGTCTGGGAGGTCTCGCAACCTACGCCCCCGGGGTGGCGGCGGTGCTCGGCGTGACCTTCCTCTCCTTGGCCGGGATCCCTCCTCTGGCCGGCTGGTACGCCAAGCTGGTCATGTTCCGGGCCGTTCTGGGCGGCGCCGGCCTCTGGGGAGTTCTGCTCGCGGCCATCGCCGCGGTCAACGTCGTGGTGGCACTCTTCTATTACGCGCGGGTGGTGAAGGCGGTGTTCATGGACCCGGTCCCGCAGACGGTGAATGTCGACGAGGCGGCCGAGCGTCCGGTTTCGCCGTCCCTGGCGCTCGCACTCGGCCTCACCACCGTCGTGGTGCTGGCCGTCGGCTTCTATCCCGAGATTGCGAGCTTCTTCGGAGAGATGGGCCGGGCTCTGATCGCGGCGCCGTAGCCTCGGTGTCGTCTGCGGCATCCCTAGGCTGAGGCTCGTGCTGCGCCGCGTGCTCCTCGAACGTATCCGGAGCCAAGGCCCCATTCCCTTCGACGAGTTTATGGATGCCGCCTTGTACGATCCGGAGCACGGGTTCTTCGCCTCGGGGCCGCTGCGTTCCACCAAGGACGGAGACTTCCTCACCAGCCCGGAGGTGAGCCCGCTGTTCGGCGCCACGCTCGCTGCCTTTGTTGGAGCGGAAGCGGAGCGCATCGGCGCCGATCCGGTGACCGTCGTCGAGGCCGGGTCGGGATCGGGCTCGCTGTTGAGGCCTCTTATCGATGAGCTGGGCTTGCATGTGGATGCCTGGGCCGTGGAAGTGTCGCCGGCGGCACGCCGCCACATCGAATCGCGGGTGCCCGAAGCGACCGCGGTTGAGGCTCTCGACGACGTTCCCGGACCGGTGCGAGGCGTTGTGATCGCCAACGAGCTGCTGGACAATCTTCCGGCGGCGGTGGCGGTACGACGCGGGGACTCCTGGGAGGAGCGCCTGGTTGGCTGCGTCGGCGACGAGCTGGTTCCCGTCTCCGGGCCGGCTCGAGATGAAGTCGCACGGTGGGCGGGCGCCCACGGTGGATCGGTGCCCGACGACGGCTGTGTCGAGGTACAGCTGGCGGCCGGGGCATGGCTGGGCGCTGCACTTCGGCTTCTTGAGGCGGGGGCAGTGGTGGTGGTGGACTACGGCGACAGCGCCGAGGGTCTGGCGCCGCGCCGGGTGGAGGGCACCATCCGGACCTATCGGGGCCACCATTTGGGGCCTGATCCGCTGGCCGATCCGGGTGCCGCCGACATAACGATGGATGTGAACTTCAGTGCTCTGGAGGCGGTGGCCCAGGAGGCAGGGGCACGGGTGAGCGTGGTGAGGCAGGCCGAGTTCCTGGAGAGGTGGGGACTGGGGAGCCACATCGAGCTCATGAGGGAGCGGGAACGGCAGCTCGCCAGGGACGGGGACGCCATGGAGCGCCTGCAGCTGCGGAGCGAGATCACGGATGCCGAGACTCTGCTTCACCCCAGAGGGCTCGGTGATTTCCGGGTTCTCGTGGCCGGGCTGGGCTGAGTCCGGCGGCCGGATTCCCGGGACTCGGGCCCGGACCTGCAAGGCGGGTGCGTCGGTATGCTTCGGGCCATGCGCAACAACTTGAAGACGCTCGTGCTCATGGTGGTCCTGGGCTCGCTGTTCGTGCTCGTGGGCCAGCTCGTCGGTGGGACCAATGGGGCGCTCATCGCCCTCGCAATCGCGGCAGTGATGAACTTCGCCATGTACTTCTTCTCGGAGAAGATCGCCCTGGCTTCGGCGCGAGCCAAGCCGGTCGAAGAGCATGAGCTGCCCAACGTTTACTCGACGGTCCG
This sequence comes from uncultured Acidimicrobiia bacterium, assembly GCA_964633975.1. Classification (GTDB taxonomy): domain Bacteria; phylum Actinomycetota; class Acidimicrobiia; order Spongiisociales; family UBA11373; genus CAZWKX01. The sequence continues at coordinate 49,973 of CAZWKX010000012.1, forward strand.
CTCACTCACGCAGCGAGAGGGCATGCCGATGCCGGGCATCTATCTCATCGATTCTCCGCAGCCGAACGCCTTCGCCACCGGACGCAGCCCGAGCCATGCCGCGGTGGCCGTCACAACCGGCATCCTGGAGCTCATGGATCACCAGGAGCTCGAGGCGGTGCTCGCCCACGAGATCTCGCATGTGAGGAACCGCGATGTGCTGATCTCGACGATCGCGGCCACGGTGGCGGTGGCGCTCACCTTTGTCGTTCGCATCGCCTTCTGGGGCGGCCTGGGCGGCAACAGGCGTCGAAACGACCCCCTCAGCGCCATCCTCGGCATTGTGGCCATCATCCTGGCGCCCCTGGCGGCGATGGTGATCCAGATGGCGATCAGCCGCTCCCGCGAGTTCGAAGCCGATCGGAGCGGGGCGACCATCACGGGGTCGCCGCTGGCACTGGCTCGGGCGCTGCAGAAGCTCGATGCCGGCACCCGGCAGATCCCGATGGTGGTGAATCCCTCCACTGCACAGCTGTTCATCGCCGACCCTCTGAAGGCCTTCGGAGGGCGGCAAGGCGGTATGGGCGGGCTGAGCCGGCTCTTCTCCACCCACCCGCCGATTCCGGAGCGGGTGGAGCGTCTCACCGAGATGGCGCAGGGGATCCGGTAGCCGTCGTTGACACCGAGGTTGTCGACGGGGTGCGAGCCCTGTGTGTCCGATGTGATTCGCTACACTTCCCGCGCTCCGCAGCAGTGCTTGGGGGGATGCCCGAGCGGCCAAAGGGAGCAGACTGTAAATCTGCCGGCTCAGCCTACGGAGGTTCGAATCCTTCTCCCCCCACGGCGTGCGGTAACCTGACGGCTACCGCAGGCCCCCTTAGCTCAGCGGTAGAGCACTTCCATGGTAAGGAAGGGGTCCCCGGTTCGATCCCGGGAGGGGGCTCGGTGATGGCTCGGCCGTCGTTCCGGCAGGGACGCCGGCTCCAGCACCGCGAGGCGGCGTAGCTCAGCGGTAGAGCACCCGGCTCATAATCGGGTAGTCGGTGGTTCGATTCCACCCGCCGCTACGTAAGCGAAAAGGAATAGGATTTCCAAGGAGACTGGGAGCGATGGGTAAGGCGAAGTTTGTGCGGTCGAAGCCTCATGTGAATGTGGGGA
>CAZWKX010000013.1:0-50939 GCA_964633975.1 uncultured Acidimicrobiia bacterium
CGACGACGCCCTCGTCGTCTTCTACGACTACTCGAGCGCGGCCAACGCGGTGTGGACCACCCAGGCCGAGTTCACCGCAGGCACGATCGTCGACCTCGACACAAACGCTGTGCCCGACAGCCTCGTGCTTGCCTTCGGCGGCGGCGGCTCGACGGCGCCGTGGTGGAATGTGCACTGGACCGCCCGAACCTGCTACTCGATCGATCACACCGCAGCCGGAGCGTCAAGCGTGACCGAGTACCCCGTTCGAGTGAGGATCGACACCGCCTCACTCATCGCCGCCGGGGACATGCAGCCCGACGGCGACGACCTGAGGGCCATCGCCTCCGACGCCTCCACCCAGCTCCCCATGTGGCTCGAAGGCCCCATCGACGACCCGGCCACCTCGATCTGGGTCCAGGTCGATTCCATTCCCGCTGGCGGCAGCACCTCCTTCTGCGTCTACTGGGGCAACCCGGCGGCGGGCTCGGTGTCGGATGCCGAGGCGGTCTTCTCTTACTCGTCCTTCAAGTCGCTCTACTACGCGGTCTCCGACCGCTACGACACCGTCGGCGCCGACATATACGTGGTCAGCCTGGTGGACCGCAACCGGGCTACGAATGGAGTCCGCACTTCGGGCAACCTCAACGCCGGCTCGTCGTACCGATTCCGCGCCCGGGACAACTCCTCGACGACGGTGATCAGCGCCCGGGGACCGCTGGCGACTCGAGGCGCCGGCGACGGCTTCGACGCTCTCGTGCCCATCTCCTTCGCCGGGACCCAGTTCGTCTACCCCACCGAGCGGCTCACCCAGACCATCTCCATGTACGCCCCCTTCGCCGATGCCACAATCAACGTTTACAACGGCACCACCCCGGTGCCGGCATCGCCGGTCAACGTGCCGCAAGGCACCTCGGTGACCATCACCGCCGACGTCACCGGGTCGAACACCGGAATCGTCGAGTCCAATGTGCCCATCCTGCTCACCTACGTGGCCAGCAGCGGCCAGGACGCCTACCCGGTGCCTCCGGTCAGCGACGACGATCTCTACGGCATCCGCAGCCGCGACGCCATGGTCGGCATGGTCGCCAACACCGCCGGTACCATCCAGTTCTCCGACGGCAGCACCCAGGCTTTTGGCGGCACTCGGGGCACGCGGCTGACCAGCACCAACAACGGCGGCACCAGCGGCGGCGGACCTGGGGACGGCATGCGCATCATCGCCGACCAGCCCATTGGAGCGATCCAGCAGCGTGACCTCGACGGCTACGAAAGCACCCACTTCACCCCCGAGAGCGAGCTGGGCAACGACTACTACCTGCCCACCGACGCCGAGTACGTCGCCATCGTCTGCCCAGAGCCGGGCACGGTGGTGCGCCTCGACCGGCAGGGCGGCGGAGACACCAACGTCACCTGCGCCGGACCCCCCGGTGGGCCCGGCTGGGCGAAGGACAGCAGCGGCTGGTCCGACCGCACCCGCATCTACTCGCTCGGCGGTGAGCCCTTCTACGTCTACTACGAGGACGACAACGACCAGGACGAGACCAACCTGCACAGCCTCAAGCAGGGCCGCCAGTACACGTGGCCCGAGCCGGTTGTGATACCCGGCGGCGGAGGATACGCGCCCATCGGCACCTGGGAGAGCCCCACATACGACACCGGGGGCTCCGGCGTGTACGGGACCATCTCCTGGCTGGGCAGCACACCTGCCGGCACCTCGATCCGCTTCCAGGTGGCCACCGACAACGCCGATCCACCCGCCCTGTTCGTGGGCCCGGACGGCACCCCGCTCTCCTGGTTCACCTTCTCGCCGACCGAGCTGGCCTTCGTGCACGACGGGGACCGCTACCTGCGAGTGCGCGCCGAGCTGGCCACGACCGACCCGGCCGTCACTCCCCAGCTCGACGAGATCGTGGTCGGCACCAACCTGATTCCGTTCAACCACATAGTCGGTGCGGCCGACACCATCACAGTGAGTGGGACGGCTGGATCTACGTCACGGCACTACCTGGCAAGGGTGAAGACGGCCGCGCCACTGCTTGCCGGAAGCACCGCCACACTGCAGCTCACCGGGTCTTTGGGCCTGCCGAACATCAGCCTCGCCGACGTCTCGCTGGGCACATCGCTGCAGGTGTCAGTAATCGGCGGTGTCGTGGTGCAGCCCGCCGGTCCCCCAATCGCCTTCGACGCCGCCCTCCCGCACTCGGTCATCCTCGACGAGCAGATGGCGGGGCCGGGGCTCGGCGCCACGCTGGACCTGCGCTGGCAGGCCAACGTCGCATCGTTGACCAGCCCGCTGGTCGAGCATGACCTCGAAGTGGTGATTCTGCCGTGAACGAGCGCGACTACTACGTGATGGTCAAGGCGGCTGTGACGGCCACGCTCATCGTGCTCGCCGTCAAGCTCAGCACCGTCTTCGCCGTGGCCAACATCGAGCACGCCACCCTCCAGCTTCGCTCCTACCTTGGCTTCTTCCCCAACATCGTCGTAGTGGCGGACCGCCCCACCTTCGTCAAGGTGGTGACCTACTCGACGACGGCGATGGGGGTGGCCAGCGCGCTGCGGCTCGTGCTGCCCGGCCTCCGAGGGGGGTTCGACGCCGACGTCGTCCAGGGGCGGCTCGTCGGCCTCGTCGTCTCTGTGGAGACGGCGGTCTTCGAGGTCACCCGGCACTTCCTCGCCGGTCCCGTCGTCGCCTGGGGCGGCGTGATGGTCACCACCGCCGCGGTGACCATCGGCGGCCTGCTCGCCTCCATCGCCCTGCGCCGCTCCCCGGCGCTCATCCTGGCAAGGATGGCAAAGCGCCATGCCGAGGGCGAGAGCGCCACCTCGCCTTGGGATACCCTCAACCCACCCCACGTGCCCAAGTCCGACTCCGACTTCCACCGGGCGCTCGAGCACCTCATCGGAGAGCCCAGACCCGTGCTTCTCGACGACGAAGAAGAACTCGAGAATGTGACTAGTCCGTCCGGTGTAAGCGAAATGAACACCGGCTGGGCTTCACATCCAGACCCCTGGGGCCGATAGGACGCACGACGCGCCGAACGAGGAGTAGAGAATGGCGCAGCGTAAGAAGCGTCTAAGCGGCAAGTGGGCTGCACTGATCATCGCATTGCTGTTGATCGCGGCACCCGCGGCTGCGTCGGTCATCACGCAGAACTTCCTGCGGGCCGATGTGGATGCCGTGGCGGCGTGTTTTGTAAAGGCAGAAGGTCCGGATGCGACGAACTTCTCGGATCCGATGCTCGATCCCTACGCTGACCTCGATACTACGGCGACGATCACCAGCGCCAGCGGCGTCACCCTCCTTCAGGAGCAGGTGACGGTCAGAGGCTACGACGGTGATCGGATCACCTATACGGACGTCGTGCGTTATCAGAACAACTGTGACTACGACATCCAGCTCCAGCTCGTGGTCGAGGACGATCCTGCCGGCAACGCCGGCCTCGCAGGGGATTGGTCTGACAAGTCGCTCAGCATGTACCTGTCACTCGTGGCGGGTGCAGGCAGCGACTTCAGCGATCCCCTCGAGTGGGATGCTTCCCCAATCGTCATCAACCTGGGCGACGCAGTTCCGACGAACGGTGCCACGGGCATCGTGAACGTTGCTGCGGGAGATGAAGTACAGGGCGCCTTTGTGATTGAGGTTGACGACGGTGCCACCGGCACCACGGGAATCCTTCGTTACACGGCGAAGGCAACAGCAGTTCCGTAGCCATCTCGGCCGGAGCGAGCGCGACGACACCGCCCCGGGGGGCGGCGTCGTCGCGTTTGGAGCCAGAACGCGGATCACCCCCGTCGAGAGCCTGTGCCATCCGCCGCCAGCGATCGGCTACTCGGTGAAAAACCGCCGCAGGGCCCCGACAGCGATTTCGAGGCTCTCTGCTTTCACCGACTCATCGGCCCTATGGGCCAGCGCCGTCTCACCCGGGCCGTAGTTCACCGCCGCAATGCCCCGCTGCGACAAACGAGCCACATCAGTCCAAGCCTGCTTCCCGGTCACAGGAGCACCACTCACCGCAGCGAGGCGATCCAGGTGAGTATTGCCCTCCGGAACCGGCGCGGGCGCAGCCCGGTCTACGATCTCCACCTCGTCGGCGGCGGCCACGACCTGGCGCAGCCGGCTCTCCGCCTGCTCGAGCGTCATGTCGGGTGGGAACCGGTAGTTGACGTTCACGTCGAACCGGGCCGGGATGACGTTGCTGGCGACGCCGCCCTGCGCCTTGGTCACGCTGAGAAGCTCGTTGAACTCCAGCCCGGCCACCGTCACCTTCCGCGGAGCGTGCCGGCCCATCTCGTCGAGCCAGGCGCCGGCCTTGGTGATGGCGTTCTCGCCCAGCCAGGGGCGGGCGCTGTGAGCAGCCCGGCCCAGGAAGCTGACCCTCGCATTGAGAGCCCCCTGACAGCCCAGCTGCAGCTCCAGGTCGGTCGGTTCGAGCACGACGGCAAGCTCGGCCCGCCCCAGCCAGCCCACGGCAGCGAGCACGTCCTCGAGGCCGTTCTCGTGGGCCGGGCCCTCCTCCCTGTCGTAGAAGACGGCGGTCAGGTTGTATGGCCCCCCAGCGACGAAGTCATCTTCGAGGAGAGCCAGTATCACGGCCAGCCCACACTTCATGTCGGAGGCGCCAACGCCGTGCACCCTGTCTCCGCGCACCTCGGGTATCGCGTTGCCCTGGGCAGGCACGGTGTCGAGGTGACCGTAGAGCGTTATTTGGGGCCGTCCATCGGCCCGGCCCACGACGAGAGCGTTGCCGACGCGCAGCAGCCGGTCGGCGCCGTAACGAGGGCTGAGGCGCCGGGCCACGGCGGTGCACAGCGCCTCCTCCTCGCCAGTGGGCGACGGCACGCCGATCAGCCACAAAAGGTCATCGACGAGGCTCACACCTGCACCTCGAACACCCGTAGCGCCTCGTTGAGCGACGTCTTGCGGTCGGTCGACTCGGAGCGGCGCCCGATGATGAGAGCACAGGGCAGCTGGTAGGTGCCGGCGGGGAACTCCCTTGGCCGCGTCCCAGGGATGACCACCGAGCGCGCCGGCACCCGGCCCCGGTGCTCGACGGGCTCGGAACCGGTGACGTCGTAGATGGGTGTGGACGCGGTGATCGTCGTGGTGGCACCCAGCACCGCACCCTCCTCGACGACGACGCCCTCCACGAGTATGCACCTGCTGCCTATGAACGCACCGTCCTCCACGATGACAGGCCGAGCCGACGGGGGCTCAAGCACGCCACCGATCCCCACCCCTCCCGAGATGTGAACGTCACGCCCGATTTGCGCGCAGGAGCCGACCGTGGCCCAGGTGTCGATCATCGAGCCGGCCCCGACGTAGGCGCCGATGTTCACGTAGCCGGGCATGACCACGACGCCGGGCTCACAGAAGGCCCCGTAGCGGATCGTCCCGGGCGGCACCACCCTCACACCTGCATCGGCCAGGTTGCGTTTGGTGGGGATCTTGTCGTTGTACTCGAAGACGCCCGCCCTGGAGACTTCCAGCTCGCGGATGCGGAAGAAGAGGATGATGGCCCGCTTCACCCACTCGTTCACCGACCACTCGCCTGCCCGCTTCTCCGCCGCCCGCAGCCGTCCCGCATCCAGGGCGGCGATCGTCTCCTCGACGGCTTCGACGGCCTCGGGAAGCAGGCTCAGATCTTCGTACGCCCGGTCGATCAGCTTGCGGTGCTCAGACACGACTGCAGAACCTCCACTGCTCGTTCACACTCTTCGATCGTAGGTACGAGCGCCAGCCGCAAGTACCCCTCACCACCCGGGCCGAATGCCGACCCCGGCGACACCACCACGCCTCGCTCCAGCAATCGCAAGGTGGTGGAGGCATCGTCACCGACCTGAACCCACAGATAAAGGCCTGCACGAGAGCACACGACCCGGTAACCGACGTCCTCGAATGCCCGCCGGAGGATGGCACGCTTCCGGGCGAACACTTCCCTGCGCCGGGCGGTGTGCTCGTCGTCCGACCAGGCGGCCACGGCCGCCGCCTGCACGAACTCGGCCGGGGCCACCCCCACCGAGCCGCGGAGCTGCCTCAGGGCGGCGATGGCATCGGGGTCGCCGACGACGGCGCCGCTGCGGTAGCCGGTCATGCCCGATCTCTTGGAAAGGCTCAGGTAGGAGAGCGCACACCGGGAGCCGGCGCCAGCCACCTGCAGAACCGATGGCGGCGCCTCATCCTCATACAAATCGACGTAGCACTCGTCGCTGAGAAGCAGTGCGTCGTGCCGCCGACACGCCTCGAGCAGATCCGCCAGGTCGCCGAATCCGGTGACGGCTCCCGTCGGGTTGTGCGGGGTGTTGATCCACACCAGCCGGGCCGCCTCCCAGGCACCGTCGGGAACATCTCCGACTCGGAGTACAAAATCATCGCCGAGCTTCACTCCGACGGCAACGGCACCGGCGAACCGGGTCCCACGCTCGTAGACCGGGTAGCCGGGCGTGCCGAACACAACGGCATCGCCCGGAGCGACAAACGCCAGCGGGGTGGTGAAGATCGCCTCCTTCGACCCCGAGGTGGGCAGCACCTGGGTCTCGGCATCGACGACGACTCCAAAACGCCGCTCCACGTAGCCGGCGACGGCCGACCGCAGCTCCGGCAGACCGCCGACCGTCGGGTATTGAGACACGTCGGGCACGGCGGCCCTCAGGGCGGCCGGGATAAAACTCGGCGTAGGTTCGCGGGGATCGCCGATGGAGAAGTCGACCAGCGGCTCCCCGGCGGCGCGCAGCGCTCGGGCCCGCTCCTGCACCGTGGCGATGGGGTACACGCCGAGCTCCTCGAGCACCGGGTTCAACTTCATGAGGGCCACGCTAGCGCCGGCGCTGCCGGTGCCGGGCCGAGCCCGTCGGCAACTCGTGCGGCGCGACGAGGCCCTACCGACGCACTCGGCTGCACCGGCATCAACCTCGGCGGCGGCGGCGGCTTCGCCTCATTCCCCACCATGGAGGCATCAACAAGCCGAAGCGGCACAGTGAGCGGTCGACAACACAGACGCCCGGAAAGTGCTCGGCAACGGCTGCCGCGTCCCCCCGACCGGTCCAGACAGCAGCGTGTCCCTCTGGCCGCTATGGTGCGCGCATGGACCACCTGCGTCCGCTCCGAATCGGCGAGACGGTCGACATCTCGACTCGGCTCTGGGTACGCAATCTCTGGGACCTGGTGAAGATATTCCTGGTCTTCCTGGTCCCCATCACGGCCATCCGGCTGCTGGTATCGGCGGCCGTGGCCGACGATGTCATTCTTTCGAATAGGACCCTGTATTGCCTCAGGTCCGACGCCTGCGACACATACAACGCCGTCTCGATGACGTTGTTCGTCGTCCAGGCCCTGACCGGCCTGGTAGCACTGGGCGCCTGCGTTCACCTGCTCGGCCAGCGCTACCTGAGGCGCCGCGCCACTTGGACGGAGGCCCTGAAAGCGGCGTTCTCCCGGTTCTGGGTACTGCTCGGGGCGACGATCCTCTTCGGGCTGGGGATCATGGCCGGCTTCATCGCATTGATCATTCCCGGCGTCTTCCTCCTCGTGGCCTGGTGGCTCTACCACGCCGCGGTGATGATCGAACATAAGGGCCCAGCCGACGCCCTGCGCCGCTCTTTCGACCTGGTACGGGGGCGCTGGTGGCCGACCTTCGGCGCCCTCATCGTGGGTCTCATCGTGTACGTCATGCTGGCGTTCGTGGCGCCCGTACTCCTATACGGAGCGACCGCAGCCAGCAACAGCGCCCTCATGTTCATGGTCCTCAACGCCCTCCTCTCACTCCTGACCACCGTGCTCGGCCAGCCCTTGCTCGCCGCCTTGGAGGTCGTCATCTACTTCGAACTCCGGGTTCGGAAGGAAGGCTTCGATCTGGAGATACAGGCGCAGCAGCTCGGGGAGACACGGCGGGAGCCCCCGGTTCCCAAAGCTCCGCCCGCGTTCGAGGCGTCTCCACCCGAGGAACCGCCTTGGCGACGCACGATAGAAGACCACCGGGACGAGTGAAGACCCGGCGACGCCGCACGATCGGCGCCGCCCTCTTCTGTTTGCTACTGGTTGCCTCCTCGGCTAAGGCAACTGAGGCCTCGTCTGCAGATGTCGCCGATCTGGCCCGGCGCGCCGCCGACGATCCCGCGGCTCTCGAGCAGCTACGCAACATCGACGTCGTCGACGGGCAGGAGATGAACCTCGGCACCGCCCTCGACACGGACGACGAGGCCGCCTTGCAGGCGCGGCTGGAGACGCTCGCACGTCTCACCGCCGCAACCACGCCGCAAGGCCTCGACGCCGCCGCGGCCGCGGCGGCCGCCGGCCGGATCCTGGAGAGCCGCCGATACGGCGTATCCCAGGACGCCAGCTCCGAGTCGTCAGAGCCAGATGGGGAAAAGCCCTCGGGCGAAGGCTGGCTCCAAAGAGCCGCTCACGCCGTAGGGGACTTCTTCAGTTCCATCCTCCATTCCCAGCTGGTCGCCATGCTGGCGCTCCTGGCCTTCGCGGCCACCGTCATCTCCATCGTGTACCTGCTGGCAGGGCGTCGGTCCGGTGCCCCAGGGCGCGGCAGGCCCACGTCCAAATCGGGATCCGCACCCGGTGCACGAGATCCCGGCAGACTCGAGCTGCTGGCTGCCGAGGCTGAGGCCGAAGGCCACTACGGAGAAGCGGTGCGGCTGCGTTTCGGCGCCGGATTGCTGCGCCTCGACGCGGCCGGGCGCATCCAGCTCCAGCCCTGGTCGACCGGCCGGCAGGTAGCGGCAAGACTCTCCTCCGAGCCCTTCGATCGCATCCTCGCCACCTTCGAGCCCGTCGTCTACGGGCACCGAATCGCCGTGGATGAAGACGCAGCGTCCTCCCGCCGCGACTGGGCGCACGTGCTTGCGAAGCGGCAATGATCAGACGACGCGACGCCGTTCCCGTGCTCGCCATCGTCGCTGTCCTTGCCTTTGTCGTGCTCATCCTCAACCCGATCACGCCTTCCGGCGACGACTACACCGGACCCGACGGCTCGGCCACCACAACAGGCCCGTCCGGCCTCGCCGCCTTCGCTGAGCTCCTCGAGCAGACCGGGCACGGCGTCTCGTATCTGCGAACCTCGTTCGACCGTGTCCGCCTCGACTCGGACCGCACCGTCTTCGTGATAGGAGGCGCCAGCCCTCGCCCCGCCGAAGTGGAGGCGCTGAGGAGCTTCGTCCAAGACGGAGGCCGGCTCGTCGTGTCACAGGAGGGCCGCCTGGCCCGGCTGCTGCTGGAAACGCCGCCGGATTGGGAGGGCTACCGATCCCGGGACTGCGCGCCCGTGGCGCCGGTGCCCACAGTGGCAGGGATCGACCGAGTCACTGTTGCCGGGGTAGGCGTATGGACGGATGCAGGCGAGGCGCTGCCGGTGCTTGCCGAAGATGAGATCATCGCTGCGGTAGCGGTGGCTGGAAATGGCGAAGTGGTGCTGCTGGCCCAGCACGACATGCTCGAGAACGTGAACCTCGCCGATGCCGACAACGCCCGGTTCGGGCTCAACCTCGCCGCCGGGCGTGACGTCGTCTTCGCCGAGCACCTGATCCATGGCTCCGTCACCGGCCTCGCTGCGCTGTCCTGGCGCTGGAGACTGACCGGGGCTCTCCTCGTCGTGGCGGCGGTGATATGGCTGGCTTCGGTGTCGAGACGGCTAGGCCCACCTGAGGAGAAGGAGCGCCCTCTCCCGCCACCGCGGCGCGACTACATCGATTCGCTCGCCGCCGGTCTCGCCGGCACTCGGCAGCCCGCCGCCGCGGTGAGGCTGCTGCGGCAACGTGCTCTGGAGATCCTCGAGGGAAAGGACCAGCCGGGGACGACGCCGAAGGAACGCGCCATCATGAGAGGGGCAACCCTCGGTCTCAGCGAGGCCGAGGTCTCCGCTCTGAGCAGCGACCCGCGATCGGCGTCGGAGGTGACGGCGACCGGCCGGGCGGCAATACGGGTGCTGGCACGACGATGGGAGGCAGAATGAGGGAACTTGCGCAAAGGGCAAGGGCCGAGGTGGCCAAGGTAGTCGTCGGCCAGGACGATGCCGTCGACGTGCTCCTGGTCACCCTGGCCGTCGGCGGCCACGCCCTGCTCGAGGGCGTTCCCGGGGTGGCCAAGACGCTTCTGGCTCGCGCCCTCGCCGCCGCCCTCGATCTCAAGTTCACCAGGGTGCAGTTCACTCCAGACATGCTGCCCTCGGACATAACCGGGACGATGGCGCTGCGAGGTGGGGACCTGGTGTTCCGTCCCGGCCCGGTGTTCACCAACGTTCTGCTTGCCGACGAGATCAACCGCACCCCTCCGAAGACCCAGGCGGCCCTGCTGGAGGCGATGCAGGAGAGCCAAGTCAGCGTCGACGAAGCCACTCATGCCCTACCCGCCCCATTCCTCGTCGTCGCCACGCAGAACCCCATCGAATACGAGGGCACGTATCCCTTGCCGGAGGCGCAGCTCGACCGATTCCTGGTCAAAATCGACGTCACCTATCCGTCCGCCGAGCACGAAGAGGCCATGCTCCGTCTCGCCCACCGGGGTGTTGCCCCGGCAAGCCTGGAGACGGTGGAACGCCTAGTGGGGCCCACCGAGATCGCCGAGCTGCGCACGCAGGTCGACGAGACGACGGTGAGCGACGACTTGATCCGCTACATCTCGGGCATCGTGCGCACTACACGCACCTTGTCCAGCGTCTCACTGGGAGCCAGCCCACGAGCCGCCGTGCACCTGCTGGCGGCATCACGAGCGGCCGCTCGGCTGGCCGGACGCGACTACGTGATACCCGACGACGTCTCCTGGATGGCCCTGCCCGTGTTGAGCCACAGACTGCTGATCAGCCCCGACGCGCAGCTGGAGAACTACAGACCCGTCGACGCGATCCGCTCGGCGGTGGCCAGCGTGCCCGTGCCGCGATGAGACCGACACCAATCTCCGCCGTCCTCATGGGCGCCGTCGCTTTCTCGGCACTCCTTCTTCCCCTCAGCTCCGTGCTCGTCTGTGCTGCCCTCGTTCTGGTCGCGACCATCATCGACGGCTGGCGGGTTCACGCTCCGGCAGAAGCCGAGCGATCGGCGCCCAGGCTGCTCTCACGCGGTGTGCCCTCACGCCTCGTCGTGCGAGTCCGGCACCCCTCGGCGAACAGGCTGCGCGTCCGCCAGCCCGTACCGGCCGACCTGCACATCGAGCCGTCCGAGGCGGACGAAGGCCTCGACGCCACCATCACGGCACGGCGCCGGGGCAGGCACCGCCTTCCTCCCGTCGTCGTACGTGCCGTGGGTCCGCTGCGGCTGGCCTCGACGCAGCACGATGTCGGTGGCGAAGAGCATGTACTCGTCTACCCCGACCTGCCCGCGGCCCAGCGGATCGCCGAGGCGGTGGTCCGCGGCCGATTCCGGGAGACCGGGTTTCTGCCCCGGGGACCGCTCGGCCTCGGCACCGAGTTCGAATCGATCCGCGACTACCAGCCCGACGACGACATCCGCCAGGTCAACTGGCGCGCCACCGCCCGAATGGGACGACCCATGAGCAACCGCTACCGCACCGATCGTGACCGCGACATCGTCTTTGCCATCGATGCGGGGCGCCTGATGGCCGCCCCGCTGGAGGGTATGACCAGGCTCGACGCCGCAGTCGACGCCGTTGCAGTCGTTGCCGCCGTCGCCGACGCCGTGGGAGACCGCTGCGGCGTCGTCGCCTTCAGGGACCGTGTCGTACGACAGCTGCCCCCGCGGCGGTCCGGAGGGGAGTCCGTCCTGCATGCCGTGTTCGACATCGAACCCGGCGACACCGACAGCAACTACGAAGCCGCGTTTCGTGCCGTCTCCGCCGGCAAGCGCGCCCTGGTCTTCCTCTTCACCGATCTGATCGACGAGGCTGCGGCTGCGGCCATGCTGGCCGAGGTCCCCGTGCTGCTCCGCCGTAACGCCGTCATCGTCGCCGGTGCCACCGACACCGACCTCGCCGCCGCGGTCACAACCGTCCCCGACACCCCTCTCGACGTGTACCGGGCCACGGCGGCATTTGATCTGCTCGATGCCCGCGCCCGCGTCGCCGCCCGGTTACGTCGGGCGGGCGCCGACGTCGTCGAAGCCCCCCCTCACCGGCTCGGCGCCGTATGCACGACCGCCTACCTGCAAGCCAAGGAGCTCAGCCGGCTCTGAGGACCGGCCCCGCCACACGATCAGGCCCCAGTAGAGAGCCCCCGAAACAAACCCAATCACGGCACAGGGCACTGCACCGAGGCCTCTGCGGCTGACGATCCCCTCTATGAGACCGGCCAACACCAGCCAGGGCATGGTGCCTGCCACCAAGCCCACCGCTCGCCGGCTCTCGGCGACCAGAGACGCGCTGCGGGTGAGACGGTTTGGGGACAGAATCGACCACCCGATGCGCAGACCTGCGGCGCCGGCGACGATGATGCAGGAGAGCTCGATCGCACCGTGTGCCGCCACCAACTCCACCAGGTAGTCTCCGTTGCCCGATCCGACCAGAATCCCCCCGACGACACCGAGGACGGCGCCGTTGTAGATAAGAACAAAGGCGGTGCCCACTCCAAAGCTGACACCGAGCCCGAAGGCGAAGAACGTAGTCAGGATGTTGTTGGTGAACACCTGCCACGAGAAAGCCGCCTGTTCCACCAAGGTGCCGCCCATGTCCGTTCCCCTGACGCCCGGCTCCAGGGCCTTCTGAAAGACGCCCGGCACGAGTCCGACTGCGGCGGCTGGATCTACGATCCCCCAGACCCAAGCCGCGGCGGCGATGCCGAAGAAAAGCAGCGCCGAGAGAGCCAGCGGCGCCGGGCGGGCGGCAATCTCGCGGAAGTAGCCGGTACTCATGTACCGCCACGCCTCAGGCAAGAAACGGCGAGGGGCGCCAGCGTAGACGAGCTGCCGCGCCCGCAGCACCAATCGCTCCAGAAGCTCGACGACGTGGTGCTGCGGGAAGTGCAGCCGGGCGGCGGCGAGATCGGCGGCGGCCGAGCGGTACAAGGTCCCCAGCCGCCGCAGCCGCTCCGGGCCCAGCCGCCGGGGCCGGGTGCCGGCGCGGTCGACGAGGCCCTGCAGCTCGAGCCACGCCTGCTGGCGTTCCGCAATAAATCGATCTACCTTCACAGCTCGTGACCTTCGACGACCGTCAAAGGATTATCACACCCGAAGGTGTCACGCTGGAGATGAGCCTCGCCGGGGTAGGTTCACGCATCCTTGCCGCCATCGTCGACACGGTGATCCAGTACATATCCCTTCTGGCCCTCCTAGGCGTGGCCGTGGGCCTAGGCGGCTCCTCCGCTATCACAATCGCCATCGTGGCCTCTCTCTCCGTCGCATCCTTCTTCGCCTACCACATAGCCTTCGAGGTCCGCAACGCCGGACGCACCCCCGGCAAGGCCGTCATCGGCCTTCGTGTCGTCGACAGCAGTGGAGGCCCGGTGCGGCTCGGAGCCTCGTTTGCCCGCAACCTCATGCGCGTCATCGACCTGCTGCCGGGCATCTACCTGATCGGACTCCTCACCGTGCTGGCGAGCGCCCGAAGCCAGCGCCTCGGGGACATGGTCGCCGGCACCCTGGTAATACACGAGCGCCGTGTCCCAACCCGGAGGACACCGCAAGCGCAGCCACTCCAGAGTTACCTGCCGGCAGGATCCCTGCCCAGCGCGGAAGGACTGAGCGCAGAGGAGATGTCTCTGGTCCACGACTTCCTGGACCGACGCGGCACGCTGGCCTGGCAGCACCGCACGCGGCTTGCCCGCCAGCTTCAGGATCAGCTCACCGCCAAGACCGGAGTGCCCGTCGATCCATCCACGGACCCAGAAGCTTTCCTGCAGGCGCTGGTGGCGCCGCCGGGGGCCGCGAAAGCGGTGGGCATCTGGGATGTCTCGGCCGTCACTGCCCAGGACGTGGCCGTCCTGGAGGGTTTCCTGGAGCGAAGGTTCTCACTGGAGTGGGGCCCTCGGGTGACGCTGGCGAGAAAGCTCATGGACGGCCTCGTGACCAAGGTCTCGGCACCCGGTGACCTCACGAGGTTCTCTCCAGAGGACTTTCTGGAGCGCCTGTACCAGCTGAAGACGAGCTCCCGGCCCTAGAACGGCTCGGGGCCGGTCTCCAGCAATCTGAGGAAGCCTTCCTCATCCAGCACCGGGATGCCCAGCTCCCGGGCCTCTTCCAGCTTCGACCCGGCCGATTCCCCTGCAACCACGGTCGACGTTCTCGACGACACCGAGCCGGTGACGCGGCCTCCACGCTCCTCTACGGCGGCTCGAGCCTCGTCGCGGGAGAAACCCTCCAGTGTCCCGGTCAACACCAGCGTCATCCCGGCCAGCAGGCCGGCCGTGCCGCCCTCCGGCTCGGGATCGGCGAGGCGCACCCCGGCCCGGCGCAGCTTGTCGACCAACTGCCGGTTGGCCGGATCCGCCGACCACTCCCGAACCGAGCGCACGATCTCGGGCCCGATGCCCCCGATGGTTCCCAGCTCCTCCTCATCGGCCCCGAGGAGCGCATCCATGCTGCGAAACCGGCTCGCCAGGAGCCCCGCAACGGTGGATCCCACGAGTGGAATCCCAAGGGCGATGATGAGCCGGGCCAGAGGCCGGAGGCGAGCTGCGTCGATGGCTGCCATCAGGTTGCCCACCGACACGTCGCCCCAACCCTCCCGGCCCAGCAGGGCCTCGGGCGACAAGGTGAAGATGTCGGCGGCATCTTCCACCAGGCCCTCGCCGAGCAGCAGGTCGATCGTCTTGTAGCCCAGCCCTTCGATGTCCATGGCGCCGCGCCCGGCGAAGTGAAAGAGGTGCTCGCGGAGCCGGGAGGGACAGGAGAACCCGCCGCTGCACCGGGCTACCGCTTCGCCTTCGGGACGCTCGATGGGCGACCCACAGAAGGGGCACACGCTCGGCATCGCCCACGGCTTCTCGTTGCCGGTACGCAGCGACGACACCGGCCCCACCACCTCGGGGATGACGTCGCCGGCGCGGCGCACCACCACGGTGTCGCCGACCCGAAGATCCTTGCGGCCGATCTCGTCCTCGTTGTGCAGCGTGGCGTTGGTGACGGTGGCGCCGCCTACAAAAACGGGCTCGAGCACGGCGAACGGCGTCACCGCACCAGTGCGACCCACGTTCACCTCGATAGCGAGCAGCTTCGTCGTCTGCTCCTCGGCGGCGAACTTGTAGGCGATGGCCCAGCGCGGGCTCTTGGCGGTGAAACCGAGACGGCCCTGCTCGGCCAGGTCGTCGACCTTGACCACGACGCCGTCCGTCTGGTAGGCGAGACCGTGCCGGGCCTCCTCGAGCCGGCTCACGTAGCCGAGCACCCCGGCCAGGTCGGCGCAGCGCTCGGCGAGCGGGCTCACCGGAAAGCCGAGTCTCCGGAGCCACTCGAGTGTCTCCATGTGGCTTTGCGGAGCCGAGCCGCCGGAGATGAATCCGCGCTGATAGGCCCAGAGTGACAGGCGGCGGCTCGCCGTCACCGCCGGGTCCTTCTGGCGTATCGCCCCGGCGGCGGCGTTGCGGGGATTGACGAAGAGCCGCTCGCCGGCCTCGGCCTGACTGAGATTGAGCTCCTCGAACGCGTCCAACGACATGTACACCTCGGCGCGCACCTCGAGGGCCTCCGGCACGCCGTCTCCGAGCAGCACCAGCGGCACCGCCTCGACTGTGCGCAGGTTGGAAGTCACGTTTTCGCCGGTGGTCCCGTCCCCCCTCGTTGCGCCCACGGTCAGGCGGCCCCGCTCGTAGGTGAGCGACACGGCCAGGCCGTCGATCTTGGGCTCGCAGGTGAACCCTGCGGGTGGCGCCCCCAACTGACGCTCGAGTCGCTTCTCCCAGGCCTCGAGATCCTCCCGAGACTCCGCGTTGTCGAGCGAGAACATGCGCTCACGATGAGTCACCGGCGCGAACAGATCGGACGACGGCGCACCCACCCGCTGGGTCGGCGAATCGGGCGTCACCAGCTCCGGATGTGCCTGCTCGAGCCTTTCGAGCTCTCGGAGCAGGCCGTCGTACTCCGCATCGGATATCTCGGGATCGTCGAGCACGTGGTAGCGGTAGGAGTGGTAGCGCAGAAGCGTCCGCAGCTCGGCGACGCGGGCGGCGAAGTCAACCACGAGGCACCTTCAGCGAGCGAGCGTCAACGAGCACGGACCGATGATACGGGAGAGGCCGCCACCGCCCCGGGTCACGATCCGACGCTCTGGGCAACGGTCCCTCCACCGAGCACCTCGCTGCCGCGGTAGAGGACCGCAGCTTGTCCGGGTGCCACCGCCGATTGCGGCTCGACGAAGCGAACCGTCCACCCTTCCGGCCCATCTTCGAGCCGGGCCGGCACGGCCGGAGACCGATATCGCACCTGCACGCCCACCCGACGGTCTTGCGGCGGCTCCCCCGCCACGAAGACCACACCCTCCAGGCGGCAGCCTGCGGAGAGGAGTCCGGAGCGCGGCCCCACCACCACCGTCGAGCTGGCGGCATCGACCTCGATCACGTATCGGGGCTCCCCCAGTGCAACACCAAGGCCGCGCCGCTGGCCCACGGTGAACCTGGCGGCGCCCCCGTGACTGCCGAGCACCGTGCCGTCGCCGTCGACGACAGGACCGGACTTCAGGCCCTCGGGGAAGTGAACCTCCAAGAAACGGCGATAGTCGCCGCAGCGTACGAAACAGATGTCCTGGCTCTCGGGCCGCTCGGCAGACGGGAGGCCCAGGCTGCGAGCGCGGGCTCGCACCTCGTGCTTCGTCATCTCGCCGATCGGCAGCACCACCCGTCTCAGCTCGTCTTGGCCGAGCATGTAGAGCACGTACGACTGATCCTTGCGGGCATCGCACCCGCGCCACAGCCGATACCTGCCGCCGGCCGCACCCACCCGGGCATGGTGGCCGGTGGCGAGAGCGTCGCACTGCAGCTCGGAGGCCCGGTCCAACAAGACCCCGAAGCGGATACGACGGTTGCATTCGATGCAAGGGTTCGGGGTCCGGCCCGCCCCGTACTCAAGGCCGAACGGCTCGATGACCGCCTCGTAGAACTCCTCGCTGAGGTCCACCACCTGATGCGGGATCCCGAGCTCGCCGGCTACGGCTGCTGCGCTCTCGCCGTCGGCGGCACCGCAACAGCCGGGGCCCGGGCCGTCATCCTCCCACTGCTCGACGGTCACACCGACGACCTCATGGCCGGCCTCGAGTAGCAACGCCGCGGCCACACTGCTGTCCACTCCGCCCGACATGGCGGCCAGCACCCTCATCGTGCGCCCCCATCGGCGGCGCCGGCGACAGACGGTGCTTCGGCCGGCCGCGTCGGGCGGTCCACGGTGCCGGTTCGGCGTTCGAGAGGGCTCATGGGCAAGGCGCAGGGTATCGGCTTGCGGGGCCCGGCAGCATCCCTCACAGATTCGGATCGTATTCGGGAAGGCGGCTCGGACCACCGGCGACCCGGTCGAGGAAGGCCACCAGAGCGGCCTCATAGCCGGCAGGATCGAGGTTCCATGCCTCACCATGGCCGGCCCCCTCGACCCGTCGGTACTCGACGAGCCCTCCGAGAAGCTCGGCGTAGCGGTCGCTCGACCGCACGGGAATCTCATCGTCGGCATCACCGTGGTAGAGCAGCACGGGCAGAGCAAGAGCGGCGGCCCTCTCCACCTGGTCGAGCTCGTCCCACTCGATTCCGAAACGCAGCGTGGCCAGGGCCTTGCCCAAGCCGACGATGAACCCCGGAACGTGGTCGCGAGCCGCCAGATCGTCGATGACCGCTCCCGCGTCGAGAAGGGGCGCGTCCAGCACGACACCCGCCACCCGTTCCGCCAGATCCGACTCCTCCAGGAACGTGACCACTACCGCTCCTCCCATGCCGTAGCCGAAGACGACGACATCCTCGGCCCCCTCTCCCAGCGCATAGCGCACCGCCGCCTCCAGATCGGCCCACTCCTCGGTGCCGTTGTGGTAGCGGCCGCTCGGGTTCTCCGGCACTTCCCGATCGTTGCGGTAAGTGATCACCAAGGTGGGAAACCCGGCCTCCGCCACGGCGGGCAGCACCCGCAGCGCCTCCCTTCGCGAATCACCCCGTCCGTGCACGAGCACGACCCATGTGTCGTCGATCCCGCCGGTCAACCACGCCGGGTAGAAGCCGAGTGGACCCTCGAAGAAGACGCTGCTGAATTCGACGCCGCAGTCGGCAGGGTCCGACTCCACGGCATACCGGTCCATGAGAGCGTTTGCCCCGGGCCGCAAGACACCGGAACGGGCCACCAGAACCCGCGTCACCGTTGTCTGCGTCACGGCGACGACATCCCCGAGAACCGCATAGCCGCCGACCCACTCCAGGCCCCAGACACCCGGGGCCTCCGTCTGCTCCGTGAGCGGCAGCGTCACGTCGTCGTCCTCCACACCGAGCACGTCCAGGTCGTACACGGCCTGCCGGTCGGGCACCTGCAGCAGCCGGCTCTTGATCTGCCCCGACTGCATCCACCCCGAGACGGCGAGCACCAAAACAGCAACGATGAGAGCGATCGTCGTCGCCCATTTCACCCAGCGTTTGGCACGTCTCGTGATCATGGGGAGAGTGACGCCGATGGTACCGGAGCCGTCACCCGGAGAATGCACGCCGGTTTCGGGTCCTGTCGGCTTCGAGGCCGATCGTCTCGTTCACCGACACTCCGGCTGACCGGAACCGTGCCCGGCCGAGCCCGTCGAACCGGCACGATCGGCCGCGGTCTCAGCGCCCGGAGAACCCGGCCAACCGCTTCTCGAGGAAGGCGTTGACACCCTCGACGGCATCCTCCGTGGCAAAGCACGAGGAGAACCCGGCAGCCTCCATCGCCAGCGCTTCCGAAAGGCTCATTCCCCAACCTTCGTTCAAGACGCGTTTGGCCACTGCGAGTGCCGCCGTAGGCCCGGCGGCGAGCTCTCGCGCCGCCGAGGCAGCGACATCGATGAGGTCGTCATCGGGCACGACCCGGTCCGCCAGCCCGATGGCCAAGGCCTCCTCGGCGCCAACTTGCCGGCCGCTGTAGACGAGCTCGCGGGCTCGGGCCAGGCCCACCAGACGGGGGAGGCGCTGGGTGCCTCCTGCTCCCGGAATAAGGCCCAGCTTGATCTCGGCCTGCCCCACCCGGGCTCCCTCGGCCAGGTAGCGGAAGTCGCAGCCCATGGCCAACTCCAGACCCCCACCCAGGGCGAAGCCCCGCACGGCGGCGATGACCGGCTTGGGCAGGCGCTCCAGCGCCAGGATCGCCGCGGAGAGACGCTCGGCCAGCGCCCCGCCGGCCCCGGACTCCATGGCCGCCTTGAACTCGGAGATGTCGGCCCCGGCGGCGAAGTGCGGCGCCCCAGTCACGACCACGGCGCGCACGGCCGGATCTGCAGCAAGAGCGAAGCCGGCCTCCAGATCGGCCACCAGCTCCTCGGACAGAGCGTTCACCGGGGGGCGATTCAGGGTGAGAACGGCGACGGCGCCTTCGACTGTGTACTCGACCAGGCTCACGGTCCCTCCTCGACGTATAAGCCGAGGCTACCGCCAGCCTTTCACCCGGCGACGAGCCGCTCCGCCGCCGACCACGGATCGAGCTCGCCGGATTCCACCAGGCTCACAAGATCGCCGTGCTCTGGCGAGCCGGAGAGCTGGACGGCGCGGCGGGCGGCAGCGGCGTGCAGCGCCGCGGCCAACTCGCCGAGCCGGCGTTTGCGTCTGCGTCGGTTGAGCCCCTCGCCCTCCTCCAGATGACAGCGGTGACGGTCGATCTGTGCGAGCAGCTCAACGATGCCCGCGCTCCTCGAGGCCACCGTCGTGAGGATCGGCACCCGCCAGGAACGCTCCTCGCCCATCTCGATCATCGTGTGCAGGTCGGCCACGGCTTCGTCCACCCCGGCACGATCGGCCTTGTTCACCACAAAAATGTCGCCTATCTCGAGGAGGCCCGCCTTGGCGGCCTGGATCCAGTCGCCCCAGCCTGGGACAACGACCACCACCGCCGTGTCGGCCGCCTCCGCGACCTCGACCTCATCCTGCCCGACCCCGACCGTCTCAATGATGATCATGGGGAACCCGGCGGCGTCGAGCAGGGCCAGGGCCTTGGGCACCGCAGCCGAGAGGCCACCCAGATGGCCCCGGCTCGCCATCGAGCGTATATAGACGCCAGGATCGGAAGCGTGCTCCTGCATGCGCACACGATCGCCGAGCACCGCGCCACCGCTGAAAGGGCTGCTGGGATCCACTGCAAGCACCGCAACCTCCTCCCCGCGTTCCCTGACCGCCACAACGAGACGGTCGGTGATCGTGCTCTTGCCGGCTCCGGGGGCACCGGTGATGCCGACCCGGTAGGCACCTCGGCGCGCCCCGTGGGCGGCCGCCAGCACCTTGCCGGCGCCAACGCCATCCTCTTCGACGAGCGTAATGAGACGAGCGAGGGCGCGTCGGTTACCGGCGAAGGCTGCCGTGGCGAGCCGCTCCGGGTCCGGGCTGAGAGGCACCGGCGCAGCTTACCGGCGCCTGCCACCCGACTCCGACAGGTACATTCGGGGCGATGGCGCCCCGGTTCGACTCCGCCGTTCTCGCCCCAGACCCCGAGCAACGCCGCCTGCTGCTCGACGTCATCGAGGCCGGGCTCCAGGCCGTGGACCCCTCAGCCGCCGTGCCCCGGCACCTGCGCCGCCGGGGCGATGAGCTGATCGTAGGTGACGCCGCGGTCCCCTTGCCCGTCGGCGGCGTGACGCTCCTGGCCTTCGGCAAGGCGGCAGCGGCCATGGCAAGAGCGACCATCGAGTGCCTCGAGGGCATCCGGACACGGGGCATCGTTGTGAGCAGCGAGCCGACCCAGGTGCCGGGTCTCGAGGTGATCCAGGCCGCCCACCCGGTGCCGGACGCATCGAGCGAGCATGCCGGCCGCCGCCTCCTCGAGCTGGCCTCTGGGGCCGGAAGCGACGACCTCGTCATCGTTCTCGTCTCCGGCGGTGGGTCGGCTTTGGCCGAGGTGCCCGCAGCCGATCTCAGCCTCACCGACATCATCGCCACGAGTGAGGCGCTGCTACGCAGCGGTGTGGCAATCGATGACTTCAACGTCGTGCGCAAGCACATCTCCGCCTTCAAGGGAGGGCGGCTCGCCGTGGCGGCGGCGCCGGCCCGGATGGTCACCCTCGCCGTCTCCGACGTGGCCGGCAGCCCGGCCGCGACCATCGCCAGCGGGCCCACCGTGCCAGATCCGTCGACCTTCGGCGACGCCCTCGAGATCATCGAAAGCCGGGGGCTCCAGATTCCCGAGCCCGTACTCCGGCACCTGCGCGCCGGAGTGGCAGGCCGGCACGCCGACACTCCAAAGGGGGGAATCGTGTTCGATCGGCAGGTTTTCCAGGTCATCGCCGACGGCGCCCACGCCGCCGAGGCTGCGCGCGCCTCGGCCGCCGCCAGGGGCATCACCGCTTCCGTGGAGTCCACCACCATATCCGGCGAAGCCCGCGACGTCGGCACCCGAATCGCAGGCAAGGCGCGTCGACTAGATCCAGGCAGGATGCTCGTCTACGCCGGGGAAACCACGGTCACCGTCACCGGCTCCGGGGTCGGCGGCCGCAACCAGGAGCTCGCCCTTGCCGCAGCCGTCGCTCTCAACGGCGTCGACGGCACGCTGGTGGCGGCACTGGGAACCGACGGCATCGACGGCCCCACCGACGCCGCCGGAGCCATCGTCGACGGGCTCACACTCGCCAGAGGCGGGAAAATGGGACTCGACGCCGTAACCGCCCTAGCCAACAACGACTCCGGCTCGTTCCTCGCCGCCAGCGGAGACCTGCTGCGCTGCGGCCCCACCGGCACCAACGTCGGCGACCTCGTGATCGCATCTCGTCACCCTTGAGCCGCCGGGAGAAGCCCTGCGACGGCCCCGCCGACTAGACAGCGACCACCTCGGTGACGCCCGGAACTCGGTCGCGCAGGATGCGCTCGATGCCCGAGGTGAGAGTCAACGTGGCCAGCGGGCATCCCCCACAGGCACCGACCAGCTGGAGACTGACGCGCCCTCCCTCGACGCCGAGCAACACCAGGTCACCACCATCCGCCTGTAGGGCGGGACGGATGTAGTCGAGGGTGGCTGTGAGCGCGTCGAGATCCACTTGTGTCGCTTCCGCTCCAGCGGCCTGTGTCTCTACGGCGTCGGACATCGTCTCGGTGTGTGGATCGGCCGCATTCTACGAGCCACCCGGCCCCTATCCGGCGGCAAGGCCCAGGGCCCGAGCCCCCTCGGCGATCACATCCTCTCCGATGAGCCCTCCCAGGACGACGGCTCGCTCTGGACGACAGGCCCGGTAGACGTGATACCAGGCGCCAGCCGGCGCCAGCGTCAGCTCCCGGCCCCCCACCGCGACCGTAGAACCACCCCACCAGGGCACGACGCGGAACCTGCCGTCGATGAGCACCCGCATGGACCCGATGCACTCGAGCGTCGTGCCCTCAACGTCGTAGCGGAGCAGCCAATCGCTCCGGAAGAGGGGAGACTGGGGTTTGGGCTCCAACCGTGGCCACGGCGCGGCCTCCAGCACTCCGCCCGCCTCGCCCGGCATGACCAGATCGACGTCACCCACCTCGACATCGAGACCGAGCAAGTCGAGCATGGCGCTTCCCCCTACCGCAAAGGGGACCCGGTTCCTCTGGCACCAGGAAGCAGCGGTGAGAAGTGCGGCGGTCGTCTGCGCTTCCACGCCGAAGGGCCTCAGCCGGTCTCCCGGCGCACGTCGGCGCCGAGACGAGCCAGGTTCTCCGCGAAGCCCTCGTACCCGCGGTCTATGTGATGTGCATCGGTGATCGTCGTGTAGCCGTCGGCGGCGAGACCGGCGAGGGCCAGCGCCGCCCCGGCCCGGATATCGCAGGCATCCACGGGGCATCCGCTGAGCGCGGCCACCCCGCGCACGATGATGTGCTGCCCCTCGGTGACGATATCGGCTCCCATGCGGTTCAGCTCGCCCACGTAGCGGAACCGAGCGTCGTAGATGTTCTCGGTGACCACCGAGGTTCCCGAAGCCAGCGACATCAGCGCCACCATCTGCGGGTGCATGTCGGTGTGAAATCCTGGATAGGGGAGGGTGGCGCAATCCACCGGGCTCGGGCGTTCGGGCCCGCGCAGCCTGATGCTGCTCTCCCCCGCTTCGTGCTCGCACCCCGCCTCCCCCAGCTTGCGCAGCTCCATACGCAGGTGATCCGGTACGCAGTTCTCCACCGTGACGTCGCCTCCCGTGATGGCACCGGCCACGAGATAGGTGCCGGCCTCGAGACGATCGGGAACGGCGCGGTGACGCGCCGGTGCCAGCTCGGGAACACCCTCTATCTGGATGGTCGAGGTCCCTATACCCTCGATGCGAGCTCCCATCTTGATGAGGAAGGCGGCGAGATCCTCGATCTCCGGCTCCCGCGCCGCGTTGCCGATGACCGTGGTGCCGCGGGCCATCACGCCGCCCAGGAGCAGGTTCTCGGTGGCCCCAACGCTGGGGAACTCCAGGTAGATGTCGGCGCCCACGAGGCCGTCCGGCGCAGACCCGCGAAGGATCCCGTGCGACAGCTCGAAGGTGGCGCCCATGCGGCCGAGCCCATCGATGTGCAGGTCGATGGGACGCGCCCCGAAGTCGTCCCCTCCAGGCAAGGCCACCCTCGCCTCCCCACAGCGCGACAGCAGCGCGCCCAGAACCAGGATCGAAGCCCGCATCTGCCGCACCAGATCGATGGGCGCCTCGGGCCTCAGCTCCTCGGGCACATCGATCTCGACCACGTGGTCCTCTCGGCGCGTCAAGGCTCCAACATGCCCGAGAACGCGGCACATGATCTCAACGTCCAAGATGCTGGGGACGTTCTCGATGTAGTGGCGGCCCGGTGCCAGCAGCGCGGCGACGAGGTGCTTGAGCACAGCGTTCTTGGCCCCAAGCACGCTCACGGTGCCACTCAGAGGACGGCCCCCGGTGACGACGAGGTGATTCATCGTGCTCGATTGTATGAGCCGTACCGCCTTCGGGGCCGACTTGCCACCACGCGCTCCCATCCGACGACGGTTCCCCACTACCCTGCACCCCGAATGCGCATCGTCATCGCTGCCGACCACGCCGGGTTCGGTCTCAAGCACGATCTTGCCACCGCCATCGCAGCCGCCGGTCACGCGGTCACCGACCTCGGAACCCACTCCGAAGAGCCCGTCGACTACCCGGATATCGCCGCCGCCGTGGGGCGTGCCGTCGTAGAAGGCCGCGCCGACCGCGGGATCGTCGTCTGCGGGTCCGGAGCCGGAGCCGCCATCGCCGCCAACAAGGTGAAGGGCGTGCGCTGCGCCCAGGCCCACGACACCTACACGGCGCACCAGTGTGTCGAGCACGACGACGTCAACGTGCTGGCGCTCGGCAGCCGCGTCATCGGACCCGCGCTGGCCGACGAGATCGTGTTCACGTTCCTAGGAGCCACCTTCGACGGTGAAGAGCGCCACGTGCGCCGAGTCGGCAAGGTGATCGAACTCGAAAGCCGGTTCGGCTGAGTCGAGCTTCAGGCCCGGCTATATGATGTCGATGCCACCCGCGGGCAGGCAGGAGCGATGGATTCCCACTACATCAACCGAGAGCTGTCGCTGCTCGACTTTCAAGATCGTGTCCTCGCCATTGCCGAGAACCCGAACAACCCCGTCCTGGAGCGGGCCAAGTTCGTCGCCATCGTCTCGTCCAACCTCGACGAGTTCTTCCAAGTTCGAGTAGCCGGCCTGCGCGACCAGGTCTCCGCGGGCGTGACGAAACCGAGCCCCGACGGCCGTTCCCCAAAGCAGCAGCTCGAAGAGATACGCAGCCGGTACGACTCGCTGGTGTCGCGGATGGAGCGGCTCACCTCGACCGAGATCCTTCCCGAGCTCGCCGAGTTCGGCGTTCGCTTCGTCACCTGGGGCGACCTCGACCAGAAGCACCGCGCCGAGGCCGAGACGATATTCGAGCGGGATCTCTACCCCGTGCTCACCCCGCTCGCCTTCGACCCGGCACACCCCTTCCCCTTCATCTCGAATCTGTCGCTCAACCTGGCGGTGGCAGTGCGCAACCCGAAGACCGGGCAAGGCCAGTTCGCCCGGGTAAAGATGCCCCCCCTGCTGCCCCGCTTCATCCGCCTCAGCGGCGATCAATTCCTGCCCGTGGAACAGCTCGTAGCCGCCCGACTCGACGCCCTCTTCCCCGGCATGCAGATCATGGGCCACCACGCCTTCCGAGTCACCCGCAGCGCCGAGGCGGCGATCGAGGAGGAAGAGGCCGACGATCTTCTCGAGGCAATGCGGGAGATGCTCCACACCCGGCACCGCTTCTCCCGCGTCGTGCGTCTAGAGGTCGACAGCTCCATGGCGCCGGAGATCCTCGACCTGCTCACCGACCAGCTGGGCCTCGACCCCTCGGGGGTCTACATCTCCAACTGCATGCTCGCCCTCTCAGGCCTCTGGTCCGTGTACGGGCTCGACCGTCCCGATTTGAAGCACGACACCTGGATACCGCCGACACAACCGGCACTCGCCGACCCCGAAAACGACACGGTCTTCGACCGCATCCGCAAGGGTGACCTGCTCGTCCACTTCCCCTACGGCTCTTTCGGCAGCTCCGTGGGGGCCTTCATCAGCGAGGCGGCCAGGGACGACGACGTGGTCGCCATCAAGCAGACCCTCTACCGCACCTCCGATCCCGACGACCCCGCCCTGGGTGGGGAGGAGTCGATCGTGCAATCTCTCATGACGGCAGCCCGCTCGGGCAAGCAGGTCGTCGTGCTGGTCGAGCTCAAGGCCCGCTTCGACGAGGAAGCCAACATCAACTGGGCCCGCATGCTCGAGGAAGCCGGCGTACACGTCGTCTACGGCGTCACCGGACTGAAGACTCACGCCAAGCTCGCCCTCGTCGTCCGCAGAGAGGGCGGGAAACTCGTTCGCTACAGCCACATCGGGACCGGCAACTACAACCCCAAGACGGCGCGCCTTTACGAGGACCTTGGGCTCTTCACCACCGACGATGCTCTCGGCGCCGATCTCAGCGAGCTGTTCAACGTGCTCACCGGCTACAGCCGCCAGAAGAAGTACCGCAAGCTGCTCGTGGCACCCACGACCCTCCGTAGGCAGGTGAAGGACCGCATCCGCCGGCAGGCGGACGCGGAAAGCGGCAGCATCTTGTGGAAGCTAAACCATCTGGTCGATCCGAGAATCATCGACGAGCTGTATCGAGCCTCGCAGCAGGGAACCCAGATCGATCTGATAGTGCGCGGCAACTGCTCGATTCGCCCCGGGGTGCCCGGCCTCTCGGAGAACATCCGAGTGCGCTCGATCATCGGCAAGTACCTGGAGCACTCACGGATCATGCGATTCGGGAGCGGTGAGGAGGCCGAGTACTTGATCGGTTCGGCCGACATGATGCAGCGCAATCTCAACAACCGAGTGGAGTCGATGGCGCCCATCGAAGACCCGGAACTGCGCCACCGCCTCGAGGAGATCCTCCAGATCTGCCTGGCCGACGACAGCCTCGCCTGGAAGCTCCACGCCGACGGCACCTGGACGAAAGTGCCCACCGTGCTCGGCCTCGACAGCCAGTCACGGTTGGAGTCACTGGCCCTGTCGAGAGCGCAAGGAGCCAAACCCGACGCGGCCAAGGCCGCGGAGATCCCCGATGTAACAGTGGCCTCGGGAGGAGTGGTGAGCCGAAGCGGAGACGATGGCGAGACGGAGATCCTCCTGGTGCACCGCCCGGCTCACGACGATTGGTCGTTTCCCAAGGGCAAGCTTGTCGACGGGGAGTCGGAGACCGAAGCGGCGCTGAGGGAAGTGCTCGAGGAAACCGGGTACGGCTGCGAGCTGGGAGCCGAGGTTGGATCCATCGAGTACTCCGACGGAGCCGGCCGCAAGATCGTCCGCTACTGGGGCATGCGCCCCACCAGGGGCAAGTTTGTACCCAACGACGAGGTCGACCAAGCTCGGTGGCTGCCCGTCGGTGAGGCCCTGTCAACGCTGACCTACGCCCGCGACCGCGCTCTCCTACGCCGGTTCATCGAGATGGGCAACCGATGATCCACGTGGTGAGGCACGCCGACGCGGGCAACCGTGAAGAATGGGCGGCCCTCGACTCGCAGCGACCGCTCACGGAGCTGGGCCTCCGCCAGGCCGAAGCACTGGCTCGATGCCTGTCTTCACTGGAAGTGGGCCGGATTCTCTCCAGTCCGGCGGTCCGCTGTATGGAAACGATGGAGCCTCTCGCGGCCGCAACCAGCCTCGAGGTAGCCGCGGAACCCACCCTCGCGGAGGGAACGGCCCCTTCCGCCGTCGATCGCCTGATCGCCGGCTTGGATCCCGGAACGGTGCTGTGCAGCCACGGCGACGTCGTGGGCAACCTGATCGGCTCCTTGGCGGCAAGAGGTGTTCCGCTCGAGGACCGGCTGCAATGGCCGAAGGCGTCCACCTGGGTGCTGTCTTACAACGGCCGCAGCATCGCCGCCCTCCGCTACGTGCCACCGCCCAGCGTCTAGAGCGGCTCCTCCCGGCATCGCCGCGCCGGGGTCTAGTCTTCCCCGGTCATGCGCATCCGGGTGTTCAGCGACGGCGAGAAACTGGCTTCGGGCGCTACCGAGGAGATCGTCGGCTGGCTGCGCTTCGATCCTTCCCACCCCAACATCGGCCTCTCCGGTGGCAGGACGCCACGCCGCACCTACCAACACCTGCGAACCGCCTCCGTACCGTGGCGTCAGACCCACCTATGGATGGTGGACGAGCGTCACGTGCCGCCGGGCGATCCGGAGAACAGCGGACGAATGGTCCGAGAGGCGCTCGCCGACCACGTTCCCGCCACCTTCCACCCCGTGCCCTGGCATGATGATCCGAACCAGGCGGCCGCGGTCTATCAGGAGGAGCTGCGCACAATCCTCCCCGCCGGACCCGGCGGTCTGCAGCCCGGCCTGGTTCTCCTCGGCGTAGGGAACGATGGCCACACCGCCTCGCTCTTCGCCGGCACCAAAGCTATCGAGGAGGGCCACCGCGGCTTCGTGGCCAACAGGGTGCACTCTCTGGCATCGTGGCGCCTCACCGCGACTCTTCCACTCCTGGTTGCGGCGAGACGCACGATCTTCCTCGCCGCCGGATCCGAGAAGGCCGAGATCGTTGCCAGGATCCTCGAGGGCAACACCGATTGCCCGGCGGCTCGGGTGAGCCGGTCGGCACGCGACGTGGTTTGGCTGCTCGACCGGGAGGCCGCCTCACTCCTCAGCCTGAGTGAGCTCCGCTAGGAGCCGATCTGCAGGAGCTGTTCCAGGTAGAGCCGAGCCACGAAGGACTCGGCTTGGAGGCCGGCGGCTGCTTCGATGACCTCGGCCTGAATCTCCAGGACGTCACAGCCCGCCTCGCTGATCATGCTCTCCAGCTCCTCCCCGCGCTGTTCCAGAGTCACCAGCTCGTCCGGCCACGAGGCCCGGTCGGCGAGCTGGGACGGGCTCACGCCCTCGAGAGCACTCATCACGTCCACCAGGAGATCAGTGGCGTCCTCCGTGAGCTGGGCGCAGCGAACCTCGGGGTCGATCGTCGTAGTGGGCCCGGGAAGGGTCGTCGTCGCCGCCTCACCGCTCTCACAGGCGGCAAGGGCAAGGGCCAGAAGCAGGACCACGATGCGCTTCACGGCGCGCAGCATACCGGCCCTCGCTGTGCCCACCGATCAGCCGGCTTCCTGGGGCGCGCTCACGATGTCGATGCCCGCCGAGGCACCGATACGCGTCGCCCCCGCCGAGATCATGGCCAAGGCGTCCGAGCGGGTGCGGATCCCTCCCGAGGCCTTGACCCCCATGCCGGGGCCCACCGTCTCGCGCATCAACACCACGTCGTAAAGAGTGGCGCCGCCGGGCCCAAAACCGGTGGAGGTCTTCACGTAGTCGGCGCCGGCGCGCTGGGCCAGCCGGCATGCCAGCACCTTCTCGCCATCGTCGAGCAGAGCCGCCTCGATGATGACCTTGCACTTCGCTCCTGCCGACCGGCACACCTCGACGACCCCGGCGATGTCCCCGGCCACCAGCGTCTCGTCGCCGGCCTTCAGAGCCCCGATGTTCATCACCATGTCCACCTCGGTGGCGCCGTCCTCAATGGCACGGGCCGCCTCCCCGGCCTTGATATCCGGGACGTGCGCGCCCAGCGGGAAACCGACGACGGAGCAGACGGCCACGTTGCCGACCCCGAGCCGCTCCGCGGCTCGCCGCACCCACACCGGGTTCACACACACGGAGGCGAAGCCGTATCTGAGAGCTTCGTCGCAGATGCGGTCGATGTCCGAAGCGGTCGCATCCGGCCGCAGCAGGGTGTGGTCGATGAAGCCGGCAAGATCGTCGGGCTCGGGGCCGGACGGAGCGGACTCGATAGCGGCCACACGCTCCGCGGCACGGCTCCTCAGGGCTTCAACAGGGTCAACGCTCTCACTCACATGCTCATTATTCCATGACGGGAGCGCAGCCCCCGGATCCCGCCCGTCTACACATCGGCTAGTTTGCTGGCCGTGGCCGACGCCATCATCGCCACCCGCGACCTCAGATTCGCCTACGGCGACATCGTCGCCCTTCACGATGTGAGCATCGACGTGCCGCCGGGCCGTGCCGGCCTGGTGGGCGCCAACGGCGCCGGGAAGACCACGCTGCTCAAGGTTCTCCTCGGCATACTCAGGCCTCAGCAGGGCGGGGCCTGGCTGCTGGGAAGCCCGGTGAGCCGGGCGACGCTGGACGTGCGCTCGCGTGTCGGCTACATGCCGGAGAGCGCCTGCCTGCCGCCCGACCAGACCGCCGCCGATTTCCTCATCTACGCCGCCGAGCTGGCCGGCCTGCCCACCAGAGCGGCCCGCCAGCGAGCCAGCGACGTGCTCACCCTGGTCGGCCTCCACGAAGAGCGCTTCCGCTACATGGGTGGTTTCAGCACCGGCATGGCCCAGCGGGCCAAGCTGGCCCAGGCCATAGTCCACGACCCGGATCTCGTGCTGCTCGACGAACCCACAGGCGGCCTGGATCCCGAGGGCCGGGAGGAGATGCTGGCGCTGATCGGCCGGCTCGACAGCTTCGGCATCAACGCGGTGATCTCGTCCCATGTGCTGCCCGACATCGAGCGCACCTGCGACTGGGTGATAATGCTCGACGGCGGTCGGGTGCTGCGCGCAGGGCCGCTCACCGAGCTGTCCGTCACAGGCGAAGTCACACTCGAGGTGCTCGACGACCCCGCTCCGGTACTGGCGGCCATCTCGAGACGCGGGGTCACCGCCCACATCGAAGGCCATATGATCGTGGTGGAGGCCCAGGCGGCCGAGACCAACGACTCGATCCGCGACGCCCTGGTCGAGGCCGGCGCCGCCCTGCGCCGGATGGGCCCGCGACGTACCACCCTGGAGGACATCTTCCTGGCCGAGGAGAGCGCAGCCCTCCGACCCGCAGCCACCACCAAGCCCAACGGGAAGACGCCGGCAGACGAGGAGCAGACGTGACGGAGGGTGTGATCTTCGACCTCGGCTATCACCCTCACGAAGGTGAGCGCCTGGGCCGAGCCGGCGCCGTGCGCGCCCTCTACCGCGACGGCCTACGTCGGGTCCTCGGGCTCCGACGTCGTGCTCGAAGCAAGGTCCTGCCGGTGCTGCTGCTGAGCATCGCCGTGCTTCCCGCCCTGTTTTTCGTCGGTATCGGCGTGTTCACCAAGCAGTTCGACCTCGAAGACGTCGAGTTCTTCACGCATGCCCAGTACTTCGGCATGACCTCGGCGATAGCCATGATCTTCACCGCACTCGCCGCCGGAGAGCTGCTCGTGCCCGACCGCACATTCGGCACGCTGGCGGTCTACGCCTCCAGGCCCCTCACCTTCGAGGACTACCTGGCCGGCCGTGCTGCGTCGCTGATAACCGTCGTCTTCGGCTTCATGTATCTCCCCCAGCTGGTGCTGTTCTTCGGCAGAGCATGGGTCAGCGATCAAGGCTTCGGGTCGTATGTTGCAGGGAACCTCGACACTCTCTGGCGTACCGCCGCCGCATCGGCCGTCTACTTCGTCGCCTTCGCCCCGCTGGCGTTTGCCATCGCCGCCTACTCCAGGCGCGCCTCCTTTGCCGCGGGAACATTCATCGGCCTGATGGTCATCAGCTCGCCGGTGTCCCAGGCTCTGGTGGAAGCCGGCTTCAAGCCCTCCGGCCTGCTCTCACTCCAGCACCACCCCGGGTACGTGAGAGATTGGATCATGGGAGAGAGCACCAACCGATGGATCCCCGAGAGGGCCGGCTATGGGCCCGTGTCGTCTCTGATCGTGATCCTGGCTCTTACCGCCCTCACCGTCTTCCTCGTGGTCCGTCGCTACCGGAGGCTCACGTGATCACCGACTCTCCCGCCTGGGTCGGCGACGCCACCGTCGAGGTGAACGGGATCTCGAAGTGGTTCGGGCAGAAGGTGGCGGTCTCCGACGTGAGCTGTGCCTTCGGTCCCGGCATCACGGGCCTGCTCGGTCCGAACGGAGCCGGCAAGACCACTCTGCTGCGAATGATCTGCGGCCTGCTCACCCCCTCGGACGGATCGGTCACCGTGCTCGGCCAGAACCCGCGCCGCCGGCCCCAGGTCTACCGGTCGCTCGCACTCGTCCCCGAGGAGACCGCCATCTACGGCTTCCAGACGGCGCGCCAGTTCGTCACCTACTCGGCCGTTCTGTCCAAGGTCGATGTCTCACGCGTCGACGAGGCCATCGCAGCCGTCGATCTGGAGGATGCCGCCGACCGGCCGCTGTCCGGTTTCAGCAAGGGGATGCGGCAGCGGGCCAAGGTGGCCGCCGCATTGGTCATCGGCGCCCAAGTGCTGATTCTCGACGAACCCCTCAACGGGACAGATCCGATACAGCGGATTCACCTGATCGACGTGTTCCGCAGTCTCGCCGCCGCCGGGCACACAGTCGTCGTCTCATCACACGTTCTCGCCGAGGTGGAGCGCATGGCCGACCGGGTGCTTGCCATCGTCGACGGCAAGCTCGCCGCCGCAGGCGACGTGGCCGCCATACGGCGGGCCATGCTGGATACCCCCTACCGGGTCCGCATCGAAGCCGCCGACCTGCGGCAGCTGGCCTCGGCGCTGTTGCAGTCCGAGGCGGTGGAAGCGGTAAGCATCACCGGCCGGGCTCTCGAAGTGGAGACACCGGATCTGGTCCGCCTGGGACGCCTGCTACCGCCCATGGCTCGGGACCTCGGCATTCGCTTCAGCCTCTTCGAACCCGAGGATCTGTCCCTGGAGAGCGTGTTCCGCTACCTGGTGAGGCGCCGATGAAAGCCTTTCTCCGAATGTTCCGCACCTCGCTGCGCCAACTGCTCGGCGGCAAGGGCGGCCTCATCGTGTCGCTGCTGCTCGCCGCCCTGCCGTCGGTGGTCACTTTCGTCGAGACGCGGGACACCGCACCCAGCCGTGTCATCACAATCTTCCACGAGGCCTCGATAGGCATCCTCTTCGTCATCGTGTTGCCCGTGGTCTCTCTGGTCTTCGGGTCGTCTGCTCTTGGGGACGAGCGCCGCGACCAAACCCTTTCGTTCCTACTGCTTCGCCCCCAGCCGCGTACCGCCATCTCCGGAGCGAAGCTCCTGGCCGCCTGGACGCTCTCCTTTCTCATCGTAGGAGGAGCGGCCGCCGCCGCCGCAACGGTGGTCGGCATACGCAGCGGCGACTGGAGCATCATCGGCCCCATAGTGCTGGCCATGGCGCTGTCCACACTCGCCTACACGTCGGTGTTCCTACTCCTCGGCTACATCACGCGGTGGGCGGTTGTGGCCGGGCTCGCATACGCATTCATCTGGGAATCCGGGATCTCCCTCGCCGTCTCGGGCCTGTCCACAGTCTCGCTCTTCCGCATCGGGTTCAGCTCCTACGCGGCGCAGGTGGATCTGCCCCGGAGCCTCGATGACTTTCTGGGGACCTTGCGGCCCGGTACCGGCGGCGCCGCCGCCAAGGCAATCGTGATAGCCGCCATCGCCGTGATTGCCGCAGCAGGCCTGCTCCGGCATCGCGACGTTGCCTGACCCGGCCGCCGGGGCCGTCAGCATGCCCGTACGCTCGGTGGCCCGGCGGCTAAGTTGCCCCACGTGACCGAACCCGAAATGGCAGTGCCGCGCCACGGCCTCTACAGACGTATGGGAATCGCCGCCGCCATCGTGGCCGGCGGCACACTTCTGTCTCGAGCGCTGGGCCTGGTGCGCCAGATCGTCTTCGCCTGGCTGCTCGGAGCGGGGGCGACAGGTGACGAGTACTTCGTCGCCTTCATCATCCCCGACTTCCTCAACTACCTCCTAGCCGGCGCCTACATGGCGATCACGCTCATCCCCATCCTCACCCGCCGCTTCGCCTCCGGAGACGACGAGGATGCGTGGCGGGCCTTCTGGGCGGTGGCCCGGCCACTCACCATCGGCTCCATCGTGCTGGTCACCGTGGCCATGCCGTTCGTGACCTCGGTGCTGGGCGCCGTCGAGCCCGGCTTCAGCGCCGAGCAGGTGGCCGTCGCCTCGCGTCTCACCCGCATCGTGCTGCCCGCCCAGATCTTCTTCATGCTCGGCCAGCTGCTCACCGCGGTTCAGTTCGCCCGGGAGCGCTTCCTCATACCCGTCCTCGGCCCCATCGTCTACAACATCGGCATCATCGTCGGCGGCGTGTTCGGCGGGCTGGGGCGGGAGAATCCCACCGCCGACGGCTTCGCCTGGGGCGCACTGGTGGGCGCGTTCCTCGGTATCTTCCTTCTCCAGGCCTGGGGTGCCAGACGCTGCGGCCTCAAGCTGCCCGAGGGCTCGATCCGTCACCATCCGGCGGTGAGGCGCTACTTCGCGCTCGCCATTCCCTTAATGCTGGGCCAGTCGCTCGTCGTGCTCGACGAGCAGCTCGGCCGCACCTTTGGATCGCTCTGGGAGAACGGAGGGGTGTCGTGGCTCACGTTCGGACGCCTGACCATGCTGGTGCCGGTCGGGGTGATCGCCCAGGCCGCCGGCGTGGCCACCTATCCGTTCCTGGCTCGGCTCGTCGCCGAGGGGAGACACCGGGAGATGGCACGAGCCGTCGGCCGCGCCCTGCGCTACATCGTCGTGTTCAGCCTGGCCGCCGCCGCAGGCCTAATCGCCCTCGCCGTCCCGGCGGTGCGGCTGCTCTACGAGCGCGGCTCGTTCGACTCTGCCGACACCCTCGCCACCGCCGGCACTCTCGTCTTTTTCGCTCTCGGGGTTCCGATGTGGGGCTTGCAGCAGATTCTGGCCCGCGGCTTCTATGCCCGCGAGGAGATGTGGACCCCGGTGATCGTCGGAACCCTCGCCACCGCGGTCGCCGTGCCGATCTACTGGGGTCTCAACGAGGCCATGGGCATCGACGGCCTGGCCCTCGCCAGCACCGTGTCGATCCTTCTGTATACCGGCGCCCTGGCCGTCATCTGGTACCGGCGCACGGGGTGGGAGGAGGCCCGCCCCGTCGGCATCACCTCGCTGCGCAACCTGCCCCTGGCGGCCGCGGCCGGAGCCGCCGCATGGGGAACGGCGACCTGGGTCATGGGCCGGTTTCCTATTCAGGGCGAGACATCGAGCCTTGCCGCCGTCGCCGCCGGAGGCACCGTGCTGCTAGCGGTGGCGCTGCTTCCGCCCTCGGTGCGCCGTGACCTGTCCTGACGCGGCGCCGGCCCCCTACCATCCCACTCACATGCATCTGCCCAGCACCATCTGGCGTGCCGCCCTCAAGTGGCCCCGTCTCCAGCGCATCGAAGTTCTCGATCTGCCCGAGTTCGGCGCCCGGATAGTGCAGATCCCCAAGGCGGGATCGGGCACGATCCGCATGCACGTCCTGCGATGCCTGCGGGGCCTCTACGGCGACGACCTGCCCAAATCGCACCTGTGGCGCCGTGTACGCTTCGTGAAGCCCAAGACCCTCCCCCACCTCGACCCGCATCACTTCACCTTCGGCTTCGTGCGTTCTCCCTACACTCGCCTCGTCTCCTGCTACCGGCACAAGATCGAGCGCCTTCGCCGGCAAGGACGCCGCATGTCCCCGCTCTTCGCCGTCTACGGCGGGCGGTTCTCTCTCGGTATGGATTTCCCCGCCTTCGTCCGTGCCGTGGCGAGCGTGCCCGACCCACGTGCCGAGAAGCACTTTCGGTCGCAGGTCTCGTTCCTCTACGACGGCGGCAGGCTGCTTGTCGATTTTGTGGGCCACCTTGAGCGCTTCGACGAGGACTGGGCCGAGATCTGCCGCCAAACTCGGTTAGGCCCAGTGGCCCGGGCCTACAACGTCACCGGAGACGCCGACATCACTCACTGGTACGACACCGAACTCCTCGCGCTCGTGAACGAGCGCTACCGAGACGACTTCACCGCTTTCGACTACGAGGTCGTCGAGAGACTCTGAACGGCCGGCTCTACGCCTTTTTGGTCTCGGCGAAGATCCGGGCGATCTCGTCGATGAGCTCCAGAAGCTCGTCACCGACGGCTGGGTCCATGGACTTCTTGGCATCGCCGGCCTTTTTGGTGGCCCTCCAAAAGAGATCGTGGAGCTGAGGGAACCGCTCGACGTGGGGCGGCTTGAAGTAGTCGGTCCAGAGAACCCAGAGGTGATGCTTCACCAGCTCGGCGCGCTGCTCCTTGATGATGATGCAGCGCTGGCGAAACACCTCGTCGCTGGAATCCTGGTACTTCTGGGCGATGGCCTTCACCGATTCCGCTTCGATGCGGGCCTGGGCGGGGTCGTAGACGCCGCAGAACAGGTCGCAGTGGGCGTGGGCGACACGCCGGGGCCTGAGCAGCATTCGGTGTACCTCCTGAGCGAGTGCGCTCACCCTACACTCGCCCAGACCACTGAACGGAGGTCACGATGAAGCGTCTCCTGCTGTTCGCCGGGGTCCTCGCCGCGGTGGTGGCGGCATGCCAGGTCGTGGCCTACGAGATCGCGGAGAGGAGCATGGAGCCGGCGCTGCGGCCCGGCGACTGGGTCCTCGGCTGGCGTCGACCGCGCCGCCTGCGCCGGGGGGAGATCGTGGTGATCGAGCATCCCATGCGGCCGGGCTTCGAGATGGTCAAGCGGATCGCCGCCGTGGCCGGCGAGGAGGTCGGGGACCGGACGCTCGACAGCGGAGAGATCTGGGTGCTTGGCGACAACCCCGAGGCGGGGAGCGTCGACAGCCGTTCTCTCGGGATCCTGAGGACGCGCTGGGTGCGAGCCCGCCTTCTGCTCCGATATCAGCCCTGGCCCCCTGCCATTCTCGCCGCCGGCGCCAAGCGCTAAGGTAACCGTACCCGCCACTTCATTCCGGAGGGACGCGCATGACAACCGAGACTCCCGCCGAAGCTGGATCCCATGCGATCCGCAATCTCGCTCTGTTCATCGGCGGCACGCTCGCCGCACTGCTCGTAGTGGGCGGAGCCGCCGCCCTCCTGAAGAGCAGCCCCACGCCGTTCCCCGGCGCCGAGACCATGCCGCCGGGCCCCATCGCCTACGTCCAGGTCGACTTCTCCGACCATCGGATCGAGCGCCTCGTCGACACCTTCGACGAGGCCGGCGCCCTGGGCACGGGCCTCGGGGAGATGCTCGCGGACAGCGGGCTTTCCGAAAGCCTGGGCCTCGGCACGGGTCTCGACACCGACGTCCGCGCCCAGCTCGACGGCTGGCTGGCGGAGAATCTGGGGACCGACCTCGATGAGCTGCGCGACATCGTCGACCAGGTGGCACTCGGCGTCTACGACGTCGAATTCGGCCC
This sequence comes from uncultured Acidimicrobiia bacterium, assembly GCA_964633975.1. Classification (GTDB taxonomy): domain Bacteria; phylum Actinomycetota; class Acidimicrobiia; order Spongiisociales; family UBA11373; genus CAZWKX01. The sequence goes on from CAZWKX010000013.1 coordinate 36,640, forward strand.
CTTCCTCGACACGGCAAACGCGTCCGTGATCGTCGCCGTGGAGATCCCAGACGGTGCGACGGACTTCGTCGAAAGGACGATCGCCTTCATCGAGGCGGAGCACGGCGTCACTTTCGCCGAGATCAGCTACTCCGGACAGACGGTCTACACCGCAGATGACATCGGCGGGGAGCCGGTTTCCCTGTCACTCTCCGGCAGCGTCCTCCTCATCGCCAACGATGCAGACCTGGTCGCTGCCGCGATCGACGCCCGATCCGGTGAGTCGCTCGCCGACGATGCCGACTTCAGCGCCGTCGTGTCCGAGATGCCCAGCGACCGCACGGTCACCGCCTACGTGGGCACCGATGCTCTCGCCTCGCTGTTCGAGGACTTGCTGAGCTCGCCGCTGTCGGCCGGCTCCGTTGCCGGCGAGAACGATCTGCTGGCCGGGATGGGAGCGGTGCACGGCATCGGCATGAGCGTCGTGCTCGAGGACGATGCCATGCTGGCCGACCTCGTTGCCGTTGGCGACGCCGACGATCCGAACTTTGCCCCCTCGGAGCCTCTGACCGCCAGCGACCTGCCCGACCGGCTGCCCGCCGACACGATCGTCTACGCCGGCTTCGGCGAGATGGACCTACAAGTCGACTGGCAGGCCATGCGCGACGAGATAGCCGCGGCGATGGACACACCCGAGATGGGCAACATCGCCGGTCTTCTGGACTGGATCGAGTTCAATGCCGGCGTCGATTTCCAGGAGGCCTTCGACCTGCTCACCGGTGAGATGGCCTTCGGCCTCTTCCCGGCAGACGAAGGAGCCATCGCCGCGACGGGCGGCGCCGATCTCGGCTTCGTCGCCGCCGCTGGAGTCAACGACCCGGCAGCCATGGCCGACACCATCGAGAGCTTCATGCCCATGGCCCAGATGCTTTTCGACCTGGAGGCCACGGAGATCTCAGACGGGCTCTTCGGCATGCCCGTGGACGGCGGAGAATCCGTCGTGATCGGAGTAGTCGGTGACTACGCGGTCATCGCCAGCCACGAGGACCACGCCCGTATCGTCCAGGACGGCGCCGCAGAGCCGCTGTCCGGCTCCCTCATCTACCAGCGCACGATGGGCGCCCTGCCCCCAGGATCTGTGCCGATCGCCTACCTGGATGTGACGGGCTTGATCGGAGCGGTCAATGCGCCCGACGACGTGGCAAACGCGCTGGCGCCGCTCCAGTCGGCAGGCGCCTCTCTGCAGAGCCGGCCCGGCGTTTCCTTGATGAGTGTGGTCGTGCTCATCGACTACTGATTGGAGGGCCGCTCCGGGCGCACCGAGACCTCCTCGGCGCGCACATATACAGCGCGGTACTTCTGGGCCCGTCTCTGCCACGAGTAGTCGCCGGTCATGCCGTTGTACACCACGCGATGCCAGGCCTCCCTGTCGGCAAAGGTCTCGAGGGCGGCCGCAACCGCCTCGGCGAACGCCTCTTCGCTGTGGGGCGAGAACAAAAAGCCGCTGCCGGTGCCGGCGTTGGGATCCCACTGCTCCACCGAGTCGGCAAGCCCTCCGGTGCGGTGGACCACTGGCACCGTGCCGTACTTCATGCCGTACATTTGACCCAGCCCGCAGGGCTCGAAGCGGGAAGGCATGAGAAGGAAGTGCGCGCCGGCGAGAATGAGGTGCGCCATCTCGGGATCGAAGCCTTTCATGTACCCGGCGGCCCCGGGGAAACGATCCTGGAATGACTTGAAGAGCGACTCGTAGCGAGTCTCTCCCGTACCAACTGCCGCCAGCTGGGCCCGGCCTGAGGAAAGCAGCGGGGGCAGCGTGTCTCGAAGCAGATCAAAACCCTTCTGCTCGGTCAGGCGCGACACCACACCCAAGACCGGGACGCCGGGGCGGCCGTCGAGTCCGAGGCGCCCGCGAAGCTCTCCGGTGTTCTCCGCCTTGCCGGCCAGGTCGTAGTGCCCGTAGTTGCGCGGGATCCAGGAATCGGTCTCCGGGTCCCACTCGTCCCCGATCCCGTTCAGGATGCCGACCAGGTCTGCCCGTCGCGAACGCAGCACTTCGTCGAGGCCCATGCCCCAGAGCGGGGTGAGGATCTCCCTGGCGTATCCGGGGCTCACCGTCGTGATGATCGTGGCCGTAACGATGCCGGTCTTCAGCGAATTCACCCGCCCGGCGATGAGGTCGTCCGCCGGGAAGATGTCGGCCTGCTCGGCCAGACCGAGCTGTCGCAGATCGACCGCAGGAAAGATGCCCTGGAACGCCAGGCTGTGGATGGTGAGCACGGTCGGCTTTTCCGCCCAGTAATCCCCCGCCGCCCGCAGATGGGGAACGATGAGCGCCGTGTGCCAGTCGTTGGCGTGGATCACGTCGGGCACCCACCCGAGCGCATCGCACACCGCAGGCACCGATGCAGTCAGCACGCCGAATACGAGATGCTCCTCATCGCCTTCGGCATACACCGTCCCCCGGTGAAAACGGTCCGGTGCATCGATGAGGTAGACCCAAGGCAGGCCGGGTCCCGCCTCGCCGAGCGTGTGCACCGCCACCGACCCGAGCTCCCCGATGTCGACCCCCGAGATCACTTGGCGCACTGGCAGGCCGCCGGTATCCAGCACGTCGTAGAAGGGCACAAAGACGCACACCTCGTCGCCATCGGCGGCGAGGGCGCGCGGCAGCCAGCGGGAGACGTCACCCAGGCCGCCGACATGGGCATGGGGGGCAAGCTCGGCGGTGACAAAGGCGATACGCATCAGACCTCGGTCCCGGCGGGAATCGTCTCACCGCGGGCCACGACGATGACGCCGTCCCGGATGAACCAGCCGGCGCCATCGGCATCCCAGACTCCGTCCTTGTTGACAAGGCGGCAGCCGTCCCCGACACGGGCGTTCTTGTCGACGATGGCGTTGCGGATGCAGCAATCGTGGCCGATGCCCTGCCCCGGAAGGCCCGGCGACGGAGCGTCCTCGAACTTGTCGGCGCCCATGATCACGGTGCGCTCGATCTCGGATCCCGAACGCACCACACCCCGGATCCCGATGATCGAGCTGGAGAGGCGCGAGCCCTCGGCCAAGGTACCGTCGGAGAGGATCGACTCGTGGACCTGGCAGTCGGTCACCTTGCTGCCAGGGAGGAAACGGGGCCTCGTGTAGATAGGGAAATCGGGGTCGTAGAGGTTGAGCGCAGGAATCCGGCGGGTGAGCTCGAGGCTCGCTTCGTGGAACGACTTGATGGTCCCAATGTCCCTCCAATACCCGCGGTGGCCGTATCCGTATACGGAGAAATCGGTGACCGCCTGCGGGATGAGGTCCCTGCCGAAATCATCCCCCTCGTACTCGTCCAGGAGGCGCACCAGGACCTCGGTCCTGAAAACGTATATGCCCATGCTGGCGAGCAGAGAACCGGCATCCGCATTGATCCCCGTAGCATCGACGGTGCCGTCGTCCAGGGCGAGACGGGACTTGGCCTCGTCATCCTGAGGCTTCTCGACGAACTCGACCAGCCGGCCGTCCCGATCGAGGCGCATGATGCCCAGGCCCCCCGCCTCTGCTGCGCTCACCGGCTTGACCGCGATGCTGATGTCGGCGTTCCGCTCCCGATGCTGCTTCAAGCAACCGGCCAGGTCCATGAGGTAGAGCTGATCACCGGACAGAATGATGATCTCCGCCGGCGCGATGTCGACGAGCCGGTGCATGTTCTGGCGCACGGCATCGGCCGTGCCCTGGTACCAGTCGCGGTTCTCCAGGCTCTGCTCGGCGGCGAGGATGTGCACAAAACCGTCCGAGAACATGTCGAAGCGGTAGGTCTGGGCGATGTGCCGGTGCAGGCTGGCGCTGTTGAACTGGGTGAGCACGAAGATGCGATCGACCCCGCCATGAAGGCTGTTGCTGATCGGGACGTCGATGAGCCGGAACTTCCCCGCCACGGGGACGGCTGGCTTGGCGCGATCCCGGGTCAACGGCCAAAGCCGCGTCCCCTGACCGCCTCCCAGGATGGCAGTCACCACGTCTCGCATCCGTCTCCCTCCAGTGTGCGGGGCCCGGCGCTCACCCTACTCCTGGCCGTGGCCTGAACCCGATAGCATCGGCTCCCATGAACCCGGCCCGACTCGCGCTTCGCCTTCTGGGGAAACGGCTTCCCGTCACCTCCGGCCGCCTCGAGGTGGACGGCGTGTCCAAGCGTGTCGTCATCAATCGCGATCGGTTCGGCGTACCGCATATCGAAGCAGCCACCGACGCCGACGCCTGGTATGCCTTGGGCTTCTGCCAAGGCCAGGACCGGCCCTTCCAGATCGAGACTCGGCTGCGGCTGGTACGCGGGACGCTCTCAGAGCTCATCGGAGCCGACGGACTCCCGATCGACAGGCTCTGCCGCCGCATCGGTTTCAACCAGCTGGGCAAGCAGCTCGTCGCCACCCTCGACCAGCGCCACCGGCCCCTGGCCGAAGCCTATGCCGCCGGCGTCAGCGCAGGTGCGACCATTGGTCTCACCCGGCGCCCCCACCCCTTCGTGCTGCTGCGCTCGCGCCCCAGCCGCTACGAAGCGGCCGACACTCTCAGCCTGCTCTGCCTGCAGGCATTCCTGCTCGCCGCCAACTGGGACGTCGAGCTGGCCCGCCTCCAGGTGCTAATCGCCGACGGGCCGGAGGCGGTCGAGGCTCTCGATCCCTCGTACCCCGAGTGGCTGCCGGTGTGTGACCGGCCCGGGGAGGCGGCCGGTGCCACGGCCTCCCGTCTGGCGGACGACCTCGCAATACTGGCCGCCGCCATCGGCGTCACCGGAGCGTCCAACAACTGGGCTCTCGCCCCATCCCGGACCGCCACGGGGCGTCCCATACTCGCCAACGACCCCCACCTGGCCCCTCTGCTGCCGCCCCATTGGTACCTCGTGCACCTGGACACCCCGGAGTGGTCGCTGGCCGGCGCCTCGCTGGCCGGCACCCCCGCGGTCGCCGCCGGTCACAACGGCCACGCCGCCTGGGGAATCACCGCCGCTCTGACCGACACCACCGATCTGTACCTAGAGGAGATGGGGCCTGACGGCTGCAGCGTGCGACGCGGGGATGGTTTCGTGCCCTGTGAGGTCCGGCACGAAACCATCCCGGTCAAGGCAGGGGCCCCCGAGAAAATGGAGGTGCTCGTCACCGACCGCGGCCCCATCGTCGGACCGGCTCTGGACGGTGGTCTCGATGCACTATCGATGGCCGCCACCTGGCTGCAGCCGCGTTCCCTGGGCAACATGTTCGAGCTGGGACGCATCCGCTCGTTCTCGGATCTGCGCGCCGTCTTCGCCGACTGGTCGGCTCTCCCTCTCAACGTCGCCTTTGCCGATACCGGCGGCACGATCGGCATCCAGCTGGTCGCCAACGTGCCGGTCCGGCGGCGGGGCGGCGGCGCCGTCCCCTTGCCCGCCGCCGATCCCCAGAGCGGCTGGGAAGAGGATCTACTTCCATTCGACGAGTTGCCCAACGTAGTCGACCCCGATGTGGGCTATGTGGCCAGCGCCAACAACCTTCCCTCGGCCACCGGAGCCAATCTCGGATGTGATTTCCTGGACGGGTACCGCGCCGCCCGCATCTGCGAGGTGCTCGCTTCGCGGCACGACTGGGACCTGCCCTCCACGCTCCGCCTTCAGATGGACCGGTATTCGATCCCGTGGAGGGAGATCCGCCCCTTCGTGCTCTCTGCCTTGAGGGACGACGCCGAAATCGCCGCCGGCCTCCTGTCGGATTGGAATGGCGAGATCGCGGCGGACTCGCCGGCGGCAGCCCTCTTCGAGTTCTTCATCGCCGAGATCACCTGCGCCGTGGCCGAAGCGAAGGCGCCACACAGCGCCGAGTGGCCGCTGGGTAAGGGTTTCACCCCACTGGTGCCGTTGAATTCCTTCCTCGTACGCCGGGTCTCCCATCTGGTCCGGCTGCTCAAAAAGAGGCCAAAAGGCTGGTTCCCGGACGGGTGGGAAGCCGCCGTGCGCGGGGCCATACAGCGCGCCGTGGAACGCCTCACCCGCGATTACGGACCCGAGCCGGCCGGCTGGGCCTGGGGAGAGATCCGCCCCCTCACCTTCACCCACCCGCTCGGCCTGCGCCGGCCCCTGGACAAGGTCTTCAATCTCGGCCCCATACCCTACGGCGGCGATGCCAACACACTGAACCCGGCACCCGTCGATCCCCGCCGGCCTACTGCAAACCCCGAGTTCGCCGTGGCTTCGCTACGTATGGTCGTAGACGTCGGGGAGTGGGAACTCAGCCGATTTGTGCTTCCGGGAGGCCAATCCGGCAACCCGTTCTCCCCTCACTACTCGGATCAGCTCGGGCTCTGGCGGCTGGGAGACGCCCTGCCCATCCCATGGTCGAAACAGGCGGTGCGGAGGGCCACCTGGTCCACTCTCACGCTCGAACCCGCCGAGCCCGTGTAGTCCAGAGCACGGCTACCCTTCCCCCGCCATGAAGCGCCTCCCCGCCGCTCTCCTCGTCGTGCTCTCCATCGCCGCCTGCGAGGGAGACGGCGCGGGCAAGACGCTGGCGGCGGAATCCTTCGATGAGCCGATGAGCACCGCGACTTCAACCAGCGCGACGTCGTCCACGACCACGTCCATGGACGAGGGCACCGCGTCACCGATCAACGGCCTCCCCGTGTACGACCCGGACCTGCTCGATCGGCGGGTCATCGCGGTCAAGATCGACAACCACCCCGAGGCGCGACCACAGTCGGGGCTCCAGGAAGCCGACGCCGTTCTCGAGTATCTGGCCGAAGGCGGCATCAGTCGTTTCGTCGCCCTCTTCCACCAAAGTGACAGCGAGTACTTGGGTCCGGTGCGGTCGATCCGGCCTACCGACTCCACCATCCTGGCCCGCCTCGATGCCACACTCGTGATATCGGGTGGCGCACCCTGGGTGCAGCACCTGACCGTGGCAAACGGAGTCAGCTTGATGGGAGAGGGCATCAGCGGCCTGTTTCGCGTCTCGCACCGGTCTGCGCCGCACAACCTCTACGCAAACACCGTCATCCTGCGCGAGAACGCAGACGGCTACGGGTTCGACGACGGGCTCACCGACGCCCTCTACGAGATTGAGGAGTGGGAAACGCCGCCAGAGGAGGCCGCAGAAGCCGTCACTCTGAGCTGGGCCTCATACAACACAGTCACCTGGGTATACAAGGATGGGGTCTACAAGCGCTATGAGGGGGACCGCGAGCACGAGTGGATCGACGTGGACGGCAACCGGGGCCAGCTCGCTTTCGACGTGCTGATCATCATCGAGGGCCGTCATTACACCGCCTACCCACCGCCCGGCGTGACCACACAAGCCCTGCCCTCCATCGAGACCACCGGATCCGGCAGCGTGTACATCCTCAGCGAAGGCCGGCTGCAGCGTGGCACCTGGCAACGAGCCAGCATTGCCGACGCCTTCAGCTTCTTCGACCTTGACGGCAACACGATCGTCGCTCCGCCGGGAGTCCCTTGGATCTCGTTCTTCCCCGCCGGCCGCTCTATCAGCTTCTCATAGGTCCTGAACCCATGTCACCGTCCCCGCCCGGCAACCCTAAGCCACCACGTAGCTACTCTTTGGGCCCATGAAACGGTTGTGGCTGGGTTGGTCCACCGCCGAGCGGGTCTTGTACCCGCTCATCATCGCGACGGTCGTGGCAACGATTACCGTCGTTGTCTTCACTTCGAACAGCGGGAGCACGGAGCCCGAAAGCACCGAGATCGCCGGGCCGTCCACCACCAGCGTTTCCTCGACCACGTCGAGCGGCTCATCAACCACTACCACCTCGACCTTGCCGCCGGGACCTCCCTCCCCCCTGAACGGGCTCCCAGTGGCCGACGAGGAGCTGCTGGACCGCCGCGTCGTGCCGGTCAAGATCGACAACGATTCCACCTCGCCCCGGCCCCAGTCGGGCCTCCAGGACGCCGACGCCGTCCTTGAGTACCTCTGCTACAGCGATTCCACCCGCTTCCTGGTCCTCTTCCACCACAGCGACAGCGAGTACCTGGGTCCGGTGCGCTCCCTTCGCCCCACGGACTCCACGATCGTGGCTCGCCTCGGCCCGGTGATCTTCTTCACCGGGGGTCAGCAGTACATCCGCACTCTCACGCTGAGCCGCGGCGTCAACTACATCGGCCACCAGTACCCCGAGTACTGGGATCTCGACGCCCCCGGACCACACGAGTTCACCAGGTACACCACAACGCTCAACCTGCGCCAGCTCGCCGACGAAGTGGGCTACCCGGACGAGTTCTACGGAGGGCTCTACGAGATCGCTCCATGGGACAGCCCGCCCACGGAGACCGCCAGCGACATCACCCTGAGGTGGTCCGGCATTCAGACCATCAGGTGGGTCTATGAGGATGGCGTCTACAAGCGCTACGCCAACGGCGATCCCGACTTGTGGCTCGACGAAGAAGGCGTCGCCAGGTGGGTCGAGGCGGAGCGCAGCGGCGAATCACTGGAGTCCGTGGCCACCGAGATCGTGGAGGACGGCCACGGGGGCCAGCTGGCCTACGACGTCCTGGTGGTGATCAAAGGGCACGAGAGCTATGCGTGGCCCCCGGAGGGGGTGCACGGGTCGCCGGTGCCACAGATTCAAACAACGGGAGACGGCGAGCTGCTCATCTTCTACGGGGGCCGGGTGCTCGAGGGAACCTGGGAGCGCGCCGCATACACCGACGAGTTCCTGCTCTTCGACAACGAAGGGAACCCGGCGACCGTTCCGCCCGGCATCCCTTGGATCTCGATCTTCCCCGACGACTACTCCATCACCTACTGAGGTGCAGGCGCCGCCGGCCCTCGCGCCCAATTGGCAACGCCGTCCTGGGAACTGCCGGGTTGTCGGCGTACGCTAAGGGTTGTCTCCACACCCTCCATACAATGAGCTGGCCAGCAAACGGAGGACAGTTGCGGCGGGCAGATGCCGCTGCCGCTCTTTTGCACAACCCCTCGAGGAGATGATCGACGCTTGCCCTCGAAGACCCCTCCCTCCGCTCTGAGCAAGCACACCCCGGAATACGAAACGACCGAGAGCATCGACCACGTTCGAATCCGGTTTGCCGGAGACTCCGGAGACGGCATCCAGCTCGTCGGAACGAGATTCACCGAAGCATCGGCCATCTTCGGCAACGACGTCGCCACGCTTCCCAGCTTCCCGGCCGAGATTCGGGCGCCAGCGGGCTCCCTCTCGGGAGTCTCATCGTTCCAGATCCACATCGCCGACCGTGACATACTCACCCCCGGCGACAACCCCGACGTGCTCGTCGCCATGAACCCGGCGGCGCTCAAGGCCAACCTCCCCGACCTGGCGCCTGCCGGCGTGCTGGTCGTCAACACCGACGCCTTCACCGAACGCAACCTGGCCAAGGCGGAGTACGAAGAAGACCCGCTCGAAGACGGTTCACTCAACGGCTACCAGCTGGTCAAGGTACCCATGGAGCAGCTAACCCGGGAGGCGGTGAAGGACACGGGCGTGACCGGTCGTAGCGTGCTCAGGTCGAAGAACTTCTTCGCCCTCGGCCTGATGGCCTGGATGTTCGGCCGCCCTCTGGAGCCCACCCTGGCCTGGATCGAAAGCAGGTTCGCCAAGGATCTGGCGACCAAGACGGCCAACACCCTCTCGTTGCGCGCCGGCTACAACTTCGGCATTGCCACGCAGCTCTTCCGGCACACCTTCCGGGTGAAACCGGCCAAGCTCCCCAGCGGCGAGTACACCAACGCAACCGGGAATCAGGCTCTTTCCTGGGGTCTCATCGCCGGGGCCAAGGCGGCCAATCTCCCCCTCTTTTACTCCTCCTATCCCATCACCCCGGCATCGGACCTCCTCCACGAGCTCATACGCCACCAGAACTTCGGTCTGAGGACCTTCCAGGCAGAGGACGAGATCGCCGCCGTCGGCGCCGCACTGGGTGCATCCTTTGCGGGTCATCTCGGCGTCACCGGGACCAGCGGCCCCGGGCTCGCGCTCAAGTCGGAGACGATCAGCCTCGCCGTCGCGGCCGAGCTGCCCCTGGTGGTCATCGACGTTCAGAGAGGCGGCCCGTCCACAGGGCTGCCCACGAAGACGGAGCAGGCCGACCTGCTGATGGCCATGTACGGCCGCCACGGTGAGGCGCCGTTGCCGGTGCTGGCGGCGCCTTCGCCCGCAGGTGCCTTCGATGCAGCAGTCGAGGCGGTGCGCATCGCCGTCAAGTACATGACGCCTGTAATCCTGCTGTCCGACGGCTACATCGCCAACAGCGCAGAGCCGTGGAAGCTGCCCGACATGGCGAGCCTCCCCGACATCTCGGTGCCATTCGCCACCGAGCCCAACGCCGACGGCGAGTTCCTGCCCTACCTGCGCCACCCGGAGACCCTGGCCCGCCCCTGGGCCATACCCGGCACGCCCGGCCTCGAGCATCACATCGGCGGCCTCGAGAAAGAGGACGCCACCGGGAACGTCTCATACGACCCGGCCAATCACGACAGGATGATCCACCTGCGTGAGGCCAAGATCGCCGCCATCGCCGGCGACATCCCCCAGGCGGCACCCGACGACGACGGGGCCAAGCTGCTCGTGCTCAGTTGGGGCTCCACCTGCCCGGCCACCTCCGCCGCGGTGCGCGAGGTGCGGGAGACCGGCAGGAAAGTGGCACGGCTGCACCTGCGTCACCTAAATCCGTTCCCGCGCAACCTTGGCGACGTGCTGGGCCGGTACCCCAGGATCCTCGTTCCCGAGCTGAACCGGGGACACCTGCTGCGTCTCATCCGAGCCGAGTTCCTCGTGGACGCCGTCGGGCTCTCCAAGGTGAGAGGACAGCCGTTCAGATCCGTCGAGATCGCAGACAAGATCGTGGAGATGCTCGAATGAGCGATACCAAAACCGCCAGGTACTCTCGAGCCGATTTCCAGAGCGGCCAAGAGGTCCGCTGGTGCCCCGGCTGCGGGGACTACACCATCCTTGCCTCGGTACAGAGTTTCCTCGCCGACCTCGACGTCGACCGGGAGAAGATCGTCTTCGTATCCGGCATCGGCTGCTCGTCTCGGTTCCCCTACTACATGAAGACCTACGGTCTGCACGGCATCCACGGGCGGGCCCCCGCCATCGCGACGGGCATCGCTCTTGCCAACCCGGACCTCTCGGTCTGGGTAGTCACCGGCGACGGCGATGGCCTCTCCATCGGCGGGAACCACCTCATCCACGTGCTGCGCAGGAACATCAACGTCAAGATCCTCCTGTTCAACAACCAGATCTACGGCCTGACAAAGGGCCAGTACTCACCCACCAGCGAGACCGGCAAGCGCACGAAATCGAGCCCGATGGGATCATTGGCGCGCCCCTTCAACCCGGTCAGCCTCGCCCTCGGCGCAGAAGCTTCGTTCGTGGCCAGGACCATCGACATGGATCGGGAGCACACCGTGGAGATACTGCGGCGGGCTCACGCACACCACGGGGCCGCCTTCATCGAGATCTACCAGAACTGCAACGTCTTCAACGACAGGGCGTTCGTCCAGCTGACCGGCCACAGCGAGCGATTGGAGAATCGAATCGACCTCGAGCACGGCAAGCCGGTCACCTTCGGCAGGGACAACAAACGCGGCGTGATCATCGAGGACGGGATCGCCCGGATCGAGGAGGTCTCGGAGGTCGGCATCGAGGCCATCCACGTGCACGACGAGCACGCGGCACGCCCGGATGCCGCATTCGCCCTGAGCCGCCTGTCGCACGGTCCCTACGGCCCGACTCCCTTGGGCGTGTTCCGCGATGCGCAACGGCCCACGTTCGGTGACGGCCTCGAAGACAGGGTACGTTCTGCTCGCGAGACAAAGGGGCCGGGCGACCTAAACGAACTGGTTCGTCAGACGGGAACCTGGGTCGTCGAATAGCACCGCCACGCCCCTTTTCGGCGGGTCCAGGTTTCCTGCTGAGCACAGGAGACCCGCAACATGGGGGAATGGGATCGGCGGCCTCTCAGCTTCCTGTGATGGCCGTTGTAGTAATGCGCTAGAGTCGTTTCTTGGGTTCATCGCTGCGGAGTAGGACTGATGGCTGCCTCCTTGTTGCGGACATTCTCGCTGCCCCCTTGGCAGGTCTTCGATGTCGCGGTCCACTCTGCCCGGGAACTCGGCCTCGACATCTCCATCATCGACCGCAGCTCCCGCCACTTGTTCCTGTGTGCCCCGCTCCGCCGCAAGCGGGCCCAGCTGGCTCTCTCGGTCACCGACACCGGCCTGGGCACCGCAGCACTCCATGTCTCGTGGAACGGCAAGACCAGGGCTGCCGGGAGGTGCGCTTCGAGACTGTGCCGGCAGATGGAGCACACGTTCGGCTCGATTCCTCTCGACGCCGCCACCTAGGCGGAAACGGGGCCGCCCCGTCCTCAGGCGGCGTTCATTTGCGAGACGCCGAAATCCCCCGGAGCGGTGATCAGCGGAGGCCGGCGAAGAGGTCGTCGGCGCCGGCCGGGGCAGCTACCCGAGAAAAGGCCAGGATGAAGGCCTCCTCGCCGAACCCCTGGCGGCGCACATCGTCCGGCAGGGTCCGCGGCCATGAATCCTCTGCGATCTGCGTGTGGTGAGACAGCACCGCCTGCCACTTTCGATCGAACCAAGGTCGCACGTCGAGCCACGTGGTTATGTGCTCATCGAGGGTGCCCGCCCCCGGTTCCCGCTCTGCCTCCTCGGGCGAGATGTCGCCGGTGAGCGCCATGAGACGGCGTGTTCTGCGAGTCCTCTCCCGCGGCCAAGTCGACCAGTAGAGCTTCGAGGGCTGCCAGGGCTCCCCGTCTCCTTCACTGGGGAACCGGCCCACATCGGCGGCGCCGAAGAAGGCGGCGGTGCCGACGCGATGCACCTGGATGTGATCGGGGTGCCCGTAGCCTCCGTAGGGATCGTAGGCGGTCACCACCTCGGGCCGGTGGCGTCTGATGATGCCAACCAGGCGCCCGACCGCCTCCATAAAATCGGCCCTCCAGAAAGCACCCGGATGCTCGTTGTCCTCGGTGCCCATCATGCCTGAATCGCGATAGCCCAAGAACTCCACGGCCGACAGCCCGAGAATCCGGCCTGCATCCCTTAGTTCCTGCTCACGGACCTCTCCGAGGCGGCGGCCGATGCCGTCGGCGTCCTCGTGGTTGTGCACCTCCCCTGCCTCTCCCCGGGTGGCGACGACGACCACCACCTGCTCCCCGGCATCGCAGTAGCGGGCCAGAGTGCCTCCCATCGAAAGGGACTCATCGTCGGGATGGGCGTGGAAAGCGAGAAGCCCGGGCATGGAGCATCAAGCGTAGCCAGGCCCCTACGGCACGCCGGCAGTGCCCTGCGTCGCACTCCCGGCATCCTCCTCTATCAGCACAGCCCGGTCGGTCAGCAGCGTCACCAGGGTGGGGGAAACCTGAAGGAACCCTCCGTGCACGGAGAGCCGGATCTGGTCACCGGTGATGGGGGTGACGACCGTCGTGCCCGAGGCGAGTGCCGCCATGAGCGGCTCGTGTCCGGCCAGCACCCCGATCTCGCCCTCGGTGGTACGGGTGACCAGCATCTCCGCCTGACCCGCCCACACCATCGCCTCGGGTGACACCACCTCGAGCCGAAAACCCCCCGCCATCAGGCTCCCTCCAGCGCCTTGGCCCGGGCGAAGGCATCGTCGATTCCGCCCACCATGTAGAAAGCCTGCTCGGGAAGATGGTCCACCTCGCCCCCCACGATCATCTCGAAAGAACGGATCGTCTCCTCGAGCGGGACCGAGACGCCGGGAATGCCGGTGAACTGCTCGGCCACGTAGAACGGCTGGGAAAGAAACCGCTGGATGCGGCGGGCCCGGCCCACGATGAGCTTGTCCCTCTCGTTCAACTCGTCGATTCCGAGAATGGCGATGATGTCCTGCAGGTCCTTGTAGCGCTGCAGGATCTGCTGCACGCGGCGCGCCACCGAGTAGTGCTTCTCGCCCACTATGCGCGGATCGAGGATGCGAGAGGTCGAGTCGAGCGGGTCCACCGCCGGATAGATGCCCAGCTCCGAGATCCGCCGGGAGAGCACAGTGGTGGCGTCCAGGTGGGCAAACACCGCTTGCGGCGCCGGGTCGGTGATGTCGTCGGCCGGCACGAATATGGCCTGGAGCGAGGTGATCGAGCGGCCGTGAACCGAGGTGATGCGCTCCTGCAGCGCGCCCATCTCGTCGGCGAGCGTCGGCTGGTAGCCCACCGCCGATGGCATACGACCTAGCAGCGTCGACACCTCTGAGCCGGCCTGAATGAAGCGGAAGATGTTGTCGATGAAGAGCAGCACGTCCTGGCCCATCTCGTCGCGGAAGTACTCGGCCATGGTGAGCGCCGACAGCCCGACCCGCAGGCGCAC
>CAZWKX010000014.1:0-48380 GCA_964633975.1 uncultured Acidimicrobiia bacterium
GCGCTCGAGCGGCGCTGCCAGCGGCTCACCTCGCTTCACCGAGGCGCCCACGTCCCCCAGCGCATCGGCCACCATGGTGTTGCCCGCCGTCATGGCGACGATGTCGAGAGCCTGTAGCACGGGAACGCCAGTGCGGGTGAGCACCGAGAAAGTGCGGGCAAAACGGCTGATGGCGATCTTGCGTACGAGTTCGCCGAAGATGGGCATCCGCAGCTTGATGGCGTCCCAGGTGCGGCGGCCCCCTTCCGTGGCTATCCAGCGCCGGAACCCGACGACCGACCCGATGAGGAGGATGGCGAAGAGCCACCACAGGCTGGTGAGCATGTGCGAAATGTTGATCAGCGTCTGGGTCGGCATGGGCAGGCTGCCACCCAGGTCCTCGTACATGCGCTGGAAGATGGGCACGATGAACAGAAGCATCGCGCTCACGATGAGCAATATCAGGCAGAGCACCACGACCGGGTAGGCCATGGCCGATTTCACCTTCGAGCGAAGCCGCACCCCACTCTCCAGCGTGTCGGCGAGCCGCACCAACGTCTCGTCCAGGGCGCCACCCACCTCGCCCGCCTGGATCATCGCGACGTAGAGATGGTTGAACGCTTTGGGATGCTCGGCCAGGGCCGCCGACAGGCTCGACCCCTGCTCCACTTTGGTTCGTACCTGGGCTACCACGTCGGCGAGTACCGGGTTCTCCGCCTGCTCCTCGAGAACGCTCAGGGACCGTACAAGGGTAAGACCGGAGTTCACCATGGTGGCCAGCTGCCGGCTGAACAGCGCAACGTCCTTGGACTTGATGCGCTTGCCGAAGCCGGGGATCTTCAACTCCTTGTCGAGCGCCGAGGTCCGCCTCGTCGACACCTCCAACGGAACGAAGCCCTTGTCCCGCAGGGTCTTGGCGACGGCCGCCGCCGAGGACCCGTCCATGGTCCCCGATTGAATGGTCCCGGAACGATCGCGCGCCCTGTAGTCGAACGTGGCCACCGCGCTCATTTCCTGGAGCCTCCCAGCAGCTTCATCAGCTCATCGACGTAGCCCGCCGCCTCGGTGGCCACTGCCATCGAGATTCGCCCGGCCTGGACCAGGTGGGCCAGCGACTGCTCCATGGTCTGCATGCCGTGCTGCCCTCCGGCCTGCATGGAACTGCGGATCTGGTGGACCTTGCCCTCACGAATCAGGTTACGTATCGCCGGCGTGGCCACCAGGACCTCCACGGCCGCAACCCGGCCGCCCCCATCGATCCTCGGGAGCAGGAGCTGCGAGACCACACCCTGCAGACTGCTGGCCAGCTGTACCCGCACTTGTTGCTGCTGGTATGGGGGGAACACATCGATCATGCGCTCCACCGAGCCGGGGGCGTCCTGAGTATGGAGGGTGGCAAAGACGAGGTGGCCGGTCTCGGCGGCGGTGAGTGCGGTCTCGATGGTCTCGAGGTCGCGCAGCTCGCCCACCAGGATGACGTCGGGATCCTGGCGCAAGGCGTGCTTCAGGGCCGAGGCGAACGACGGGGTGTCCGACCCTACTTCACGCTGATTGATCAATGACCGCTTGTGGCGGTGCATAAACTCGATGGGATCCTCAACCGTCATGATGTGAACGGCCCGGGAGCGGTTGATGAGGTCGACGATCGATGCCAACGTCGTCGATTTGCCCTGGCCGGTGGCGCCGGTGACGAGCACTAGACCTCGTGCCGACCGGCTGAACTCCGCGACCACAGGCGGAATGCCAAGGTCCTCGAGGGATTGGATCTCCTCGGGAATGCCTCGGAGCACCGCTCCCACCGAGCCGCGCTGGAGGAACACGTTCACCCGGAAGCGTCCCTTGCCCGGCACCGGGTGCGAGCAGTCCAGCTCGAGGTTGTTCTCGAACTTCTCCCGCTGCCGACCGGTGAGGATGCTGAAGACCATGGTCCGCAGCTGCTCCGGCGTCAGCCGGTCGTAGCCCTCCAGGACCTGCAGCTGACCGTGGAGACGCACCTGTGGGGGCGAGCCGGCGGTGAGATGCAGGTCTGAGCCACCGATGTCGAGCAGGATCTCGAGGAGCTCGTTGATGTGATATCCGGCCTGGATGTGCTGTCCGCCCTCTACGGCGCCGCCGGGGGGCGCCCCGGCCGCTGCGGCATAGAAGCCGGGAAGCAACTCCTCCAGGGTCCCCCGACGGCCGATCACCGGCACGACCTGGCACCCGGACAGCCTTTCGAGCTGTGCCACCTTCTTCTCATTGAGAGGATCGGACATCGCCACGTGCAGCCGGTCCGGCTTGTCGAAGCGAAGAGGAAGTGCGGTGTGTTTCAACGCGGCAGAGCGCTGAATCCGGCCAATGGCCTCAGGCTCCGGCGCCGGACCCTTTTCAGGGTCGAAGTACGCGATGCCTAGGCACTCGGCCACCAGTTCGAGTATCACCTCCGGATCGACGCGATACTCCTCGATGAGAAACCGCACCGGATGCCCGCCCATTCTGTCCGCGGCAGCCAGAGCGTCCCCGAGATCTCCCGCACTGACGATCTCCCGGTCGACCAGCATCTGGCCCAGCTGACGGATCACCTTGGATTCAGCCACTAGACCACCACCCTCAGCACTTCCTCGAGCGTCGTATAGCCAAGGCGCACCTTCTCCATGCCGTCCTGGCGCAGAGTCAACATGCCCTGCTCGACGGCAATCTTCTTGATCTCGTCCGAGGGTCGGCGCTCGACGGCCATACGCTGGATCTCCTCGGACACGAGCAGCACCTCGTTGACGGCGAGGCGACCGCGGTAGCCGGTGCCGGCACAGGCCTTGCAGCCGACGGCCTCATACACCGGGAAAGCCCCGGCATCCGGGTCATGGCCCATCTGGGCCAGCATCTCGGGAGTCGCCTCGTGCTCCTGACGGCAGTGGTCGCAGAGCCTTCGGGCCAGGCGCTGGGCGATGATCGAGTCGAGAGAAGACGCAACCAAGTAGGCCTCCACGCCCATGTCCACGAGCCGGCCGATACTCGACGAGGCATCGTTGGTATGGAGCGTCGTGAGCACCAGGTGTCCGGTGAGCGCCGCCTCCACCGCCGTCTTCGCCGTCTCGACGTCGCGGATCTCGCCGACGAGCACGACGTCGGGATCGGAGCGCAGGATCGACTTGAGCGCAGTGGCAAAAAGGAGCCCGGCCTTGCGGTTCACCTGAACCTGGATGACGCCGGGAAGCCGGTATTCGACCGGGTCCTCGACGGTGATGATGTGCCGATCCGGCTTGTTGACGATGTTGAGCGTGGAGTACAGCGTCGTCGTCTTGCCGGAGCCGGTGGGCCCGGTGACCAGAATGGCGCCGTAGGGCTTCGAGTAGGACTGGGCAAAACGATCGAGGTTGTACTGGAGGAATCCCAGATCCTTCAATCCGAGGATGGCGTCGTCCTTGTCGAGCACGCGGATGACGACCTTCTCCCCGTAGATGGTGGGCAGTGTGGCCACGCGCAGGTCGATCTGGCGTCCGGCGACGCGTAGGCTCACCCGGCCGTCCTGAGGCACCCGGCGCTCGGCGATGTCGAGGTCGGCCATGATCTTGAGCCGGCTGACCACGGCGCCCGACACCGAACGTGGCGTCGACATCACTTCGTGGAGCACGCCGTCGATTCGGAATCGGACCCGCAGGTCTCGTTCCCCGGGCTCGATGTGGAGGTCGGAAGCCCTCTCGTTCACGGCCCGGCTGATAAGCGTGTTCACCAGCTTGACCACCGGCGCCTCTTCGACGGCGGCCTCGATGGCGGAGAGGTCCTCTTCGACGGCGTCGCCGCCGTCGGCCACAAGGTCGGCCAGGTCGTCGACGGAATCGTCGAAGCGCCCCGACCGGCGGATCGCTTCCTCGATGCCGCTGCGGGTGGAGATGCGGGGTACCACGTGCAGCCCGGTGACGGCGCGCAGGTCATCCATGACGAGAACGTTGCCCGGATCGGCCATGGCCACGACCAGCCTCTCGCCTTCGAATCCGATCGGCATGACCGAATACCGGCGCGCCAGGGACTCCGGCACCAGTGCCGCCGCAGCCGGGTCGATGGCGAACTCGGCGAGGTCGACGTACTCGATGCCGATATGGCGAGCCAGCGTCTTCACGAGGTCGGCCTCGGCGACGATGCGCTCCTCGACGAGGATCCTCGTGAGCGGCTCACCCGATTCAGCTTGTATACCGGCCGCGCGCTCGAGGTCGCTTCGGGTCAGCAGACCCTCCTCGAGCAGCATCACACCGATGTGCTCGCCTTCACCGGCCACTGGGTCTCCCTTGGGCGCGATTTCGCTGGCTTCCGTGAGGAATTCGGCACACCAGGGAGGGCGCTTGAGCAGTTACGCCCGAGCCGCGGACTCCATCGCCTCCAGAGGTGCCTCGAGCCCCGTCCACAGGGTGAACGAAAGCGAAGCCTGCGCCACCAGGAGGTCGATGCCGTCGGCGGCCGGGATCCCGGAGGCCCGGGCCGTGAGCACCGCGCCGGTCGTCTCGGGACCATAGGGGAAGTCGAGGAGGCCGGCGGCTGCTTCGACGATTCCGGCCGGAAGGCTCTCACCCGACATGCCCAGGGGCGTGGCATTCACCACGACGGCACCGTCGACGACCTGCCCCCACGGCACTTCGCGAGCTTCCACCCCCAGGGACTCCGAAAGCGCGCTGCCGTCACCCGCCGGGAGGGTGGTCACACTCAGATCGGCGCCTTCGAGCGCAACAAAGACGGCGGCGGCGGCGCCCCCGCCGCCCAACACCAGCACCGGCGCATCATGGGGCAGACCGGCCCGGTCCCATGCGCGCAGCACGCCACCGACATCGGTGTTGTCGCCTACCAGCTCCCCCTCCTCGAGAAGGAGAGTGTTCACCGCCCTGCTGCGCTCCGCCGCGGGACACAACCGGTCGGCCGCGGCGGCGGCCACACGCTTGTGCGGCATGGTGACGTTGGCGCCGTGGAGGCTGCCCGAGCGGATCTCGGAGCAGGCCAGGTACACGCCCCGCTCATCGACGCGACGAGCCGTGTAGCGGCCCTCTATGCCGGCGGCGGCCAGCGCCGCGTTGTGCATGGCGGGCGATCTGGAATGCCCCACCGGATCACCCAGGAGCACGAGCCTCACGGGATCAGCCCGGCGTCCCTCGCCTGTTGCATCAAGACGAGGAACTCGTCCCAGTTGTCGGTGAAAGCGTGCCGCCCGTCCTCATCGATGAGCACGTAGTAGAGGTAGTCGGTCTCCGCGGGGGAAGCCGCCGCCTCGAGCGACGCCAGCCGGACCCCGGAGATCGGTGTCGGCGGCAACCCTTTGTACAGGTACGTGTTGTACGGAGAGTCGACGCTCAGATCCTCGGTGGTGAGCCCTCCCTCGGGAGGCCCTCCGAGGGCGTAGATCACGGTGGCGTCTATCTGGAGCAGCATGTCGAGCTCGAGCCTGTTGTAGATGACGCTGGCGATCTTGGCCCGGTCCTCGTCGAGCTTGGCCTCCTCCTCGATCATCGAGGCGATGATGATCCCGTCGTACGGGGTCAGGCCCAGATCGGCCAGGTAGCCCCAGCTCACCGAGGCCACCCTGGTCTCCATGGTCTGGGCGAGCAGGTTGAGCACGTCGTCGGCGGTGAAGTTGCGGCTGATCTCGTAGGTGTCGGGGAAGAGCAGCCCTTCCCAGTCGCTCAGGCTCTCGGGCTCGCCCTGCAACAGGTCGGAGGTCACCGAGCCGTCGAGCAACGCAGCGCTCAGCTCATCAAAGGTGAAATCGGTCTGGTCGGCTATCGAGCTCAGCGTCTCAGAGACCCTCAGCCCTTCGATGACCGTGATCAGGTACTCCTCCTCGGCGGGGCCGGCCAGCAGCAAGTCGATGACGTCGTTGTCCTCCATGCCGGTCCGAAGGGTGTATCTGCCGGCCTGCAACCGATCGGAGGCGTTCCTGTTGGCGACGGCCCGCTGGAAATCACCGGCAGACTCGATGACCCCCAGCTCTTCGAGCGACTCGGCGATGTTGGTGGCCGGCATCCCCGGCTCGACCACGAACTCGACGGCCAGCCCCGGCTCCACCGTGGTGCCGGTGCTGCCGCCCAGAGCATCGTTCACCCTTTCGGCTAGCAGCTTCACGCCTAGGTAGGCGCCTCCGAACAGCACGGCCACGAGGCCCACCGCGCCGAGCACTCTCAGCGAGGTGCGCACCCAATGATCCTCGCCATCCTCGGGGCCGTATCTCCGGCGCGGTTCGTGCCGGTCGCTCATCGCCTTCCATCCAAGTAGGCCTGCAGGATTATCGCCGCGGCCACGCCGTCACGAACGCGGCGCCTGCGCTGGCGGCGCAGTCCCGCTTCCACCAGCAGTCGCTCGGCCGTCGCCGTGCTGAAGCGCTCGTCTTGAAGATCCACAGGCAACCCGGTCTCCTCGGCAACCCGGCCCGCGAACTCCCGCGCCGTCGCCGCTGCGGCGCCCTCCGTGCCGTCGAGGCCGATGGGAAGGCCCACCACGATACGCTCCGCCTCCACTTCGGCGGCCAGCGCGCCGATGCGCTCCACCACATCCGGCGCCGAGGCGTCGAGTGCCGGCCGCGGCTGCGCCGTGATCTGAAGGACGTCGCTGACCGCCACACCTATACGCCGAGTGCCGGGGTCGAGCCCAAGAATCCTGTCCATCTTCACCCTCCCAGCGCGAGGCGGCTCTGGTCTCTCGCCTCCTCCAGCGCTTCCTGAAGCCGCTCGCCCGTGGGGCCACCGGCCTGAGCCAACTCGGCGTCCCGGCTGGCACCGCCTCCCACGAGACGGGCCGCCGGCATGGCGATGTCGGCGGCCGAGACGTCGGCGGAGACCAAGTCCTTGCTGACCGCGACCACGATCGACGCCTTGCCGTCACGCTCGGAGCCGAGCACGACCACCCCGGAGCCGATCAGATCACGAACCTGCAGCGCCAGCACCCTCAGCTCGTCCGGACTCACCCCGGGAAAGTCGCTGACCACGAGCCGCGCCTTGCCGACGCTCTCCGCGCCCTCGGCGAGCGTCCCCGCCGCCTGCGACCGGCCCTGCGCCTCGAACCGCTCGATGCGGGCCTCCTGCTCCTTGACTCGCTCCACCAGCTTCTTGGCGGCATCCGCCACCGAGCCGGGCCCGACCCTCAGGTGCTCGGCTGCGCTCATCAGCTGGGCGCGAAGGTCGCTCATGTACCGGTAGGCGGCAGCCCCCGTGTACGCCTCGATCCGGCGCTGGTTCGCCCCGATCGAAGACTCGCCCACGACGGCAATCGGCCCGATCTGGCCGGTGGAAGGCACGTGTGTCCCGCCGCAGAGCTCCCTCGAGTACGAACCGGCCTGCACGACCCTGACACGCTCCCCGTACTTGTCGCCGAAGAATGCCAAGGCGCCCATCTCCTCCGCCTCCTCCCGAGCCACTTCGAACGACCGCACCGCGGCATTCTCGATGACCCGTTCGCTGGCCGCCTGCTCCACCGCATGCAACTCCTCGCCGCTGAGAACGGCGTAGTGGCTGAAGTCGAAGCGCAGGCGTCCCGCTTCCACCAACGACCCCGCCTGCTGCACGTGGGAACCGAGGACGTTGCGCAGCGCCCAGTGGAGGATGTGGGTGCCGGTGTGCGACTTGCGGATTCGCTCACGCCGATCCGCCTCCACCTCGAGCGTGGCGTCCTGGCCCACTCTGATGACTCCGGAGACCACCTTGACCCTGTGGCCATGCAGCCCGGGCACGGCCGGCTGGGTGTCGTCGACCCGGCCCCGGCCGGTCTCGGTGACGATGCTGCCGCGATCCCCCACCTGGCCTCCCGATTCTGCGTAGAAGGGGGTGCGATCGCAGTAGACCTCCACCTCTTCCCCCTCCTCGGCGGCCTCGACGCTGTCGCCGCCGCGCACAATGCTCAGCACCCGGCCGGTCGAGACGATGTGCTCGTACCCAACGAACTCGGTGGGGCCGGAGCGCTCGTAGATCTTCCGGTACACCTGCGCCGTCTGCTCGTCGGGATCGCCCTTCCATGCCGCCCGGGCCCGCCTGCGCTGCTGCTCCATCTCGGCGTCGAACCCTTCCCGGTCCACCCCGATGCCGCGTTCCCCCGCCAGCTCCTCGGTCAGCTCCACCGGGAAACCGTATGTGTCGTGGAGCTTGAACGCCATCGAGCCGGGCAGCACCCCTCCTGCGGGAAGAGCCTCCAGCTCCTCACTGAGAAGACCAAAGCCACCTTCGAGCGTCCTGCGGAAACGCCGCTCTTCACGCTCGGCCATCTCGATGATGCCGTCGCGGCTCTCCACCAGCCCCGGGTACGGCTCGGCCATCGCCTCCACCGTCGCCCCCACCAGCGCCGGGGTGACCGGGTCCTCGGCGCCGAGGCTCCAGGCATGCCGCACGGCGCGCCTGATGAGCCGGCGCAGCACGTATCCGCGGCCCTCATTGGAGGGTACGACGCCGTCTCCTATGAGGAAGGTAAGGGCCCTGCCGTGATCGGCCAGGATGCGCAGCGCCACGTCGCTGCGCTCGTCGCTCCCGTAGCTCGTCCCGGTCACGACCTCGGCGGCGGCCAGGACCGGCCTGACCAGATCGGTGAGGAAAGCGTTCTCGGCTCCCTGGAGCATCACGGCGACCCGCTCCAGACCCGACCCGGTGTCGATGTTGCGCGCCGGCAGATCGCCGACGACGTGATAGGGCTCGTCCTGCACGTACTGCATGAAGACGAGATTCCACACCTCGACGAAGCGCTCCTCGTCGACGACGGGGCCGCCGTCCGGGCCGTACTCCGGCCCCCGATCGAAGAAGATCTCCGAACACGGCCCGGCCGGCCCGGCCACCCCCATCTGCCAGAAGTTGTCCCGCTGGCGCCGCTGCAGCCGAGATGCGGGCACGCCGACGCCATCCAACCAGATCTCGGCCGCCTCGTCGTCGTCTTCGTGCACCGTGTACCAGAGAAACTCGGGATCGACAGAGAGCGCCTCGACGATGAACTCGTAGGCCCAGGGAATGGCCTTCTCCTTGAAGTAGTCGGCGAACGAGAAGTTGCCCAGCATCTCGAAGAAGCTCAGGTGCCGCGCCGTCGTCCCCACTATCTCGATATCGACCGTGCGCACACACTTCTGCACGGAGGCCGCCCGCCGGTACGGCGGCTTCTCTTCCCCGAGGAAATACGGCTTGAAGGGCACCATGCCGGCGTTGGTGAGCAGCAAGGTCGGGTCTACCGGGATCAGCGAGGAGCCGGGCACCACAGTGTGCTGGCGCTCCCGGAAGAATTCGAGGAAGGCGGCGCGTATCTCATCGCCGGAGCGGGGAACGCTCAAGGCGTCACCTCCCGCCCTGCGTCGGCGAGCGCCTCAGCGGCCCGCTCAAGCCACCGGGCTGTGGCATCCGCCGAGGCGCGAGCCAGGTTGGCCGGGGTCAAGCGCCGCCGCAGACGCACCAGCCGCCCCACCATGAGCGCGCCCCCACAGACAGCAACGATGACGCCGAGCAGGAACCATCGAACACGCACGAGCATGGGCGCAAGCGTACTCACTCGCGTTGGCGACGCCCGACACCTCGATCGACCTCGGAGAGGCGCTCGGCCAGCTCGGCCTCCTCCCCGGCGCGGCCGGGCCGGTAGAGGATTCGGCCCTCGGCCGCATCGGGCAGGTACTGCTGGGGCACGATGGCGCCCGGGTAGTCGTGGGGATAGCGGTAGCAGGCTCCCGAGCCCGCCGCGTCGGAGGAGCGGAGATGGGGAGGCACCTGTGCCCCGGGTATTTCCTCGACGGCCTTCTTGGCTTCGGCCATAGTCCGCGCCACCGAGTTCGACTTCGGCGCCGCCGCCAGGTAGAGAGCGGCGTGGTGCAGCGCGTGGGCCGCCTCGGGAAGACCGACGTATTGCAGCGCATGGGCGGCCCCCACGGCAACCGACAGCGCCTTTGAGTCGGCCAGCCCAATGTCCTCGGAGGCGAGCACGATGAGCCGCCTGGCGATGAACTCCGGGTCCTCCCCCGCTTCGAGCATCACCTGGAGCCAGTAGGCGGCCGCATCCGGGTCGGACCCGCGGACGCTCTTGATGAACGCGGAGATCACGTCGTAGTGCTGATCTCCGGCCTTGTCGTAGCGCACCACCCGCCGCTGCAACGATTCCTCGATGGCGGCGGCCGATATGGGGTCGGCTCCCCCGCCCTGCAGCACGGCCGCCATCTCGAGCACGTTGAGAGCCAGTCGGGCATCCCCGCCGCAGCGTTCGGCCAGCAGACGACGGGCCCCCGGCTCGATGCCGGAAACCACGCCGCCCAACCCGCGCTCGGTGTCGCCCACGGCGCGATCGATGATCGTCTCCACGTCGTCGGGGCTCAGCGGTTCGAGGCGAAAGAGTGTGGCCCGGCTGATCAAAGGCGAGTTGACCTCGAAGAAGGGGTTCTCCGTGGTCGCTCCTATCAGAACCACGAGCCCGTTCTCCACGCCGGGGAGCAGGGCATCTTGCTGGTTCCTGGAGAAACGGTGCATCTCATCGAGGAACAGCACGGTGCGTCGCTCGTCCTCCTCGAGGCGCCGGGTTGCCTCCGCCAACACGTCGCGCACCTGCTTGACCCCGGCCCAGGTCGCCGAGAGAGCCTCGAAGACGGCCTCGGTCTCTTCGGCGACGAGGCGGGCCAAGGTGGTCTTGCCGGTTCCCGGCGCGCCCCAGAGGATCATCGACACGGGCCGGCCGGCTCGCACCATCTCACCGAAGGCCGCCCCGGGAGCGAGCAGGTGGCGCTGTCCAACAACCTCGTCCAAGCACCTGGGCCGCATGCGGGAGGCCAGAGGTTCGGCCGCACGACGCCGTGCCGCCCGCTGCTCCGCGAAGAGATCGTCCATCATTCGCCCGTGGGTGTCTCCCCCTGATCGAGTGCGGTCCGCACGTCGGGGCGCAGCTCGATGCCGAGCTCGCCCAGCTGCTGATCCGCAACCGGGGTCGGCGACTCGGTCAGGGGATCGAGCCCGGTCTGCGTCTTGGGGAACGGGATCACCTCCCGGATGTTGGGCTCGCCGAGGAGTATGGAAAAGAGGCGGTCCACTCCGACGGCGAAGCCCGCATGGGGCGGTGTGCCGAAACGCAGCGCCCTCAGGAACCAACCGAAACGTCGTTCCGCCTCTTCGTCGTCGATGCCGAGCACCGTAAACACCCGGCGCTGCACTTCCGGGTCGTGGATTCGCACACTTCCCGACCCCAGCTCACTTCCATTGAGCACCAGGTCGTAGGCCTTCGAGCGCGCCTGCTCCGGCCGCGTTTCCAGCTCGGCGACGTCGAGCGGAGCGGTGAACGGATGATGCGCCGGCGCCAGGTCGCCACCGGCGGTGCGCTCGAACACGGGGAAATCCACCACCCAGAGGAAACGGAGCTCCTCCTGGCCCTGAGGCCGGCCCAGCTCCAGGCGCAGCCGGCCGAGCACCTCACGAACCATCGGCGCGTCGCCGGCCACCAGCAGCAGGACGTCCCCGGCATTGTGTGAGAACGCTTCGGCCAGCGCCGCCGTCTCCCCTTCTCCGAGGAACTTGGTCACCGGTGAGCGCAGCGAGCCGTCCGCCTCGACGACGATCCACACCAGGCCCTCGGCCCCCAGGGCGACGGCACGGTCGATGAGTCCGTCCAGCCCGGATCGGGACAGCCCAAGCGGCCCGGCATCGATGCCCGCAACGAGCCCGCCCCCGTCGACCACCGTACGCAGCGCCTTGAAGTCGCTACCGGCGAATGCCTCGTTGAGCTCGACGATCTCCATGCCGAAGCGCACGTCGGGCTTGTCGGTTCCGTAGCGCGCCACGGCCTCGTCGTAGGTGAGCCGGGGAAACGGCGTCTTGATGTCGGCGCCGCGCAGCTCGGCCACAACTTCCACCATAACCCGCTCCAGCGTGGCCAGCACGTCGTCCTGGCTCCAGAAAGCGCCCTCGAGGTCGAGCTGGGTGAACTCGAGCTGCCGATCGGCGCGGAAGTCCTCGTCCCGGTAGCAGCGGGCGATCTGGTAGTAGCGCTCGACTCCACCCACCATCAGGAGCTGCTTGAAAAGCTGTGGGGACTGGGGCAATGCGTAGAAAGACCCGCGGCGCAGCCGGCTCGGCACCAGCATGTCGCGCGCTCCCTCCGGTGTGGAACGCACCAGCGTCGGCGTCTCCACCTCCAGGAACCCAAGCCCGTCGAGAGCCCGGCGGATGGCCGTGATGCCCCTGGAGCGAAACCGGAGGTTTGCCGCCATGCGGGGCCGGCGCAGGTCGAGGTAGCGGTACTCCAGACGGCGAAGCTCGTCGACATCGGACCTGTCGTCGATCTGGAAGGGAAGCGGGTCCGAAGGGCTCAGCAGCGTCAGCTCGGCCGCGTTGATCTCGACCTCGCCCGTATCGAGATCGGGGTTGACGTTCTCGGCGTCGCGGGGCCGCACCGTGCCGGCCACCGCGACACAGAACTCGTCGCGCCGCCGGTGGGCCATCTTCGCCGCCTCGGGCACCTGCTCCGGATGCACAACGACCTGCACGATGCCGCTGGCGTCGCGCAAGTCGATGAAGAACACTCCTCCGTGGTCGCGGCGCGATTGGACCCAGCCGGCCACCTTCACCTCGTGCCCGACGTTCCCCGCCCGCAGCTCCCCGGCGCCGATCGTCCTCAGCGGTTCCGCGCCCACGCCACAACCTCCTCGATCGCCACCTGCGTCTCTTCGCCCTCGTCCATACGCCGCACGGTCACCAGGCCATCGTCCCACTCGTCCCCGACCACCGCCACACCCCGAGCCCGGCGCCGGTCGGCGAGGCGAAACTGGGCCTTGAGCGAGCGCTCTCCGAGATCGACGTCTGCGGCCAATCCTTCACCTCGCAGCTTTGCCACCAAGTCGAGCGCGTCGCCGCGCCGGGCCTGATCCACAATGGCGACAAAAACGTCAAGCGGCGGCGCCTCGTCGCCCTCGGGCATGGCAAGCACGATGCGATCCACCCCTAGGGCAAAGCCCACGGCCGGAGTCGGCGGGCCTCCCAGAGTCTCCGCCAGGGGGTCGTATCGACCCCCGGCCCCGAGCGACGCCTGCGCCGCCGAATACGAACGCGACTCGTACTCGAAGACGGTGCGGTTGTAGTAGTCGAGGCCTCGTACCAGCCGGGGCACCAGCAGATACTCGACGCCGCGGCGCTTCAGGCCCGCCTGAACGGCGGCGAAGTGCTCGGTGGCCGCTTCGCCCAGGTGGTTCCCCGGCGCCGGGGCTTCTGCGACCACATCGGCGTCGGCTTTGCTGTCGAGCACCCGCAGCGGATTCCCCTTGATGCGGCGGCGGGCGTCCGGAGAGAGCCGATCGGCCCTCTCCATGAGGAAGGCGACGAGCCGGCCCCGGTAGGCAATCCGATCTTCCGGATCCCCAATCGAGTTGAGCAGCACGACGACGTCGTCGATGCCGAGCTCCTGGAAGAAGCGGTAGCCGAGCTCGATCACCTCGACGTCTGCATCCGCCGAGGGCTCGCCCAGGTACTCCACCCCGACCTGGTAGAACTGGCGGCGCCGGCCCGCCTGGGTCTCCTCGTAGCGGAACATGGGACCGGAGTAGGCCACCTTGAGCACGCCGGAGGCCCCGGACTGCAGATAGGCCCGAACCACCGACGCCGTGGCCTCGGGGCGCAACGTCAGCGAGCGGCCCCCCTTGTCCTCGAACGTGTACATCTGCTTCTCGACGATCTCGGTGACCTCGCCCACACCGCGGGAGAACAGCTCGGTCGCCTCGAAAAACGGCGTCATGGACAGGCCGTAGCCGTAGCGAACGGAGAGATTGTCGAAGACGCGCAGCAGCCTACGCCACCGCTCCGACGCCGGCGGCAGTAGATCGTCGGTGCCCTTGGGGGCACGGGGGATCACCGTCGCAAGTCCTGGAGAAAGGGGTTCGTCGCCAATTCCCGGGCCAGGGTAGTGGCCGGTCCGTGGCCCGGAAGCACATCGGTCTCCGGAGGCAGCGTCACCACCCGGTCCCGCATGCTCCGCATCAAGGTGTCGTAGTCCCCGCCGGGCAGGTCGGTGCGCCCGATCGAGCCGGCGAAGAGGTGGTCGCCGGCGAAGAGAACGCCCTCGGACTCGACGTGGAAGCAGCAGTGCCCCGGGGTATGGCCCGGAGTGTGCAGCACCCGGAACTCCAGGCCGGCGAGCTGCAGCAGGTCGTCGGCGACGAGGTCCTCGTGGCGCCGCAGCGGCTCGTAGTCGCCGGGGGGCACCATGCCGAAGAGGAACCTCACCTGTCCCACCGGGTCGGCCGCCAACCAGGAATCGTCCGGGTGGAGGTGGGCGACGAGCCGATGACGCCGTACCAGCCCTTCGGCGCTCGACATGTGGTCGGCATGGCCGTGGGTGAGAAGCAGCGCCACCGGAGGCGAGCCCGCTTCCCGCACAAGCCGGGTGACCCCTTCTAGGTCGGGCGGAGCGTCGACGACGACGGCCGGCGCGCCCTTCTCAGCGGCGACGACGTAGCAGTTGGTGGCGGCCAGCCACAGCTCCGCCTGGTAGACGTGCACGGACGACAGGGTACGCGCTGTCCGGGCCGAACCGAACCTGGGGCCGATCCCCGTTGATGACACTGCGCTACATGCGGATGGACTCCACCGGCAACACGCCGACTGTCTCCGGCACTCAGAGAAAAGACGCCGGGCCGCGGCCGTTGTGTTAGGAGCAGCCGGTGTCCCGCGCCCAGCACGGGATCGTGCCCTCGGTCCAGCTCACGTAGTCCCAGGTGTCCTTCACCAGTGGGTACAGTGGCGGCCGCAGCGACTCCAGCCGCAGATCGAAGACGTAGTTGCGTGTCCCGAAGTGGGCCGCCATGTCCCCGGTCTCACGAGCGGCCCTGGCTCCGATGGTCGTCAGCTCGGCTATCGGCTCCCCGTGCGACAACGGTAGGACCACATCACCGGTATCGCCACAGTCCCGCGCCACTCGCAGCGACCGAGTCTGCACAAGCAGAGCGCCGCTGATAGTCATCTCGTTGTCGCTGCCCACCCCATAGGGGTTGATGACCATGACGCCGCTGCTAATGAGGCCGAGCACATCGGTGCCGCTGATCCCGTTGTTGTACACGATGTCACCGGCTATGACGACGTTCTTCTCCGCGCCGTACTTGCCGGCGTAGATGGTGACCTGGCCTGCCACAACCGAAGTCTGCCCCGGCCGCCCGATGATGGCATGGCCATCTACCCACACTGCGCCGTTGTCGGGGATGTCAAAGGTCCCCAACGGCTGCCAGCTGGCATCCTGGCTGCGCAGCCACCACCACTCCGTCGACGACACACAGGAGTAGCTGGTATTGCTGTAAGCCACAGAAATCCTGAGCTGCCCCTGACCGGCGGTGACGATGGGCTCGATCAGCCAAGCGGTCGGTGTCTGGGAAAGGCCGAGGCCCGGGTTGTCGGCTCGGCTCAAGCACAGGCCACCTCCGTTGCAGGCGATACTTCGGATGAGGGACAGGTCTTCCCACAGCTTGTCGAAGTCGAACGGCTCCGGGTAGGCCAGCCGGATGTCCTCATACTCCCCGTGTCCGTCGTAGAACACCACATCGGGATCACCCTTGAGCGGGGCTCCGTAGCCGCCCCCGGTGCCAATCTCCCCTTCGGCGTGGATATCTCGGTAGACGATGCCCCTCTCCGGAGAAGTGGCAAAATCGAGGTCGCCCCCGGTGTAGATCATGCCTTCGATCACAGCACCGGATCCAAAGCGGAGCGTGTCCTCGACAAAGAAAGCGAACTCCGAGATCGCCTCCGGCTTGATCTCGGCGGTGATCGCCCGAGTCTGCCCGTACTCCTGCTGCTTGGAGACCACAGTCACCTCAATACCGCCGTGGGCGCCCTCCGTGCTCACCGTGAGCAGCGAAGCCACGTCGTCGGCCTCAGAGCTGCTGCCCTGGAGCAGGGGATGCTCGAAGAACGTCCCCGGCTCCTCGTACTCCCAGGTCACACAGTCGTCGAACCAAGCGTTGCCCGGCTCCGTCACCTGGTTGTAGTACGCCGACGAGGTATCTGTGCAGCGCCTGGCCAGCTCGGCTTCGTCGACATAGTGTCGGTAGTAGAGAGGATCGATGGTGAGCTTGGCTGCGTAGCGTTCGAGCATGGCCTCGGCTCCTACCAGGATCGTGTCCTCCCGACGCTCGTATTGGGCGTGCTTCTGATCGGACAGGGCGACCTGGTACAACAGCGAGACGATGACGACGAGCGCCCCCATGCTCATGATCACGCCGAGCAGCGCTGCTCCGGACTCGTCGTCACGCCGCATTACGGAGCCTCACCTCCTCGACGATCTCCACAGGGACGGAGGCGCCCTCACTGACGAGCATGGGCACGGCCGAAAGGCGAACCTCCACCAGCGGGAAATCACAGCTCCGGTATCCGTCCCCGCACTGTGAAACAGGGGTCTTCTCCACGGGGTCGCCGATCCATTCGAAGCCGCGGAACACAGCCCCCGAGGCCTCTACCCCTTCAACCAGCACCACGTCTTCGTAGGCCTCGGTGGAGAACTGCCAGTTGGGACCCGTACCGGGCACGGCGGCGAAACGCTGCACCCGGAACTGGCAGCCCTCGGCGCCGCAGTTGGCACGTTCATACGCGATCCGCTCCGGCCCTGCCACCTCGTCGCGATCTGTGGTGAACTCGATGCGGTCGGGGCCCAGCTCTTGTACCGGGTTGCCGCTCTGATCCACGGGCACCGCTTGCCGCAGCTCCAGCACGACCGCGGAGCCGATGGAGCGAAGATCCTGATGCAGCTCGGCCGTCTTGGTGGAATCGGCCGCGTTCTGACTGAAGCTGTACAAGACGGAGACCACCGTCGCCAATATGAGCGACGTGATCGCCATGTTTACCGCCATCTCGACGAGAGTGAAACCGCTTTCGGCGCGCAGCAGGCGGCGCATCATGATGGACACCAGCCGCTCATGGACTTGTAGCGGTCCTCTCCGGCTTGGACGTACACGTAGGTCCAGTCGACCACCGACCCGTTCTTGGTACACACCTTTGCCACCTCGTACCAGCCGCTGCTGGCGACGAAGCTCGCCTCACCGTTGACGTTCACCAGCAGTCGAATCCAGCTGTGGCTCCCCAACCTGCGGTAGTAGATGTCGGCGCGATCTGCATTCTGCACCACGAGGGTGCCCCGGTTCGAAGGGCGAGTCAGTTGCAGGGTCACGGTCAGCCCTGGGCTCGCGGTAAACCCCTGGGATACCGATCCGTGCCCCCAGTCCGTGGACGCGGTCGCGGTAAAGTACCCGCCCACCTCCAGATTGAGCGTCCCAGTGCCGTCCGACGCGGTGACCGAGGTCAGCAGGCCACGAGTGGGATGGGGTACCACGACATCGGCGCCGTGTACAGGGCGTCCGGTATTGTCGATGACGTAAAAGGTGACGGCAACCTGGCCACCGGTAGGGATCGTGGTGGTGGTCGAGGTGGTAGTAGTGGTGGTCGTGGTCGCTCCGGGAACGGTTGTGGTGGTGGCGCCCGGTACCGTCGTGGTCGTCGTGGTGGTCGTCGTGGTGGATGTGGTAGTAGTAGGCGGAGGTATCGGCTCGAGGCTGACGTCGAGGTAGTGATCGGGCACCGGGTAGTTCTCCGGGATGTTCACCGAGGTCAGCTCGAAATCCATGTAGTCCGTGGCGCTCACCTTGATGGTGTAGGCATCCGGCAGGAGACCCTCAATGGTGTACTCACCGATGGCATAGTCGCTCTGGTCGTCGGTGGGTTCGTGCACGAGACTGATCCGTGCATCGGGAATCACCGCTCCGGTATCGGCATCAGTCACGGAAACGATGAGGCGCGCCGGCCGGTAGACCCGCAAGGTCGTC
This sequence comes from uncultured Acidimicrobiia bacterium, assembly GCA_964633975.1. Lineage (GTDB taxonomy): Bacteria > Actinomycetota > Acidimicrobiia > Spongiisociales > UBA11373 > CAZWKX01. The sequence continues at coordinate 17,720 of CAZWKX010000014.1, forward strand.
TCGGCGATCTGCCCTTCCACCACCACGATCTCGGTTATCTGCTCGAGCACGTCGTCGGGATGGAAGAGCCAACCGTCCGCGACGGCCATCTCTACGGTGTAATCACCAGGAGGAACTCCAGGAAACACTTGGTCGTTGCCGCGGCTGCCGGAGCGGACCGGCGCATAAGGCGACTCGTGGATCTGCAGCTCGGGGAGCAGGTAACCACTGGCGGCGAACGGCTCGTGGGGAGCAAGGTAGACCCGGGCATTGGCGATGCCCTCGTGGGCTCCGATGTTGGGAGGAGCGACGATCGTCTCCATGATCACCGGATCGGCCCGCCCTTCGGCTTCCACAGCCACTCGCACGACCTTGTAGTCGACTCCTGGGTCCCAGGCTCCTTGCACACCGTCGCCACCCTGATCGATGACGTTGAGCCCGGTAAGCGAACCGGCGTACTCCACTTCGGTCCTGATGGTGTACTCCCGGTTCTCCACCACCTCCACACGTTCAGCCTCCAGTACCCCCGAGGGCGTGTAGCCCTGGATGCCGACGTCCTCGTAGTCCAGGGCGCGGATGGCCTCGATCTCCGCCTGGGCGAGATTCTCGGCGGTCGAGATCGCGCGTGATTGGTCCAGCCACCCCATCGCCGACAGAACCGGCGGTATGGTCATTACGATCATCAGCGCCAAAATGGTGGCGGCGACCATCGACTCCACAAGGCCTACGCCCTCGTCGCCACGACAGCTACGCACTAGCCGTGCCATGCCACTCCTTCCGGTGCGATGGACCGCTACCTTGCCGTCGTTGCCACGACAGGCGCGCACTAGCTGTGCCATGCCACTACTTTCGGTGTAATACACCGCTACCTTGAGTGATCACCATGACCGGCGGCTGAGACAGCCGGACTAGTCCCCCGCAGACCCCGGCACCAGCCGGAAAGCGTCAAACACGCCCTCTACGGCCCGTATCTCGGAGATGGCACGGTTGAGCTGTTCCGTGTCGGACAGCTCCACCTCGAAGTGAAACACCGCAACCCGGTCGCGGCCCACCGCCGACGACGAGGCGAGAATGTTGGTGCCCAGATCGGAAAGGGCGGCGCTGATGTCCTGAAGGAGGCGGGACCGATCGAGAGCCTCCACCTGGATCCACACGCTGAACGATCCGACCTGATCCGCGCCCCAGGCCACGTCGACCATACGCTCGGCGCGGTCCCCCAGCGAGTGGATGTTCGTGCAGTCGGCGCGGTGCACCGAGACCCCGCGGCCCACCGTGACGAAACCGACGATGTCGTCGCCCGGCACGGGGGCACAGCAGCGGGCGATCCGCACCCACATATCCTCGAGGCCTTCAACCACGATCCCCCGCGACAGCGGCCGCTCGCCGCGCCGCGGCGGGGCGAGCACGAGCAGATCCTCGTCGGGCTCGGCGACCTCGGCCTGGGGCCGCACGATGCGAACGAGACGCGCCACCACGGTGGAGGCCTGCACATCGTTCTCCCCCACCGCCTGGTACAGGCTGTCGACGTCCTTCTTCCCCATCGATTCCGCCACCTGGAAGAGCGCCTCGTCGCGTGCCGAGGCCGACAGTCCCAGCCCTTCCCGGCGCAGCAGCTTCACCACCTGCTCACGGCCCTCGGTAACGGCGTTGTCGCGCCGCTCCCGGCTGAACCACTGCCGAATCTTCGCCGCCGCCCGCGTGGTGCGCACGAAGCTGAGCCAATCCCGGCTGGGGCCGTGGTCGGCAGAGCGGGTGGTCAGCACCTCGACGATGTCGCCCGACTCGAGGCGGGTGTCGAGCGAGACCAGCCGTCCGTTCACCCGGGCTCCCGTGCAGCGGTGGCCCACCTCGGTGTGCACCGCGTAGGCAAAATCGACCGGCGTGGCCCCGCTGGGAAGACTCTTCACGTCCCCGTTGGGAGTGAGAACGAACACCTCCTGCTCGTACAGGTCGAGCCTGAGACCGGCGAGGAACTCGGTCGGACTGTCGTACTCCTCGGGCAGGAACGAGATGGAACGCAAACCCTCCACCTCGGCGGCCGGGGCGCCCTCCTTGTAGCCCCAGTGGGCGGCGATCCCCCGCTCGGCGCGCTCGTGCATCTCCCGGGTGCGGATCTGCACCTCGATGGGCTTTCGCTCCAGCCCCAGGACGGTGGTATGGAGGCTCTGGTAGAGGTTGAACTTGGGGGTGGCGATGTAGTCCTTGAACCGGCCCATCACCGGGACCCAGCTGGTGTGCACCGCACCGAGAGCCGCATAGCAGTCGCTGGTCTCCTCGGTGATGATGCGGATCCCGATGAGGTCGTGGATCTCTTCGAAGGACCGCCCCCCGTCGGCCATCTTGCGGTAGATCGAGTAGGTGTGTTTCGGCCGCCCGCTGACCACCGCGTCTATGCCCTGCTTTTCGAGCAGCCGTTCCACATCGTTGACGAAGCTGTCGATGTAGGCGTCCCGCTGCGGGGCCCGGGCCCGCACCAGCTCCTGGATCTCGGCGTAGCGCCGCGGATGCAGCACGGCGAAACACCGGTCCTCGAGCTCGTGCTTGATGCGCTGCACCCCAAGACGGTGCGCCAGAGGCGCGAACACGTTGAGCGTCTCGGCTGCGATGCGCTGCTGCTTCGACTCTTCCAGGGCGTAGAGGGTGCGCACGTTGTGGAGCCGGTCTGCAAGCTTGATGAGGAGTACCCGGACGTCCCGGGCCATGGCCATCACCATCTTGCGGATGGTGGCCGCCTGGTGCTCCTCCCGGTTCCCGAACTTGATGCGGTCAAGTTTGGTGACCCCGTCGATGAGGGAAGCGACGGTGTCGCCGAACGCCTCCCGCACCCCGTCGAGGGTAAGGTCGGTGTCCTCGACGGTGTCGTGGAGCAGGGCGGCGGCGATGCTCTCCGCGTCCAAGCCGTATCCGGCGAGGATGTAGGCCACGGCGAGCGGGTGGGTGATGAAGGGGTGCCCGCTCTTGCGGAACTGGCCCTCGTGGTAGTGCCGCGCAGTCTCGTAGGCACGATGGATGAGGGTGTCCGAAGCTCCGGGATGGTGGCTTCGGAACTCAGCGAGCACCGGCTCCACCTCGGCCACCGTTGCGTCGTCGGGGCGCGAGTCGAAATCGGGAGCGGTCACAGGCCACCCCCCGTCGCTCCGGAGACGGCGGAGCACCGCAAAAACCCAAACGCCGCGTGCACCCTTGGGATTGTACGGCGGGCTAGCGGCGACGCCGCCGCTTCTTCGGAGGACGCGGCATCGCCCCGGTGAGAGCGACCGGCAGTCCTTCCGTCTCCGCCTCGGGAACCACGTCGAGGATCCTGGCGGCGAACTCGTCCTCGCTGCCCTTGCGCTGCATGCGGCGCCGAACCCGCTGCCAGTGCTCCTCCCGCTCCTTCCAGACTGCGAGCAAAGGCGCCGCCAGGAAGATCGACGAATACGTGCCGGTGGTCACACCGACGAAGAGCGCCAGAGCGAATTCGCGCAGGGTGGCCGCACCGAGCAGGAAGGAGCCCACAAACAGCAGGCTGCCGATGGGAAGCAGGCTGGTCAGTGAGGTGTTCACCGAACGCATGAACACCTGGTTCATCGACATGTTCACGATGGCGGAGGCCGTGTGCCGCTCGCCGCGCTCCTCCACGTTCTCCACGATCTTGTCGAACACGACGACCGTGTCGTAGAGCGAGTAGCCGAGGATGGTGAGTACGGCGATGATCGTGGCCGGCGTCACCTCGAACCCGACCAGGGCGTAGACGCCCGCGGTGAGCACGACATCGTGGCCCAGGGCGGCGAGCCCCACCAGGGCCATCTTCCACTCGAGGCGAATCGAGATGAAGACGGCTACCACGGCCAGGAACACGATGAGGGCCCGCAGTGCGCTGGCCGCGATCTGCGAGCCGAAGGTGGGCCCCACCGACTGAGCGCTGGCGTCGCCCGGGTTGGCGCCGGTCACCGCGGCGACGGCCGCGACCACGACCGCCTGCTGGTCGGAGTCCAGCTCCTCGGTCTGCACCCGGACCCCTTCACCGCCTCCAGTGGTCTGCACCCGGGCTCCCTCGAAGCCGATGTCGGTGAGGGCGCCGCGTACCTCTCCCACCGACACCCCCTCCGGGTTGGGCAGCTCAACCAGGGTGCCCCCGACGAAGTCGACGCTGAGGTTCAAGCCACGGATGGACAGGGCCAGCACCGAGGTCAGTATGAGCGCCGCCGACAAAGTGAACCAGCGTCGGCGATTCCCGACGAAGTCCCAGTGGATGTCTCCCCGGTACAGGCGCGAGAAGAAGCTCATTGAGCCACCCCCGGCGTCTTGCCCGCGGCTCCCATGATGCTGAGGCGCCCCGTCTCGCCGAAGCGCGACCGGGCGATCAACGCCACCGCCGGTCGAGTGAAGAAGTAGAACACGGTTACGTCGGTGACCGTGGCGAGGCCGAGCGCCAGAGCGAAACCCTTCACCGAGCCGATGGCGAGCACGTAGAGGAGCACGGCGCCGAAGAACGACACCGTGTCGGCCGTGATGATCGTGCGGAAGCTCCTCCTGAACGCATGGTCGATGGCCATACGCACCGAGCGGCCGCGGTGTATGTCCTCTTTGATCCGCTCGAAGTAGACGACGTACGAGTCGGAGGTGATGCCGATGGCCACGATGATCCCGGTCACCCCGGCCAGAGTCAGGCTCACCCCTTGGGTCTCTCCGAGCACGGCGTAGACCGACAGCATGATGGACCCGAACACGGTCAGCCCGACCACGTTCACCGCCCCCAGAACCCGGTAGTACAGCAGCATGACCAGCGCCACCAGCGCCAGGCCCCCGGCACCGGCGATGAGACCAGCTCGCAGTGAATCGGAGCCCAGCGTGGCCGATACCGACAGCACGCTCTGCTCCTGCAAGGCCACGGGCAGTGAGCCGTAGCGCAGGACCACGGCGAGGTCGTGAGCCTCCTGCTGCGGGTTGGTGGGACCGCCCACCGTGATGATGGCGCTTCCTCCTCCGATGCCCTGCCCGGCCGGGATGTCACTGGCCAGAGAGGGGGCGGTCACCACCTCCCCATCGAGCACGATGGCGAAACGGCGCCTGTCGTCGCCGTAGGTGTAGTGGCTGAGTTCCTCGGTGGCGGCCTCAAACTTGGCCGACCCCTCGCTGCTGAAGTAAAGGAACACCGCCCATTGGCCGGTCCCGCTCGAAGACACCCCAAATCCTCCACTGCCGCCCCTCGAGGAGAACCCGGCTTGGGCATCGTTGAGGTCGGTGCCCAGCAGAAGAGCGGGTCCCAAATGGAAGGCCTCCACCCGACCAAGGGCATCTTGCTCTGGGTTCAGGTACCAGGCCTCCTTGTCCGGGTCGTCGCTCAAGGTGAACCCAGTCTCCGGGTCCACACACCCCGGCTGGTCCTCCAACGGGACGACCAGATCACCATTCTCGTTCCTCTCGAGATCGCACAGGGTGATGCCCTCCGGCAGCACCGGGGTGAGGTCGATCGGCTCCGCCTCGGCGACCGTGGTCGTGGTGGTCGTCTGCCCTGTGGTGGTCGTCTCCTCTGTAGTGGTAGTGGATTCGCCGGTCGTGGTGGTCGTCGTGCTTTCGGGGCCGTCCTGGGCCGCGGCCGCCTCCTCCTCGGACTGCTGATAGGCGGCGGCCTCCACGTACAGCGGGCTCACACCGTACGGCGACACCGACAGAACCGGCCGGAACGTGAGCCGGCCGGTGGTGCCCACCGCCTTGCGCGCTCTCTCCGGGTCGGCGACGCCGGGGAGCTGCACCTCGATATTGCGCTCGCCGGCCAGTGAGATCTCGGGCTCCTGCACCCCGCCCAGGGCCTCGATGCGGCTGCGAATGATCTCGATGGCGGTGTCGAGCACGTCCCGGTCGGTGCCCTCGGGCGCCTCGAGCAGCACGGAAAAGCCTCCCTGCAGATCGAGGCCCAGCTTGGGGGTGATGCCGGCCAGTTGGGTCCCGATGAGCAGACCCCAGGCGACGATCACGGTCGTCGACAGCGTGACCCAGGCGGCGCGACGGCGCATCGCCCTACTCGGTCCCCCGTGTCACCTTTTCGGACAGGGCGCGGCGTGAGAACCGGATGCGGCTCCCATCCTCGATCTGGAGAATCACGGTCCGGTCCTCATCGTCGAAGTACTCGATGGTGCCGTAGATGCCGCCGATCGTCTGCACCTCGTCGCCGATGTCGAGCGACTTCAGCATCTCCTCGTGCTTCTTCGTCCTGGTGCGCTGCGGACGAACCAGCAGGAAGTAGAAAAGGCCGCCCAGCAGCACCACCATGAGGATGAGGGTGTAGACGGAGCTGGCGCTGCTCGTCGAGTCGGCTTCCTGGGCAAGGATGGTCAGCATTTGGTCCTCCGGGAACGGCCCTAGGTACGGCGCTCCGGGCCTCGGGCCGACCTATCGTAGCGGCGTCTCGGATGGTCCGGAAGCCCGCCCCGCCAGCAGCCCGGACCGGTAGGCGAGGAATCCGCCGGAGGAGATCGCCTCCCGGCATCCGGCGAGCACCCGCAGCGTAAAAGTGAGGTTGTGCACGCTGAGGAGCCGGGGCCCCAGCATCTCCCCGGTGGCGTGCAGGTGGCGCAAGTAGGCACGCGAGTAGCGCCGGCAGGTGAGACAAGGGCACTCTTCGTCGATCGGGGCGCCGTCGCCGGCGAACTCGGCTCTGCGAATCGAATAGTCGCCCAGTCGCGACAGCACCTTGCCGTGACGGGCCAGCCGCGTCGGCCACACACAATCGAAGAGGTCGCAGCCGCGTTCCACCGCGTCGAGCACTCCCTCGGTGTCCCCGAGCCCCATGACGTATCTGGGCTTGGCCTCCGGCAGCTCGCCCACCACAGCATCGAGAACGGTGTTTCGCTCCTCGGCGCTCTCCCCCACCGACAGTCCGCCGATGCCGAACCCCCCGAAGCCGAGGGCGGCGGTGGCGGCAGCGCTCTCCAGCCGCAGGTCCAGATCGGTGCCGCCCTGCACGATCCCGAACAGTGCCTGGTCGGAGCGCGTGTGCACCGCCAGCGCCCGTTCCGCCCAGCGCAATGTGCGCTGCATGGCGGCCCGCACCGTCTCGACGGGCGCCGGCAATCCGACCAGCACGTCGAGGACCATGGCGATGTCCGGCCCGAGCCGCTCCTGGATGTCCACGGCCTGCTCGGGGGTGAGGCGCACCTCGGAGCCGTCGTAGGCGGAGCGGAAGACGACGCCGTCCTCGTCGACCGTGGGCTCGAGCGAGAACACCTGGAAACCCCCCGAGTCGGTGAGGATGGGCCGCTCCCAGCCCATAAATGCATGCAGGCCCCCCAGCGACTCGACGACGTCGGCGCCGGGCCGCAACATGAGGTGGTAGGTGTTGGCCAGGACGATCTGGGTCCCCGCCTCGGCGAGGTCTCGCGAGTCGAGCGTGCGCACCGTGCCCCGGGTCCCCACCGGCAGGAAGGCCGGTGTGGCCACGCTGCCGTGCGGAGTGGACAGCATTCCGGTCCGGGCCACGCCGTCGCGGTGCTCCACGCTGAAACCAACAGCCTCACTCATCCCACCCTCCGCGCCAGCATGGCATCTCCGAACGAAAGGAAACGGTATCCGCGCCCCAGGGCCGTCTCGTAAGCCCGACGCCACCCGTGGCCCATGAATGCCGCCACCAGTACGAGGAGCGTCGTATTGGGCATATGGAAGTTGGTGACGAGCAGGTCGACGCAGCGGAACCGGTAGCCGGGGGTTATGAACAAGCCGGTGGCGCCCTCCACGGGGGCCACCTCCCCGGACGCCGCCGCCGTCTCCAGAGCCCGAACCACGGTGGTGCCGATGGCCACCACCCTGCCGCCTCGCCGCCTGGTGCCGGCAACCGCCGCCGCCGCCTCCTCACCGACACGGAAACGCTCCGAATGCATGCGGTGCCCTTCCACGTCTTCGGTGGCGATGGGCCGAAACGTGTCGACGCCGATGTCGAGCTCTATGGCCACCCGACGAATGCCCCGCTCCTCGAGCCGGGCCAGCACCTCGGATGTGAAGTGGAGCCCGGCCGTCGGCGCCGCCGCCGACCCGGTCGGCTCCGCGTATACGGTCTGGTAGCGCTCCGGGTCGCCGAGAATGCCATGGAAGTACGGCGGCAGCGGTGTCAGGCCCCACCGCTCCAAGGCGGCCTCCACCGGCACGTCCCCTGTGTCGATCTCGATCACGGCGCGCCCTTCCACGGGGTCCGCGGCCACGGTGGCTCGCATGTCCCCGAAGCGCAGCCGCGACCCCGCACGCAGCCTGCGCGCCGGGCGCACCAGCGCTTCCCATCGCCCATCGTCGAGCGGGCGCAGCAGCAGCGCCTCCACCCGGCCTCCGCCTTCCTCCTTGACGCCGAGCAGGCGAGCGCGGCGCACCCTGGTGCGGTTGACGACGACCAGGTCCTCGGGCTCGAGCAGATCGGGCAGATCGCTGAAACGCCGGTCCTCGAGAGTGTCGGCAACGAGCAGCCGCGACGCGTGCCTCGGCTCGATGGGCTCTTGCGCGATCGCCTCGGCGGGAAGGTCGTAGGTGAAGTCGGCGGTCTTCATTACGCCAGCGAAGTCTGGCAGCCGAGGTGCAAAAGGCAGAGTCGGTATTGGGCGTTCTGAATCCTGGACTCTGAGTTCTTGCTGCTACAGCAGCGAATCTTGTCCCGGGCCCGGCGGCTCCACGCCGAGATGCCGGTATCCGAGCGCCGTGGCGACGCGGCCCCGTGGGGTGCGCTGGATGAACCCCTGCTGCAGCAGGTATGGCTCGTAGGCATCCTCCACCGTCTCCGGCTCCTCGGTCACGGCGATCGCCAGCGTCGACAGCCCCACCGGTCCTCCCCCAAACTTGCCCACGATGGCCTCGAGAATGGCCCGGTCGAGGCGATCGAGGCCGGCACGATCCACCTCATACACCTCGAGAGCCTGGCGCGCCGTCTCCACGTCGGCCACTCCCCCGGCCCGAACCTCCGCATAGTCGCGCACCCGTCTCAGCAGCCGGTTGGCGATCCGCGGGGTGCCCCGGCTGCGCCGGGCTATCTCCTCGGCGCCGTCGTCGGTGATCTCCACCTCGAGGATGCGCGCCGAACGGTGCACGATGGCGCATAGGTCCTCGGGCTCGTAGTAGTCGATGCGGGCCACGTAGCCGAAGCGGTCGCGCAGCGGTGCCGAGACGCGCCCCACTCGCGTGGTAGCCCCGATGAGGGTGAAGACGGGCAGCTCGAGGCGGATGGAGCGTGCAGCCGGGCCCTTTCCAACGACCACGTCGAGCTTGAAGTCCTCCATCGCCGTGTACAGCACCTCCTCCACCGCGCGAGGCAGCCGATGGATCTCATCGATGAACATGACGTCCCCCCGCTCCATGTTGGAGAGGATGGAGGCCAGGTCCCCCGCCCGCTCCAATGCCGGGCCCGACGTGGCACGGAACTGGGCGCCCATCTCGTTGGCCACTATGGCGGCCAGCGTCGTCTTGCCCAGGCCGGGCGGGCTGGAGAACAGGAGATGGTCGATGGGCCCGTCCCTCGTCGCCGCCGCCTCGACCATGATGCTCAGGCGCTCCTTGAGGTCGATCTGGCCGACGAACTCGTCCATGGTCTTCGGCCGCAGCCCGGCTTCGAAAGCCGCCTCCTCCGGACCGGGCCGGCCGGAAAGCAGGCCTTCCTCTCTCATCGCCGACCCAGCCGCTGCAAGGCCCCGCGCAGCAGATCTTCTATCGCACCGTCTGCGGGCAGCCCGCTGAGGGCTTCGCGGATCTCGGCGGCCTGGTATCCAAGGCCTTCCAGCGCCTCTCTCACCTCGGCCAGCGCCGACCCGCCGCCCAGCATCTCGGACTCGGGCAGCTCGAGACGCGCTCTCAGCTCGAGCACGAGCTTCTGAGCGCTGCGCTTTCCGATGCCCGGCACCAGAGTCAACGCATCGACGTCCTCGGTGACCACAACTCGGCGCAGCTCGGCGGGCCGCAGCGACCCGAGCATGGCGAGAGCGAGCTTGGGGCCCACACCGCTGGCGCCCAGCAGCACACGGAACAGGTCACGCTCGTCCTCCGAGCAGAACCCGAACAGGGACATCTGGTCCTCGCGCACGTGGAGGTGGGTGTGCACGACGGCCTCTTCGCCGATGGCGGGAAGCTCGCCGAGGCTGCGGGGCGACAGCGCCACCTCGTACCCGACACCGGCCACATCAACGACCGCTCCATCGATGTCCTTGCTCGCTACCACGCCGCGGAGCCGACCGATCACGTCGCCGCCCTCTCGACGGCGCGCCGCAACGAAGCGCCCTGCAGGTGGCACAAGGCCACGGCCAGGGCGTCGGCGGCATCGGCGGGGCGGGGAGCGTCGCCCAGACCCAGCAGCCGGGCCACCATGGCCTGGACCTGGGCCTTGGGAGCATCCCCGACTCCAGCGACGGCGAGCTTCACCTGTGAGGGCGTGTACTCGAAGACGGGGATGCCCGACCGGGCCGCGGCCAGGAGCACAACACCCGAGGCCCGGCCCACCGCGGTGGCCGTCTGCAGGTTCCTGTTGACGAACACCTGCTCCAGCGCCATCTCTGCGGGCTTGTGCTCGGCTATCAGAGCCTCTACATCGGCATACAGCTCGGCAAGGCGTCCGGCGACCGGGGCATCGGCGTCGGTGCGGATGGCTCCTGCCGCGATGGGCCGCGGGTTCAGCGTGCCTGCGTCCACAACGCCGTACCCGGTCACGGCGAGGCCCGGGTCGATACCGAGGACAAACATGTGTTCGATAGGTTAGGGCGTAGCAGGCCGCCGTGCCAGCATGTGGCGGAGGCAGCGTTCAGAATTCAGAACGCGCAATAGCGACTCTGAATTCTGAGTTCTGAATTCAGCGCCCGAAGGCCGCTTTCCGCTCAGCCGGCAAGCGCCGCCAGGACGTCGTCGCTGATGTCGAAGTTGGCGTACACCGCCTGAACGTCGTCCAGGTCCTCCAGGGCGTCCACCAGCTGGAGCACCTGACGGGCGGCTCCCTCCTGCAGGGGCACTCCCGTCAGCGGCAGCTGGGTGACCTCGGCCATCTCCACCTCGATCTCCGCCGCCTCCATGGCTCGCCGAAGCGCCTTGAGGTCCCCTGGAGAGCCGATCACCTCCCACTGGTCGCCCGAGGCGCGCACGTCCTCGGCTCCCGCATCGAGAGCCGCCAGCATGACCTCGTCCTCCCCGCCGTTGACGAGCAGATATCCCTTCTGCTCGAAGAGGTACGCCACGGAGCCCGGCTCGCCCAGGTTCCCATTGCCGCGAGTGAAGACGGAACGCACCGCCGAAGTGGCACGGTTGCGGTTGTCGGTGAGAACGTGCACGTAGAGGGCGACGCCGCCCGGCGCGTACCCCTCGTACCAGATCTCCTCGTAGTGGGCTCCCTCGGCCTCACCGGTGCCCCGTTTGATGGCCCTCTCAATGTTGTCGTTGGGCACCGAAGCGCCCCGCGCCTTGTCGATGGCCTGGGCCAAAGCCGCGTTGGAGGAAGGATCGCCCCCGCCTTCACGGGCCGCCACTTCGACGGCTCGTGCCAGCTTGGCGAACAGCTTGCCCCGCCTGGCGTCCTTCGCCCCTTTCTTGTGCTTGATCGTGGACCACTTGGAGTGTCCGGACATCAGCCCTCCATGCCAAGGAGAAGTGTATGCAGCCGGCCATCGCGTGTGAGCTCCGGATGAAACGAGCTGGCGATCACGTTGCCCTGCCTCACCAGCACCGGGTGGCCCTCCACCGAAGCCAGCACCTCGACATCTGCGCCGGCCTCGGCAATCCAGGGCGCACGAATGAACACGGCCCTCATCGGCTCGTCGAACCCGGCCACGTCGAGATCGGCCTCGAAGGAATCGACCTGCCGGCCGAAGGCGTTCCGCTCCACGACGACATCCAGCACACCCAGCTGCGGCTGGCCGTTCTCCGAGGTGGTGCCGCAGGCCAGGAAGATCATGCCGGCGCAGGTGCCGAGCGTGGGGAGGCCCCCGGCCACGAGCCGGCGCAGCGGTTCGATGAGTCCGCAGCGTTCGGCCAGCTTGCCGATGGTCGTCGACTCGCCACCGGGGATGATGAGAGCCTCGATGCCGTCGAGATCCTCGATCCGGCGCACCAGCACCGGTTCGGCGCCGAGACGCCCCAGCGCGGCGGCGTGCTCACGGAAGTCCCCCTGAAGCGCCAGCACCCCGACGCGCACGTCACCAGCCTCGAGTCTGCAGCATCTCCCCCGGCTCGAGCTTGTCGATCTCGAGACCGGGCATCGCTTCGCCCAAACCCTTCGATACCTTGGCCAGGATCGCGGGATCTTCGAAATAGGTGGTGGCTTCGACGATGGCACGGGCTCGACTCGGAGGGTCATCGGACTTGAACACGCCCGAGCCGACGAAGATGCCGTCGCAGCCGAGCTGCATCATGAGCGCGGCGTCGGCCGGGGTGGCGATGCCTCCGGCGGCGAAGTTGACCACGGGCAAGGCGCCCGTCTCGGCAACCTCACGAACCAGCTCGTACGGCGCTCCCAGATCGCGCGCCGCCGTCATCAGCTGCTCCTCGCCCAGATACTGCAGGCGCCTCATGTCGTTGGTGATCGACCGCATGTGGCGGACCGCCTCGACCACGTTCCCGGTGCCGGCCTCGCCCTTGGTGCGTATCATCGCCGCACCCTCGCCAATGCGGCGTAGAGCCTCGCCCAGGTTGCGCGCCCCGCACACGAACGGCACGGTGAACTTCCATTTGTCGATGTGGTGCTCCTCATCGGCGGGAGTCAGAACCTCGCTCTCGTCCACGTAGTCGACCCCGAGAGACTGGAGGATCTGCGCCTCGACAAAGTGCCCGATGCGGGCCTTGGCCATGACCGGGATCGTCACTGCGGCCTTGATCTCCTCGATCTTCGTCGGGTCGGCCATGCGGGCCACCCCGCCCTGGCGCCGGATGTCGGCGGGCACCCGTTCGAGGGCCATGACGGCTACGGCTCCAGCCGTTTCGGCGATCTCCGCCTGCTCGGCGTTGGTGACGTCCATGATCACACCGCCCTTGAGCATCTCGGCGAGCCCTCGCTTCACCCGATCCGTACCCTGTTCCACGTTCTCTCCTTGGTCACCAAGCGATTGTACCGCCGCGGGGCGGGCAGAAACCGAGGCTCATCAGGACCCGAGAGCATCCAGGTAGGCGCCCACGTAGCCGCGGAGCACCACCGAGCGATCGAAACGCTCCGCCGCCTGCCGCGCCGCCTCCCCGGCGGCAGCCGCTACGTCGGCGTCGCCGGCCATCTTCGCCAGTGCGGCGGCCAAGGCGTTGGAGTTCCCGGCCTGGACGAACACCGCCGACTCCCCGGCGACGGCCTTAAAGGCGGGAAGGTCGCTGGCGACGACGGCACACCCGGCCGCCATGCCCTCTACGACCACGAGCCCGAAGCTCTCGCCCCCGAGATTGGGGGCGCACAGCACCGATGCCGCAGCCAGCTCGGCCCGCTTGGCCTCCTCGCCCACCCGGCCCAGGAAGGTCACTCCGGCAGGCCCTGAGGGGCGCTGGGTGGAGATGACCCGCAATTCGGCGTGAGGCACGGAAGACCGCACGACCGGCCACGCCTGGAGCAGCACGTCGAGGCCTTTGCGGGGCTCGTCGCGTCCGATGAAGACGACACGTCCCGGCACCTTCTCCCCGTCGCTGCGCCGCGCGGCGACGTCGAGGCCGTTGGGCACGACGCGGGCAGTGATGAAGCCGGCAACCGCCTCCTGGGCCACCGGGCTCACCGCGGTGGCAACGGCGAGGCGACGGGTCATACGCCTCAGCAAGACGGACCCGACCCGGTATAGGCGGCGCACCCAGGCACCGGGGTCGGCGTGGAACGTGCCCACACGAGGCGGAGTGTCGGCCAGGAGCACGGCCAGGCCGGCAAGGGGCACGAGCGGCTCGTGCACGTGGACGACGTCGGCGTCCGACACCGCCGCGGCCACCCGGCGCACCACAGCCGGGTTCAGCGTGATCGGCGCCCGTGACCGGTTGACCGGCACGCTTACCACCCCCCCGACGTGACGCGTGCCGTCGGGCCCTCCGCATCCGGGCGCCACCGCCCAAGCCTCGTGGCCGTCGTCGCGCAGCCAGGAGACGAGCGACACGACTTGGTCCTGCACTCCTCCAGGAGCATCGAGGTCGTAGGGCGACACCACTGCGATCCTCATGAGGTCTCCCGGTCGCTGGGCCAGTTGGGGACGATGAGATGCCACTGCTCCGGCGCTTTGCGGATGATGTCCTCGAAGACCTCGGCCAGGCTCTGTGTGCCCTGGCGCACCTGCTCGTCGACGTCGTCGCCTTCCAGGATGTCGAGCGGCGGGTATATGACAAAATGGTGTCCCGCCCCCTTCCTGAAATAGGTGCCGACCGGGATCACCGCTGCACCGGCGCGGCAGGCCAAGGCGACGGGGCCGGCGGGCATCGTCGTCTCTTCGCCGAAGAACATCACCGGCACGCCGGTCCCCTTCAGGTCACGGTCGCACAGCAGCGCCACTACGCCCCCTTGCTCGAGGCGGCGCATGAGATCCATCGTGACCCGGACACCCTTGCGGGCGATGACCACATCGATGTCCATCATGTTGCGCAAATCGACCCACCAGCGGACGATACGCTCGTTGGGCAGGTCCTCGGCAACCGCCAGAACTCGCGCTCCAACTGCGGCTGCCTTGAGCCCGGCCGCCTCCCAGTTGCCCATGTGACCCACGGCCAGAATGACCCCGCGACCCGAGGCCACGGCGCCGGTGAGGATCTCGACGTTCTCGATTTCGGCCCGATCGAGCAGGAAACGACGTCGGCGCGGCCGTACCCAGAATGCCTCCGCCATGTACCGGCCGTAGTAAACGAAGACGCGTCGCGCCGCCTTGCGACCGCCGGCAGTGGGACCCAGCACCCGGCGCTGGTGACGCTCGGCCATCCTGAGTCGCTTCGGTGCCAGAAACGAGGCCACGTAGCCGCACGCATAACCGAGGCCTCGCGCCACCCGCTCCGGCAGGAAGCTCACGAACCCGAAGAGGGCCCGGAAGAGGTAGTAGCCGAAGGCGCCCTTCACGCGTCCAACTGCAGCCAGGTGAGGCGCACACGCTGGACGACGGTGAACCAGGTGAGCCCGGCGAGAGACCACACGATGACCTCCAGCAGGTAGGGCACACCCATTCCGGCGATGCTCACGCCCCAACAGAAGACGAGAAGGCGCTCCGCTCGTCCCATCAGACCCCCCTTGCCCTCGAGACCCTCGCCTTCGGCCTTGGCCCTGAGATATGGGATCAGGAGCGATCCGCTGACAGCGACGAGCGACGCCATGACGAGCATGGACTCGTTGTGGTCCGCAAGATAGAAGGCCAGGCCGGTCCACATCGCCACCTCGCTGACGCGGTCGGTGAACGAATCGAGAATGGCCCCCCTTACCGTCTCGGTCCCGGTGAGCCTGGCGATGAGCCCATCGACGACGTCCAGGCTGGCCCCGAGGCCGAGCACGGCTCCCCCAGGGGTGAGCTGGCCCAAGGCGAGCAACAGCGACCCGGTGAGGGAGACCATCACCCCGACCAGAGTCACCGCGGTGGGGCCGAGTCCCATGCGCGTCACCGCGCGTGCAATCGGGTTGAAGGCACGGGAGACCTTTTTGCGCGCCCTGATGTCCAGCACGGCAGCATCGAAGGTAGCACACGAGGGCGGGCCTGCCGGCGAGAACTAGACTCCGCACCTCCCGCGAGGAGGTTCCCCCTTTGGGCTCGGATTTGGGCTCGGACGAGATTCGGAATGTCGTTCTCGTAGGTCACAGCGGCAGCGGCAAGACGGCTCTGACCGAAGCGTTGCTGCACGCGACCGGCGTCACCACCCGCATGGGACGGGTGGAGGACGGGAACACCACAACGGATTTCGAGCCGGAGGAGATCTCGCGCGGGAGCTCGGTGAGCCTGGCCATGGCGCCCTTCGGCTGGAAGGGCCACGAGGTCAACGTGATCGACACTCCCGGCTACTCCGACTTCCTCGGCGAAGTGCGCGCCGCGCTTCGAGCTGCCGACCTCGCTCTGTTCGTGGTCTCCGCGGTCGACGGGGTCGAGGTGCAGACGGAGGCGGTGTGGCACATGGCCGAAGAGGAGCGAATCGCCCGCGCCTTCTTCATCAACAAGCTCGACCGTGAGCGCGCCTCCTACGCGCGCACCCTGGGCCAGATCAAGGACCACTTCGGGACCGCCGTGGCGCCGCTGCAGGTGCCTATCGGCACCGAGCACGAGCTCTCCGGCGTGGTCAACCTGGTCGACAACGTCGTCTTCACCTACGACGGCAAACCCGGCGGGACCAAAGGTGAGATGCCGGAGTCGGTTGCCGGCGAAATCACCGGTCTGCGCACGGCTCTCATCGAAGCCGCCGTCGAGACCGACGACGAGCTGCTCGAGCAGTACCTGGAGGGTGTCGAGCCCGGCCGCGACCAGCTCGTGGCCGCCATTCACGAAGGCCTGATCACCGGTGCCGCCTTCCCCGTGCTCTGCGGATCCGCCACCAAGCTCGTCGGCATCGATCGCCTGGTGGAGTTCATCATCGACTACGGGCCCCGGCCCGATGAGAGACCGGACCCACCCCTCGTTGACGGCGAGATAGCCGACGGCGACACCGTCGCCTACGTCTTCAAGACCCAGTCGGACCCCTACGTCGGCCGCATCTCGCTGTTCCGCGTGTTTCGAGGAAGCGTGAAGCTGGACGCCGATCTGCAAAACCCGGCGCGCAACGCCAGCAGCCGCATGCACAACCTCTTCTCGATGCGCGGCAAGGAGCACGCGGATGTGACCGAAGTGCCGCGGGGAGGCATCGCCGCGGTGGCGAAGCTCGAATCGACGCTGGCCGGCGACACCCTGAGATCCGCCAAGTCGAGCGCCGTCATCGAGCCCGTGGCGATGCCCCGGCCCACCATGTCCGTTGCCGTCTTCCCCAAGTCGCAGCAGGACGAGGAAAAGCTCTCCACCGCCCTGCAGCGGGTGGTGGAGGACGACCCGACGCTCAGCGTCGAACGCCGTGCCGACACCCGCCAGACCGTGATCTCGGGCCTCGGCGACGCCCACCTGGAGGTCGTCATCTCCCGGCTTTCCTCACGCTTCGGCGTCGAGGTGGAAACCGGCCTGCCCAAGATCCCGTATCGGGAGACCATCCGGGGCCGCACCAACGTCGAGGGCAAACACAAGAAACAATCGGGCGGCAGAGGCCAGTTCGGCGTCGCCTACGTGAGGTTCGAGCCGATGCCGGCCGGAACCGGCTACGAGTTCGTCGATGAGGTCAAGGGCGGGAACATTCCCCGCCAGTACATCCCCGCCGTCGACAAGGGGATCCGCGAGGCGCTGCAGCGGGGAATCCTCGCCGGATACCCGGTGGTCGATGTGAAGGCCACGGTCTACGACGGAAAGCACCACTCGGTCGATTCGGACGAGCTCTCCTTCCGCATGGCCGGCATCCAGGCGGTCAGGGCGGCTTCGCCCAGCCTGAACGCGGCGCTGCTGGAACCCATCATGAGGATCACCGTGCGGGTCCCCGAGGACCAGACCGGAGATGTGATCGGCGACCTGAACGCCAAACGCGGGCGTGTCCTCGGCATGGACTCCGACGGCGGCCTCAGAGTCATCACCGCCGAAGTCCCTCTCGCCGAGATCCAGCGCTACAGCATCGATCTGCGTTCACTCACCAGCGGCAGGGGATCATTCGAGATGCAGATGAGCCACTACGAGGAAGCACCACCACAGGAGGCCCAGCGAGTCATTGCCGCTGCCGAAGCCGAGAAAGAAGACTAGGGGGTAGACATGGCAGCCGACAAGGTGATCCTCAAGGACGGGGACAAGGAGATCGAGTTCGACATCGTCGTCGGCAGCGAAGGCAACCGCGGCGTCGACGTCGGCACCTTGCGGGAGCGGACCGGCCTGGTCGCCCTCGACCTGGGTTTCGCCAACACTGCGGCATGCCGCAGCGGGGTGAGCTACGTCGACGACTCCATCGGAGAGCTGCGCTACCGCGGCTATCCGATCGACCAGCTGGCCGAAAGATCGAGCTTCTGCGAGGTCGCCTATCTGCTGTTCCACGGCGAGCTGCCGAGCCTCGGCGAGCTCGAGGAATACCGCGAGCGCATCACGAACCACACACTCATCGACGAGGACATGAAGCACCTGCTCGAGGCGCTACCGAGAAACGCCCACCCCATGGGCGTGCTCTCCTCGGCCATGCTCGCCATGTCGACCTTCTACCCCGAGCTGCAGAACGTCGAGGACCCCGAGGTGGTCGAGCTCTCGGCCATCTACATGATGGCCAAGGTACCCACCATCGCAGCTTTCGCCTACAAGAGATCGATGGGACAGCCCTACGTCTACCCGAAGAACTCGCTCGACTACGCCGCCCGCTTCCTCCACATGATGTTCGCCCAGCCCACCCAGGACTACGAGATCGACCCGGTGGTGGCAAAGGCCCTCGACGTCCTGCTCATCCTGCACGCCGATCACGGCCAGAACTGCTCCACTTCGACCGTGCGCCTCGTCGGCAGCGCCCGGGCCAACCTGTTCGCCTCGATCTCCGCCGGGATCAACGCTCTCTGGGGCCCTCTCCACGGAGGTGCCAACCACAACGTCGTCGAGATGCTCGAAGAGATCCTCCGAGCCGACGGGGACTACACGAAGTTCATCAAACGAGCGCAGGATCCAAACGATCCCTTCAGGCTCTGGGGCTTCGGCCACCGCCTGTACAAGACGTACGATCCGCGAGCCCGCATCCTCAAAGACTTCGCCCACGATGTCGTCGACCGCCTCGGCCAGGATGACCCGCTTCTCGAAGTCGCCCTCAAACTCGAAGAGGCGGCCCTGACCCAGGACTACTTCATCGAGCGGCACCTGTACCCGAACGTCGATTTCTACTCGGGAATCATGTTCCGGGCCCTCGGCTTCCCCCCGAGGATGTCCACCGTGCTGTTCGCCTTGGGCCGCATACCCGGATGGATGGCGCAGTGGAGGGAACAGCTCGTCGATCCCACGACTCGTATCTGGCGCCCGCGGCAGATCTACTCGGGCCCCAAGCGGCGCGACTACCCGGTGGTGCACGAGCGGTAGGAGCCCGGCCGTATCATCGACGCCATGGACCGCATCTACGTCTCCGAACGTAAAGATCCGGACTGGCCGGAGCCGGTCGTCGATCTGATCGAACAAGGCCGCTACGTGGGCATGGCCTACGCCCGCGACGATCGCCTCTACGTCGAGTTCCTCTCCGAAGCGGATCCCCACGCCTTCGATCTGACCGAGCTGCAGCGTGCCCTGGACGTGGCCGCGGCCATCCTGGGCGGCGTCGACGAGCCGCTGGAAGCCCCGGCGGCCGGAGGCGGATCGAGCGCCATCGAGATCCTGGCCGCCGACTTCGACCCTCTGGCCATCCACCGCGGACCCGAGGATGAGGGCTTCTACCCGGCCGATACCGCTGCGCAGATCGTTAGCCGCTGCGGTGATCTCGGCTTAGCCGTGATCTCGATCGAAGGCTTCACCGTTCGGCCCGACTACGAGGACGCCGAGCCGGGGTTCGCGACACGCTCACGCGCCGTCGACCCGGTCGCCGGGTGCGCCTCCGACATCGGCGAGGCCTACCGCGGTGAGCCCTGGGCCGTCTTCCAGGCCGGATGCAACACGAAGGCTGCTGCGCTCTTGGAGCGGTGGCCCCGGCGACCCAACTTCGCCGTCGCCTTCGAGGTCGAAGACGACTCCGGCGAGCGGTACGTGCTCTGAGCCTCGGCAACTGAGCCCGTCGTCAACCGGCGGCGAGCGCCTCCTCCACGGCGTGGACGTCGACGACCTCCTCGCCGCGCCGCCTGTGCCATCGATCCCAGAGCACCAGCATGCTCGGCAGCACGAGCACTGCCGCCACGAGGGCAAAGCCGATGGCGTAGGCCACCACCTGGCCGAACTGCTGGAAAGGCGCCAGAGACGAGGTGATCAGGATGCCGAATCCGGCCACGGTGGTGAAGCCCGACCCGGCCAGCGCTCCCCCTGTGTGCGTCATGGTGAGGCGGATCGCCTCCTCGGGGCTGTCGCAGCGGATCCGGTCCTCCTGGTAGCGATGAGTGATGTGGATGGCGTAGGGCACTCCGATGCCGATGGAGATGGAGGCGATCATCCCGGTGATCGGGTTGAACGAGATGCCGGAGACCGTCATCATCCCAAACACCCAGAGCACGACGAGGCCCACGGGGAGGATCGTGATGACCCCGAGGAAGGGTCGCCGCGATTCGATGAAGAACGTGATCACCAGCAGCGCCATGGCCGCCACGATGGTCAGCGCGATGGACAGGGCCTGCGAAGCCCGCAGCGCCTCCACCACCGCGCCGATCACGATGTAGTCGCTCGTGGGCACCGCAGTGGTGGCCTCTACGGAATTGAATGCATCAAAGTCTTGGGCCAGGTTGTCGCGAAGCTCCATGGCCCGCTGCTCCCCGGCTTCGGTCCCGATGCTCATGACGGCGTATCTGTAGGCGCCGTCCTCGGAGGCGAGCACCCGGCTCATCGCGTCCGGAGCCGCCTCCTCTGCCGCCGTGTACAGAGCGGCGACATCGGTGCCGGGCGCAACGGTGAGATCGGGCATCAGCCCGAGATCGGACGCCGTTTCGGCGAAGCCGGCGTCGTACGTGGCGGGATCACCCCCGGCCTCGGGGGAAACGGTGAGGCTGCGGAGCACCTCGAGCGGGGAATCGACCAGAGCCCGCTCGCCGAGGATGACCACATCCGGGGTGTTGTTGATGTCGTTGGTAGCCACCCAGAGGGCGTTGTGTGCCGCCACGGTGGCCACGTCGCCGTCGATGAGCACCCGGGTGACCTCGCCGAAACCTCCGCCGAACTCTTCGGTGAGGTCGTCGTAGGTCGCTAGCAGGGGCGAACCTTGGGGCACAAAGTCGGTGAAAGAGAAGGTGGTGTCGAGGCGAGTGAACCCCCAGGCCCCCAGGCCACCGGCGGCCAGAGCGATGGAGAGCATGATGACGGGCACCCGCTCGGCGAACACAGAAGCCGCCCCCATGAGCCGGGGAAGGGCGCGCTCGGCCGAGTGGCCCATCGCCTCGACGGGAAGACGACCGGCCCGCTCGGCACGGCGGTCGAGAAGAATGCGGATCGCCGGCACAAAAGTGAGCATGAGCAGAAACGCCGAGCCGATGCCAACGCTCGCCAGCACCCCAAAGTCGGCAATAGCCCCGATGGGACTCACCAGGTTGGTGAGGAAACCCACTGCGGTGGTCACCGTGGCCAGCACCAGGGCAACCCCGACGGTGCGAGTCGCCTTGGTCGCCGCGTCCACCACGTCGGCCCCGGCGCCGATCTCTTCCCGATAGCGGGCGGTGAGGTGAATGGCGTAGTCGACGCCCAGGCCGATCAGAAGGATCGGGATCATCTGGAGCATCTCGTTGAAGGGCCCGATGAACCCGAGGTAGCCCGGGCCCAGCAGCACCCCTATGCCCATCATCCAGATGACCGAGAGCATGATCACCCCGAGAGCCATGGCCACGTCGGCCGAGGCCCGCCGCAGCGCCGCCCACCGCGACAGCCGGCCCTTGGGGTGGATCCAGAAGACGAACCCCAGGATGGCCAGGATGATGGCGAAGGCGGTGGCGAAGAGGCGACTTATCTCGCGCTGGAACTCCCCGGTGTCGGCAGAGAACAGGTTGAACGAGAAGGGCTCCACCGAAACATCCCCGTTGGAGACGGCCCGCACCGCGTCGGCCATGTCCGACTCGACCTCGCCCAATTGCTCTGAGATGTTCCCGACGCCCTCATCGAGCGAGGTCGTGTTCAGGTAGGCGATCAAGAGGCCGGCGGGCACTCGCGGCTCGGAGAGATCGGACCGGCTCGAAAGGAGGAACTCCAGAGCGGACGAAGACGGCAGCTCGGCCATGGACTCGACGAACGCCTGCTTCACCTGCTCGTCGGTAGCCGCCGACGGGTCGATGCCGTTCTCGGCCAGCCACACGATGGTCGGATCGAGGAACCCCACAACATCCCCGCCGGGCCGGCCGCCGTAGAGCTCTGCGGCCCTGCTGCCGTTGATGGCTTCGATGGCGGCCACGTACACTTGTATCCCCTCGGCGGTGAGGAGATCCCCGGATTCCGCCTTGACCAGCACCTGGACCGGGTCCTCCGAGGTCGATGCGAAGACCTCGTTCGCCGTCTGGAAGGCGACGAACTCTGCCGAGTCGGGGGCGAAGCCTCCGCCTCCCGAGGCCTGTTCCTGCTGCGGGATGAACAAGGCAAAGGCGGCGGTCAGAACCAGTGATCCGATGAGTACGGCGAGCGGAGCGCGCCGCACCAGCGATGAGAGCAGGTAGATGAAACGTTTCACTGGTCCCTCAACAAACCCAATACTTGGTGGTGTCCGTCGGCGCGACCGGCAAGGCTACCCGTCCTGTGACCTAGCTCAAGTACCTAGCGGGGCGGCCGGCAGAACTCGACCAGCCGGCGCGCCGCCTCGTCGAGTGCAACACCACGTTCCTCCTCGGCCCCGCGCATGCGCAGTCCCACCGTGCCGGATTCAACATCGCTGTCGCCGACGACGATGACCGCCGGATGTTTGCCGGTGATCGCCTTGCGGATCTTCTCGCCGACGGTGTCATCGGCGGCATCTATCTCGATCCGAAGCCCGTTCTCCCGCAATGCCCCGGCGACCTTCTCGGCATATTCGTTGTGCCGGTCGGCAACCGGAACGATGGTGGCCTGCACCGGCGACAGCCAGCCGGGCAGCGCCCCGGCGTAGTGCTCCATCAAGACGCCGAAGAAGCGCTCCACCGAGCCGAACAGGGCGCGGTGGATCATCACCGGACGTTCCCGTGTGTTCTCGGGGGTGGCGTAGGTGATGTCGAAGTTGTCGGGCTGGCCGAAGTCGACCTGGAGCGTGGTCAGCTGCCAGCGCCGCCCGATGGCATCCCTGACGTGCAGATCGATCTTCGGCCCATAGAACGCGCCTTCGCCTTCGGCCACCTTGTAGGGGAGGCCTGTGGCCTCCAAGGCCTTGCGTAGCGCCTCGGTGGCCCGATCCCACGCCTCCACCTTCCCCACGAACTTGTCGGGACGGGTGGACAGGTCGGCCTCGAACTCGTCGAAGCCAAAGTCGCGCAGGACCATCAGCGAGAAATCGACCAGCCCCCGCAGCTCGTCGTCCAGCTGGCTCTCCGTGCAGAAGATGTGGCTGTCGTCCTGGGTGAAGCCGCGCGCCCGCAGCAGGCCGTGCACCACTCCGGACCGCTCGTAGCGGTATACCGTCCCCAGCTCGAACAGGCGCATGGGAAGCTCCCGATAGGAGCGCGACCTGGCACCGAAGATGATGATGTGAAAGGGGCAGTTCATCGGCTTGAGCACGTACTCGTCGCCTTCGTCGATCTCCAAGGTCGGGTACATAAAACCGGCATAGAAGTCGAGGTGACCGGACTGCTGCCACAGATCCGCCTTGGCGATATGGGGGGACGCCACTATCTGGTAGCCGTGATCGAGGTGGGTGCGGCGGCTGTAGTCCTCCATGATGTTGCGGGCGAGGGCGCCCTTGGGATGCCACACCGCCAGCCCCGGCCCCAGCTCGTGGGGGAACGAGAAGTAGTCGAGTTCGGCCCCGAGACGCCGGTGATCCCGCCGCCGCGCCTCTTCGAGCCGATGGAGGTAGGCGTCGAGCGCCTCGCGGCTCTCCCAAGCCGTGCCGTAGATGCGCTGCAACTGAGGACGGTTTTCGTCGCCGCGCCAATAGGCTCCGGCGCTGCGCAGCAGCTTCACCGCCGGCAAGCGACCGGTAGACGGCAGATGCGGCCCCCGGCACAGGTCGATGAACTCGTGGTTGCGGTAGACGGTCACCTGCTGGCCGCCGGCAACCTCCGACTCCTCGACGGAGGCGATGATCTCCTGTTTGAAGGGCTGATCGCCGAACAACTCCAAGGCGCGCTTCTTGGACACGGCTTCCCGCTCGAATGGTTGGTCTTCGGCGATGATCTCCGCCATACGGGCCTCGACACGCTCCAGGTCCTCGGGAGTGAAGGCCTCCGCCACCTGGAAGTCGTAGTAGAAGCCGTCCTCGATGGGCGGGCCGATGGCGAACTTGGCACCTTCGAAGAGGCCGAGCACCGCCTGGGCCATGATGTGCGCCGCCGAGTGGCGCAGCACGTGGCGTCCCTCGTCGCTGGCGCCCGTGACCACCTCAAAGGCGGCGCCGTCGGCCAGGGCCACGCTGAGATCGCGCAGCTCACCGTCTACCTTGACCGCGACGGCGTCGGCGGCGAGACGCTTGCCGATGGCGCCCGCCGCGTCCAAGCCGGTGGCGCCCTCGTCCAGGCTGAGGGCCGAGCCGTCGGGCAATGTGACTGTGATCGGCATGCCATGACTCCTACGGCCGGCCGTAGCGTAATCACCGCAGCGAGGCTGGCCTGCGATACTCCCCCCGCCGGCACGCGCCGACGCGAAATCCCTCGCTTGTGACCCCGAGTGGCCTAGCCTCCCCCGTTGCGAACCCTCAAGGAGCGGTGATGAAGCAGGTCGTACCGCTGGCCCGCATTATGCGCGGCGATGGCGCTGATCTTCCCTGCCCCTGGTGCCGGTCCCAAACGGCCGAAGACGACGCCTGCTGCCCCTCTTGCGGGCGTAGGTTCGGCTAGGCCTCCAGGCAGTCCCTCACCCGCACCGTCTCGAACCCGAGCCCCGAGTAGAGCCTTCGCGCCCGGTGGTTCTCGGCATCCGTGTAGGCCAGCCCCGTCTTGGCCCCGCGGGCCCGGTGCAGATGATCGAGAGCTGTGAGTGCCAGCGCCCGGCCCACCGACCGCCCCTGGGCCGCCGGATGCACGGCGAGCAGGTAGATCTCCCCGACACCTCCATGGTGCATCTTGGTCCAGGCGGCCCCGACGGCCCGATCCCCTTCCCAGGCCAGGAACACGCCGGCGGGGTCGAACCAGGAGCGGCGCACCCTTGCCGCCACGTCCGCCTCGGTCCAAGCGGTGATGCCGGCGAAGGCAGCGTTGTTGACGGCCAGAAATGCCGGCACGTCACAATCGGCGACAAAAGTGCGGATCTCCACCCCTTCGGACTCGCCGGCCTCATGCTCGACGGGCAGGGAGCACTCCAGCCGGAGCAGCCTCCGGGAACGGCGCAGTCCTCGGGCCCGGCCCGCCGCCGAAGTCTCGCCGTCGGCGCACCAGAGCAGGACCGGGCGACCTTCCGCCAGCTCCAGCGCGTAATCCAGCAGATGGTCCAACACCTCGGCACCGGCTTCGGGAGCGACTGCCACTTCGATCACCACATGGCCGCCCTCGTGGCGCAGGCCGGCGCAGCCGACGAGCCGGCCCCGAGACTCGGCCACGACACCGAGGCCGAGGGCCAACAGATCGAGCCGGGCCTCCTCACTGAGCGCCTCACCACGCTTCCGCGCCGCCACAGTATCGAGCAGCATCTCGACAGCCGGAAGATCGGAGGGCAGCAGCTCACGACGGCGCACGGCGCCTCAACCTTACCGAGCCCGGCCCTGCCGCCATACGGCCGTCGTACCACGCACACGCGCCTTGGGCGCGGCAGCGTGCGGCCGGGCCGCTACTTCTTGTCTACTTCTTGTCGTCGGGCGACTTGAGGGACTCGGCCGGGTAGCCGCCGCCATACGGCGGCGGTTTCATCTCCTTCTTGATCTTCTTGGCCTCACGGAGCGCTTCCTCGAGGGCCCCCATCGTCTTGGGGCCGGCGATGCCGTCAACGACGAGCTCGGCGTGCTCCTGGAACTTCCGCACCGCGGCCTCGGTCTTCGGTCCGAAGACCCCGTCGATGGGCCCCGGGCCGAACCCGATGCGCTTCAGCGACTCCTGCAGCTTCTCGACCTCTAGGCCGCTCGATCCGTTGCGCAGCATGCTTCCTCCCGTCAGACGACTGTTGCCGAGGCTAGCCGAACGGCCTCTTCCAGCCCCGGGGGCCGGCGCCCGCACACGCCTAGAATCTCGTGCCGGTGCAGGACCGACGCCTGGGGACAACCATGAACGACCGGCTGCAGTGGCTCTACATCCCGGCATTCGGCCTCGGCGCCGGCCTGCACGCGGCCCATCCGATCCACCTGGTGCCCAGCGTTTGTATCGGTGCCATCGTCGCCGCGGGCATCGCCGCGGCCGCCGCCACCGTTGGAGTGCCGGCCCTGGGGCGGCAGGCGCCGCTGCGCATCGGAATCGCGCTCCTTCTGCTGTACGTGGCCGCATCCTTCGCGCTCAATTCGGTCTGGCCTCTGGCGCTGCTCCTGCCCCTCTTCGCTTTTTTCGTTCGCTGGCGCGCCATCGAGGATCAAACGGGCCGTTCCTAGGCCGGGCCGGGGCCCACTCGGGTAGTGTCAAACGACAACGCAGGCGGGGCCGGCGGCGACTCCGGCCCGCCCACCGTCAAGGAGGCGCTGATGGATTCGCGACCGTGGCACCAGCACTACGACGAAGGGGTGCCCATCTCGATGGAGTACCCGAAGCTAGCCCTCGGCGAGCTGCTCCGGCAAGCCGTCAAAACCTACGAACGCAACGCAATTCTCTTCTTCGGTAACGCCATCACCTATAAGGAGCTGGATGCTCTTGTCGATCGCCTCGCCGCCGCCCTGCAGGGGCTGGGTCTCCAGAAGGGTGACCGGGTCTCGGTGTTCATGGCCAACTGCCCGCAGACGGTCATGGCCTACCAGGCGATCTGGCGCGCCGGCGGGGTCGCCGTTCCCAGCAACCCTCTCTACACCGCGGCCGAGTTCGCCCACCAGGCCCGGGATGCCGAATCCAAGATCGCCATCTGCATGAGCCTCATGTACCCGCGGGTAGCCGAGGCGCGGAGCCGCACCTCGCTGGAGCAGGTTGTCGTCGCCAACATCAAGGAGTACTTCCCGCCGCTGCTGAACCGGCTCTTCACCCTGCTCAAGGAGAAGAAGGGCGGGCACCGGGTCGACATCTCCGGCGAGAAGAACACCCACTGGTTCCAGGACCTCCTCGCCGCCGGCCCGGAGAAGCCCCAGCCGGTGGCGGTGGACCCGGGTGATACGGCCGTGCTCATGTACACGGGCGGCACCACCGGTCTGCCCAAGGGCGCCGTGCTGAGCCACGCCAACCTCATCGCCAACGCCCGCCAGTGCGGGGCGTGGTCGGTGGGCCTGGAGAAGGGCAAGGAGATCATGCTGACCGCCCTGCCGCTGACCCACTCCTACGCCATGACGGTCTGCATGAACCAGTCCATCGACCGCGGCTACACCCAGGTCATCGTGGCCGACCCCCGCGACATCGGCGGACTGCTGCACGTGATCGACAAGCACCGGACCACCGTCTTCCCGGGCGTGCCTGCGCTGTATGCCGCCATCAGCAACCACCCGAAGGCCAAGAAGGGCAAGGTGGACCTCTCCTGCATCAAGCAGTGCATCAGCGGTGCCGCCGGCCTGCCCCCCGAGGTGCAGCGCCGCTTCCAGGAGCTCACCGGCGGCCGCCTCGTCGAGGGCTACGGCCTCAGCGAAGCCTCCCCGGTCACCAACTGCAACCCGCTGGTGGGCCAGGACCGCCTGGGCACCATAGGCATGCCGCTGCCCGACACCGACTGTCGCATCGTCGACGAGGAGACGGAGACCCGGGTGCTCGGAACCGGGGAACGGGGCGTGCTCTGCGTCGCCGGGCCCCAGGTGATGAGCGGCTACTGGAAACAGCCGGAGGAGACCGAGAACGCCCTGCGCACCGACGAATCGGGCACGGCATGGCTCCACACCGGCGACGTCGCCGTCATGGATCCCGACGGTTTCTTCCAGATCGTCGACCGCAAGAAGGACATGATCCTCACCGGCGGCGGGCTCAACGTGTACCCGCGCGAGGTAGAAGACGTGCTCTTCGAACATCCGGCGGTGCGGGAGGCCGGTGTCATCGGCGTCCCCGTCGAGGCGACCGACCAGAGGGTGAAGGCCTTCGTGGTTCTCGACGAAGGGACGCAGGCCTCGGAAGAAGACATCATCGCCTTCTGCCGGGACCGCATGGCCCGGTTCAAGGTGCCCAAGTACGTCGAGTTCCGGGATGAGCTTCCCAAGACCTTCGTGGGCAAGGTGCTGCGCCGCCAGCTTGCCGAACAGGAGCGATCCAGCGAATCTTGACGGCGAGTTGAACGAACGGCACCTAGTTGCCCACCTCGCCGGCGGGCCTCACCGCCACGTGCCCGGCGGGCCGCCCAGCACTGAGCTCGTCTGGTTCGATCTGCCGAACGGGCTGCGGGTGGGCCTGCGCCCAGTGCACCCCGAGGACCGTGACGCTCTCCGCGAGGGGTTCGCCCGGCTCTCTAAGGAGTCGCGCTATCGGCGCTTCCTGGCGCCGATGGAGCGGCTCACCTCGCGGCAGCTCTCCTATCTCGCCGACATCGACCACATCAGCCACTTTGCCTGGGCCGCCGGAGTGCTCGATGACGACGGGGACGAGTACGGCCTTGGAGTGACCAGGTACGTCGTTGATCCCGAGAACGACAGCCATGCCGAGATCGCCGTGGTGGTCGCAGACGACCATCAGGGACGAGGCATCGGCACCCTGTTGATCCACGCTCTCTGCGTCGCCGCGATCGACCGCGGCATCAAGCTGCTCTTCGGCTACGCCCTCGCCGACAACGAGGCCATGCTGCGCATCTTCGAACGTCTCGACGCCCGGGCCATACCGGACGGCCACGGCGTCGTTCGATACGAGCTGCCCCTCGACGACCCCGACGCCATCGGGCTCGACCGCAAAGCGCAGGGGGAGCTCAAGTGGGTGGCCAGCGCCGCCGCCCACCCCTGCCGTTGGCGCCGCATGTGACCAGCTAGGGCAGCTCGAACAGGCCGGCGGCGCCTTGACCGCCACCGATGCACATGGTGACGACGACCCGTTTCGCCTTGCGCCGCTTGCCCTCAATGAGGGCGTGGCCCACCAGGCGGGAACCGCTCATGCCGTACGGATGACCGATGGAGATGGCGCCACCGTTCACGTTGAAGATCTCGTTGTCGATGCCGAGCCGGTCCCGGCAGTAGACGGTCTGCACGGCGAAGGCCTCATTGAGTTCCCACAGATCGATGTCGTCGATGCCCAGGCCACTTCGCTCCAGGAGCCGGGGCACGGCGAACACCGGGCCGATGCCCATCTCGTCCGGCTTACAGCCGGCTACGGCGATGCCCCTGCAGTAGCCGAGAGGCTCCAGGCCGCGGCGCTCCGCCTCCTGGGCCTCCATGACCACACAGGCCGAGGCTCCGTCGGAGAGCTGGCTGGCGTTGCCTGCGGTGATGAAATTGCCCATCACGGGTTTCAGGCCGCTGAGAGCTTCCAGGGTGGTCTCCGGCCGGTTGCCCTCGTCCATGGTGAGCGTTACTTCCTCACGGCTCACCTCCCCGGTCGCCCGGTCCGTCACCTCCTTGGTGGCGGTGACGGGCACGACCTCGTCGTCGAGCCGGCCCGCCTGCTGTGCCGCCGCGGTGCGCTGCTGGCTCTGCAGCGCGTACTCGTCCTGAACCTCTCGTGGGATCCCGTAACGCTCGGACACGACCTCGGCGGTCTGGATCATGGGCAGGTAGGCGTCGGGGTACGCGGCGAGCAGGTTCGGGTCCATGGCCCGGAACAGGTTCTTGTGCGCCGTCTGGACCAGGCTGATCGACTCGACGCCGCCGGCCACCACTATGTCCATGCCGTCGTACATGATCTGGCGGGCCGCGGTGGCGACGGCCATGAGGCCGGAGGCGCACTGCCTGTCGATGGTCATGCCCGCCGTGGTCACGGGCAGCCCGGCGGTGAGGGCGGCAAGACGGCCGATGTTGTACATCTGGGTGCCCTCACTCATGGCGCAGCCCAGGATCACGTCCTCGACCTCCTCGGGGTCGAGCCTGGCCCGCTCCACTGCGGGCCTGATGGCATGGGCGGCCAGGGTGGGAGCCTCGAGGTTGTTGAAGGCTCCACGGTAGGCCCGCCCGATCGGGGTGCGAGCGGTGGAGACGACGACTGCTTCTCTCATGAGCCCTCCGGCGACGACGCCACCGAAGCTAGCGCCACCGGAGGGCGCAGGCCCGTCTGGCAGAATCGAAGCGAATCTCAAAGGAGCACACCATGAACGCCGTCGTGGCATCGGTGATGGTCGACGGGAACGACATCGAGGCTCTGGCCGCCTTCTGGTCCAAGCTTCTCGGGATCGCGGAGAAGATGCGGTTCCCCGGCTACCTCTGGCTGAACGCCATGACCGAGGGCGGGCCCGCCCTGGCTTTTCAGCAGGTGCCCGAGCCCAAGCAGGTGAAGAACCGGCTCCACCTCGACATCTCCGCAGACGACCCCGAAGCTTTCATCGCCCGGGTGGAGGAGCTGGGAGGCAGCCGCCTGGCCGACCACGAGCTCGAAGGTTTCCACTGGACCGTGCTGGCCGACCCCGAGGGGAACGAGTTCTGCGTGACAAAGAGCGAGTAGGCGCCGGAGGCGCCGGCGCGGAATGCAGAAAGCAGAAACGGTCCAGCGGGGTCTGCATTCTGCAATCTGCCAACTGCGTCCTGTGGCCCGCCCCAGACGGGGGGCCACGCCGTGGGCGCTGCTGGGATCGAACCAGCACACACTGCCCCGATCCGAAGGATCGGCACCCTGGAGCGAACGGCTAGAGGCCAAGCAGGGCTCGAACCGGAGCGACCGTCGCCGGAGGCGACAGGGACCCGTTGCGCATGCAGACACGATGAGCGGCCCACCTATTGGGCCGCTCATTTCATGTGGGCGCTACTGGGATCGAACCAGTGACCTCTGCCGTGTGAAGGCAGCGCTCTC
>CAZWKX010000015.1:0-47741 GCA_964633975.1 uncultured Acidimicrobiia bacterium
GCTCCGGCGGGAACAGCCACTCCTTCTGAGCGATGTACTCCTTGAAGATGTCGTTCTGCAGGGTGCCCCGCAGCTGCTCCCACGACACTCCCTGCTCCTCCGCGGCCACGAGCAGAAACGCAAAGAGCACCTGGGCCGGCCCGTTGATCGTCATTGAGACCGAGACATCGGCCAGGGGGATGCCGGCGAAGAGCTTCACCATGTCGTCCGCGCTGTCTATGGCCACCCCGCAGTTGCCCACCTCACCGGCGGCCATCCCGTCATCCGAATCGAGCCCCATGAGCGTCGGCATGTCGAAAGCCACCGACAGCCCGTGCTGCCCCTGCTTCAAGAGGTGTCGGAACCGCCGATTGGTCTCGTCGGCCCCGGCGAACCCGGCGAATTGGCGGATGGTCCACGGCCTGCCCCTGTAGCCGCTGGCGTGAATCCCGCGGGTGAACGGGAAGGCTCCGGGATAGCCGATCCTCTCGGGAGGATCCCCCTCGTCGGGAAGGCCGAGAGGCGGCACCTCCTCGAACGAGATGCTCAGGAACCCGTCACGCCGCTTCCGCGCCTCCTCGTACTCCTCATGCCATCGGCGCCGGCCCATCAGGATTCCTCCGCGCCGATCTCCACTTCGGCGCCACAGTTGGGGCAGATCGCCGTCTGCACCTCGCCGACGATGAAGCTGAATCCGCAGCTCGGGCAGGAGACGCGCGGTGACGGCTGCGCCGGCTCGGGCGACGGCGGGGGAGGCGTCGCCAACACCTGGTTCTCGGCGCGCCGCACCTCGTTGGGAGTGCCACAGACCGGACAGACGACGCGCCCCTCACCAGGCGCATCGAACTGCGAACGGCACCGGCCGCAGCGGACGATCATGCCGCCACCTCGCCGGCTCCGGGTCTGGCTTGGATCACGAGTCTCGGCACTGGCATCTTGCCGATGGTACCCGGCCCCGATCACGTGAGCAGAGGCCCGCTACCCGTGCGGCAGCGGAGCGGCGGAGCGCACCAGCCTCCACACGGCGGAAGCCGGGCCGAGGATGGGACACAGGGAGGCCGGCTCACCTCTCCGCAGGAACACACAATGACCGTGCTGGTCCACGTACCACCCCGACACGGGCGAGCGCTGCCCACTCGCGATGACGATCACCATCACCTCCAGACGCGGTCATCGGGCGCCCTTACCGGCCCCTTGAGGTATTGTCCCGGGCCGGGATCAATCATGGACGTCGAGACTGTATCCACCCTCTTCTCCGTTGGCGCTCTGATCATCGGCGCCTTCGTGATCGCCGCCATCTTGCTCGGCGCCGCTTCGCTCGCCTCCGAGCGAGTGGCCGGATGGCAACGAGCCGTCGCCGAGACGATCGGGGATCAGGCCATATGGCTCGCCTGGCTGGCTGCCCTCCTGGCCACGCTGGGGAGCTTGTACTACTCGGAGATCGCCAACTTCGAGCCCTGCAAGCTGTGCTGGTTCCAGCGCATCGCCATGTATCCCCTCGCCGTCATCCTCGGCGTTGCCGCGTTCACCAAGGACCGCAAGGTGGTCAGGTACGCGCTGCCCCTGGCCGGGGTCGGGGCCCTGATCTCCGCGTATCACTACCTCATCCAGCACTATCCCGATCTCGATGCCGCCTCCTGCTCGCCCTTCAGTCCTTGCACGGGCACCTACGTTTGGGAGTTCGGCTTCGTGTCTATTCCCTTGATGGCTCTGGTGTTCTTCTCCGCCGTCATTGTTGCCCTCGTCTACTGCATCGCCGTTCGGCGCCTCCCTATAGCACCCGAGCTTCCCTAGCCTGCGCCGAACCCGGGAGGCCGATGAACTCCAAGACGCGCTACCACCCGCAGCCCTCGCACCGCCGCCGGTTCTCGATCGCCCCACTCATCGGCGGGCTCGCCGTCGTCGCCCTGGCCGTGGCCGTTCTGCTCACAATGGGCAGCACCAACGAAGAGCCACCGGAGGTCGGCGCCCCCGACGGTGACGGGAAGCCCGCTGCCCCGCTTCGTGGACGAGACCGTCACCGACGCCGCCCTAGGGCTCCCCGCCCCCGAAGTCACCGGCACCGATCCCACGGGCGAGACCGTCACGATCAGCGCCGACGGGCGGGCCAAGATCATCGTCTTCCTCGCCCACTGGTGCCGCGTCTGCCAAGCCAAAGTGCCTCTCGTGGTCGACTGGCTGGGAGGCGACCCGCTTCCCGATGACGTCGATCTGTACTCGATCTCGGTGTTCGTCTCGCCTACACGGGACAACTACCCTCCCAGCGACTGGCTTGCTCGAGAGGGCTGGAGCGCGCCCGTGATCATGGACGACGAAGCCGGCACAATCGCCGCCTACTTCGGCATCGACGCCACCCCCGGCCGGGTGTTCATCGACGCCGACGGCATCGTGGTGGGCCGATTCACCGGCGGCCTGCACACTGACGATCTCGACGCGATCGTCGACAACCTGGCGGACTTATGAACGAGAAGCCCCGGGACGAGACCTCGGATGCCCCGGCGCCTGAGCACGAGGCACGGGCGGCCGCCGCCCGTCGCACCCCCACCGGGATCGTCGTGGGACGACCGCTCAAGACGCCGCCGCCCCGCTGGGTGCTTCCCACGATCATGCTGACCCTCGTTGCCGGCATCGCCATCGGGCTGGTGATCGGATGGAGCTTCGGCGGCGATGCCTCGACCGCCCCCGGCGTGTCGACCACCGAGCCCGCCACCCCCACTACGGGAGGCGCCACGTCGAGCGTCTCCCCCGGCGCCTTCGGCACGGTCGAGGTGACCGGTGATCCCTTGCCCGTCCAGGGCACGGTGAACGAGGACGACGTCATCGGATCCGCAGTGCCTGAGGTCACCGGCCACGACTTCTCGGGCAACGAGGTCGCTATCACCAACGACGGCCGGGCCAAGATCATCCTGATGGTCGCCCACTGGTGCCCCTACTGCCAAGGGGAGGTTCCCATGGTGCACGACTGGTATGCCGCGGCCGACCTGCCCGACAACGTCGACGTCTACTCGGTCATCATCTGGACCGACCCGACCAAGGACAACTTCCCACCGTCGGCGTGGCTCGAGTCGGAGAGCTGGGACATCCCGGTGATCGTCGACGACGAGCAGCAGACGGTCGCAGACGCCATGGGCGTCGGCGCCGTTCCGTTCTGGGTGCTGGTGAACCCCGACGGCACCTTGTACGACCGCGGCAGCGGACAGCTCAGCGCCGACTCCCTCGACCAGATCGCCCTCACCTTGTCGCAAGGGCCCCAGTAGCGACACGGCTTAGGGCCCGTCGAGCCGCTAGCCTGCCGCCCGCGTGGGAGGCTCCGTGGACTGGCACATCTACGACGGCACGATCGGGGTGCGGAAGCTCTGCGTCGGGCTCTTGGAGAACAACGTGTACGTAGCCGCCTGCGCCCGCACCAGAAGCGCCGTCATCATCGATGCGGCCGACGAGCCGGAACGGGTGCTCGCCGCCGCCGACGGGCTCGACGTACAGGCCATCCTCACCACCCACCGCCATGCCGACCACCACAGCGCCGCCGAGGCGGTAGGGCGGGCACTGGGCATCCCGTTCCGCATACATGCCGACGACGTTGCCGACGGCGTGCCCCCGGTGGATACGCCCATCGCCGACGGCGAGCTGATCGGCTTCGGCGATGTGAAGCTCCAGGCCATCCACACTCCGGGCCACACCCCAGGCTCGACCTGCTTCTTCGGCCACGGCCTGCTCTTCTCCGGCGACACCCTGTTTCCGGGAGGACCCGGGGCCACTAACAGACCCGATGACTTTCGCGCCATCATGGCTTCGCTGCACGAACGTCTCTTCATCCTGAGCGACGACACCGTTGTGCTCCCCGGCCACGGCCCCGACACCACCATCGGCGCCGAGCGGCCCCATCTGTCCGAGTGGGAGCAGCGGGGCTGGTAGGGAGGAGCCGGCATGCGCTTCGGTCTCATGACGGAACCCCAGCTGGGCATGACCTACGACGACTTGCTGCGCTCGGCCCGCTTCGCCGAATCCATCGGTCTCGAAGTCTTCGCCCGTTCCGACCACTACGGGTTCATGGGCTTCGATGGGCCGCCCGCCACCGACGCCTTTGCCACCCTGGCCGGGCTCGCCCGCGACACCGAGCGCATCGCCCTGTGTGTGCTGATGAGCCCCATCACGTTCCGGCACCCGGCGGTGATCGCCAAGAGTGCCGCCACCATCGACGAGATGTCGGGAGGCCGCATGAGGCTCGGTGTCGGCACCGGGTGGCTGGAGCACGAGCACACTGTGTTTGGACTGCCCTTCCCCGATCGGGAGGAGCGCTTCTCCCGCCTCGAGGAGGCGCTCGCCTACCTGCGAGCCGCCCTCGGCAGGGAGAAGGGCGGCTTCTCCGGCAGGTACTACTCGGTTGAGGGCCCGGCGCGCCCGGCGCCGACCGGGCGCCTTCCCATCGTTGTGGGCGGCTCCGGAGCCAGGCGAACACCACGGCTCGCCGGCCGCCTCGCCGACGAGTACAACATCACGGCCGTTCGCGCCGACGGCGTGCCCGAGCGGGTGGCGGAAGCCCGGCAAGCTGCCGTCGCGGCCGGAAGGGACCCCGATGCCCTGCTCATCTCCATGATGGGACCTGCCGCCACCGGGCCCGACGAGGTGGCCTTCCGTCGCAACATCGAGGCGATCGCCGCCACGGACCCATTCCACCGCCCCGCCGACCTCATCGTGGAGCAGCTGACGGATCTGGGCCTTCCCGTCGGAGCCGGCCCCCAGGCCCGGGACGCACTCGATCGACTCGCCTCGGCCGGCGTGCAACTCTTCTACCTGCAGCACTTCGGGGCGCTCGACTTCGGTCTGCTCGAGGAGATGTTCGGCATTCTCGACTCCTAAACAGCCCTTAAGCCCGGCATAAGGGCAGCCGATATCGACACAAGCCATGAAGTCGCGCTCGCTCCTGGCCTTCGTCGTCCTCCTCGCCACCGCATGCGGCGAGACCTCCTCCACCGCCCCCGTGGAGGGCGGGACGGTGCTCCGCTACGGCTTCACGCCCGGCGACGTCACGGTGTACGAAGCCAACCTCGACATGGACATGGTCATGGCACAGGCCGGTGGCGGCGCCGTTGCCGCCGACGTCAACATGACGATGACGGCCACGGAACGCATCACCTACTCGTACTCCGAAGGCCCCTCGCCGAACACCGTCGAGATTCTCATCGACACCGAGGTGCTCGACGGCGGGGTGAGCATGGAGATGATGGGCTCCACCCAAGACTTCTCCATCACGGATATGTCGGGCGACCTGGAGCTGCCGATGAGGTTTGTCGTCGATGCCCAAGGCACGGTGCTGGAGGCGTCGGTCGGCGGCCAGGCCGTCCCCGTGGACCTGTTCAGCGATTCGCTGCTCGGGGGCGGCAGCGCGGTGGGAGCCCAGCCCTTGGGCCCGGAGTTCCCCGAGTACCCGGTCGCCGTGGGCAGCGTGTGGACGACGGACACCTCTCAGTCGACCCTCGGGATCGAAGTCTCCCAGCACGGGCGGCACGAGATCATCGCCGAAGAGGAGATCGACGGCCGCACTGCGATGCGTGTGGTGAGCTGCATCACCACCGGCCAGATCGCCCTGGGCTGGGACGAGCTGATGGACATCGCGGTGGAGAGCGCCGCCCTCTCCGGCCAGGACCCGGCCGAGCTGGATGCCACGGTGCAGATGATGCAGCAACACGGTGTGGAGATGTCGATGGTGATGCGTGAGAGCACGCTGCACCTGACGACCTGGTTCGATCCGGAGACGGGCACCGTGCTCCGCCTCTACTACGACATGCCCATGGAGATGCAGATAGCCATGTCGAACGTCCCGGACGTCGGCAGCATGAACATGATCATCACCATGGACATGACGCAGTACATGGAATTGGCCGACTGACCACCATTGGGGTATCGGCCTCCGACCGAATATCCTCCGCTGGATGAGCGACCACCCCCTACTAGCCATCGAAGATGTGCGCGCGTCCGTAGGCGGCACTGAGATCCTCAAGGGCGTGTCCCTCACCGTCGATCGTGGTGAGGTCCATGCCCTCATGGGCCCCAACGGATCCGGCAAATCAACGTTAGCCAACGTGCTCATGGGCCATCCCGACTATGAGGTGACCGCCGGCCGCCTGCTCCTGGACGGTAAAGACATCACCGCAAAGACGCCCGATCAGCGTGGCCGGGCCGGCATGTTCCTCGCTTTCCAGTACCCCGAGGAGATACCGGGCGTCTCGGTGGTCAACTTCCTGCGTGCCGCCCTCTCCAACCGCACCGGCATCAAATACACGCTCCTGGAGCTGCGCCTGAAGGTGCGCGACACCATGGAGGAGCTGGGCATAGACGCCTCCTTTGCCGACCGCTACCTCAACGAAGGCTTCTCCGGCGGCGAGCGCAAGCGGAACGAGATCCTTCAGATGGCGGTGCTCGAGCCCGAGCTGGCCATCCTCGACGAGACCGATTCGGGCCTCGACATCGACGCTCTCCGCATCGTTGCCGAGGGAGTCCGGAAGCTGGCCGGTCCGGAGCGAGGATTCCTCATAATCACCCACTACCAACGCATGCTGGATTACATCACCCCCGACGTGGTGCACGTCTTCGTCGACGGCCGAGTGGTGGAGAGCGGTGACGCCTCTCTCGCCAAGCGCATCGAGGCCGAGGGATACGAGGCCTTCCGTCCGGAGCCGGTGGCATGACCGACCTCTCCCACCTCAGAGCCGACTTCCCGCTGCTGGCCCGTGAGGTGAACGGGAAACCTCTCGTCTATTTGGACTCGGCGGCCACCACGCAAAAGCCCGTGCAGGTGCTCGATGCCATGGACGACTTCTACCGGCGGCACAACGCCAACGTGCACCGAGCCGGCCACTCGCTGGCCGTGGAGGCCACCGAGCTATACGAGGACGCCCGCCGGAAGGTCGCCGAGTTCATCAATGCGTCATCGCCCCACGAGGTGGTGTTCACCCGGGGCACGACCACCGGCATCAACACCATCGCCTACGGCTGGGCACTCCATCGGCTCGGTGAGGGCGACCGCATCCTCCTCACCTCGATGGAACATCACGCCAACATCGTGCCTTGGCAGCTCATCACCAGACACACCGGGGCCGAGCTCGTCTACCTCCCATTCACCGACGAGTACCTCCTCGACACCTCACGTCTCGACGACGTGCTCGACGAGCGCGTCAAGATCGTCGGCATCTGCGGCATGTCGAACGTGCTCGGAACCATCGGTCCCGTCGCCGAGATGGCCGCAGCGGCCCGCACCGTCGGAGCACTCGTAGTCGTCGATGCCGCCCAGCTCGTTCCACACGTCCCCACCAACGTGCAGGAGCTCGACATCGACTTCCTTGCATTCAGCGCCCACAAGATGCTCGGCCCCACAGGCGTCGGCGCCCTCTGGGGCCGCCCGGAGCGGCTCGAGGAGATGGAACCCGCCGAGGGAGGCGGCGAGATGATTCGCGACGTTCATCTCTACGAGTCGACGTGGGCCGATGTGCCCCAGAAGTTCGAGGCGGGCACTCCCCCCATCGCCGAGGCGATCGGCTTCGGTGCCGCCGTCGATTACCTGAACACGATCGGGATGGAGACCGTACGAGAGCACGAGATGGACGTGGCCGGATACGCCCTGAAACGCCTGTCCGAGATACCGGACCTCACCATATATGGCCCCGCCGGGCTCGAGCGGCGCGGCGGCGTCGTCAGCTTCACCCTCGCCGACATCCACCCGCACGACCTGTCCACGATCCTCGACCAGCACGGCGTCGCGGTGCGAGCCGGACACCACTGTGCCCGGCCCCTCCATCGTATCCTTGGGATCCCCGCGACGGCGCGGGCGTCCTTCTACGTGTACAACGTCCGCGAGGA
Organism: uncultured Acidimicrobiia bacterium; assembly: GCA_964633975.1. Lineage (GTDB taxonomy): Bacteria > Actinomycetota > Acidimicrobiia > Spongiisociales > UBA11373 > CAZWKX01. The sequence continues at coordinate 7,837 of CAZWKX010000015.1, forward strand.
GGTCGATGCCCTCGTCGTCGCCCTCCACGAAGCCCGGAGGCTGTTCGGTGTCGCTTGACGAGATGTACCGGCAGGTCATCCTCGACCACTACCGAAACCCGAGGCATTCGGGGAGACTCGAACACCCCGATGCCCATGCCGATGGGGACAATCCTCTCTGCGGTGACGAGATCAGCCTCGACGTCGCCCTCGACGGCGATGTCGTCGCCGACATCCGCGTCACCGGCAAGGGCTGCTCCATCAGTCAGGCCTCCGCCTCGATGATGGCCGAAGCCGTGGTGGGCAAGTCCGTGGGCGAGATCCGAGAGCTGGCCCGCCGCTTCAAGGTGATGCTGGAGATCGAGGAAGGCGACGCCGGCCTCGACCCTGAGCGGCCGGGCGCCGTCCTGGGAGATCTGGAGGCGCTGCAGGGCGTGCGCCGCTTCCCGGTACGCATCAAGTGCGCCGATCTGCCCTGGGCGACCCTGGCCCAAGCGTTCAACGCCCTCGAAGCCGAGTAGCAGTCCGCTCCGTCGCAGGGAACCCCTCGACTGGCTACTACCGTCCCACTGCAAACCACCCTCAAGGGGGCTTGATGAGACGTTTCCCACTCTTCCTGGTGGCCCTCGCCGTCCTTGCCCTGTTCGCCGCGGCGTGCGGGGACGACGAGGCGGCCGTCAGCGGGGCGACCTCCGCCGAAGGAAGGCTCACGGACGAGGCGGAGGTGATGACGGGTGAGCCGGCCTCGGGGTCCGCCGAAGAAGCAGACGACCAAGCCGGCGCTTTCGCAGCCACCACCGGCGAGTTGGCCACCGCGATCCCGGCCGATCTCAAGATCATCCGTGAGGCCTTCTTGTCGATGCGTGTCGAAGTCGGAAACTTCGATACCGCATGGAGCCGCCTCCAGGTGATCGCCGGGGACAACGGCGGCTACATGAGCAACGCATCTCTTAGCGTCGTGGAGGCCGAGACCGGGGAGCGCTACTCCGAGGGGACGGTGTCGATCCGGGTCCCGGTGAGCAACTTCGATGCCGCTCTCGACGATCTGGAAGGTATCGGCGAGCGGATCTCGCTCGACATCACCAGCCAGGACGTCACCCAGGAGTACACCGACTGGGAGGCGCAGCTTCGCCACACGGAGGCAATGGAGGACTTCTACTTGGGGCTGCTCGACGAGGCGACGACCGTTGCCGAAGCGCTCCAAGTGCACGCTGAGCTGGAGCAAGTGCAGCTCGACATCGAGCGCATCACCGGGCACCTCCAGTACCTGGAGGACAGGACCTCCTTCTCCACGATCACGGTGTCGATCACGGAGCGACCGGCCGACGAGCCCGAGCCGGAGCCGAAACCGGAGCCGGGGAGATTCTCGCGGATACTGACCAACTCCCGCAATGCTCTAGTCGACGCGTTCGGCGTGATCCTGGTCACACTGGCCGCGCTGGCCCCGTTCCTCGTGATCGCGGCGGTCGGCCTGGCGCTGTGGCTCGGCCTCAGGGCGAAGCGACGGGGAGTCGACAAGCGCAGAGGCGGCGAAGTTCCGGAGCAGCCGAAGCCGCTGGTCCCCGAGCAGGACAAGGCCAAGACCAAGAAATAGACGGCGGGCGATACCGCCCAGAGGTGTAGGTGGGCCGGTCCAGGCGACCGGCCCACCCCCTTTTCCCGGACTGCCAGGCCTCTCGCTGCCGGCTCCCCCGAGCCACCAGGCCGGCACGGCGCAAACGCATTCCTCAGATCGAGCCTTCACGCCGGTGAGCCTCCGCCGTCCGGCAGTCGTGACCCATGAGCAGGAAGTGGCGAGGCGACACCGCCAATTCCCGGCAGCCGGAAGGTTCGGGTCTTATGCTTCGGCGTGGGGACGAGCGGCGCTCCAGACTGTTGTGCGCTGATCGCAAGGGTGCACTCGCGGTCGGACGCCGGAATCCGCCCTCAAGGAGTGCCGGCCCAAGCCGACCTCCAATGTGACAGCGTTCACAGATGGCGCCCAGGGAAGGGAACACACCATGTTCGACTCACTGAGGGCCCGTGTTCGAGCCGACGACCCCTACGCCCGCGTCACCGGCACCGTGCTGATCCTCATCGGCTTGACGGTGTTTCTGGTAGTGATCTTCACCCTTCTCCCCGTCTTGCGCGATCCGGTGGCGGCCCACGACCGCTGGTTCCCCGAAAAGCAGGAGGAGCCTGCAGCCCACGTGCAAGAGGATGAGCCGACCGGTCCCGCCGCCGGTTTCAGGTGGGTGGCCGAGGCTCGCTTCGAGGAATCCGATGAGGGTGGAGGCGGCCAACAGGTGTACACCGCCCGGTTCGAGGACATCTCCGACGAAGGCGACGCCACGATCGTCCGCTGGACCTGGAATCTGGGCGACGGAACCGACGCCTACGGGCCCTATTTGGAGCACGAGTACGAGGCTCCCGGCGACTACCGCGTCGGGCTCGAAGTGGAGGACGAAGACGGGCTCACCAGCCGCACCGACGGGCGCCTCTACATGCCTGAGGACGGCAGAGAAGAGGGCGAGGTCATACCCGATGTGGAGCTGCTCGACCTGTCAGGCATCGAGGCCTCCGTCGACGATCTCGTCGGCACCCTCACCGACTCGATCCGGACCTTCATCATCGTGAGCTTGTTCTCGCTCGCCGCCATGATTCTCACTCTGGTGGCGTGGCGGGTCACCCGCGCCGGTGTCATGCTGCTGCGCCCGGTGGCTGCACTTCCGTCGAAGAGGCAACCGGAGCCAAGCCCGCCCCCGGCCCCACACTTCTAGGCGAACCTCTGTGCGTCGCCGAGCCGGGTCCCCCAGGCGTGCCGCGCTGCGATGAGACAAAGGTGCCCGTCTAGATTGGGCACGAAAGCCGCCGGCACACCGCTGGGGAGGTTCCCCCGTGTCGTCGAAGGTGAGGCAGACGATCGAGGCCGTCTTGGCCACGGCTGCCGCCGCCGCGATCGGATTCTTCACCGGGATGGGGCTCGACAAGCTGGGCGCCGGCGACACCGTCACAGCCGTCACGCTTGCCACTTCGGCGGGAGTCAACGGCCTGTTCGGCGGGATTCGCCGGGTCTACAAGTGGAGATCGGTGCCGGGCTGCCTGGCCTTTGCCCTCGACTCCTCATGGGCCCTGATCACGACAACGCTCGGCAATCTCCTCAACATCGCCAACCTCTTCTGGCGCAACTCGGAGTACCGCCCGGATCTCAGCAGACGGCGCAATCGCCACGTGTTCCGGGGCGGGTTCGCCCTCAAGCCGACCTTCGCCAACACCCAGGGATGTGTCATCAGCAATGCCGGCCTGCGCAGGGACGAGCCGCTGGAGAACCGGCGGGACTTCATCGAAAACCACGAGGGTCTGCACGTCTGGCAGCAGCGCTGGTTCGGCCCTCTCTACCCGCTCGGCTACTTGTTCTGGGCGGTCGCCGGCTTCCTCGTCGGCGTCGTCTACTGGGCCTTCTCCCCCCGCCGCCGCGCCGAGAAGACACGGCTCGGCCGGCTCGTGGAGACTGCGGCCTACTACGACAATCCCTTCGAGTACTGGGCCTACAAGAACGACGACCACTGGGAAAACAACAGCGCAGACCCCGCTCTCAAGTGGCGGCACCGCAAGAGAGCCGATTCGCCGAGTGCCTAACGCCGCCTCCAGGGCCACGACACCATCTTGTTGAGGGGGCCGTCGGCTCCTAGGTGACACTTTGCCGCCGCCGACGCCGGCAGGTCAGAGCGGCCGCTCTCGCCCGATACCATATCCGGGGCGCCTCGCCGAATCAGCCAGAGGGCTTCACGAAGCCGGAGAGCCACTCGACGGCCTCCGCCTCATCGGTGAACGTCTTCACCGGGAACAACAACGAGCTAGCCGCCTCGACAAACGGCGGCAGAGGCGGGCCGCGCCGCTCATCGTGCATGATGGCGACGGCAACTCCTAAGAGGGTCGCCACATCGATCCACTGCCGCCACGCCGCAGCATCTCTCATCAGAGTCTCGCCGGGCTTCCAGAGTGCGGGGCGGGGAGTGTCTCCGATCAGCCGGCGAACCGCTTCGATCTGCTCGGGAACCAGGTCCGCCGTCGTCTCGTCGGCACCGGCCAGATGCTCCACCTCGAGGATGCCGTCGTCACGCAGGGTGAACCGCACAGCGGTGGTGGTGACCGTCTCCACAGGTCCTCCTCCCTGCCGACTCCAAGCCTATCCAGGCTGCCGACGCTAGGGCCTCCTGGAGCCAAGGTTGATCTCCATCGCTCCCGACCCGCCGGCGTCTCGATCACCGGCCGGTGGCCGAGAATCCGCGTGGCGTTCGGCGTACACTCGGTAGTCGAGTCCCGAAAGGGGGGAACATGCACAGCAGTCCGCGCCGCGCCGCTTCTTCTTTTTCGCCGGGGTTCCGGCCCAGAACGGTAATGCGCTCCCGGGGCCAGACCGGGATCCTATTGACACTGCCCTTTTTGATCGCGGCGGCCCTGGCCGGATGTGGGAACGGCAACGCGCCGCCCGCCATCGTCTATCCGGCGGGCGAGATCGCAGACGTAGGAGGGTGGCTGCCGGCCCAGACCCTGCTGGAGGGCTACACCACGCTGATCGAGCCCAGCGGCCCCGAGCAGTCAAGCGGTTGGCAGGTTTCCGTCTCCGGCTCCGGCCCGTGTACGCCCGGCCCGGCGGGCGCCGGAGAGGAGTACATCTGCGTCGATATCGACATCGACAACACAACGGCCGGGCCCGGGGCGCTCGATCTCGTCCGAGACGGCCCGGCACTCGTCGATAGGCAAGGTGCCGGCTATGCAGTGGCGGGAGCGCAGCTGAGCGATGCCCCCTTCGTCGTTGCCGGCACGACGACCGGGTCGATGAGCAGCTCCGTCGAATGCGAGTTCTCCGCCCCCGATGATGCGGGACGCCAGCAGGCCGATTGCACGCTGATCCTCACGGCGACCATGAGCAACGAAGGATTCGAGGAGGCTTTCGTCGCCGTAGGGGCGGGGAAGTCGGCAACTCTGAAGCTGGCTTTTCTCGTTCCCGCAGACGAAGACGGCTGGATCATGGTGTGGCCCGACGGCGCCGGCTTCGAACTCTCCTGACCGCTCGAAGCCGGGCCTCGGTCGTGCGTCGGTACGCACCGTGCCGGCAGCAAGACTGGGGCAGGTTCGAGCGAGCCGAAAACGCCGACACTCGGCCGGCCCTCGGCCGAAGTCACTCAGCCGATCTCAAGAAGCTGGATAGCCATTCAATCGCTTCGGCCTCATCGGTGAACAGCTTCGTGGGGCACAGCATCGTGTCGAGCACCCGGGCAAACGGCGGAAGAGGCCCATCGTGTTCTTCGTCGTGGAGAATCCCGCAGGCAGAAAACATCTTGAGCATCTCGGGAAGGAACTGCGCCCACACGGCCGAATCAGCCGTCGGCTTCCCCACGGGGTCCGCCAGCAGCGGGCATCGTCTCTCGCCGATCAGTCGACGCAGCACGGCGACCTGCTCCGGAACCACGGCAGCCGTGATCTCGACGCCGTCGGGCAGGCGTTCCATCTTGACAATGCCGTCGTCACTCAAAGTGATACAAGTGCAGGAGGTCTCTATCGATTCCATCGGCTGCCCTCCTGCACCCACAGTACTCTCGACGGCTCCCCCTTCGGAGCAACGGCCTAGACCAGGCAGCACCATCCAGGAGCAGGTAGGGCCCGTAGTCGCTCAGGTGAGCCGGGCGCGGCGCAGCAGCATCGCGTTGGCGGCGACGATCACTGTGGACAGGCTCATGAGCAGGGCGCCCACGGCGGGGCTGAGCACGATGCCAGCGCCGGCGGCGACGCCGGCGGCCAAAGGGATGGCAACGGTGTTGTAGCCGGTAGCCCAGGCCAGGTTCTGCAGCATCTTGCGATGGGTGCGGCGGGACAGAATCAGGGCTTGCACCACGTCGGCGGGATCGTCTTCGACCAGCACCAGATCGGCGGACTCGATGGCCACGTTGGTGCCGGCGCCGACGGCGATCCCCAAATCGGCCGTCAGCAGCGCCGGAGCGTCGTTGATACCGTCTCCGACGAACGCGGTCGGCCCCTCTTCTCTGAGATCCCGCACGATGTGGGCCTTGTCCTGAGGAAGGACTCGGGAGTAGTACCGGTCAATCCCGAGCTCACCGGCGACGGCGGCGGCGACCGCCTCGGCGTCCCCGGTGACCATGATCGGGACCATCCCCAGGTCCCGAAGCCGCTCGATTGCGGCTTTGGCGCCGTCGCGGACCTTGTCGGAGAGGGTGACGACCGCGTTCGCGGCATCGCCCGCCATCAGCACGACGGCACTCTCACCGCGCTCGTTGGCGCGATCCAGCGCCTCTTGCAGCACAGACGGCATTCCCACCCCAAGCTCCTCGGCCCACTCGGGCCTTCCCACCCGATGAAGCCGCCCGCCGAGCCTGCCCTCGATGCCCTGGCCGGCCACGGCATGCACGTCGGCGCCGCTGTCGATCGAGAGCCCGCGTTGGGTCGCAGCCTCCACGATGGCGGCGGCGAGCGGGTGCTCGGAGCTGCGCTCCAAGGAGGCGGCCAGAGCCAGTGCCTCGTCTTCTCCCAGCGCCGGTGCCGTCGTCACCTGAGAGACCACAAACCGTCCCTCGGTGAGCGTGCCGGTCTTGTCGAAGGCCACCAGCTCGATGCTCCGTCCCCGCTCGAACGACTCTCGGTTGCGCACGAGGATCCCGTTGCGGGCAGACACAGATGTGGCGTTCACTGTGACCAGCGGTATTGCCAAGCCCAATGCGTGGGGACAGGTGATGACCAGCACGGTGACGGCCCGAGCGACCGCGTAGCTGGTCCCGTTGGAACCGACGAGCAGCCACACCACGAGGGTCGGGATCGACACACCGACTGCGACGACGGTAAGCCAGGCGGCAGCCCGGTCGGCCAGCGTCTGAAAACGGCTGCGCGACGTCTGCGCCTCCTCGACGAGGCGCATCATCTGACTGAGTGTCGTCGAGTCTCCGGTGCGGGTCACCACAACCGTCAAGGCGCCTTCCCCATTGACCGCTCCCGCGATGACCTCATCGCCGACCTCCTTGGGCACCGGCCGGGACTCGCCGGTAAGAAACGCCTCGTTCATGCTCGACGCTCCTTCAGTGATCTCACCGTCGGCGGGCACTTGCTCACCCGGCCGGATGAGCACCGCATCCGTCACCGCGAGCGCCTCCACGGGGATCTCCTCCAAAGACCCGGCGGCGGCGACACGATGGGCCGTCGCCGGCACCATTGCCGCCAGTTGCCCGAGTGCTCGACCGGCGGAGCGAATGGACCTCATCTCGATCCAGTGGCCCAACAGCATGACGTCGAGCAGAGTGGCAAGCTCCCAGTAGAACGGCTTCCCGCTCACGCCCAGCGACACCGCCAGGCTGTAGCCGTACGCCACCGTGATCGCGATCGAGATCAGGGTCATCATCCCCGGCCTACGACCCCGCAATTCGTGGTATCCGCCTTTCAGGAACACGACTCCGGCGTAGCCGAACAGCACCGTCGCAACCACCGGGCTCAGCGCGTCGGACCCGGGAAACGAGGCTGCCTCATAGCCAAGCCAATCCTGCACCTGCGCCGAGAAATAGAGGATCGGCACGGTGAGCAGCAGGCTCACCCAGAGCCGATCACGGAACATCTCGGGGCTGTGGCCCTCGTGCTTGCTGTGGTCCCCGCCGTGGCCCTCGTGCTTGGCGTGGTCTCCGCCGTAGCCCTGATGCTTGGCGTGGTCGGCACCGTCGCCGCCATGGTCGTGTGGGACCGATTCCTGCTCCGCTGGGGCCGCCGACGGGTGCTCCATGTGCTCGTGATGCCGATGGTTTGCCATACCCTCGGAGTGGTTCATCTCTGCAGGTCCGCCTTCCGCTCCGGGTACTCGTCACGGTCGATCTCGCCCTTGGAGGAACGTAGGTCGAGCAGCTCAGCCGCCCGGCCCGGACCGCGGGAATCCGGACATCGTTCCGTCGACCACATCAGCCAGACGATGAGGAGGGCGAACAGCATCATGAGGACCCAGCCGAATGCACCCATCCCCCACGACAGGCCGTTCATGTGACCCCAACCCTCATGATGATTCCGGACCGCAACCGCCAGAACCGTCTCAATACCCGGCAACACCGCCACTTCAAACTCCGCTGTCCTTGTCGCTCCACCCATGATGCACCTTCCAGTGCACTGGAAGGTCAAGGGGCTAGCATCACGATCATGAGGATTGGAGAGCTCGCCACGAGTGCCGGAGTCCCGACGAAGACGATCCGTTACTACGAGGACATCGGTGTGCTCCCGTCCGCGGAGCGCTCACCCAACGGCTACCGCATCTACGGGGACGAAGCCGTCGACAGGCTCCGTTTCATCAGGGATGCCCAGGCAACCGGCCTCACCCTCAACGAGATAGCCTCCGTGCTCGAGCTTCGCGGGCGCGGAGAATCGACCTGCAAGCACGTTTTGCATCTTCTCGAGCGTCACCTCGACGAACTCGAAGACCGAATCGCAGCTCTTGAGAAGACGCGGCGCGATCTCATCGCCATCACGGAGAGGGCACGCAGCCTCGACCCTTCCGACTGCACCGATCCCAATCGGTGCCAGACCATCGCTCGCGCCGACACCCCGCACCAAGGGCACAACACGGCCGCAGAGCTGCACGGCGCACCCAGCAGGCGCCATCACCAACACTGAGCCCTCCGCGTCGCGGCTCCATCGGCTCCTCTGCGGCAGGCGTCCCATGCCGCGAGCCGCGCCGCGGCCGGAACGCTGCCGTGTAGATGCAGCGACACCTGGCCATCCGGCAACCGGCGTCGGCCTCACGACGAGGTCAATGGCGCGGCTTTATGAAGCCGGAGAGCCATTCGACGGCTTCAGTCTCATCGACGAAGGCTCGCACGGGGAACAACATGGAGTTGGCCACCGCGGCGAACGACGGCAGAGGCCCGTCGCGCTGCTCATCGTGCAAGATACCCATGGCAACCGCGACATTGGTCGCCACGTCCATCCACTGCCGCCACGCCCCGATATCTGTGAACGGCTTCCCGTGGGGCTTCCAGAGGACGGGGCGGGGAGCGTCTCCGATCAGCCGGCGCACGGCAGCAATCTGGTCGGGAACAAGGTCCGCCGTCGTCATGGCACCTGGCAGGGGGTCGATCTCCAGGATGCCATCGCCACGAAGGGTGAAGCGCACGTAGTTGACGACAATCGTCTCCATGACCCCAACCCTTTCTCAACTCCAAGCTTATCGAAACCATCGATCGCATACGGAGCTACGCAGCACCGATTGGGCCCGTACGCCCGCCCGGGCCGCCGGCCCAGCCTGTTGTCATGTAGACCCGCTCGGGTGCACGATCTAGGCAGGTTCCCCGCCCATCGGAGCCCGGCCCTACGGACCAAAAACCCTCACCTGAGGCAATACCGTCCTGAGCCGGTCGATGTCTGCGGGTCTAACCTTCGTGCCTTCCAGACCTAAATAGGTGAGGTTGGTGAGCCCGGCCAACGGATCCAGGTCTCTCACTCGCGTGTCCGCCAGGTACAGGCCGGCGAGTCTGGTAAGTCCGGCCAGCGGGCCGACATCCTCTACCTCCGTGCCACCCAGCTCCAGGTAGGTGAGGTTGGTGAGCCCGGCCAACGCATCCACCTTCTTCACCCGAGTGTTCGTCAAGGACAAGCTGGTGAGGTTGGTGAGCCCGGCCAACGCATCCACCTTCTTCACCCGAGTGTGCGTCAGATTCAGGCTGGTGAGGTTGACGAGGCTCGCCAACGGGCCGACATCGCTCACCGCTGTGCCCCACAGGTTCAGGCGGGTGAGTCTGCCAAGGCCCGCTATAGCATCCACACGAGCCACCCCCGTGTCGCATAGGGACAACTCGGTAAGGCTGGTGAGGCCCGCAAGAGGCCCCACATCCCTCACCCGCGTGCTGCCCAAGTCGAGGTTGGTCAGGCCGGTGAGCCTGACCAACGGACCCACATCCACAACCGCCGTGTGACTCAGGTCCAAATGGGTAAGGTCGGTGAGCCCGGCTAGGGGACCCACATCAGCCTCCCCCGTATGACTCAGGTTCAAGTATGTGAGATTCGAGAGCCCGGCCAATGCCCCTACGTCGGCAACCGGTGTGCTGCCCAGATCCAGGTGGGTAAGACTGGTCAGCTCCGACAGGGAACCCAGGTCCGCCACCGCCGTGTCACCCAGCCGTAGGTACGTGAGGTTGAAGAGATTGGCCAGCGCACTCACGTCCACCACCCGAGTGAAGCCCAGGTCCAGCTCAGTGAGGTTGGTGAGGGCGGCCAAGCCGCCGACATCCGCCACCGGAGCGTCAAACAGGTCCAGGTGCGTCAGGTTGGCGAGGTTGGCCAACGGGCCTACATCCACCACGCGCGTGCCGTATAGGGACAGGCTGGTCAGATTCGTGAGCCCGGCCAGGGCACTCACATCAGCCACTTGCGTCTCACTCAAGCGCAGCTCGGTCACAGCCTGAAGGTCGCTGTCAGTCAGTGCGGCAGCATCCTTGCCCACCGATCTCGCGATCGCTTCACGGATGATGCCCTTATCGGACGCCACAGGAGACATCCCCTTCGGTGCCGGTCACCCTACCCGGCCTCCCGGCACGCGACTGCGACAGCCCGGGGCCCAACTGTCGCCACGTGGACGTGCTCGGGTTCAGAATCAATGCGGTTGTGTGACCACGGGCGTCGCGAATCGACGGCACCGTTCCCCAAAGTGAACTCAACCGCGTGATTGCGCGAAGTCGGAGAGCCACTCGACGGCTTTGGCCTCATCGGCGAACGCCTTCACCGGAATCGACAAAGCGTTGGCCGACGCCTCAACGAACGGCGGCAGAGACCCGTCACGCTGCTCATCACGGATGATCGCGGCTGCCACCAGAAGGCCACCCGCCCCGTCGATCCACTGCTGCCACACCGCGGCATCCCCCATTGGGGTCCTATGGGGCTTCCAGAGTGAAGGGCGGGGAGTGTCTCCGACCAGCCGGCGCAGCGCTTCGATCTGCTCCGGAACCAGGTCCGCCGTCGTCTCCTCGACGCCGAGTGGATGCTCTATCTCCAGGATGCCGTCATCGCGGAGGGTCAAGCGCAAAACAGTGGTGACAATCGATTCCACAGGCCATCCTCCCGGCCGACAATGACAACCTTATCCCGACTGCCGCTCGCGTGGGGCTCTATGGCGCCAGATCCGGTCCTCTACCCAAACCACCGGGGCCAAACTGACCGTGACGCAACCCCCTACCCGGCGACGCCGCCTTCCGTCATTGGATACAGGTCGAGCGCCGCGTCGAGCTCATCCTCGGGCAGCACTTCCATCTCCAGCGCCACCTCGCGCACCGACCGGCCCTCGGCAAAGGCCTTCTTGGCCACCTCGGCGGCTTTGTCGTAGCCGATCTTCGGCGCCAGGGCGGTGACGATGATCACGTTGCGGCCCACCAGGTCGGCGGCCCGCGCCGCGTCGGCTTCCATGCCTTCGACGCAGTTCTCCCGGAAGATCTCGGCCGAAATGGCAAGCAGCCCGATCGACTCGAGCAAGTTGCGGGTCATCAACGGCAGCATCACGTTCAGCTCCAGGTTGCCGTTGGCCCCACCCCACGTGACCGCGGCATCGTTCCCGATCACCTGAGCCGCCGCCTGCATGACCCCCTCCGGGATCACCGGGTTCACCTTACCCGGCATGATCGATGAGCCGGGTTGCAGGGCCGGCAGCTTCACCTCACCGATGGCGGTCATCGGGCCCGACGACAGCCACCGCACGTCGTTGGCGATCTTGAACAGCGAAGCCGCCACCGTCTTCAGCGCTCCCGAGGCGCTGACCGCGGCGTCCTGCGCCGCCTGTGCCTCGAAGTGGTTGGCGGCCTCTCGGAACCCGTACCCGGTTCGTTTGGCCATGCCGGCGATGGTGGCGGCGGCGAAACCGGGAGGAGCGTTGATGCCGGTACCGACGGCGGTGCCCCCCAGGGCCAGCTCCTCCAGCTCCGGCACTACGTTCTCCACCCTCTCGATCGCCTTGCGCACCTGGGCGGCGTAGCCGCCGAACTCCTGGCCTAGTCGCACCGGAGTGGCGTCCATCAGATGAGTGCGGCCCGACTTGACGACGGGATCGAACTCGGCGGCTTTCTCCTCCAGCGCCTCGGCAAGGCGCCCCAGCGCCGGCAGCAGGTCCTGGCGCAGCGCGGCGACGGCCGCAACGTGTATGGCGGTGGGGATCACGTCGTTGGACGATTGGCCGGCGTTGACGTGATCGTTGGGATGCACCAGCTTGGAGCCGCGCTCCCCACCGAGGATCTCGGTGGCCCGGTTGGCGATCACCTCGTTGGCGTTCATGTTCATCGACGTGCCCGATCCGCTCTGGAACACCTCGGTGACGAACCCTCCTCCCCCGACCACAAACTGCTCATCGAGTGAGCCGGCGATGACCTCGTCCGCGGCGGCGACGATGGCATCAGCTTTCTCGGCGTCCACGACGCCGAGGTCCTTGTTCACCTTGGCCGCCTCGCTTTTGATGAGACCCAAAGCCCAAACGAAACGCCGGCCGAACCGGTCCACCTTGATTGGGAAGTTGTCCACGGCACGCTGCGTCGAAGCCCCGTAGTAGGCGTCGTCCGGTACCTGCACCTCGCCCATGGAGTCGCGCTCGACCCGCATCGATCCTCTCCTTGATCGTCGCCTTCCAGCGTAGGCAGCGCGACCGGCCCCGGCATGGGCCGGGCGGCCCTGTTCCTAGAGGTTCAGAAAAGAGTCGTCCGCCGGCTCGGGCTCGGCAGCGATGCCGAACTCGCGCTGCAGGGCGTCGTACCCGGTGACCTCCAGCTCTTCGGCCAGCTCGGCCCCGCCCGAACGGACGATGCGCCCGCCCACCATCACATGCACCCCGTCCACCGACAGGTAGCCCAGGATCCGGCTGTAGTGGGTAATGAGCAGCACCCCCAGCTTGGGACTGCGGATGCCCTCCACCACAGTGGCAACCTCGCGGACCGCATCGATGTCGAGGCCGGAGTCGATCTCGTCCAGGACCGCCACCCTGGGTTGGAGCGCCAGCAGCTGAAGCATTTCGGACCGCTTCTTCTCACCGCCGGACAGACCCTCGTTCACCGGACGATCCAAGAAGGCCTCCAGCTCCAGGTCGTGTGCGGCCGCCTCCACCCGCTTCCGGAAAGCCTTGCCGCCGCCCACGGCTTCGTCGACCTCTGCCAGCAGCTCACGCAGGCTGACTCCCGGTATCTCCACCGGGTACTGGAACGCCTCAAAAAGACCCGCCCGGGCCCGTGCCGTCACCGGCTCGCCCAGAACCTCGGTCCCGGCTACGAGCGCCGACCCCGAGGCCGTGTACCCGGGTTTGCCCATCAACACGTGGCACAGCGTCGACTTGCCCGACCCGTTGGGTCCCATGAGGGCGTGCACCTCCCCGAAGGGCACCTCGAGGTCGATGCCCTTGAGGATGTGCAGCTCGCCCAGCCGAGCCTCAACGCCGGAGATGCGCAAAGCCGCCTTGCTCACGGCGCCTCCTCCCCCGGCAGCAGCAGGTTCACCTCTCCATCCTCCACCTCGACGGTGTAGGCGGCCACCGGCTTGGTAGCCGGAAGCGTGAGCACCTCGCCGGTGCGCAGATCGAAGGCCGCCCCGTGCAGGGGGCACTCCACGACGTCGTCGAACACCTCGCCTTCGGAAAGGGACGCTTCGGCGTGACTGCAGGTGTCGGCCAAGGCGAACACCTCCTCTCCGACGCGAAACAAGGCGATGCGGCGGTCCGCTACATCGACGCGCTGGCCCCGGCCCTCGACCAGGTCGTCCAGCGCGGCTACCCGGATGCGTTTCATCAGGACCCCCGCTCCACGATGCCGTCGTACTTGGCCATCACCGCCTCACGAAGCGGAGGCTCCAGCTCGGCCCGGGGATAGCGGACGAGCACGTCCTCGAAGAACCCCTTCACCTGGAGCCGGTCGGCCCGGGTCCGGTCCAAGCCCCGGCTCATCAGGTAGTGCCGCTGCTCGTCGTCCAGCGGGCCCACCGCCGAGCCGTGCCCGCAGCGCACATCGTTGGCCAGGATCTCCAGATTGGGCACGGAGTGCGCTTCGGCGCCCTCGGACAGCACCAGGTTGCGGTTCGTCTGAAGGGCGTCGCTCTTCTGCGCCTCGGGATCGATCCGGATTAGGCCGGTGAACACCGATCGGGCGGTATCACCGACCGCGCCTTTCAGGTACATGTCGGACGTGGTGTTGGGGGCGCGATGGTTCATGAAGTACCGGTAGTCGAGGGTCTGGTTGCGGTCGCCGAAGTAGAGGCCGAGCACCCGGACGTCGCTCCCCTGGCCTTCGAGGTCGATGCTGAGGTGCAGGCGGGCGTTGCAGCCCCCGATGCCGGCCTCGGTGAAACCCAAACCGGCATCCCGGCCGCTCACCATGCGCTGCTGGGTGACCGCGTAGGTGGCGTCGCCCCACTCCTGGACGATGGTGAGGTCGAGGCGCACGTCGTCGCCGGTGACTACCTCGATCTGTGGGATGGCGACGGCCGCCAGGCCGTGAGGCGAGCGGCAGTGCAGCACCACCGATCCCTCGGCTCCGTCCTCGGCGAGCACGGTGAGCCGGGGCAGGGCGACGATGCCCGGACTCACCACCTGGAACTCGACCAGATATGGCCTCTCCACCACATTGCGCAGCGGCAGGTGCACGTAGACGCCGTCGCGGCCAAAGGCGTGATGCGCCGCCGAGAAACGATCGAGGTCGGCTGGCGGGCCCGAGCGGTACACACCGCGCAACGCCTCGCCGTTTGCGGCGACGGCCTCTGCCAGCGAGGTGAACACGGCGCCCTCGCTGCCGTCGACGGACACCGTGGCGCCGTCCACGTTGACCGCATGGCCGGCCAGGGACCCGAGGGCGTCGAGCACCCGGCGGTCCTTCGGCATGGCATCACCCGGGCTCTCGGGCAGGCCGACGGCGTCCAGGTCGACGGCGATTTCGACGTAGCGCCAGTTCTCTTCCTTGGGGCTGGGCATAGGCAGCGTGTCGAATGCCTCGAAGCCTCCCTCGGCGAGCGTCTTCGCCCAGGCGGGAAGCGAGGCGGCAATGCCCTGGAAAGTCTCCTCGTTCAGCGGAAGCACCGGTCTCCTCGGGAGCGCTCGAACTCTATTGCCTGAGGGCCGTCTATCCCAAGAGGGCCCGGGCCCGGCCGAACACGGCGTCGAACATGGGCTCGGTGAGGCGGCCGGTGAAGGTGTTCTGCTGGCTGGGATGGTACGAGCAGAGCACCGTGGGGCCGGCCGTGCCCACCTCGAGCCCGTGAGCGAAACGAGGGCGGGGCCGCGGCGCCGGCACACCGCTCGCTTCGAGAAGGCGCATCGCCTCCGTGTAGGCCAGCCCACCCAGACAGACGATCGCCTCCACCGAGGGGAGAAGGCGGTACTCCTGGACCAGCCAGGGCCGGCAGGCGTCCCTTTCCTCGGCGGTGGGTTTGTTGGCCGGAGGGGCACAGCGCACCGGAGCGGTGACGAAGGCGCCTTCCAGCACCAGCCCATCGCCTCGGTGGTCCGACGTCGGCTGCGAGGCGAACCCGGCGCGGTACAGCGCCCGGTAGAGCCAATCGCCCGACCGATCGCCGGTGAACATGCGCCCGGTCCGGTTGCCACCGTGCGCCGCGGGAGCCAGTCCCAGCACCAGCAGCCTCGCCTCCGGATCGCCGAATCCGGGCACGGGGCGGCCCCAATACTCTTGGTCCCGGAAAGCGGCCCGGCGGGTGCGGGCCACCTCCTCCCGCCAGGCGACGAGGCGAGGGCACTGTCGGCATCCCACGATGCGATCCCGAAGCCGATCGAGCGTCTCCACAGCCCGACCACCCTAGACCCTGCGACCACCCTCCGCTGCCTGTGGACAACCTGCGCCCACGGCCGGCGAAGGACGGCGAATGCGCCCCTGACGTGGGGGAACGCAGCCCTGGTCGCGGGCTCAGAAATCCACAGGTCCCTTTGCGGCAGCACTATGCGTCGTGATACCGTTGCCCTCCGGTTGCGAAGGGGGTACAGCCCGCGTGGCCAAACGGGTCCGTGAGTTGCCGGGGCTGTCCGACGGCGTCGGCATGTATTTGGAGTCCGTGGCCGAGCACGACCTTCTCACCGCCGACGATGAGGTGCGTCTAGCCCGGGCCATGGAGAGAGGGCGGAAGGCGCAGGCCCGCCTGGAGACGGAGCCCAACCTCGACCCCTCCGAACGCGCCCTGCTCTACCGCGACATCCACGGGTCCGATGAGGCCAAGGCGGAGTTCATCCGCTCCAACCTTCGCCTGGTCATCTCCATCGCCAAGCGCTACACCGGCCGCGGACTCGATCTGCTCGACCTCGTCCAGGAGGGCAATCTCGGCCTGATTCGCGCCGTGGAGAAATTCGACTGGCGCAAGGGCTTCAAGTTCTCCACATACGCCACTTGGTGGATCCGGCAGGCCATCACCCGCGGCCTGGGCAATCAAGGCCGCACCATCCGCCTGCCCGTGCACATGGTGGACGTGGTCCGCACCGTCCAGGAGACCGCTCTGAGCCTCGGCGAGCGGCTGCGGCGGCCCCCGACCATCGACGAGATCGCCGAGGCGAGCGGCCTCGACGAGGAACGAGTGCAGATTGCTCTGGAAGCCCCCGGCGACACCGTCTCCCTCGACCGGCCCGTCGGCTCCGACGGTGACGCCGAGCTCGCCGATTTCGTCGAGGACGACACGGCCGCCGATCCGTTCGCCCGGGCCGCCGAGGAATCGGCACGCCGCCACCTGGAGCAGGCCATGTGCCTGCTGGATCCCCGCGAACACGCCGTCATCGTGCTGCGGTACGGGCTGGACGGCAGCAATCCCCGCACGCTCTCCGACGTGGGCAAGTCTTTCGATCTGACCCGGGAGCGGATCCGCCAGATCGAAGGCCGAGCCCTCGCCAAGCTGCGGCATCCCTCCTGCTCGTTCGACCTGGAGAGCCTTCTCTAGCTCAGGTCGGGCCACAGCAGCGCCGATGAGAACCCCATGCGGATACGACGCGCCCTCGCTGCGGCTGTCGCCGTCTTGGCCCTGGCCGGCTGCGTTTCGTCTAACTCCCCGGGGCAAAGCAACACGACGCTTCCGGACGACGTGCCTTCGACCCCGGGCGCCGTCCTCGACCAGGCCGAAGACGTCGCCGACCAGCTCAACAGCCGCGAGGCCGATCTCGAACAACAGCTCGAGGAGATGGGGAACTGAGCCTCAGAAGAGGCGCAGCACGTTGCCCTCGGCACCTCGCAGCTCGTCGTAATCGATCTCGACACAAGTGATGCCGCGGTCGGCGGCCAGCGTCCGCGCCTGCGGCTTGATCGACTGGGCGGCCAGGATCCCCCTTACCGGCGCCAGGGCCGGATCCCGGTTGAGGCGCTCCAGGTATCGGGCCAGCTGCTCCACCCCGTCGATCTCTCCCCGCCTCTTCACCTCAACGGCAACCACCTGGCCGTCGGCGTCCCGGCACAGCAGGTCGATCGAGCCGATGTCGGTGGGGTACTCGCGGCGCAGCACGCTGAGACCCTCCTCCAGAGCGCTCGGGCTCTCGGCCAGCAGCTCCTGAAGGTTCGCCTCCACGCCGTCTTTGGAGAGCCCCGGGTCGATGCCCAGCTCGTGATTCACGTCGGCGAGGATCTCCTCGATCCGGATGACGAGCGTCTCCCCGGCGGGATTGGTGACCCGCCACTCGTCGTCGGTTTCCTCGACGTGGTTGGGGGCGTTCATCCAGTTGAGCGGCTTGTAGGCGCCTCCGTCGGCGTGCACCGCGATGCACCCGTCCGCCTTCACCATTATCAGGCGAGTCGCCATGGGCAGATGGGCGGACAGGCGGCCGGAGTAGTCGACCTCGCAGCGTGCGATGACGAGGCGCATCGCCGGCGAGGGTAGCGGCGACGCCGGCCTGGTGTCTCGGTGATTATCGATACTCCCCCATGCCGCTAGCGTGCGGCCCGGCCAGCAAACCTCGCATTCAAGGAAAGGCTCCGCGATCCCGATGACCAACCATCTGCTGTCGCCGCCCGGGACGCCTGGATGACCGCCATTACCTTCGCCGAACCAACTGCACCTGCCCTCGACCCACCCATCGTGCTTCCGGGTCTGCGCGGCATCGCCCGCCACTCCATGCCCGGAATCCTGGAGGGCATCGTCGTTCCCACGATCATCCTCTACGTCGGCCTCACCTTTGCCGGCTTCTGGGGTGGCCTCGCCGCTGCACTGGCCTGGGCGTACGGCAGCATCGCCAGGCGCCACCTGTTTGGGCAGCGGGTCGGCGGCCTGCTGGTACTCGCCGCCCTGACCCTCTCGGGAAGGACGATCGTCGCCGGCCTCTCCGGCAGCCTCAGCCTCTACTTTGTGCAGCCGGTCCTCGGCGAGGCGGCCTTGGGCCTCATCTTCCTGGCTTCGGGCGCCACCCGCGAGCCGATGGCGGCGCGCCTGGCCGGGGACTTCGTTCCCCTCGGCGATCTCCGCCAGCAGCCGGTCATGCGCCGGGTGTTCACCAGGATCACGATGCTGTGGGGAGCGGCCTTCGTGCTCAACAGCCTTCTCGGCATGTGGATGCTGCTCCACGAATCCGGGCAGACGTACGTGCTCACCCGCTCGGCGGTGAGCATCGCCGTCAAGGGCCTTGCCCTGCTGGCCTCGGTGCTCTTCTTCCGGACGTCGATGCGCCGCCGCGGCATCGGCGTGCAGTTCGGCTAGCCGCACTCCCTCTCTGCGCCTGTCACCCCGTACAAGAACGCGCCTGATGCCATACTCGACGCTGATACGAAGCCGAGACCGGGAGGAAGAACGGTGGAAGTCGATATCGGAATCGATGCGAAAGCCCGCGAAGCGATCTCGAAGGAGCTGTCCCGCCTGCTCGCCGACTCCTACACGCTGTACCTGAAGACGCAGAACTATCACTGGAACGTGACCGGACCCATGTTTCGCTCCCTGCACCTCATGTTCGAGGAGCAGTACATGGAGCTGCGCGACGCCGTGGACGCCATCGCCGAGCGCATCCGAGCCCTCGGTTATCCGGCCCCGGGCAGCTTCGCCGAGTACTCCAAGCTGGGCTCCATGGCCGAGGAAGAGGGTATTCCCGAGGCCATGGAGATGGTGCGCCGCCTGGCCACCGGACACGAGGCCACCGCTCGCACCGCCCGCGACGTGGTCAAGATCGCCGAGCCCGCCGGTGACGTCGCCACCGTCGATCTGGCCACGGTGCGCATCGAGACCCACGAGAAGACGGCCTGGATGCTGCGCGCCACCGCGGAGTAGCACGGTCGGGACGGACGACCGGCGGGTCGTCTCCGATCGGCCCCTTGCACGCCGGGGAGGACCCCCGGGCAACCCGCCCTATGCTTCCCCGGAATGGACAACTCGACGCCGCGCAGTCCGGGAGAGAGTGAGGCCGTCGGCCTGACCCTCAATGCCGCTCGCGGCCGCACCGTGACCACGGCATCGATCGTTGGCGTCAACGTCGGCTGCATTCTTTTGCTCGTCCTCTGGAACTGGCCCAACTGGTGGCAGCGCATCACCTACGAGCTGTCCCCGCTCACCTGGTTCAGCAGCGTGCAGCTCATCCTCATCGCGGTGTGTTGCCTTCTGCTCGCCCTTCTTTGCCGAGTTCCCATCAGCGGAGTCCGGCTGGCAAAAGAGCAGCGCCTCGTGTGGCTCCTGCTTTCCGGCACCTTCGTGCTTTTTTCCCTCGACGAGCGTTTCCAGATCCGCGTGCACCTGCACGAGGCAGCGCCTGCACCTGCGGGCACGACGGCCGGCATCCCCGGCATCGGCATTGGTGAGATCCCCATCCTGCTGGTCGCCGCCGGCGGCATCTTCGTGGCCTACCGCCTGTTCCTCTACTTCGACGGGGATCCGGCCACGAGGATCTGGCTCGTGGCGGGGGTGGTGACCGCCCTAGCGTCGACTCTGATCGACGTTGCCGACCTATCGGCCCGGGGAGAGATCGTCCAGCGCAACCAGCAGTTCATCGAGGAGATACTCGAGACGCTCGGGCAGATGGGACTCCTCGTCACTTTCACCCGGCACGGCTGGCGTCTGCTGGCAAAGATCCGCCTGGTCCCTCGCTGATCACGTGGTCACCACGGTGCGAACCGGAGCCCCGGCTCGCCGTCTCTAATGGCAGCCGGCAGCCTGCAGCTCGTACAGCTCGGCGTAGAGGCCGACGTTGGCCACCGGCTGGTCGTGGCTGCCGTGCTCCAGCACCCGGGCCGTCGGCGACCACGATGATGCGATCGGCCATACGCACGGTCGAGAAGCGGTGGGAGGCAAGCAGGGTGATGCCACCCGCGAGTGCGACCGGGCTCCGCCTACCCCCTCATCTATACGGTTCGCGCCCCTGGCCACATCTGTGGTTTCGTCGAGGCGGGTGGCGGTTTCGAGTGCTTGCTCACCGGCCCGGACACCTCGCCGGCCGGTTCTGCCTAGGTCGGCTACATCGTCGGCGCGGCGCAGGCCACCTTGGACGATCTCTTCGATGCTGTTACGCAACGCATGGGCCCCCCCGCTACTCCAAAACAAAGGCAGCAACCCGGCGGCCATCAACCCCGCTTCACCCAGATTCCCGTGGCACAACTCGACTACCGCACGTATCCCATCAACAATGTCACCCACCACCGGGATCAGGCTTATCGCATCCAGCACCGACTCCCAGGTCACCGCACCAAACGCCCCCCGCAGATCCTGACCCCAACCGGCAATCAAACCCGGATCATGAGCCCCAACGGTGTCGCGGATCCACCCCATCCGCGCCTCGTTGTCCATCCGGTCCCAGTCATCAGGCAACGGCACCCCGTTCAGAGTCCCGTCAGGCTCAGAATCCGGCCGATTCAGCGCATCAAACAAGTCCTGCGCCAGCACCGAAGAACACCGCAACCCCAACTCCGAGCGGCCCCAATTAACCCAATCACCCTCACCCCTCTCCCCCAACAACAATGTCGCCGGCACCCGACCCACACCACCAACATGACGCACCGCCCGATAACCCGGCTGCTCCGCCGCAGCACCAGCGAGGCCAGAACCAGACACATACCCCAGTGCATCGCTGATCGACACCGCAGAACGACCTACCGGATCCACCCACCCCAACGGGTCACCTCACCCATAGCCATAACGATTCAACGAAACCGGCGCCCCCAACACCCCAAACACCGAATCCCGGCTCCGAAACACCCCATCAGCACCCGAATACCAGCGAACCCCCATCCACACCTCACCCGACACCGGATCGGTGTAATCAGACTGAAACCCCAGTGTTGGACCCGTAGACCCCGACTCGCCGGCAATCTCACCAAACGGGTCAAACACCCTGGTATCCGACACCACACCAGCCGAATCGAACAGATAGGTCAGATCGCCGTGAGGATTCACCCCATGCAGCAACGAAGACACACCGTCAGACTGCGCAACCACCCCACCACCCGGCAACCGCGAATACACAAACGACCCGTCATCAACCGGGTCAACACCCAACCCCGCATACTGGAACACCGTGGCCCCCGCCTGAGCGATACGGTCCAAAGCGTCATAGCTGAAAGCCGCCTGCCCGTCATAATCCACCAACCGACCCAAAGCATCAAACGTGTAGCCAACACCCGCAACCGACTCCAGCGTGCCCCTCGCCGAATAGGAGTAGGCACCCTCCGGGCCCGAAACCAGACGATTCCGCTCGTCATACACATAGACATCCGACCCGACACCAGTACGGTTACCCGACGCATCCCACTCGTACTCCACAACACTCAAATCCGGCATGGTCCACGAGATAATCCGACCCGACCGATCATACGAGTACGTGTGCACACCACTCTGCGGATTACCCGGCAACCCCACACCCTGCAGCGTCAGATTCCCGTCATCGTCGTAGCCGTAGGTGTGCTGCGCCGTCACCACCCCCGACCCGTCACGCAGCACATCACTGGTCAGCCTCCCTAAGCCGTCATAGGCCAACGAACGGGTGGCTGACCCAGCACCCGATCCGTAATCCACAGAAGTCAGCTCAGAAACCGCATCCCACGCATACGACAACGTCAACCCCGTCAACGGATCCGAAACCGAGTCCAACTCCCCCCGCTCCGTCCAAGACAACCCCACCGCCCCCGCCGCATCCGTCTTCGCCGCGCAGAGTGGACATCACCGGAACGGCGCTAGCGTGCTCGAAGATCCCGGAGAGGGCACATGGTCCCGGCCCAGGCAACAACTCGGCGCCGCCTCTTGCTCACGGCCCGCGTCGCTCTCCTCCTCGGCGTGGTCGCCGTCTCGGTCCTCTCGCTCATTCCCAGCGAGGAGCTGCCCGAGATCAGCGTCTCAGACAAGATCCAACACGGCGCCGCCTACCTGGCGTTGGCGGTTGCGGTCGTTCTCGCCTTCCCTCGCCGGCTCACACGGCTCGGCGCCGGCTTGGGGCTGTTTGTGCTCGGCATGGTCCTGGAGCTGCTGCAGATCCTCGTCCCAGGACGCTACTTCGACGTGTGGGACATGGTGGCCAACGGAGCCGGCGTTGTACTCGGCTACACGGTCACGCACTTCGTGATGAGACGGATGACCGACACCGGCGAGGACACCTCCTGAGGCCCCCAGCGGCTCGGTCGCCGCACGGGTGTATACATTTCGTACACGCTTTGGTATCCTGGCGGCATGAGCATCCCCGTGACCGCCAGACTCGACGAGTCAGCAGTCGAAGCGCTGGATCGAGCCGTCGACGCCGGCATGGCACCTACCAGAGGCGCGGTCGTCGCCCGCGCCGTGTCGGAGTGGCTTGACCGGCATGCGGAAGATGCCATTGTCGAGTCGTATCGGCGGCGTTACGCCGAATCCGACCCCGCCGGCCAGGAGCTCCTCGAAAAGATCGCCGCGTTCTCGGTTGCCGCATGCCTGGCAGACACCGGGCGCTGATCTCCAGAGGTGAGGTCTGGGATGCCGAGATCCCGGGGGTCGGGCCGCATCCAGTGGTCATCGCCACTCGCGATTCGGCGATACCTCTCCTGTCATCGGTGGTCTGCGTGCTGGTGACGAGTCCGTTTCACGGCCACGTGGCTGAGGTCGAGGTGAGCGCAGACGAAGGACTCGACAGGTCGAGCGCCGCCAATTGCGACAACCTGTTCACCCTGCCGAAGCGGGTGCTCACCCAGCGTCGAGGGGCGTTGGGACCGGCGAAGCTGGCCGAACTGGACCGGGCGCTGACGGTGGCCCTCGGCCTGGCGTAGGGGCATCGGTCGGCCTCACGGCCTCAGGCGCTGACCTTCTCGCCTTCCTCCAGATCGGACCGCAGCAGTCCATAGAGCAACTCGTCGGTGACCTCGCCGAACTTGCGTACGGCGCCGCGGCGGCGACCCTCCAGACGGAAGCCGCATTTCTCCAGCACCCGCGCTGAAGCCGGGTTCCAGCCGAAAACCGACGATTGCAGCCGTTCGACCTCCAACGTATCGAAGGCGTACCGGACGTAGACCCCAAGAGCATCCGTGGCAATGCCCCTACCCCACATCTTCGGGGCCAGCCAGTACCCGACGTTGGCGACGTGGCCGTAGGCGCCCTCGAGCATGTGGAGCCCTATGCCGCCCACCGCCCTGCCGTCAACGACGATGGCAAAGTTGAAAGGGGGGTCCTTCTGCCCCAGGCAGAGAGCCAGCCAGTCTTCAGCGTCCTGCAACGTATATGGATGCGGGAAGACGTCGGTGAGGTTGCGCGCCACTTCCCTGTGGTTCGCCGCGGCCACGATATCGGCGGCGTCGTCCCATTCCCAGGGGCGAAGAACGCAGGATCGGGTAGTCAGTTCCACCGGGACAGCGTAGACGCGGCTAGGTGGCCTTCGAAAAGGACTCTCCCCGTTCGGTGACGATGACGCCGATGAGGATCAGTACCCCGCCGGCGGCTATACCCGCCCCCACCCGCTCGTCGAGCAGCACGACCCCGCCGAGCACGGCGAAAAACGGGATCAGGTAGCCGGGGATGACCGCATAGGTCGCGGAGACGCGGCGAAGCATCCAGTAGTACAGGGCAAACGGAAGGAAGGTGGACATCAGGCCCAGGTACAGAATTAGCCCCCATGCCGGCAAGGTGGGGCCTCCCGGCGCTCCCTCCAGGGCAGCCATTCCGACGGCGATGACCGCGGCGCCGAAGACGAACTGGAGGCCGGTGACGTCGAGCGGCTCATAGCAGTCGGCGTAGCGCTTGGCGTAGACCCCGGCCGCCGAGACCAGGACGACACCCACCAGAGTCAGGGCGGCGGCCACCAGCGGGCGCCCGCCCTCGACGAGGCCGCTGTCCCCCGACAGCAGAAGCACGGCCACGCCGGCCAGGGCGACAAGCAAACCCACGATCCTCGAGACGGTCAGCGGCTCGTCGGGAAGCCAGAAGTGTGCCATCACCGCCGTGGTCACCGGTATCAGGGCGGTGAGCAGGCCGACGAACCCGGCCGAAGCGTGCTGATACGCCAGGGTGAAAAGAATGAGCGGAATCCCGATGTTCGCCACCCCGGCCACGAACCCGACCCGCAAGGTCACCGAGTCCAACGACACCCGGCGTCGGCCCAGGCCGAGTATCAACGCTCCGGCGGCCAACGCGACCAGTGTCCGCAGCAGTGCCAACGCGTAGGGCGTCATTGCCTGGTCGAGCGCCGCCCGGGTCGCCACCCCCCCGGTGCCCCAGCCCAGGCTCGAGACGAGGATGGCGAGCCAGATACGTCGACGCATCGGGCCAGGCTAGTGAGGGACCAAGGACGCAGAACACAGAATCCAGAGTCGGTGCTGCGCGTCCTGAGTCCTGAACTCTGGGCTTTCGGCAACAAACCCCGCACAGCTGCCCTTCCGGGCCGTAGCCTGGGGTCGACATCAGGCACAAGGGAGTCACAAATGGCACGCCGCCTCGGAGTATTGGCAATCGCCGTCGTTCTCCTGGCCGTCGCTTGTGGAGACAACGCTGCAGAGACCACGGTCGCATCCACGACTTCCACGACGCTCGAAGCCGCCACGTCCACAGCGGCCCCGACCACGGTTTCCACCACCACGACCACGCTCTCGTTCCCCTTCGAAACTTTCGCCGTCGACGCCGTAGACCACTGCGTCATCGAGCACGAACCCGATGACGCTCTCAACGTCCGGGAAGGGCCCGGTGTCGACTACTCGATAGTCGGAACTCTGCCCTTCGACGCCGCCGGGGTCGCCACAACCGGCTTCGGTGCATACGACGCCGAGCACCAGATATGGGTCCATGTGAGCCACGAGGACACCACCGGCTGGGTTGCCTCGTGGCTACTAACCCCGGGCGAGTGTTTTGAGGGCGATCCCGGAGAGGCGTGTGTGGTGGACACGGTGTGCACCGACCGCCTCAACGTTCGTTCCGGTCCCGGCGGCGACTACTCCAAGATCGGGTCGCTGGCGTACAACGCCGTCGGCGTCGTCACCACCGGCCGCACCTCCAACGACGACCAGGGCCGAACCTGGACACAGATCGAGTACGGCGACGGTGTGGGCTGGGCGGCCGGCTGGTTCCTCACCGGATGGCCTTGTTCGGCATCGCCGGGGCTGCCCTGCGCCTGCCCCGCCGACGACACGTCCGCCGCCTTCATCCATGAGGCCGATGCCCTGGGCCAGATCCTGCGTTTCGACCCCGTCGTCTACCACTGGATCGGGCCGGCCGACACGGAGTACGAATGGCTCAACGACGATCTGACCATCATCCGTCTGCCCATCGCCGACGACGTCATCATCCAGGCGTGCCCTGAGGACATGACCGGCGACTTCCCCCCGCAGATCTGGTGCGGACCCGACGAGCTGGTCACCCACAGCCTGTCCACCTTTGCGGGATGGATCGCCGCCGACGTCGAGGTGGGCCAAAACGCCCGCTGGGACGGGCTCGTGCCCGGATCCAACTCGCAGATGTGGTGGGTGACCATCGAAGACTGTGAGGTCACCGAGATCACCGGGATGTGGTTCCCGTAGGGATTCAGAATGCAGAATGCAGAGCTCAGTGGCGGTATTCCGCGATCTGAACTCTGAGTTCTCCTGCCCGATACCGCCCGGCCATGCCAGGGGATTGGCATGAGCCGCATCGCGGTACTCGTGATTGCCGTTGCTCTGCTCGTCGCCGCCTGCGGCGGCGACATAACCGCAAAGCCGGTTCCGGATCAGAGGTCGCTCACGCTCGACGAGACCACAACCGGGGAGGCGACCACGACCTCCGGCGGCGCGACAACGTCGGTAGCGGCCCCCCAACCGCCGCAGCGTCCCCCGGACCGCTGGGCCATCCACGTGCTGGACCTCGCAACCGGGCAGACCGGCCTCATCTACTCCACCCCCAACCAGATCGAGAAGATGCGCGTGGACAGCACCGGCGACCGGCTCGTCTTCGCCCAGACGGTCGGCGGAGACACGCTCGACGACACCGAGATCTTCACCATCGGCGTCGACGGGCGGGACCTGACGCGACTCACCGAGAACACGGTGATGGACCTCTACCCGGCCTGGTCCCCGAACGGCTCCACGGTGGCCTTCCTCACCTGGCGGGGAGCCGACCTCGACATCTACACGATGAACGCCGACGGCAGCGATCAGCAGCTCCTCTTCGACTCGGGGAATCACGACGCCGACATCCACTGGCAGGACGACCGCATCACGTTCACCAGCGGCAGCCGTATCTGGCTGATGGCATCGGACGGCTCCGACGCCCGTTCCCTCACCGACCCGCCCCGAGCCGGTGAGTGGGGCGACGCGGTCCTGCCCTTCGGCGACTACGACCCCAGGATCAGCCCCGACGGCACCCGGGTGGTCTTCTCCCGCCTCGTCGCCGACGAGTCGCAGCACGGCAACTACGACCTGTTCGTCGTCGGAGCCGACGGCGCCGGCCTGACCCGGCTCACCGGCACCGGCTACACCCAGGGCGTGGCCGACTGGACACATGACGGGGAGCGCCTGGTCTACATAGTGGCCGCCGTCGACGACGTCGGCTGCTACGACATGTACGTAATGAACGCCGACGGCACCGGCAATCACAACGCCACACCCGACTACTACCCCGATGCCCTGGTTATCCACTGGTCCGTCTTCTCGCCCGACGACACCAAGATCTACTTCGTCGGGGAGTGGTGGTAGATGATCGGCCGATGCGAAGCATCGGCACATCGGAGCGAAGGCTTCGAGACCGAGTAGGGCTCGAAGCCGAACGACCGGCGCCAAAGGCGACACCAACAAAGCGAAATCGGCAGTTGGCCCGCGGCGCGTCAAGCCGCTTCGGTGCCTTGTTCTGTCTCAACGAGAAACGCGGCGTCCCGAAGCGCGGTGACGACCGTACCGCGCCTGCGATAGGTCTGCTAGCCGGTCACCGATTAGGCCTCGTAGCGATTGTTCCGGCGCTGCTCCCGGGGACGAGCCTCGTTGACGGTCAGCTGCCGACCGCCGGCGTCGCTGCCATCGAGCTCATCGATGGCTTTGTGGGCATCGTCGTCCGACTCCATGTCGACGAACCCGAACCCGCGCGAACGACCGGTGTGGCGGTCCATGATGACCTGTGCCGAGCTGACTGCGCCGTACGGCGAGAACAGCCTCTCCAGGTCCTCGGACGTGAACGAATAGGGAAGGTTCCCTACAAAGAGGTTCATTCCTTACTCTCCAATCGACTGCGACACCATGACCACATCGAGATCGCCAGGTCACAGGATCGAGATCCGGAATGCTGGGCACCCGTACGTAGCGGTGTCGCCGATACGCTAGCAGTTGGCGACCGCCAGTTGATACCCCTAATTACCGACGCGGCGTCGACACATTGGCACCCGCAATTGGCAGCCGCAATCCCGAAGCGACAGCCTGTGGACCATCACCCGCATCGGAGAGAACGGCACACCTCTTGCCGACTGGATGCTCGCCAAGCGCATCGGCGTCGAAGAAGCGCTGAGCCTCATCGCTGCCGACGGGCGCGCATCTCTGCCCCTGAGCGCTACCCGGCTTCTTCACCCCAGCAGATGCACAACTCGTTGCCCTCCGGGTCCTGGAGGACGTCAAAACGAGACTCGCGTCGGATCACCGTGCCGCCCAGGTCCACCAGGCGCGCCTCGAGCCCCTCAACCTCACTTCCGTCCACCAGCACGTCGATGTGCAGACGGTTCTTGACCGTCTTGGTCTCGGGAACCGGCTGGAACCAAACGAGCGGGCCCTCCCCCTTCAGGTCCACCAAGTCCACGGCGCCCTCGTTGGTCTCGACCGCCTCGTAGCCCAACGCCTCCGCCCAAAACGGCCACAGCACGTTCGCCTCGTTGGCGTCGATGCAGATCATGAAGCCCTTCTCCACCACAACAACCTCCCCTGCCGGAGCCGGCCCGGGCGCCGGCCACCGGCCTCACTGCCGCCAAGCTCGTCCATGGCCGTACGGGCATCGTCGTCCGACTCCATATCGACAAACCCGAACCCGCGCCAGCGGCCTGTGTGGCGGTACATGATGACACTGCGCCGGGCTGACCGGGCCGTACGGCGAGAACAGCCCGTCGGGGTCCTCGGAGGTGAACCAATAGGGGAGATTCCCTACAAAGAGGTTCATTCCTTTGTTCTCCAATCGACTGCGACACCTATTGCGAGATCGCCAGGTCACGGGATCGAGATCCGGAATGCTGGGCACCCGCACGTTGCGGCATCGCCGATACGCTAGAAGCCGGCGACCGAGTTCCGACACCCCAATCGCCGTCGCACCCCGAACGCCCAGGCACCAGAGAACAGCGCGCGACCGATCGGTTCCAGTAAACCTTGGCCTCGCTAGCGTTGCCGGCGAATGAGGTGCCGCGCTCGTCTCTGCCAGCTTGCCCCCCTGCTCGCCGCCGCCATCCTGGGCGCCTGTGGAGGCGCCCCGACGGCCACCGACGCGGGTATCAGCCCCGTCAGCACTACAGCGACAAGCGAGGCCTTCGTCCCCAGATTCTTCGACATCGATGACGATTTGACCATTCGCGAGGTCTCCGATGGCGTCTATGTCATTACCCACTCCTTCCCCTGGCCGGCCAATTCGATGCTCGTGGAGATGGCCAGCGGCGAACTCGTCCTGGTCGACACCCCCTACACACCAGACGCCACCGAGGCCGTGCTGTCGTGGTTCGAAGATCGGCTCGGCGCCCGTCCGATCGTCGCGATCAACACCGGTTTCCACGTCGACAATCTGGGCGGCAACGAGTATCTCGTGAGCGCCGGTATCCCGGTGTATGGATCAGAAGAGACGGCGAATCTGCTGGAGGAACGTGGCGAAGCGACCCGGGACCTGCTCCTCAGCTGGCTGCAGAGCCCTGAAGATGCGCGTTTCCACGACGCCCACGCCGAGTTGGCGTATGTGGCTCCGAACCACCTTTTTGCCCTCGATCAGGGCCTGGAGCTGCAATTCGGCGACGAGTACGTTCAGGTCTACTTCCCCGGGCCGACCCACTCCCCGGACAACGTCGTCGTCTATTTCGGCGACCGTCAGCTCCTGTTCGGCGGCTGCATGATCCTCGCCGGTGACAGCGTCGGGAACATCGCCGACGCTGATCTGGAGGTTTGGCCAGACTCGATCGAGAACCTGCTCCAGTTCGATGTCGAGATGGTGGTGCCCGGGCACGGAGACCGACTCGACCCCGGCCTTCTGAGCAACACACTCGAGGTACTTGCCGGGGCAACCTAGGCGGGCTGGGCAACCCGACCGCGGACCGCCACAAGACACGGCACGGCCGTCCGCCCGGTCTGCCGCCGGCGGGTCGCTGCGCCTATGCCCCCCAGCAGATGCACAACTCGTTGCCCTCCGGGTCCTGGAGGACGTCAAAACGAGACTCGCGTCGGATCACCGTGCCGCCCAGGTCCACCAGGCGCGCCTC
Source organism: uncultured Acidimicrobiia bacterium (assembly GCA_964633975.1). GTDB lineage: Bacteria > Actinomycetota > Acidimicrobiia > Spongiisociales > UBA11373 > CAZWKX01. Next base: position 37,583 of record CAZWKX010000015.1, read on the forward strand.
GAGCCCCTCAACCTCACTTCCGTCCACCAGCACGTCGATGTGCAGACGGTTCTTGACCGTCTTGGTCTCGGGAACCGGCTGGAACCAAACGAGCGGGCCCTCCCCCTTCAGGTCCACCAAGTCCACGGCGCCCTCGTTGGTCTCGACCGCCTCGTAGCCCAACGCCTCCGCCCAAAACGGCCACAGCACGTTCGCCTCGTTGGCGTCGATGCAGATCATGAAGCCCTTCTCCACCACAACAACCTCCCCTGCCGGAGCCGGCCCGGGCGCGACCCCATTCGTCGACGAGTATGACACCTGGCGGACATCCTGCCCGCGCCCACCCGAGCAGGGCCGGTGCCGAGTTCCCTAGAGTGCGTTCGAAGGACCGACGCACGGGGAGACGACATTGGACCTGGTGGTAGCTGCTGCCGGCGCCGCGGCCATCTCGTACCTGCTCGGCTCGATCCCGTCGGCTTACCTGGTCGGACGTTTTGTCGCCGGAATCGACATACGCGAGGAAGGCGAGGGCAACGTCGGAGCACGCAACGTGTTCCACGAGGTCGGCGCCGGGTGGGGCATCGTCGTCTCCCTGCTCGACCTCGGCAAAGGCGCCGCCGTGGCGTTGATCTTCCGAAGCAGCCCGACATGGCAGCTCGCCGTGGCCGGCGCCTTTCTAGTCATCGGCCACGGGTATCCCATCTGGCTTCGTTTCCTCGGCGGCAAAGGCATGGCCGCCGCCGGCGGCTTCACCATCGCGCTCATGCCCTGGGCCGCCTTGGCCGGCGGATGCGCCACGGCTCCGGTGTGGCTGGCCACCCGACGCTTCCTGCCCACCCTGATCACCATGGCCGTGGTTCCATTCCTGGTCGCCCCATTCACCGGAGTCACATGGGCCCATATGGGCGTGGCCTTCGGCGCCTTTCTCCTCGTCGCCGTCAAGCGGATCATGGATGAGCCGCGCATGAGGCACATCGAGGCCCAGACCGGATGGGACCGCCAGCGGGGCGGCACCCGCCGATGAGCTGGGACTTCCTCCTCGACTCGGTGCTCACCTGGATCCTGCTCCTCCAACTGGCGCTCATCCTGTGGAACCAGCACGTGATGAGGCGCCCTCAGCCGTACCGATGGGGCGAGGATGCACCTTTGGTGAGCGTGCTCGTGCCCGCCCGAAACGAAGAGGAGATGGTCGGGGCCTGCATCGAGAGGCTGCTGGCCCAGGACTATCCCAACCTGGAGATCATCGTGCTCGACGACGACTCCGACGACACGACCTTCAAGATCGTGAAGGCCATCGAGGATCCCCGGGTTCGCCTGGTACCGGGCAGAGTGCTGCCCCTGGGCTGGACCGGCAAGAACTGGGCGTGCCACCAGCTGTCCCTGCTGGCCGGCGGCGATCTCATGTGTTTCGTCGACGCCGACACGCTGGTCGAGCCGGGCACGATCTCTGCCGCGGCCGGCCGTCTCTACGAGGAGAAGGCGGGGCTGGTCTCACTGTTGCCCAGGTCCAAGCCGGAGTCCGTCAGCGCAGCAGTCCTGTTGCCGATGGTGACCCACGCCCTGCTGGGCCTTTTCCCCGCATACCTCGTTCACAGCTCACGCTTTCCCCACGTCTCGGTCGCGATAGGCCCGTTCATCCTGGTGACCCGCGACGCCTACCGCGCCGCCGGCGGCCATGCAGCCAACCCCGAATCCATCGTCGACGACGTGGATCTGAGCCGGGGCGTCAAAGCGGCCCACTATCCGGTCCGACTCGCCAACGGCACCGATCTGGTGCAGACCCGCTGGTATGGGAAGTTCGGGGCCATCTGGCAAGGCTTCTCGAAGAACGCCTACGGCGGTATCGGCTACAACCTGCTGTTCGGCATGGCGGTGGTATTCGTGGCCATGCCTCTTCTTATCACCCCGTTCCTGCGCGTAGGCCTGGGGCTGTGGAACGGGCACGTGCCCGCAGTGGCGCTGCGGCAGGTTCTCCTGCTGCTGGCCGCCCGCGCTCTCACCGCGCATCTGGGCCGGGACCGGCAATGGACCACGCCGTTCCACGCGCTCACGGTCGCCTTCTGGGGCCTCACGCTGGCCTGGTCGATGACCCTGTCCAGCACCGGCCGCCCGGTGACCTGGAAGGGCCGGGATACCGTCACCCGCCCGGCCGACTAGCGACGACCCGCCCGGCTTTCAGGACTCCTGCTCCGCGCCGGGCTCCACTCCGACCTCTGCCGCTTCCGACCAGTTCTTGCGTGCCTCGTTGAAGGCCGCAACGGCCACGATGAATGCCGCGGCCGGATCGGCCCACCACCAGCTCAATCCGGCGTTGAGCGCCAGCCCGGCCAGAGTGGCCCCGGCGAGAACAGCGTCGAGGAACGTCATCGTCGCTTCCGAGCGAAGCGGCGCCGATTCGAGTCTCGCCGCCACACGCCCTTTGAGAGCGGCCAGCAAGAACATGACCACAACGGTCACCGCCAGGTAGGCGATCCCCCAAAACGATTCATCCGCTTGCCGACCCGTCGCCAGGTCACGTGCCGCAGCAACGGTGAGTACCACCGCCAGAGTCGCAAAAGCGCCCGACACCAGCCGCAGGGCCCGCGCCGTGCGCTCCGGATGATCGAAGTCGTGGCCTGGGGCCAGATGCCACACCACAACCATCGAAGCGAACACCTCGATGAGCGAATCGATGCCGAACCCGACCAGGGCCAGCGAACCTGCCATGACTCCCAAGCCGATCGTGATCGCCGACTCGGCGACGTTCCAGCCGATCGTGGTGTACTCGAGACACAGGGCGCGGCGTTGCAGGCGAGCACGGTTGTTCATCAATACGAAATGTTGCCACGCTCGATGCACTGAGGGCCAAACGCCCCTGGCGGGTCTGCGCTCCAACACGGAGGCTGGCCGACGGCAACGGGCTGAACACCCAAGAAGGGAGTCCTGATGAAGGCGCTGGTGATCTACGAGTCGGTTTTCGGCAACACGAAGGAGATAGCGAAGGCCGTGGCCGACGGCCTCGCCTCCCAGATGAGTGCCGAAGCCGTGGAGGTGGGAGCTGCGCCGAAGACCGTCGGTGACGACGTCGATTTGCTGGTGATCGGGGGTCCAACTCACGCTTGGGGAATGAGCCGGGAGAGATCACGCCAGGGGGCGGTCAAGGATGCGAACCAGGGCCCCGTGTCCGCGGGGATAGGAGTACGTGAATGGCTCGGCGCCATCGAGAAAGGATCTTCGATTGCCGTGGCCACCTTCGACACGCGGTTCAACAAGCCCCGCTGGCTCACCGGCTCGGCCGCCCGCTCCGCCGAGAAGCGCCTCCGCCGCCTCGGTCTGCGCATCGCCGCGCCCGCCGAGAGCTTTTTCGTGGCGGGGTCAACCGGCCCGCTTGAGGACGGGGAGCTGGAACGCGCCCGCCAATGGGGAGAGCGTCTGGCCTCCAAGGTTTCCGGCTAGCAACGGCTGGCGCAGAATCCAGAGTTCAGAATCCAGAGTCGGTACAACCCGATCTGGACTCTGATTCCTGACGTCTTCAAGCCATCGCGAGGATCCCCCGCAGCCTCCTGGTCAGCAGCATCACCGGGGCCGCCAGAAGAGCAACAATCCCAACGGCTATCAGCACCTGCTGCCAGACCTCGCCCAACCCGGAGTTGTCGATCGTCACCTCGAAGAGCGGGTTGATGATCCAGTAGGTCGGGAACAGCTTGGCCACCCACTGCGGCCAATCGGGGAAGAGATAGAAGATGGTGGGCCCTATCAACAGGACGCCCGTCCCCTTGATGAGGGCGAAGACGCCGTTCACGTCCTTGGCGGCCGCACCGAAGATCAGGCCGATCTCGGCGCACAACGCAGCCGCCACCGCCAGCACCACCACCAGAGCCAAGGCCTGGGCGCCCAACGCGCTGTTGAGCCACAGCGTGAACACGGCCATGGCGAAAGCGAGCACGAACCCGAGCATGCCCTTGGCCGTCACCACCTCAGAGAGCCTCACCGGCGTCACCGTGAGCGCAGCCAGGGTGCCTTTCTCCCGCTCGTCGGCGATGCTGAACGCAGGAAGGAACACCGCGGCGACCACCAACGCGTACATCACGATCAGAGGCACCAGACGCAGCGAGATCGGCAGAGCCTCCTTGCCGAGTGCCACGATCTCCACCTCCACCGGCGGCGCCGATCCCTCGACATCCCTGATGAGCTCGAGTGTGGTCGCCACCAGAATGGTGCGGTTCGAGGCGAGGCTCTCACCGCCCACGTACAGCTCCAGAGGCGGCTGGACGCCGGCGCGGACCGAATCGTCGAAGCCGACGGGCAGCACGAGGCCGGCGTCGAGATCGTTGGCTTCCACCTTGGCCTTCAGACCGGCGACGTCGCCGAGCAACGCCAGCTGAATACCCTCTATCCGGCCGAAGGCGGCGGTGATCTGCGAATCGCCGAAGTCGACGATCCCCATCCGCGGCTCGGGCTCGAAGAGACTTCCGAAAACCACCTGAAGCACCAGCGTGAGGAACACGGGCAGGAACAGCACCCACATGAAGATCGGAGACCGGGGCCCGAGCCGAAAGTCCTTGCCCAGCACCTTGAGCGTTCGCTTGAGGCTCACAGCGTCTCCACCTTCCGCTTCAGTATGAACCAGCCGACCACAAACAGGCCGGCGCACCACGCGGCCAACGCTCCGAGAGAGGGCAGGGTGTCGCTCCACCCGTCGCCGTAGGTGGCGACGTTGACCAGCCCCTGCACCATCGGGTACGAGGGCAGCACCCTCACCCATGCCGAGGCGCTGCCGGGAAAGATGGTGGCGAAAGCGGGGATCAGCAGCGGGATCATGAACAGCATTCCGTAGAACAGCGTTCCTATGAAGTCCTTGCCCGCCGAGCCGGCGATCATCGACACGCCCGAGACCATGACGGCCCCCAGCAGCATCAGCGTCAGGACCAGAGCCGGCTCAACCGACAGCGAACCGGTGGCCGCCAGCAGGACCACCGCCTGAGCCAGGCCCGACAGCGCCCCGGCGATGCCCTTGGCGGCGAGCACGTCGCCGGTAGTTGCCGGTGTCACCAGAAGGGCGCTGACGGTTCGCTGCTGGATCTCCTTGGCGATGAGCGCCGACATCACCAGGCCTTCCATGAGAAGCACCATGAAGGCGAGAAGAGGCCGGAAGCTCTCGCGGGGTGTGACCTGGTCCCCCAGCCGGTCCTGCCCCAGCACCACGTAGACCTCTTCGGGGCCGGGCACCGCCACCGGAAGGGCGTCGCCCGCCACCGCGTAGGCGAACTCGCCGACTATGCCCACCATCGCCACCCTGATCTCCTCGGGGACGGTGGCGTCCACGAAGACCTGTACCGTGGTCTTCTCGCCCGAAGCTGTGGCCGCGAGGAAGTCGTCGGGGAACACGATCCCGATGTTCACATCGGCCTTCTGCATCCCCTGGGGTGGCCGGGCGCCTTTGGGGACGACGATCGTCTGTGATCCGTCCACATAGGCGGTGGCGTCGCCGGCCACCAGAGCTTCGATATTCGCGGCGGATTCGACCGAGACGATCGCCAGCCCCTGCTCCTGCTCTAAACCCGCCACCAGCTCGTCGAGCCGGTCCGAGTCGACTTCCGCCCCGGCGGTGTCGGCGGCCGTCTCCACCATCGTCTCGAACGACGGCGAGATGGCCACGGTGATGGTCTCGTCGACGCTGTTGGGCAGCACCCAGTACATGACGATGAACGCCACCAGGACGAGCACGGTCAGGAACGCCCACAGCTTGTCTCGTCCGTACTCCTTGAGGTCCTTGACCAGGATGGATCGGACGATGGACAGGTGCGAGACGGGCCTGCTCATCCTTCGAGCCCTCGGCCCGTCATCTGGATGAAGATGGCCTCGAGACTGGCCTCTTCGGTGTGAATGGTCATCAAGCCGGAGGCCGTCACCGCAGCCTTGAGCTGCTCGCCCACCGCAGCGTCGTCCAGCGAGACGGTCTCCTCCCTGACGCCGTCGCCCTCCCTGACCCGCACCTTCACCGACCGCTTCCCGTATCTCAGCTTCAGGTTCTCGGGGGTGTCGATGGTGTACAGCTCCCCTTCATTGATGAAGGCGACCCGGTCGGACAGCTCATCGGCCTCCCACATGTCGTGGGTGGTGAGCAGGACGGCGGCGCCGCGGTCGGCTTCCTCTTTGATGAGCTTCCTGATCGCCTGCGAGGACACGGGATCGAGGCCGTCGGTCGGCTCGTCCAGAAACATCGCCTTGGGCGAGTTCACCAGCGTGCGCGCCATCATCAGGCGCTGGCGCATGCCCTTGGAGTAGCTGCTGACCCGATCCTTTCCGCGGTCGGCCAGGCTGACACGGCGCAGCAGCTCCTCGGTGTCAACGTCCTTGATGCCGAACAGACTGGCGAAGAAGCGCAGGTTCTCCTTGCCGGACATCGACTCGTAGAGGTTCTTCTCCTCGAAGCAGACGCCTATCTGCGCCTGCACGACCGGATCATCCGCGCTCACGTCGATGCCCAGCACCTGAGCCGTTCCCGACTTTGGAGTCAGCTGGCCGGTGAGGATCTTGATGGTCGTTGACTTGCCGGCACCATTGGGGCCCAGGAAGCCGAGGATCTCTCCCGGCGCCACCTCGAAGCTGAGGTCCTTGACGGCCTCCACGTCGCCGTAGGCGTAGCTGATTCCCTCCACCTTGATGGCAGCCTGTGTCACGTTCTCGTCCTTCCACTCCACAAGCAGACGGTCCGCCCGGAAGGAGAACCCGGGCAGACGGACTCCTACTCCCCAGGATGCCCCGATTCGCACGATCCGGTGTAGAGGCTTCCGTCCCGTGGCGGTGCAGCAAGACGCGGCCCGAGGGACAGATGACAGCGCGCCCCGCCCCAGCTGGGTAGCCTCGCTACAGCGGGTAGAGCCCGAGACGCGTGTCGCGAGGAGGAATCATGTCAGTCCGCCGCACCACCGCCACCATCGTCGCGCTGCTGCTCGTCGCCCTGGCTGGCGGATGCGGCGGAGGCGGCTCACCGTTCGACACGACCACAACGATGGAGGCGTCGACGACTTCGGAAGCCACCTCCACCACGGAGGCCCCCACGACCACGGCGGCGCCGACGACGACGGCTGCTCCCGCCACAACGGCTGCGCCTACCACGACCGAGCCCCCGTTTGCCTGCCCCGGAATGGGGGTTGGGGGAGTGCCGGCCGGCGCCACGGATGTCTCCATCATCTCGGCCAATCTCGACGGTGACGCCATCCCCGACGACTTCATCGCCTACCAAAACGGCGGAGTCTGGTACCTGCACGCCCGCCTCGGACCCGGCTACACCACCAACCTCGCTCTCGACGCAGCCTGGGAAACAAGCACGGGCATCCCCGGTGTGGGACCCGTGTCGGTAGTCTCCGCCAAGAACCTCGGCGATCCCAGGCAGGTCGTCGTGGCGGTGGTGTCCGCTGGGCTGGCGGTGCAATACGCGCTGTTCGCCGTGGAGGGCTGTCAAATCGTCACGCTGACCCAAGCCGACGGCACAGTGCCCGACCTGTGGAACCTGGGGTCTCCCGCGCACTCCGACTTCCCGGTGTGCGGTCCGGGCAACACCGTCGTGCAGGCGGTGTTCGGAGCCTTCCCGCCCTGCACCGACATCTACACGTGCACCACCCCGGAACTGAACGGTGAGGACTACCGCGTGCATCGCGACCCGGCACGGATCGAGCACGTAGGCTCGATCTCACGAACCTCGACGGACGTCGAGATGCACGACATGGCCGCCGACAACTGCGCCAACCCGTAAGACAGGGATGGTCTCTCCGACGGTGCAAGCCGCGGGGAGATGCCCCAAGGGCAGAGCGGGAGGCTTGTCCCAGACTGAAGGACACCCCCCTCCGTCCGCCTCGCTCCGCTCAGCGTCCACCTCCCCCTGAAGGGGAGGAGCGTCTCCTGGCAAGCCGCACGCCGCCACCCTCTTTCCACAGAGGAAGGAGCGCGCAGCAACACTCCTATCACATCACTCTGGCCTGGACCAGCGTGCGGGAATGTCACTTGAGGGGTAGGGTCCCGGCCCTAGTGCTATGGGTGGCTCGGCGACCCGCCGCTACTCACCCTGAGCCGGCATCACATACACCTCTAAAGGGCCGTCTCGGTTGGAGACGAAGGCGATACGGGTCCCGTCCGGCGACCACGCCGGCTGCTCGTGGTAGGAGGGGTTGTTGGTGAGGCGGGTGGGGTTGGACCCGTCGGCGCCCATCACATACACCGCCGGGTTGTTCTCCCAGAAGGAAGCGAAGGCGATGCTGGTTCCATCCGGCGACCAGGCCGGGTCCTCGTCGTCGACTGTGTTGCTGGTGAGGCGGGTGGGGCTGGACCCGTCGGCACCCATCACATACACCTCATAGTTGCCGTCGGCCCAGGACATGTAAGCGATGCGGATCCCGTCCGGCGACCACGCCGGTGCTTTGGCGCTGGCGGTGTTGCTGGTGAGGCGGGTGGGGTTGGACCCGTCGGCACCCATCACATACACCCCCGGGTTGTCGCCCCGGAAGGAGATGAAGGCAATGCGGGTCCCGTCCGGCGACCACGCCGGCTCCACGTCGTCGGCAGGGTTGTTGGTGAGGCGGGTGGGGTTGGACCCGTCGGCACCCATCACATACACCTCATAGTTGCCGTCCCGGAAAGACGAGAAGGCGATACGGGTTCCATCCGGCGACCACGCCGGTCCGCCTTCGCCGTTGTTGTTGCTGGTCAGGCGGGTGGGGTCGGACCCGTCGGCACCCATCACATACACCTCGGAGTTGCCGCTCCGGAAGGAGATGAAGGCGATACGGGTTCCATCCGGCGACCACGCCGGCTCCTCGTCGCCGGCGGGATTGTTGGTGAGGCGGATCATTCCTAGAAGGACCTGGGTAGTGGTGACCGCCTGAGTGGTGGTGACCGCCTGAGTGGTGGTGACCGCCTGAGTAGTGGTGACCGCCTGAGTAGTGGTGAAGGCATCGCCGTCACCACCACATGCCGCCAGGACCAGCAGGAGCGCAACCGGGATGCCGAAGATGGGTCGCATGACTCCTCTGCTGTCTGCCTGGCCCGCATTATCGCACTCGAGCCAGCGCTGCGGAACGGCCGAAAGACACTTGCCACCGGCTGTGCTGGACCCCTCGCCGGTCGCAGGAACCGGCATGTCGAACTCGGCCGCCAAAAAGCGAACCGACCCTTCCTCCTCCGCCCAGTCCAAATCTGCCGGGGGGATGCATCACCCCCAACCGAAGACAGGCTGGCAGGACCCTGACAGGGGCCCTCAAGGGCCGCTGACGTGGCCGTGGCCTGGGCCAGGGTGCGGAAACGTCACCAGAGCACAGGCCCATGGACAGAATGGCACCGACAGGGACAGCTACTCAGCCAGGGACAGGCCGCCACTCACCTGAAGGCCTCGGCGGAAGCCGGGCAGGCTTGGGACGCCCCATCCGATTGTCCACGACATGCTCGGATGGGTGCGACAGGCGGCAACGGCTCTGACCTTCCTGCTAGCGAGGTCTCGGCTCGCCAAAAACGGTACTGCGGCTGCCCGAGACCCAGATCTCCGCCCGGCAGTTCTGGCAGATGATCTTGGTCTTCCACGAAGCGAGGTCGAGAAGGAACGGAGACTGAGACATGATACTGAGGCTCACCATGGACGTGTTGTAGCCCGCCCCGCACTCCGGGCAGATGACGTACTTGGTCTCCGCAGACTTCTTCTTGAAGAATCCCATCGCATGCCCCCTGCTGCACGTCAGCAACGGTCTAGATCCAGGCTAGTCCGCACGGCCGGCCCCTTTCAGATCTTGTGCTCTGCTCCGGAACCCTTCACCTCATAGAGGACACACGAACGGCAGTCCGCCCCCAGTCAGCTCTGTGAAGCGGTAATCGGGAGCTGCTGACCGCTCCCTGCCCTGGGCCACTGTCACTTAATGTCACCACCACACTCTCCCCCCTCCAGGGGGGAGTACCGAAGCCCGCAGGGCTGAGGGGAGGGGGGTGCTTGTCCCACCGCGGACAGCTTGTGTCAGGCTGGCAGACGCACCCCTTCCGTCACCGGCCTGCGGCCGGTGCCACCTTCCCCTGAGGGGAAGGAGCGGTCCCCATGCAACACCTGATGACCTCACGCTCCCCTGGGCCAGTGCTACTTAATCTCACCATTGGGTACCGGGAGGCAACCCGCCCAGCTACCTGAGAAGCACCAAGCGTCTTGAACTCAATCGAGCTG
>CAZWKX010000016.1:0-43741 GCA_964633975.1 uncultured Acidimicrobiia bacterium
CAGGCGCACGGTGAAGGCTAGCCAGCGGGAGGAGATGTTCTTGGCCGCGGGGAAGGCCAGCAGGAACGAGAAGAAAGCGCCGATCATGGTGCCGATCCAGGCGATGTACAGCGACTCCAAGACCTTGGGCAGGACTCTCTTGCCCACGTAGCCGACGGTCAGGTCGGGCGGGAACATGAGGCGCACGATGTTCCACATGTCGGCGGGGGCGCCCAGGATGCGCTCCATGGAGATGTTGAGCCCGAGCGCCGACCAGATGGCGGGGCCGAGGATGGCGATGCTCACCACCCAGCGCACGATGCGGGTGCTGCTCGGCGGGGTAGGGCGTAACACCTGGCGCTCGAGGTCTTCGAGGCTGGTGGGCTCGGTCATACCAGCCTCCTTCGTATGAAGACGCTCACCGTCTCGATGAGGAAGACGATGGCGAAGATGACGGTGACTATGGCTGAGATGCGATCCCAGCGGAAGAATGAACGCTGTGCCTCGAGCACCCGGCCGATGCCACCGGCTCCGACCAATCCGATGACCACCGAGGCCCTGATACACAGCTCGAAGATGTAGAGGGCGTAGGCGACGTAGTTGGGGAGGACTTGGGGTAGCACGGAGGCCTGCACCGCCTGGGTATGGCCGGCGCCGCTGGACTTGGCCGCCTCGAGTGGACCCGGGTCGGCGGCATCGACGGTCTCGGACAGGAGTTTCCCCATGATGGAGAAGGAAAAGATGGTGAGGGCGAGCAGGCCGGAGAAAGCCCCGATGCCGACCGAGGCGACAAAGAGCATGGCCCAGAAGATGTCGGGGATGGTGCGGATGACGTTGAGGAAGCCCTTGTCGACGATGTAGGTGGACCGGTTGGGGGCGGTGAGCCGTGAGGCCCAGAAGGCGATCGGCAAAGCGGCGATACATCCGACGAGGGCGGCGAGCACGGCGATCTGTATGGTCTCGATCATCGGGCCCCACAGGTTGTTCCAGTCTTCGAAGGCCCATCGCCAATCCGGAGGCCAGAACCTGCCGATGAAGTCACGGGCCGCCTCGAGACGTTGACCCATCTCTGCGAAGGTGAACCCGACCTCCTTCGCTGACCACCAGGTCAAGGCGAGGATGCCGGCGAGCACCAGCCAGGGCTTGATGGATCTGCGCGGCCGCGGAGGCCGCCTGCTGAGGACCAGATCGTGCCCGCAGCGTTTGCACCTCTCGGCCGAGGGTGGGTTCTCGGTTGTGCAGTTCGGGCAGGTGAGGACCCGGGCGGCCTCCGTCATGCCTCTTGCAGCTCCTTGATGTCGTCGGGTGTGAGAGCCCGTCCGTAGATGCCTCGGAAGGTCTCTTCGTCGACGTCGGAGATATCGCCGTCGTAGACCAGCTCCCCGTCGCGGAGCCCGATGAGGCGTCGGGCGTACTGGCGGGCCAGGTCGATGAAGTGCAGGTTGACCAGGGTGGTGATGCCCATCTCCCGGTTGATGCGCTGGAGGTCGCGCATGACGATGTGCGACGTCACCGGGTCCAGGCTGGCCACCGGCTCGTCGGCGAGCAGCACCTTCGGCTCCTGGGCCAGGGCACGGGCGATGCCGACGCGCTGCTGCTGCCCGCCGGAAAGGTTGGAGGCCCGCACGTAGGCCTTCTCCACGATGCCGACCCGTTCCAAGGACTGGAGGGCGATCTCCTTGTCCTTCTCCGGCCACAGCCCGAAGGTCGACCGCAGCAGCGGGATCTTGGAGAGACGGCCCATAAGAACGTTGTTGATCACCGAGGTGCGGAGCACGAGGTTGAAGGTCTGAAAGATCATCCCAATGTGAGAGCGGATCTCGCGCAGCTCCTGGTTCGACGCTCCGACGACCTCTTGGCCGTCGACCGAGACCGAGCCCTCGGTGGCGGGGACCAGGCCGTTGACGGCACGCAGCAGAGTGGACTTGCCGGCCCCGGAAAGGCCGACGACGACGATGAACTCGCCGTCGTCGATTCTGAGATTGATGTTCTTGAGTGCCTTCACTCCCCCCCGGTAGGTGACCGATGCGTTCTGGAACTCGATCATTGAGGGCCACACTAGTTGGGCCGCCCGAAGGCGGCCCAACCGTTGTTTCGTTTTTGGTCGGCTCAGTCGATCGGCTCGGTGATGCCGAGCTCTTCGGCGGCGTCGCGCACGACGTCGAAGTCGGATTCGACGGCGCGCCGAATGTCGGTCCACTCGTAGATCGTGTCGAACACGGCCTGGCCTTCCTCGGTGGCGAGGTAGTCGGCGATGGCGTCGTAGATCGCGTCCTTGAGATCCTGGGGCAGGTCACCCCGGACGGCGACCACGTCGTTCGGGATCTCCGGGGTCAGGCCGATCACCACGACCACCGATCCGACGTCGGTGTTGGTGTCGCGGATCTCACGGCGGGCATCGTCGTAGGACACGCCGGCATAGGCATCCCCGTTGTACACCGCGATGACGGCGGCGTCGTGGCCTCCGGAGAAGATGGGCGTGACATCCGTTTCGGGATCGATCCCCAACCCGATGAGCTGCAGGGCCGGGAACAGGTAGCCGGACGTCGAGGTCTCGGTCGTGAACGCGATCGTGTGGCCGGCCAGGGCGGACAAATCACCTTCACACGCCAAGCCCGGATCGACGCCTTCGTCGATCTCGCCCACAATCAGGGCGACCGTCTCATCGAGTCCCATCAATGTGGGTACACCGTCGATGTTCTCGAAGGCTCCAGGGGCGGGGGCCTCGGCGCAGACGTCGCCCACGTCGGCGACATTCACGAACCACTGGCCGTGATAGGTGGCCGCTCCGTAGCGAACCGACTGGATGAGGGCCTCGATCGTCGGGTACTCCTGCTTGGCCAGGACGTAGCCGAAGGGCCCAAACGCGCCCAGGTCGGCCTGGCCTGAGCCCATCGCCACCACCAGACCGGTGTAGTCGGTGGTCACGAAGCCTTCGACGTCGATGCCGAGTGCCTCCGACAGCACGTCCATAAACGGCTGTATGTCGTCCTGCAGCTCCGACTGCTCCTGGCTGGGTACAAAGCCGAAGGTGAGCGTGTCCGGCCACTCGCTCGCCGCCGCCGTGGTGGTTGTCTCCTCTGCCGCGGTGGTGGTTGTCTCCTCAGCTCCTGCGGTGGTGGTTGTCTCATCGTCGCCGCAGGCGGCGATAACGAGACCAAGCACCAGCACGAGCAGGAGCCATTTCTTGATACGCATTCCTCACTCCCTGGTTGGCACCAGCGGGGTTTGCCCCGCTGCCTCGGAGGCTATCACCTCAAGCCGTGGGAAGCTTGGCCGAGCCAGGGCGCGTTCGGCGTGCTTGGGTGGGTCGCGAATTTGAGGTGGCGCGGGGTGTTTAGTGGACTGCTGTCAGCGGTCGTGGGTGGCCACGAGTGCCTCAAAAGCGGCCCAATCGGCGATGTCGCGTATGCCGGGCAGAGGTCCGTTCCACGGCCGCACGAACCGGCATGTGAGAGCGCCCGGCCGCTCCTTGGCGAGGCGGCGCAGCGTGTGAGGTGCGTCCTCGAGGTAGGCGTCGCAGGCGACCCGCCACTTCTCGGAGATCAAGTGCACCTCGCGGGTGGGGACTTCGTGCGTCGCGATCCAGGCGAACGTGTCGGAGACGGCCCAGTCGGGCCGCGAGGTGAGCACGACGATGTCGTGACCGCCGGCGCGCAGGCGGCGCAATGCGGCGATGGCGCCGTCGTAGGGCACGAGGTTGCGGAAGATGCCGGGACCGTCGCCACTTCGGATCCACTTCCAGAAGCGGGCCATGTCGGCAAAGTGAGTGATCTCGGGGTAGACGTCCCAGTGGCAAACCGCATCGGGCGTCAAGGCGGCTCCGAACTCGGCGTTGTAGCGGCCGATCCAACAGCCGTCGAAGTCGGCGACGACGCCGTCCAGGTCGATGCCGAGTCGCATGCTTGTGGCTCCTCCGGCGATTGGGCGCCATTCTCGCGTTGGGGTGGGTCCCGTACACTGCAGGTGGGGCGGCGGCGACGGGACGGGCGCCGGCCGTCGGCCGGCGAGGAAGGGTTGAGTGAGGTGGTGACGAGCGGCGAGTCGGAGATCGTCCTGGGTCTGAGCGCCGTCATCATCGCGGTCACCGACGACGTCCCGCGGGTATTGACCGTCGGGAACGAGCCGAGAGGCCTTCCCACCGGCACGCTCGATCCCGAGGCCGACAGGACCCTCGAGATGGCACTTCGACGCTGGGTCGAGGAACAGACCGGGATCGGGCTCGGCTACGTCGAGCAGCTCTACACGTTGGGGAGTGAGGGCCGGAGTCCCGATCCGGGCCGCCGTCTCGTCTCGGTGACCTATCTTGCTCTGGTTCGTGAAGGGCCGGCCGGCACCGGGGCCATGTGGCAGGACTGCTATGGGTTCCTTCCTTGGGAGGACTTTCGGGAAGGGCGGCCCGGAGTGCTCGGTGCTGCCATGGTGCCGGCTCTGGAGGCTTGGGCCGACGCCGACGACGATCCGGCGGGCCGTGGGGCTCGCCGCGAGCGGGTCGAGATCATGTTCGGCCTCTGCGGCTCGACCTGGGACGTGGAGCGGCCCCTGGAGCGCTACGAGCTGCTGTACGAGGCGGGCTTGGTGCCCGAGGCCGGGAATGCCGCTTCCGATGCTGGGGTGCTGGGTGAGCCGATGATGCTCGACCACCGCCGCATTCTGGCCACGGCGCTGGGACGCGTCAGGGGCAAGCTGCGCTATCGGCCCGTCGTCTTCGAGCTGCTGCCGGCCGCCTTCACCCTCAGGGGTCTCCAGCATGTTGTCGAAGCCCTGTCGGGGGTGCGTCTCCACACGCAGAACTTCAGGCGGCTGGTGGACAGGGGAGGGCTGGTGGAATCGACCGGCGAGAAGCAGATTCCGCCGCGAGGACGGCCCGCGGCGTTGTACCGGTTCAGGCGCGAGGTGCTGCGTGAGCGGCCCGCGCCGGGGGTGGGGCTGCCGGGCCTGCGCACAAGCGGGTGACGGCGACAAGATTGCCCGGATTCCCTCTCTTGTCTAGCATGTGGGGTCTATTTATACTCGGAGTGAGCATAAGGAGGCGCAGTGACTGTGATGCCATCACCCACCGGTGTGGCGGCGTTGCGGTCTCGCTATGAGCGTATGGCGCACGTCGTGCCCGAGGTGGAATGGCTGCTCCATGCTCCCTACGTGAGCGCAATCGAGGACCTCAAGCGGCAGCGGAACGCGGTGGTACTGGCCCACAACTACATGAGCCCCGAGATCTTCCACGGAGTCGCCGATATCACAGGCGATTCACTGGATTTGGCGCGGCTGGCGGTGGAGACCGATGCCGAGGTCATTGTGCTGGCCGGGGTGCATTTTATGGCCGAGACGGTCAAGCTGCTGAATCCCGACAAGACGGTTCTCATCCCCGACCCCGACGCCGGGTGCAGCCTGGCCGACGCCGTCACCGCCGCCGACGTCCGGCTCCTGCGGGAGTGTTACCCGGAGGCACCGGTCGTCACCTATGTGAACACCTCGGCCGAGGTCAAGGCGGAATCGGACGTCTGCTGCACGTCATCGAATGCCGTCGAGGTGGTTGAGTCTTTGGGGGTCGATCGGGTCGTGTTTCTGCCCGACGAGTACCTGGGGAAGTGGGTGGCGTCGCAGACCGGCGTCGAGGTCGTGCTGTGGAAAGGGCACTGTGTGGTGCACGAGAGGTTCACGGCCGACGAGATTCGGCGTTTCCGGGGCGCCTACGACGGCGAGATCGAGGTGCTGGCCCACCCCGAGTGCCCTCCGGAGGTTCTTGCCGAAGCCGACTACGTGGGCTCGACGTCGGGGATGATCCGACGCGTCGGCGACGTCCGGCCGCCCCGTGTCCTCATGGTCACGGAGTGCTCGATGACCGACAACGTTGCCGTCGAGTACCCCGAGCTCGAGTTCGTCCGGCCCTGCAACCTCTGCCCGTACATGAACCTGATCACGCTGCCCAAGATCGTCGAGTCCCTCGAGCACATGCGCTATGAGGTCGAGATCGAGCCCGGCATAGCCGGGCGCGCCCGTAGAGCCGTGGAGCGCATGCTGGAGGTAGGCCGAGGGCGGGGAGGCTGAGGGGGAGCACATGGCCGGCCGGTTCGACCAGATCCTCGAGAGCGATGCGGTTGTGGTGGGCTCGGGCATCGCCGGCCTCAGTGCCGCTCTCGACCTGGCGCCGTTGCAGGTGACCGTACTGACGAAGGGCGCCTTGGGAGAAGGCTCGACCGGGTACGCCCAAGGTGGCATTGCCGCCGCGGTGGCGAAAGATGACGCTCCGGGGATGCATGCTGCGGACACTCTCGCCGTCGGGGGAGGTATCAACGATCCCGATGCCGTGGAGCTGCTGACGGTGTCCGCTGCGGAGCGAGTGGCGCGCCTGACCGGTTTGGGGGTTTCGTTCGACGAGGGTCCGGACGGCTCTTTCGACTTGGGCCGTGAGGGAGGTCACGGCCGGCGCAGGGTCCTGCACGCCGGCGGCGACGCCACCGGATCGGAGCTGAGGAGGGCGCTCACCTCGTCGGTGAAGGCAGCGTCTCGTATAGAGGTTCTTGATCAGACGTTTGTTGCCGATCTCGTCATCGACGGGGGGCGCGTCGTCGGGGTCACCGCCAGGCGGGACGGACGGCGGCTTCTGGTGGTGGCGCCGGCCGTTGTGGTCGCCACGGGCGGGATCGGCCGCCTCTACACCAATACGACCAACCCTCCGGAGCTGACCGGGGACGGCTTGGCCATGGCGGCCCGGGCCGGTGCGGTGCTCGCCGATCTGGAGTTTGTGCAGTTCCATCCCACCGCGTTGGCGACGGGGCGGGATCCTATGTCTCTCCTGACCGAGGCGCTGCGCGGAGAGGGGGCCGTACTCCGCGACGACCGCGGTGAGCGTTTTATGGTGGGTGTTCACCCGGATGCCGAATTGGCGCCCCGTGATGTGGTGGCCCGGGCCGTGTGGCGACACATGGCGTCGGGTCGACGGGTCTACCTCGACGGGATCGATGCGCTGGGCGACGACTTCCAGAAACGGTTTCCCACCGTCTTCGAGCTGTGTGTGCGCGATGGCGTCGATCCGAGACGGGAGATGGTCCCCGTGGCTCCGGCGGCCCATTTCCACATGGGCGGCGTCGCAACCGGCTTGGACGGCCGCACCTCGCTGCCCGGTCTGTGGGCCGCCGGCGAGGTGGCACGGACTGGAGTACACGGGGCGAACCGGCTGGCTAGCAACTCCCTGCTCGAAGGGTCCGTGTTCGGGCATCGCGCTGCCGAGAGCATCAAAGGGTTGCCGCCGACGAGGGTCTCGGTCGTCGAGGCCAAGGCCGCCGCCGTCGATCCGGGCCCGGCTCCGGATTCGCAGCACGACATCGTGGAGGCGCTCAGAGAGCTGATGTGGGATCGGGTCGGCTTGGTGCGGACCAGGGAAGGGCTCGCCGGCGCTCTCGAGGAGATGGGGAAACTCGGCGACAAGCTGGCGCAGCGGCCTTCGGAGGCGATGAACATGCTGACGGTGGCTCGCCTGGTGGCCCGTTCCGCCCTGATTCGCACGGAGAGTCGGGGCGCGCACTTTCGCAGTGATCACCCGACCAGCGATAGAGCATGGTCGCAGAGCATTGAGGTGACAGCATGAGGGATGTTCGTACTCCTTCTCCGGTGGTCTACGAGCCCATTCTCAGTTCCGCGCTGCGAGAGGACCTGGGGCGAGGCGGGGATGTCACCACCGACGCGGTGATGCCGGCCGGCGCCATGGCGGTGGCCCGTGTGATCACCCGCGAGCCGGGCTACATCGCCGGCCTGGCTATCTCCTGCCGGGCCTTCACCCTGCTCGATGAGCGGATCGAGGTGGACATCAAGATTGCCGACGGTGCCGTCGTGGAGGCCCGTCAGGTGCTCGCCGTCGTCTCCGGGCCGGCGCGGCCGATCTTCGCCGCCGAGCGCGTGGCTCTGAACCTGCTGGGCCGCCTGAGCGGCATCGCCACCGCCACCGGCAGCATGGTCGAGGCTGTGGCCGGGACGGGAGCACGCGTGGTGTGCACCCGCAAGACGACTCCGGGCTTGCGCGCCCTGGAGAAGTACGCGGTGCGGGCCGGCGGAGGCTTCAATCATCGTTTCGGGCTCGACGGCGCGGTGCTGATCAAGGACAACCACATCGTGATGGCCGGGGGCATTGGCGAGGCACTGAAGAGGGCACGCGCCGAGGTGGACCATCTAGTGAAGATCGAGGTGGAGGTGGAGACGCTGGCCCAGCTGGAGGAGGCTCTCGAGACCGGAGTTGACGCCGTGCTGCTCGACAACATGGATCTGGAGACGCTGAGGAAGGCCGTCGAGATCGTGGGAGGGCGGGTGGTCATCGAGGCGTCCGGAGGCATCGATCTCGACAATGCGGCTGATGTGGCCAAGTGCGGGGTCGATGTGCTGTCGGTGGGATGGCTCACGCATAGTGCGCCCGCGCTCGATGTGACTCTCGAGGCGGAAGCGGTCTGAGCCGGACGGTTCGGCGAGGCCGGCCGGTTGGTACGATCCCCGGGTGGAGTATCGGGCGCTGTACCGCAAGTACCGGCCGCAACGTTTCGGCGAGATCGTGGGCCAGGATCACATCACCTTGACTCTGGCGCGCGAGCTGCAGTCCGGAAAGGTGGCCCACGCCTACCTCTTCGCCGGTCCTCGCGGAACCGGCAAGACTTCGACGGCCCGCATCATCGCCAAGTCGTTGAACTGCGGCAGCCTTGGGCCGGACGGCGAGCCCTGCAACGAGTGCGTCTCGTGCAAGGCCATCACCGAGGGGACCTCACTCGACGTGATCGAGCTCGATGCGGCCTCCCATAACAAGGTAGAGGACGTGCGTGAGATCCGGGCCAATGTGGGCACGGTGGCGTCGGCCGGTGGGGCGCAGCGGGTCTACATCCTGGACGAGGCTCACATGCTGTCGCGGGCGGCGGCCAATGCCCTGTTGAAGACATTGGAGGAACCGCCGGCGCACGCTTTTTTCGTGCTGGCGACAACGGAGCCGTACAAGCTACCGGACACGATTCGCAGTCGAGCGCAGCGTTTCGATTTCCATCCCGTCGGTTCGGAGGTGATCATCGAGCACCTGGGCCGTATCGCCGCGCTGGAGAAGTACCAGGCGACGCCGGAAGGCCTGTCGCTCATCGCCCGCCACGCCAGGGGCTCGGTGCGTGATGCCCTGGGCCTGCTGGAGCAGGTGGCCGCCTTGGGATCGGGGAAGGTGGAGCCCCGCGGTGTGACTCGGGCCCTGGGCTTGGTTCCGGCGGAGACGTTCGCCAAGCTGGCCGGGGTCGTCGCCCGGAACGACGCCGTCGGCGCGTTGGAGCTGGTGGCTTCGATCGCAGCCGAGGGCGTGGATTTGCGACGGTTCGTCGCCGACGCCATCGATTTCTTCCGCGGGGTGTTCCTGGCCCTATACGCTCCGAGCCTCGAGGAGATCGTCGACGAGCCGGCCGACGTGCTGGCCGAGTGGCGGGCTCACGCCCGTGAGTTGGAGGCGGCGGATGTGCTGCGGGCGGTCGATTTGCTGGCGGAGGCCTTGGTGGCGCTGCGAGAGGGCCGCGAGGAGCGTCTCGTCGTCGAGTTGGCGCTGCTGCGGCTGGCCCGTCCGGAGACGTCGGTGGACGCGGCATCGCTGGCCGCTCGGCTGGAGCGTCTGGAGCGGCGGGTGAGGCAGCTGGGTGAGGTCGAGGCCGACTCGGCTCAGGTAAGGCCCCGGGCCGGGGCTCGTCGAGCTTCGGCGAGGGAGGAGGCGAGGAGCGAGGCGGCGGAGAAGGGTGAGACGCCGGCGCAGGTGGTGGAGAGTGAGGAGCCGGCAACGCAGAGAGCGGAGCCGCCCTCCGATCTCGATCTCGGCGCGGTAGAGGCGGCATGGCCGGCACTCGTGGCTCGAGTTCGTGAGGAGGCGGGGCCGCGCCGCTTTGCCCTCTTCCGAGAATGCCGGCCGGCCGCGGTCGATGGCGCCACCGTGCTCCTCGAGGTGCCGGCCAATCTCCCCTTCCATTTGGCTCAGCTCGAGGAGGATCGGCGGCTGAACGAGATTGTGGCGCGGGTGGCGGCCGAGCTGCTTGGCGGAACCGTGGCCGTCGGGTACCGGACGGGCGACAGTGAGCAGGCACAGCCGAAAGGTGCGGCCGGCGAGGCCGCGGACGAGGCGGCGGCTCCCGACAAGGAACAGCTCGCGGAAGCCGGCGAGGACGCGGTGGATCCGACGGCCATAGTGCTTGGAGAGCTCGGGGGTGAAGTCGTTTCCGACGAGTAGGCCGAGCCGGGACCAGGGCCGGCCCCGGGCTACGCTTGCGGTCATGTCGAAGAAGCCCCGCCGCGTGCCTCGCGGCCCGTATCGAGATGGTGGTGGGCCCGACTTGGAGGCGATGATGCGCCAAGCCGCGCACATGCAGGCCGACCTCGTCGAGAACCGTGTCCGTCTTGCGGAGGAGACGTACCGGGGCACGGCCGGCGGAGGTGTGGTGACCGCAGTCGTTCGTGGTGACGGCGAAGTGGTGTCGGTGACGATCGATCCTGTGGTGCTCGATCCGGAGGACGCCGAGCTTGTCGGAGATCTGGTCGTGGCCGCGCTCAATCAGGCGCTGCGGGCCGCCGGCGATGCGGCGGGGGAGGCTTTCGCCGGCGGCCTCGATCTCGAGTCGCTGCGAGGGCTCGAGGGTCTTTCGGGGCTGCTCGGCTGATGTTCGAGGCACCGCTCCAACGGCTCATCGACGAGCTGGCGCGTCTACCCGGCATCGGTCGCAAGAGCGCCCAGCGCCTCGCTTTCTACCTGCTCCAGACCGAGGAGCAGGACGCCGCCCGGCTGGCCGAGGCGATCGTGGACATGCGCCGCCGCGTCCGGCTCTGCACTCGTTGTTTCAACGTGACGGACTCCGAGGAGTGCTCCATCTGCAGGGACCCCCGGCGCGACGTCTCGTTGGTGTGTGTGGTCGAGAGGGCTCAGGACATCGTGGTCGTTGAGAAGACGCAGGAGTTCTCGGGCCGCTACCACGTGTTGGGCGGCGCTATTTCGCCCATTGAGGGGATCGGCCCTGAGAAGCTCCGTATGCGTGAGCTGGCGGAGCGCGTGCAGGGCGAGGGGATACGGGAGGTCATCGTGGCCACGAACCCCACCGTCGAAGGCGACACCACCGCTCTGTACCTAGCTCAGTTGCTGAAGCCGCTCGGCGTGAAGGTGACCCGCCTGGCCAGCGGGCTTCCCGTCGGCGGCGACCTCGATTACGCCGACGAGCTCACCCTGGGCCGGGCGCTCGTAGGCCGTCGCGAGATGTAGCACAGGGACGTTGGCCTTTCCGGCTGGCTTCCGCCTCAACGGCTGGTGCCGTTGGCGAGCCGCGGCTGTCGGCTGCGACCGAATGCCGGCTTGGCGTAGCGGGCGGTCTGGTCTCAGCCGGCGACCTCGAGCACCAGGGCATCCCCCTGGCCGCCTCCACCACAGAGCGTGGCTGCGCCCAAGCCGCCACCGGCACGCCTGAGGGCGTTGATCAAGGTGACGACGATGCGGGCACCGGTGGCGCCGAGCGGGTGGCCGAGAGCCACGGCGCCGCCGTGCACGTTCACCTTTTCCGGAGACAGCCTGAGGAGGCGGGTGGACCAGAGGGCCACTGCGGCGAAAGCCTCGTTGATCTCGACGAGCTGGAGGTCGGCGGGTTTCATGCCGATGCGGTCCAAGGCGGCGGTGAGAGCTTGAGCCGGTCTCTCATGGAGTGTGGCATCGGGTCCGGCGGCCTGGCCGTAGGAGAGGATCTCGGCGAGCACGGGCATGCCGGCGGCTTCGGCGGCGGCCCGGTCGGCCACCACCACGGCGGCGGCCCCATCGGAGATCTGTGAGGCGTTGCCTGCGGTGATCGTGCCGTCTTTGAGGAAGGCGGGACGCAGGCGGGCGAGGGCGTCTACCGTCGAATCGGGGCGGATGCCTTCGTCGGCGTGGACCAGCACCGGATCGGCCTTGCGCTGTGGTACTTCGACCGGGACGATCTCGGCGGCGAAAGCTCCCGAGTCGGCGGCTTCGGCGGCCCTCTTGTGGCTTTCGGTGGCCCATTCGTCCTGCTCCAGGCGGTTGATGCCGAGCTCGGCGTTCTTACGGTCGGAGGTCTCACCCATCATGCAGCGGTCGAAGGCGCAGAACAGCCCGTCGAGCTCCATGCCGTCGACGAGCTCGGCTGGGCCCATACGCGCTCCCCAGCGGGCCTTGGGGGCGATGTATGGCGTGTTGGTCATCGACTCCATGCCGCCGGCCACAACGAAGGTGGCCTCGCCGATCCGGATGTCCTTGTCCGCCATGGCGATGGCGGTCATGCCGGAGAGGCAGACCTTGTTGATCGTCGTGGCCGGGACGGTGAGAGGGACGCCTGCGGCGTGGGCCGCCTGGCGCGACGTGATCTGGCCCGTGCCTGCCTGGATGGCGTGTCCAAAGAGGATCTCATCAAGCTGATCGGGCGGCAGCCCGGCTCGGTCCAGGGCACCTCCAATGGCGGTGGCGCCCAGCGCGACCGCATCGAGCGGAAGGAAGACGCCGCCGAAGCGGCCAAGCGGAGTGCGGGCGATCGATGTGATGACGGAGCCCATGGAGCCTCCTTCTGGTGTTGGGGAAGGGTACCGATTCCCTGGATCGTCACCACGCGGCCGCGGCGCCGGTGATTGGCTACCCTTGCCCGACCTGCACGGGGAATCATCCATGCTGCTATTGAATCTCGATCACATCGCCATCGCGGTCGGCGACCTGGACGAAGCCGTTGAACGCTACCGACGGCTCTTCGGCGTTGAGCCGGTCATGAGAGAGGTAGTCGAGGAGCAAGGCGTCGAAGAGGCGATGATGCCTGCGGGGGGCTCGCAAGTGCAGCTGCTGCAGCCCTTAGGGCCGGACACACCTGTGGGCCGGTTCCTCCAGCGGCGAGGCGAGGGCCTGCATCACATCGCCTTTGCGGTCCCCGACATCGCGGCTGCCCTGGCCCATCTGGAGGCGGAGGGCGTGGAGCTGATCGACCGCGTGCCGCGAGTCGGAAGTGGTGGCAGGCGCATGGCGTTTGTTCATCCCCGCGCCTTTGCGGGTACTCTCGTTGAACTCGTGGAGATCGAATGACCCCGGAGATCGAGGTAGTGGGCGGCGCCGGACCGATGGAGACGGCGGCGATCCTTGCCGCGGTGACGCGGCTCGTCGAAGAGGAAGCGGCGGCGCAGGCGGTGCCGCCTGAACGGCCGGGCCGCGGTCTCTGGGTGCTTTCGGGGCGGCCCCGGCCGGTGCAGGCTCCGTTCGCGGCGCGTCCGACGCCGGCGGCGCCGGGATGGAGTGTGGGTTCGGACGAAACCGAGGTCTAGGGGGTTTCGGCCGCCACGGAGGTCTCCGCAGGGATCTCCTTGTCGGCCGCGGGCAAGGCCGGGGCTTCACCGACGGGCAGTCTGAAGCAGAAGCGGGCGCCGACCGGGAAGCCCGGCTCGTACCAGATCTCACCGCCCATGGCTTCGATGAGGAGCTTGCTGGTGGTGAGGCCCAAGCCCAGGCCGGTGCTGGTTCTGGTGTTGCCGTGCTCTAGCTGCTCGAAGCGGCCGAAGATCCGTTCGCGGTCTTCCTCCGGCACACCGGGCCCGTTGTCGGCGACGACTATCTCCCAGTTCCCGTTGCGGGCGATGGCGTCGACTCCGACACGGTCGCCGCCGTACTTGCGGGCGTTCTCGAGCAGGTTGTGGAGGACGTGCTCCACCCGATTGGGGTCGGCCCGCACGTAGACGTTGCCGGTGACGGCAACCGTGGCCGACTTGTCACCGCCTTTGGGGAAGAGCTGGTCCGCGGCGCGGTATGCCACGGGGCGCAGTGGGAAGTCGGTGGGTTCAAGCGTCAGGCGGCCGGCCTCGAGGCGAGGTATCAGCAGCACCCTGTCGACGATTTCCCGCAGGTGATTGGCCTCGTCGCAGATGATGGCGAGGAAGTCGTTGACCTCGGTGGGCTCGATCTCGCACCACATCTCATGGAGGCTGAAGGCGAAGCCGGCGATGTTGGTGAGCGGGGTGCGCAGCTCGTGGCTGACCATCGTGACGAATTGGTTCTTCATGGCGGTGGTTCGCCGCTCCGATTCGAGCACGGCCGTCTGCTGGTCGCGTGTGGCCCGTATCTCCTTGACGCCGGCGAGCAGGACCATGGTCAGGCCGGTGAGGTACACGCAGACCTCGGCCCACTGCAGGGCGTCGGCCAAGGAGTCGACGTGATCGGCGTGCGCGACCAGCGATGTGCGAAGGGCGACGGTGGCCGCCGCCGCGGCCAGCAGGGTAAGGACCTGACGGGGCGACAGGAGCAGGATCGCGGCCGTGGCCAAGTAGGCGGCGAAGATGACGAGCGGCCCGTCGATGTTGTGGCCCACGCCGGCGGTGCCGCCGATGAGGATTACGTCGACGATCAGGGAGGGGAGGGCGCTGCGGCCCCGGCGGGCGCGCCAGGCGGCGTCGGCGATGAGAAGACCCATTGCCGACGCCTTGATCTCGGCGCCGTCGATGCCGTTGACCACGGCGAGCAAGGCGATCGTCAGCAGTGCTGTGGCGCCTGTCAGGCGGAACGGCTGGTAGAGGCGCCTGATCGCGTCGTAAGAAACGGGCGCCGGAAAGACGCGCTGGGACGCATTCCCGTTGTCGTCGCCGCTGCTAATCATTGCCTCGCCAGGTATCGGTCGGCTTCGCGACCTCCTGAAGAAATGCGTGGGCGGTGTTGTCGACTCGTGTCGAATGGGTGCCGGCCGGGGGTAATCGAGGCGGCGGTGATCAGCGGGAGGGGGAGGTTGGCGCAGGTACACTCTGCCGCTCATGGCGATCATCGTTCAGAAGTACGGCGGGACCTCGGTGGGAACGGCCGAGCGGATTCGCGCGGTGGCGCAACGCGTCGCCGACACGAAACGCGCCGGGAACGACGTGGTCGTCGTTGTGTCGGCGATGGGCGGTGCCACCGATGACCTTGTTCGCCTCGCCGCAGAGGTCAGCGTCAACGATCATCCACGCGAGATGGACATGCTGCTCACCGCAGGGGAGCGTGTGTCGATGGCGCTGTTGGCCATGGCCATAGCGGATCTCGGGGTCGAGGCCGTGAGCCTCACCGGGTCGCAGGCCGGCATTCTCACCGACTCGGCTCATGGGAAGGCCAAGATCAAGGACGTGCGCGCCTTTCGCGTCGACGATTGCCTCGCCGCCGGCAACGTGGTTATCGTCGCCGGCTTCCAGGGCGTCTCGGAGGCGGAAAAGGAGATCACCACGCTGGGACGCGGGGGATCGGATGCCAGCGCGGTGGCCATGGCGGCCTATCTGGGGGCGGATTCGTGCGAGATCTATACCGATGTGGACGGTGTCTTCACCGCCGATCCACGTGTCGTGCCGGAGGCGCGCAAGCTCGACGAGGTCTCCTTCGAGGTCATGCAGGAGATGGCTGGGGCGGGCGCAGGCGTTCTGATGCTGCGGTCGGTGGAGTTTGGGAGCAAGTTCAATGTTCCTCTGCACGTACGTTCGTCGTTTCATGAGGGAGAGGGGACCTGGGTGAGGGACAGCGCAATGGAGCAGCCGGTGGTCAGCGGGGTTGTGCACGACGCGTCCGAGGCCAAGGTGACGGTGTTTGGGGTCCCGGACCGGCCCGGAGTGGCGGCGCGGATCTTCGAACCGCTTGCCGAAGCAGGAATAGTCGTGGACCTGATCGTGCAGAACGTGAGCTCGGAGAGCGTCGCCGACGTCAGCTTCACCGTGTCTCGCCTGGATCTGGCCAGGGCGGTGGAGATAGCGGGGAGCCTCGCCGAGGAGATAGGGGCGGCCGGCGTGGATTCCCAGGAGAAGATCGCCAAGGTGGCGATCGTGGGCGGCGGCATGCGGTCGCACCCGGGCGTTGCCGCGCGTATGTTCGCCACACTGGCCGATGCCGGCATCAACATCGAGATGATCTCGACGTCGCCGGTGCGGGTTTCGTGTGTGGTTGCGGAGGATCGTGTCGAGGAGGCGGTTCGCCGGTTGCATGAGGCATTTGAGCCTCCGATGATGGGGCAAGCCGATGGCTGACGTTTCCGTCGCCGTCGTTGGAGCCACCGGTGTGGTGGGCCGGGAGATGATCGCCACGCTCGAACGGCGTTCGTTCCCGGTCGGCGAGCTGCGTCTGATGGCATCTTCTCGTTCCGCGGGAAAGGTCGTGCAGACACCGTGGGGTGAGGTGACCGTAGAGGACCTGGCCGCGGCGGACCCGGCGGGCATCGAGGTTGCGCTCTACTCGGCCGGTGGGGCCCGGGCACTGGAGCATGCCCCCCGTTTTGCTGCCGCCGGGGCCGTTGTGGTCGACAACTCTTCGGCGTGGCGCATGGATCCTGAGGTGCCGCTCGTCGTGGCTGATGTCAACGACCACGCGGTGAGCCGGCACAAGGGCATCATCGCCAACCCGAACTGCACCACCATGGCGCTGCTCATGGCGGTGGCGCCGTTGCATCGTGCCGCCGGCCTGCAGTCCATGACCGTGTGTTCGTACCAGTCCGTGTCGGGAAGCGGACAGGCCGCGATCAGCACACTGGCCGCGGAGAACGAGAAGCTGGGAAAGGACATCGACGCTCTGCGTGAAGGCGGATGGAAAGATCCAGGGCCCGGCTTCTACCCCCGCCCTATTGGGTGGAATGTGCTCCCCCTAGCCGGTGAGATGGCCGAGAACGGATACACCGTGGAGGAGTGGAAGCTGGTCTATGAGACCAGGAAGATCCTCGAGGCGCCGGCTGTTCTCGTCGAGCCGACCTGCGTGAGGGTTCCGGTGGTGACGGGGCACGGCATGGCCGTGTCCGCATGGTTCGGCCGGTCCATCGACTCGACGGAGGCGGCGAAGCTGATCGACGCGGCCCCTGGGGTTGAGCTGTGGCGGGACAAGGTGCCCACACCTCTCGACTGCGCCGGCATCGACGATGTCCTCGTGGGCCGGCTTCGCGACACGGTGGGCCGGGCCGGAGGGGTCTCGTTGTGGGTGGTCGGGGACAATCTGCGTAAGGGGGCGGCGCTGAACGCGGTGCAGATCGCCGAGATAGCAGTGGGACTGCGCGGGTAGCTTGAGGCGTTGGCGACGCCGGAGTTCGGAGCGCGTGGTGCCGATTCTGGACTCTGAGATCTGTGTTGTGAAGCCCTCCCGTTTTGGGCGGGAGGGCTTCGTCGGGACGGCCGGATTTGAACCGGCGGCCTCAGCGTCCCGAACGCTGCGCGCTACCAAACTGCGCCACGTCCCGGTGATCCCTCATGTTATCGGCTCGTCGATCTGCACCCGCACCCGGTCTACACGATTGCGGTCCATCTGCATGATGGTGAGACGGCAGCCGGCCACCGTCACCTGTGTGCCCTCCTCGGGGATGCTGCCGACGAGATCGAGTATGAGGCCTCCGAGTGTGCTGTACGGCCCCTCGGGAAGCTTAACGCCGACGGCTTCGGCGAGTTCGGAGACGGGGACGCGGCCGTCGGCGAGCCACTCGCGTTCCGCCAGGGAGACCATGGACGGAGTCCCCGGGTCGTGTTCGTCCTGCAGCTCGCCGATCAGCTCGGAGATGATGTCCTTCACGGTGACGATTCCCTCGACGCCGCCGTGCTCGTCCAGGACGACGGCGAAGGACCGGCGCGCCGAGCGCATCTCTCCGAGCAGTTCCAGGAGTGGCTTGGTCTCGGGCACGTAGTACGGCTCGCGGAGCAGGCGTCGGGTGGCTGCCGGGTCGAGGTCTTCCGCGGTGCGAAGGATGTCCTTGACGTGCAGGATGCCGGTCAGGTGGTCCAGGTCCTGGTGGATGACGGGAAAGCGGCTGTGGCCCGTAGCGGCGACCGCCGCCCGCACATCGGCGGGTGATATTGGCTCTTCGAGCGTATAGAGGTCGGTACGGGGAGTCATGACATCGCGCACCGGCCGGTCGGCGGCGCGTAGGAGCTGATGGATGATCTCACGCTCGGCGGTGGCGATCTCGCCGGTGCGTTCGCCCAGCTCGGCCATGGCACGGATGTCGTCCTCGGTGACGGCGCCGGGGCCGGGTGTCGCATCGATCCGGAAGATACGGAACAGGACTCTGCTGAGGGTCAGGAACAGCCGGGAAACGGGCCGCAAGATCTTGGAGAGACGCCAGATGGTCGGAGCGACGGCCAGGGAGAAGCGTTCCGGGTACCTCGTGGCCAGGCTCTTGGGTGTTATCTCGCCGAGAAGGAGCACTACTGCGGTGACCGAAGCGGTTGCCACCCAGGGTCCCCAGTCGTGCCCGAGGAGATCGACGAACAGCATGGTCGCTACCGAGGCGCCCAGGATGTTTACGAAGTTGTTGGCCACCAGAAGCGTGCTGAGCATGCGGTCCGGGTCCGTTGTGAGCGCTACGACGCGGGAGGCGCGTTTGTCGGTGGCCATGAGCTGGGCGACGCGTTCACGGGGGACGGCGACGAGGGCCGTTTCGGATCCGGAGAAGAACCCGGAGGCGAGGATGCAGACCGAGAGGATGGCCAGGTAGACGACCTGAAGGGTGGTCATCGGGCTCTCCACTGAGAGCAGGGTCTCGGAGGTTCGTCTGGTTGGGGATTCATTCCTGAGAACCGTCACCGGCGTCGGCGAGGCGCTCCACGGCCGCGAGAAGCTCGAATCCCCCGAAGGGCTTGCGGAGCCAGACGTCGGCTCCCGCCCGGCCGGCGAGGAAACCGTCGGCGTCGCGGTCGAGCAGGATGGCCGTGCCCGGGGCGGGGGCGTTCTCGCTTGTGGCCGCGTCGCGGACCGCCCGCACGACCGCCATGCCGCCCATCGAACCGACTTGCAGATCCGAGATGACCACGTCGTGCCGGTGCTCCGTCCATACGTCGGCGGCGGAGCGAGGATCGTCGATGACGGTGATCTCAAAGGAATCGGGGAGGGCGGCGCGCACTTCGCTCACCACCCAAGGGACATCGGCCACGAGTAGGACGGTGGGCATTGGAGGGCCGACTGTAGTCCTCGACGGCACGGTGATGGGCCTCGGCGGCGGGTCAAGCGGAGTGGGGCGTGTTGGCTGCCATATCCTCCCTGGCGGGAGTCGATGACGACTGCTACTTTCAGCGGGCCGTTTGAGCTGAGGAGGGTAATGGCCGAGCCGGTGCCGCTGGATCGTTCTTGGCAGCTCAAAGGCCTCTGTCGCGGCAACCACTCGTACTTGTTCTTCCCGCCGAGCACCGTGGAGCGGAAGGAAGAGCGGGAGCGCCGGGAGGCTAAGGCGAAGGCGATTTGCACCGTGTGCCCGGTGAAAGGCGAATGCCTCGAGTTCGCCCTGGAGATCCGAGAGCCGTACGGCATCTGGGGTGGAGTGACCGAGACCGAGAGGCGTCAGGTGCTGGCCCGCCGGGCCGCTACGTTCTGAGAAAACGCAGGTCCCCCTGGCGGCGTGTGAAGCCGCCGTCGTCGAGCCACTCGAGAAGAGGGACGGCGTGTTTGCGTGTGATCCCCATTACATCGCGGAACGCGGCGACGGTGAACGGCTGCTCCAGGTCCCGCAGCCGGGCCGCCAGGCCGTCGAGCGTCTCGGGCAGGTAGACGAGGGTTTCGGACACTTCGACCAGCTCGCCCCGGCGAACGAGGGCGTGGAGCAGGTCCTCGCCGAGGCCGAGCTCGCCCCTTCGCGGCGGGGAGAGGCAGGCGGTGCGTAATGCTGCTCGAGCTTGGTCCCAGGCGGCCTCCGCGGCTTCGTCGAGGGCGCCGCTGAATTCGGCGAGCCGGATGACCGCCCTCTCGTCCACGAGTTCTGTGGTGTGGCCGACGAGGCTCTCCAGCTCGGGAAGGGAAACGTCGAGCTGCTCCGCCAGGCTGGCACGGGGCATCCCGGGCCGGAGTGGATTGGCCTCGTGGAACGCGGTGAGGACACGGCGGGCACGGCGCAGCATCTCGTCGAGCGCCGCGAGTGACACGGCCACGCCGGCTGCGGTCAGAGCGGAGTCCGGGGTTCCTCCTCCGCTGTCCGCGGCAAGGACGTCAAGGCGGGCGCGTCCTCGGACCCCGAGGAGCGCGGAGGCCCTGGCGTCGGGCGTCGTCCCGATGGGCCGGAGCAGCGCCAGGGCGGCTCTGGACCGCGCCGCCCTCGTAGGGGGATGCGGGTCGAGTACGGCGCCGCCGGCGACCACCAGCCGTCTGCCCACATCACGAAGCACGAAACGATCCCCGGTCTTGAGGGGCAGCGGCGCGTCGGTGTGAATCAATGCGGCGCCTGCGGCATCGAGGGTCTCGGCTTCGAGCAGTCGGACGTCGGCTCGGCCGGCTGCAGTGCCGACGTGGAGGTGGAAGGCACCGCGGCTGCGGAGAGGCTCTTTGACGTAGCGGGCTCGGCGCAGCTGGGCGAGAAAGCCGGAGGTGGGAGCCCAGTCGTCGGGTCGGCCGATCATGGAGCCGCGAGGCGACTGGTCACGGTCGATGCCGGCGAGGTTCAAAGCCACTCGGTTGTGCGGGGTGGCCCGATCGACGGGCCGTTCGTGGGTTTGTAGCCCTCGCACTCGCAGGGGGCGTTGGCGCGGCCACAGTGCCAGCGTATCTCCGATGCTCACGGGGCCGTCGCGGAGGGTGCCGGTCACAACGGTGCCGGCTCCGCCGATGGTGAACGCCCTGTCGACCCAGAGCCGGGTTCGGTCGCCGCCCGGGTCGCAGGAAGCGGCGAGAGTCCGCTGCAACTCTGCCCGGATCTCGGCGATTCCCCTCCCCATGGGCGCTGCGGTTGCGATTATCGGTGAGCCGGCGAGGGAGGTCCCCTCGAGCCTCTCTCGTACGTCGAGGGCCACCAGTTCCAGCGCCTCCTGGTCTACAAGGTCGGCTCGGGTGATGGCGACGACGCCGGAGGCGATGCCGAAGAGGTCGAGGATTACCAGGTGCTCCTCGGATTGCGGCATCCAGCCCTCGTCGGCGGCGACCACGAAGAGGGCTGCATCGATGGCGTCGACGCCGGCCAGCATGTTCTTTATGAAACGCTCGTGCCCGGGCACATCGACGAAGCCGACTTCGGCGTCGTCGAGCTTGGTCCAGGCGAAGCCGAGGTCGATGGTCAGGCCGCGCCGCTTTTCCTCTTCCCAGCGGTCGGGGTCGCGGCCGGTCAGAGCTTCGACGAGTGTCGATTTGCCGTGATCGACGTGGCCGGCGGTTCCGACTACCGGCATGCTGCAGCAATAGCGGCGGCCACGGCGGCATCGTCGGTCGGCTCGACGGCCCTGAGATCGAGGACGAGGCCTCGATCCTCGCGGCGAGCCACGATCGGCGGCGATCCTGCAAGCAACGATCGCCATGCTGGTTCGCTTGCGCCGGGCACGACGATGAGAGGGCTCGGAATACCCCGGCCGGGCACGGACCCGGCCCCGGGCAGCGAAGCCCCAGGCTCGACCGCGGCCTCGACGACGGAGGTGGCGATGACGCGGCGGCAGCGCTCATCGAGCGTCTCGTAGGGAATCGTGGCCATGCGCCAGAAGGGGATCTCTTGCCCGGCCTGCCGTGCGTAGGCCTCGAGGGTGACGGCGAGTGCACCGAGGCGGGCGCCGTCGATTCGAAGGGCCCGTGCGGCGGGATGCTCGGCGAGACGGCGGATCAGCCGGGCCCGTCCGGCTATGACTCCGGCCTGAGGGCCGCCGAGCAGCTTGTCTCCGGAGAACATGACGAGATCGGCGCCGGCGGCGATGGTCTGGCGGGCGGGCGGCTCGTCGGCCAGCCAGACCGGGGGCGGGCCGTCGAGCCAGGGGGTGCGGGCGTCCAGCAGGCCGCTGCCGAGGTCGGCGGCAAATGGAATGTCGAGGTCGGCGGCGAGCCGGGCCAGCGAGGGATAGTCGGCCTCTTCGGTGAAACCCTTGACCCGGTAGTTGGAGGGATGAACCTTGAGGATCAGCGCGGTGTGCGGGCCGCAGGCCCTTCGGTAGTCACGGAGCCGGGTGCGGTTGGTGGTCCCTACCTCGACCATCCGGGCCCCTGAGGCGGCCATGAGCTCGGGAAGCCGGAACGACCCGCCGATCTCGATGAGCTCACCGCGGGAGACGACGACTTCGGCGCTACCGGCCAGAGCGGCGAGCGTGAGGAAGAGCGCGCCCGCGTTGTTGTTGACCACCAAGGTGTCCTCGGCGCCGGAGAGTGTGGCGGCGAGCTTTTGGGCGTAGGCGCCCCGGGAGCCGCGTCCTCCGGAGCCGAGGTCGTATTCCAGAGCCGAGTACCCGGTCGATGATTCGCTCTCTGCCGCCGCGGCCGCCGTGGACAGCGGGGCTCGCCCCAGGTTGGTGTGAAGGAGCACGCCTGTGGCGTTTATCAGCCGACCGGGCCGCAGGCGCCGCAGGCGGGCCAGCTGCTCACGCGCCGCCTCCTCGGGAGAGGCGTTCTCGCCGCGGCCTTCCCGCCATTCGGCGATGACACGGCGGGCCACCTCGACGATGAGAGGTTTCGGCAGCACCCCATCGTCGAGCCTGGTGGCGAGGGCATCCACCGAGGGCGGTTGCGGCACCATGAACACAGGTTAACGAGGCCGGTATATTCGTCTTTGTGGTCGTCGGAGCGCGTTTCGGGGCCTCTGTGCCGACGCGGTCCCCGGAGAGGGGGGACCGCTGCTCGGCGCGCCCTTCCGTCGGCTGTGTTTTCGTTGGACTCGTCGTACTTGCTGTCGTTGTGCTGCTGACGGTGGCGCCGGCCAGCGCTCAGGTCACTGCCGAGGACGTGGAGGAGGCCCGCAGGCAGGTTGCGGAGCTGGCCGCCTCGCTGGAGCAGCAGATGGTGCGGTATGAGGATGCCGCGACCGAGGAGATGGTGTTGAGGCAGGAGGTGGATAGGCTCGCCGCCGACCTCGAGGTCCAGGAGCAGGAGCTGGCTGCGCTGGAGGATGCGGCGCGGGATCACGTTGTGGCCATTTACGTGAGCGTGGCCGGGAGCGGCCCGACGACGCTTCTGTCGGCGGAGGGCCGGCCCGATGAGGCATCGGTGCGTCAGATGTACCTCGACTTGGTGACGCAGGCGGATCGCCAGGTCATCAACCGTCTGGCCGTTGCTCGGCGCAGCGTGGATGGGCTTCGCGAGTACTACGGCGGTCTGCTGGAAGAGCAGACCGTTCTGCGGTCGGACTTGGAGGAGATGGTCGGTGAGATCTACGGCGAGCTGGAGGCGGCGAACGCCGCCTATCAGGCGGTGAAGGGGGAGTGGGATCGTCAGGAGGCGGAGCGTCTGCGGCGTGAGGAGGAGGAGAGGCAGCGGCAGCTCCTCGCCACGTCGACGACCTTGGCCGCGGTGGAGCCGCCGGCCGATTCGGGTGTGACGAGCACAACCGCCGAAGTTCCCCCGGTTTTGGGCCCGCCGCCGGAGCCCGGCGTGTACGTGTGCCCCGTAGATGGGGCGGTCAGCTTCACCGATACCTGGGGTGAGCCTCGATCTGGAGGGCGTTTCCACACCGGCACGGACCTCTGGGCGGCCGCGGGGACTCCGATCGTGGCCATCGAATCGGGGACCATCTGGAGTCCGAACTGGCATTGGGCCGGTGGCATCGGCCTGTATGTGAACGGTGACAGCGGTGACCGCTGGTACTACGCCCACATGCAGGGCTACGCCCCCGGCATCGTCGACGGGGTCCGTGTGGGCGCGGGGCAGCTGATCGGGTATGTGGGGTCGACCGGCAATGCGACGTTTCCGCATCTGCACTTGGGTTACCTTCCCGGCGCCGAGTACTACGCCAATCCGTACCCGATCGTGGCTCGGCTGTGCCTGTGAAGCCGGTCCCGTCGCCGGAACGGATATGGGAGAACGCCGGTAGACTCGGCGACTTGAGGGCGGAGGTTGTGTGCGCAAGCTGGCGCCGTTAGTTGTGGTCGCAGTGCTGTTGACCGTGCCGGTCAAGGCCGGCGCCGAGGTGACTCGCGAGCAGCTTGCCGAGGCCGATGCCGAGGTACGCCGCCTCTCGGCGGCGATGGAAGACCGGATCGCCGCTCTCGAGGAAGCTCTCTACAACGAATGGGACACCGGGCAGCGGATCGCCTCCCTCGAGGCGCAGATTGACGAGAGGGAACGGCAGATCGCTCTGGCCGAGGTCTACGCCCAGCAGCGAGCCGTCGAGTTGTACGTGGAGCTCAGCTTCAATCAGGCCAGCGGGACGTTCGACTCCAGCGATGTCACCGTAGTCGGAGTCCGTGACGCCTACCTCGATGCCATTTCCGAGGAAGACCGCGACTACTCCATAGAGCTCGAGTTCCTCCAGACCGACCAGGCGCGCCTCATCGTCGAGCTGGAGGCTCTGAAGGACACTCAGGCCGCGGTCCGCGCCGACGTCGAAGCTGAGGTCGACGACGTGCTCTCCGAGCTTGAGGAGGCCAACGCCGAGTATCAGGCGCTGTGGCAGCAGTGGCAGGTCGAAGAGGCCGAGAGGATTCGGCAGGCCGAGGCGGCGAGGAAGGCTCAGGAGGCGGCGGCAGCCGCTGCTGCCGCGGCCGCCACCGGCTATTCGAGCAGCGCCGCCACATCGACCGAGGGCCGTACCTGTCCCGTTGCCGGCCCCAATAGTTTCCGGGACAGCTGGCTGGAGCCGCGGCCCGGAGGCAGGTTGCACCACGGTACGGACATTGTGGCGGCCAGAGGCACTCCGGTCGTCGCTGTCGAGAGTGGGGTGGTGTACTTCAACTGGCACTGGGAGGGCGGTATCGGCCTCTACATCTACGGTGACAGCGGCGACGTCTACTACTACGCACACCTGGACTCCTATGCCGGCACCGGCGACGGGGCTCGAGTCAGCCTCGGACAGGTGGTCGGGTATGTGGGGTCCACCGGCAACGCCTCCGTGCCGCATCTCCACATTGGGTACCAGCCCGGCGGCGGGCCGCTGACCAACCCGTACCAGCTCATGGTGAACCTCTGCCGCTGACGCGGTTCGGCGGGGCTAGTCGATGGTCGCCGCCTCGGGATTCTCCATCTGCTCGGCGAGCAGGGCGAGACGTGTCGCGCACGTCTCGTTGGCGGTGGGCGGGATCAGCTCGACCAGTCGGCGAGCCGCGGCGGCGAAAGCCCGGGCCGCCGGTGTGTCGGGCTCTCCGGTGATGATGGGATTCCCGTCGTCGCCTCCGGAGGTGATGGCGGGGTCGATGGGAATGCTTCCGATGAGCGTCACCCCGAGCTGGGCGGCGAGGGCCGCTCCGCCGCCGCTGCCGAAGATGTGATGGCGCTCGCCGTCGGGTGTGGTGAACCCGGCCATGTTCTCGATGACGCCGGCGACGGGCAGATGGGAGCGTCTGGCCATGTCGGCGGCGCGGGCGGCCACCTTCTGGGCCGCCAGCTGCGGGGTGGTGACGACGAGCATCTCGGCTTGCGGCAACAGGCGAGTCAGCGCCATCTGGATGTCGCCGGTCCCGGGGGGCAGGTCGATGATGAGGTAGTCGAGGCCTTGATCCCAGGCCACGTCGGTGAGGAACTGGTCCAGCGCTTTTGACAGGATCAGGCCTCGCCACATGAGTGCCTTGTCCTCATCGTCGATGAGCAGGCCGGTAGACACCACCTGGATCCCATCGACGGTGGCGGGAGCGATCTTGCGGTCGCCGCCGGCCTTCAAGCGGCCGGCGACGCCGATCATTCGAGGAACGGAGTGTCCCCAGATGTCGGCGTCGAGGAGCCCGACTTTGAAGCCGACGGCGTTGAGGGCGGCGGCCAGGTTGACGCTGGTTGACGATTTCCCCACGCCACCCTTGCCGCTGCCGACGGCGACGACCCGGGTCTGCGGGCTCACCATGGTCGGCTCGGCGTTCTGCCGGGCCCGTCGGCGGGCGATCGACATGAGCTCGGATCGCTGCTCCGGGGTCATCTTGGCGATGCGGACCGCCACTTCGTCGATGCCGGGAAGCGCCTGGACTTTCCGGATCACATCGTTTTCGATCTGGGAGCGAAGGGGGCACGCCGCGATGGTCAGAGCTATCGAGATGTCGGCGACCCCGTCGGCGACGGTGATGCCGCGGACCATGCCCAGCTCGACGATGTCGGCGCCCAGCTCGGGATCCAGAACGCCGCGGAGGGCGGCTTCGATGTCGGTGGTGGTGGTCACGCCGGCCTTATGTAACACCACGGACGCGGCAAACACTCCGTGGCCGGATGCAGGCGCGGAGTAGAGGAGCGGCGCCCTCCGGGGCGGGACTGCACCGCGGTGCGGCTGTAGCCTGGTCTGACGTGGAAGCGAGGAGGTGGAATGCCGAAGCAAGTGCCACAGGTGCCCAATGCGGTTGCCCCGATGGGCCCCTATTCGACCGTCACCGAGGCCGCAGGTCTCGTGTTCATTTCGGGGCAGGTCGCCATCGACCCGATCACCGGCGACAGGGTTGTGGGGGACGTCCGGGTTCAG
This sequence comes from uncultured Acidimicrobiia bacterium, assembly GCA_964633975.1. GTDB lineage: Bacteria > Actinomycetota > Acidimicrobiia > Spongiisociales > UBA11373 > CAZWKX01. The sequence goes on from CAZWKX010000016.1 coordinate 26,238, forward strand.
GCGACTCGGGTTATGGACAACATCGACGGGGTGCTCGTCGGTCTGGGCCTCCAGTTCGACGATGTGGTGAAGACGACGATCTTCCTCGCCGACATCGGCCACTTCGCCGTCGTCAACGAGGTATACGCCGACTACTTCGGCGACAAGCCTCCGGCGCGTTCGACCGTGCAGGTCGGTGCGCTGCCCGGGGGGTTCCTCGTCGAGATCGAGGCGATCGCCGCCCGCTGACAGGAGGTAGGAATGAAGGATGAGATCTTCGCGGCACTCGGGTTGGCGGACGGCTGCTCCGGGGTATTTGCAGGTGAGTGGATCGAGGCCGGCGGGGCGGACCTGGTCGTTGAGAACCCGGCGATGGGGACGCCGATCGCAACGGTGAAGGGAGCGTCGGCCGACGACTACGAGCGGGTCATCGCAGTTGCCCGGGAGGCCTTCGAGGAGTGGCGCATGCTTCCGGCGCCCAAACGCGGCGAGTACGTGCGCCGAATCGGCAACGCGCTGCGGGAGAAGAAGGAGGCTCTCGGGGCGTTGGTTTCACTCGAGATGGGGAAGATCCTCGTCGAGGGGGAGGGTGAGGTCCAGGAGATGATCGACATTGCCGACTTTGCCGTTGGATTGTCGAGGCAGCTCTACGGCCGCACCATTGCCTCCGAGCGGCCTCGACATCGCATGTACGAGCAGTGGCACCCTCTGGGCCCGGTCGCCGTGATCAGCGCGTTCAACTTTCCGGTGGCGGTGTGGTCGTGGAATGCCTTCATTGCTGCGGTGTGTGGCGACACGATCATCTGGAAGCCGTCGTCGCAGACACCGCTGACCGCGGCGGCGGTGACCAGGATCTGCGAAGAGGTGATGCAGGGCAGTGGGTTCGAAGGGGTATTTAGCCTGCTGGTGGGAAGCAGCCGCGACATCGGCGATGGCCTGATCAACGATTGCAGGGTTCCGCTCGTGTCGGCGACGGGGTCCTGCGGCATGGGCGAGAAGGTGGGGACGGCGGTGGCGAAGCGTCTCGGCCGCTCGCTTCTCGAGCTGGGAGGCAACAACGCCGTCATCGTGCTCGATGACGCCGATCTCGATCTCGTGATCCCGTCCGTGGTCTTCGGCGCGGTGGGAACCGCCGGACAGCGCTGCACCACGACCCGCAGGATCATCGTCGAGGGCGGTGTGAAGGACGAAGTGAAGCGGCGGCTCGTCGACGCCTACGGGCAGGTTCGAATCGGTGATCCACTCGACCGCGACGTGCTCATGGGGCCTTTGGTCAACGAGGCGGCCGTGGGCAACATGATGACGGCCATCGACGTGGCGAAGAGCCAGGGGGGCGCCGTGATAGCGGGCGGGCACACCGTGGAGGTCGACGGGCTGGCCGGCCACTTCGTCGAGCCGACGATCATCGAGATCGCCGGCGACGCTCCCATCGTGGGAGAGGAGACGTTTGCGCCGATTCTCTACCTCATCGAGGCGCGGGACGTGGAGCACGCCATCCGTATCCAGAACGGCGTACGCCAGGGTCTGTCGTCGGCGATCTTCACCAATTCACTGCGGGCGGCGGAGCTGTTCCTTTCACACCTTGGATCCGATTGCGGCATCGCCAACGTGAACATCGGCACTTCGGGAGCCGAGATCGGCGGCGCCTTCGGCGGGGAGAAGGACACCGGCGGCGGCCGTGAGGCCGGCTCCGACGCCTGGAAGGCGTACATGAGGAGGCAGACCAACACGATCAACTGGTCGACCGACCTGCCGCTGGCCCAGGGCATCGAGTTCGGCTGAGGCCGGCTCGGGCACACCGGCGGGTCGGTACAATCTTGGGGCCGTGTCCACCGAAACCCCGGTGATCTCCTTTTCGGACCGGCGCGGCTTGGTCGGCTATTTGGCCGACCTGTGGCGGCGCCGGGAGTTCGCATGGCATTTGGCCATGGGGAACATGCGCGGGCGCCATGCGTCCACGTCGCTGGGCCTGCTGTGGTGGGTTCTCGACCCGTTGATGCTGGGTGGAATCTTCCTGCTGGTCTTCGGTGTGATATTGCAGACCCGGCGCGGCGACCCCAACTACATCGGGTTTATCCTCTCCGGCCTCTTTGCCTTCTTCTACACGCGTCGCACCATGCTCTCGGGGGCGATGGCCATCCGCAACAACGCCCGGATGGTGGCGACGCAACGGTTCCCGAGGCTGCTACTGCCGATTGCGGCGGTCGTCGAAGGAGGCATCGCCTTTCTGTTTTCCCTCATCCCGTTCTTCATCATCGCCGGCTCGGTGCACGGCGACTGGCCTGGTGTGTTCACCGTTTGGCTCATACCCACCTTTTTGCTGCATACGGTCTTCAACATGGGGCTGTCGCTGCTGGTGGCGCAGCTTGTGATTCCCTTCCGCGACATCGAGAACGTCATGAACTACCTGGCGCGGGTGTGGATGTACATGTCGCCGGTCGTCTATTCGCTGGAGGACAGGCTCTCCCACGCCTCCGACAAGGTGGGGGCGATTCTCTACGACGTGCTTCGCTTCAACCCGCTGGTGCCCATACTCGGCCTCTACCGCCATGCCCTGCTCGGGGGCCAGCACATCTGCTCTGAGGCGGGAGTGTGTACGCAGACGTACCCTCTCGACCCCACGCACGTGTGGATCGGGCTGGGTTGGGCGGCGGGGATCGTTGTCGTCGGTGTCGTGACCTTCGTGCGGATGGAGGACAAGATCCCGAGGTACCTGGCATGACGGATCAGAGCGCCGCCTCGGGTGCGCCTGCACGGGAAGAGAGCACTTTCGACGCCTTCGGGCAGCCCCTCGAGAGGAAGCGCCCGATTGAGGAGACCCCGGCAATAGTCGCCGAAGGCCTCTGCATCGCTTTCAGGCCGTTTATGGAGAAGCGCCGCTCCATCCGCCGACACGGCCTCCGAGTCCTGAAGCGTGAATCCGAACCGGTGGTGGCGCTCGACGACGTCTCGCTCACCGTTCGTCGCGGTGAGGCGCTCGGCATCATCGGCTCCAACGGCGCGGGCAAGAGCACGCTTCTGCGCGTGCTATGCGGCGCGTTGTCCCCCGATTCGGGCACTGTGACGGTGTATGCGAATTCGCCGCCGACGCTGCTTGCGCTGGGACTGGGCTTCAACCGCAGCCTGTCGGGCCGCCGCAACATCTACCTGGGAGGGCTGGCCTCAGGATTGCGCAAGGCAAGGATCGATGAGATCTTCGATGACATCGTGGCCTACTCGGAGCTGGGGACGGCGATTGAGCGGCCGGTGGACACTTACTCGTCCGGCATGTTCGCCCGTCTCGCCTTCTCGGTGGCCATCCAGTCCAGGCCCGAGATCTTGCTTCTCGACGAGGCCATGACGGTGGGCGACGAGGCCTTCCGCAAGAAGAGCGGTGATTCGATGCGTGGGCTCCTTGAGGAGGCGGGGACCATTGTGATGGTCTCCCACGGCCTGGGGCGGCTGAAGGCGTTCTGCGATCGTATTGCCTGGCTGGACAAGGGCAGGTTCATGGACGTGGGGAATCCGGAGGAGATAACGGATCGTTACCGAGCCCACATCGGGGTGGCCAAGCCCGAAGTCGAGGACGAAGACTGAGATGGAGGGTGGGCGCAGGCGTAGTGCCGTCGGCGGCGGAGCGGCAACGCGGCGGGTTGTCGTCGCTTGCGCCGGTGCCGTTCCGGGACTGGACCTGCCGGTGTCGGCGGCGGGCCTGCGTTCTTTCGGCCTGGCCGAAGGGCTGCGGGCCCATGGCTTTGCGGTGACGGTGCTCGTGGTGGAGGAGGGGGCTCGGCTGCGGAGGGAGGCCGCGGAGGACGGTGTCGAGGTGGTGAAGGCGCGAGGTGTCGCGGCGCGGGTGGAGGCGTTGGGGCCGGCGGCAGTGGTGGCGGTGGATCCTCTGCGGCTTCCGCGGCTTTCCAGGGGCGAAGGCTTCACCTGCGTGCTCGACTTCTGCGGGCCCGGCTTGCTTGAGCCGGCCGGGGACCGCTCCGCATGGATGGACGAGCGCTCGCGGTTGGTCGAGGAGATCGGCTCCGCCGATGCTCTGACGGTGACGGGCGCCGCCAAGGTCCCGCACTACTTGGCCTGGGCACTCCAGACCGGGCGCGATGTGCGGAAGATGCCGATACGGCTTGTTGAGTTCTGCCTGCCCGCTGCCGAGCGGGAGCGGCCCGGAGGGCGGGACTCGCTGCGGCTGGTCGTCTTCGTGTACCAGGATGGACTCCCGGGCGTGGCCGATGCGCTGCTTCGCCACGTCGGCCGGGGTGTGACCGTGTCGCTGGTGCCGACGCTGCAGCGAAGCGGTGCGGCGGCAGGCTCGATGGGCGCCGGTGCCTTCGAGGGTCGCGACGGTGTACAGGTGTTGGCGCCCCTCTCCTTCGATGAGCTGCGGAGTGTGCTGGCACAGGCGGATCTGGCAGTGGATCTGCGTGGCCCCGGCCTGGCGGCCCGGTACAGCAGTGCCGCCGAGGCTGCCGTGGCGCTGGCCTCGGGAGTGCCGGTGATGCACCCGTCGTTCGGGGAGATGGCCGCGGCGATGGCCGACTACAACGCCGGCTGGCTTCTGGACGAGGCGGCCGGGCTCGACGCTGTGCTCGGGTGGCTGCGTGACGATGTCTCGCGGTTGCGAGTCAAGGCCGAGGGTGCGGTGCGTCTAGCCGGCTCGCGGCTCGATCCGGCGGGGGCGGTGGGGCCGCTGGTGGAGATCATCGAGGGGGCCGGCTGACTGGGTGCGCTGAGTGAGCAGGGAGTGAGGCGCTCTAAGCTCGGGGAGCGGCGAACGGGAGCCCATGGAGTTTGTAGCCACCGAGATCCCCGGCGTGATGATCGTCCGTGTCGCCCGGCACGGCGACGAGCGCGGATTCTTCTCCGAGACCTACCGCAGGGCCTGGTTCGACGACGCCGGCATGAGGGTCGATTTCGTCCAGGACAACCACACTTTCTCCGCGGAGAGGGGCACGGTACGCGGCCTCCATTTCCAGGTGCCGCCCCGGGCACAGGCGAAGCTGGTGCGGGTGAGCCGCGGCCGGGCTCTAGACGTGGTGGTGGATATCCGTGTGGCGGCGCCGACCTACGGTCGACACGTCGTGGTCGAGCTGAGCGGCGAGAACTGGGAGCAGCTCTTTGTGCCGCCGGGCTTCGCTCACGGGTTTTGCACCCTGGAAGCGGACACCGAGGTGCTGTACAAGGTCTCCGATTATTACTCGCCGGAGCACGACAAGGGCCTGCTCTGGAACGACCCTGCTCTCGGCATCGCCTGGCCGGTGGGGTCGGATGAGGCCGTGGTCAGCGATCGTGACCGTGCCCACCCCCGGCTGGCCGAGCTGCCCCCCTACTTCACCGTGGAGGCGTAGATGGCGGTCGCGTACCTGATCACCGGCGGCGCCGGGTTCATCGGTTCCAACTTTGTGCGGTACCTGCTCGAGCGCGAGCCGGGGGCGAAGGTCACCAACCTGGACCTGCTCACCTACGCCGGCGTGCAGGCGACGGTCGACGAGCTGGATCTATACGAGGGACACAGGTTTGTTCACGGCGACATAGGTGATGCGGATCTGGTCGATGGCTTGGTCGCGGGGCACGACGTCATCATCAACTTCGCCGCCGAGACGCACGTCGATCGTTCCATCACCGACCCATCGCCGTTTCTGAGGACGAACGTCCTGGGCACGGGGGTGCTGCTCGAGGCGGCGCGCCGCCGTGGAGTTGAACGTTTTGTGCACATCTCCACCGATGAGGTGTACGGCTCGGTGTCCGAGGGCAGCGCTTCGGAGGATGCCCTGCTGGCTCCATCCTCCCCGTACTCGGCGTCGAAGGCGGCCGCCGACCTTCTTGTGCTCGCCTACGGCACCACCTACGGCTACCGGGGCATCATCACCCGCTGCACCAACAACTACGGGCCCTACCAGTTCCCCGAGAAGGTGATCCCCTTGTTCGTCACCAACCTGCTCGAAGGTAAGAAGGTGCCCCTGTACGGGGATGGGAGCAACGAGCGTGACTGGCTGCACGTGGACGACCACTGTGCCGCCGTGCGTCTGGTGGTGGAGCGGGGCAAGCCCGGCGAGATCTACAACGTGGGCGCCGATTGTCAGATCTCCAACCTCGAGATGACCCAAAAGATCCTGGCTGCGGTCGGGGCCGACGAGTCGATGATCGAGCGGGTGCCCGATCGGCCCGGCCACGATTTCCGCTATGCGGTCGATTCATCGAAGGTTCGGGCTCTGGGGTGGGAGCCGGCGCACAGCTTGGAGGAGCATCTAGCGACGACCGTCGAGTGGTACCGGAGCCGGAAGGACTGGTGGCGCCCGCTCAAGAAGAGGGCCGAGGTATGAAGGGCATAGTGCTCGCAGGCGGGACGGGGAGCCGCCTGCGCCCCATCACATTCTCCATGGCGAAGCAGCTGGTTCCGGTGGCCAACAAGCCCATCATCGAGTACGGGCTCGAGGATCTCGCCGAGGCAGGAATCACCGAGGTCGGCGTCGTCATCGCCCCGGAGAGCGGCGGGGATATAAAGGATGCCGTCGGCGACGGTTCACGGTTTGGACTCGAAGTCACGTATGTCGTGCAGGAGGCGCCTCTCGGCATTGCCCACGCCCTCAAGACGGCGCTGCCCTTCGTCGACGGCGACGACTGCCTCATGTATCTGGGCGACAACCTGGTCAAGCACGGTGTGCGCGACGTGGTCGAAGGCTTTCGAGAGCACCGGCCCAACTGCCAGATCATGCTCTCGCCGGTGGAGAACCCATCGTCGTTTGGTGTTGCCGAGCTCACCGAGAACGGCGAGGTGGTGCGTCTGGTCGAGAAGCCGAAGGTGCCGCCGTCCAATCTGGCGCTGGTCGGGGTCTACCTGTTCGACGGCACGATCGCCGAGGCGGTCGACGCCATCGAGCCGTCGGCCCGCAGGGAGTATGAGATCACCGACGCCATCCAGTATTTGATCGACAGCGGCCGGACGGTGCGCTTTTCGATCGTTCGGGACTGGTGGAAGGACACCGGCACCAAGGAGGATCTGCTGGCGGCCCAGGAGCTGGTGATCGCCGAGCTGGCCCACAACGTGCACGGCGAGCTGGTCGACTGCGAGGTGAGCGGACCCGTGCACGTCGGCGAGGGCTCACAGCTCGTCGGCTGCGAGATCATCGGGCCGGTGGTCGTTGGCGAGGGGGTGCACATGAGCCGAGTGCTGGTGGGCCCGCAGACGTCGATCGGCGACGGGTGCAGGCTCTCCGACGCTGCCGTCGAGGACTCCATCGTGATGGCCGGCGCCGAGGTGCACGGGTGGAAGATTCGTAATTCGCTGGTGGGCCGGGAGGCCCGGCTTTGCGGGTCGGCGCCGGCGGGCTACGTGGAAATGACGCTGGGCGAGCGGTCCGAGATCGTGGGCGAGTGATGCTGGTCACCGGGGCCGCCGGCCAGCTGGGGACCGCCTTCCGCAAGCTGATCCCCGACGCCACCTTCGTCGACGTCGAGGAGATCGATCTGGCCCGGCTCGATGAGCTCCAGAGAGCCCTGCATGCCTTGCAGCCGGACGGCATCGTCAACTGCGCCGCCTACACCGCGGTGGATCGGGCGGAAGAGGAGGAGGACCTGGCCACCCTGATCAACGGCGACGCGGTGGGGGTCATGGCCGCCTATGCCGCAGGCGCCGAGATCCCCTTCGTCACCTTCTCCACCGACTACGTCTTCTCCGGTGACGCCGATGAGCCGTACCTGGAGTCGTCGCCGACGAGCCCGGTGAGCGCCTACGGGCGCTCGAAGCTGGCCGGCGAGAGGGCCGCGCTGGAGGCGAACCCGGGCACCTTGGTCATACGCACCTCCTGGCTGGTGTCGGGCACGCATCCCAACTTCGTCGCCACCATGCTGCGGCTTGCCCGCGAGCGTGAGGTGCGTGTGGTGGACGACCAGCGGGGCTGCCCGACAATGGTGAACGACCTGACTCCCGCGGTGCTGCGATGCCTGAGGGCCGGCGTCGGCGGGGTTCTCCATCTCACCAACAGCGGGGTCACCACGTGGTACGAGCTCGCCAAGGCGGCCCTGATGCTGGCCGGCATCGACCCCGATCGGATCGTTCCCTGCAGCACGGACGACTACCCGACGCCGGCGCAGCGGCCCGCCTACTCGGTGCTCGGCTCGGAGCGGCGGGCGGGTCTGGGTATCGAGGAGCTTCCTGCCTGGCGGGAATCCCTGCCCGCGGTGGTCGAGGGACTGACCTCATGAGCGGGATCTCGGTGTGGGCGGTGGTGCTCAACCATCGGGATGCCACCGACACGATCCGCTGTCACCGCGCCCTGGAGCGAGTCCGGTATAGGCCGTTGCGGATCCTGGTCGTCGATAACGATTCGGGGCCGGGCCAGGTGGCCTGGCTCCGCTCGGTGGGGGCCGAGGTCGTCGAGTCCGGTGGCAATCTGGGCTATGCCGCCGGCAACAACGTGGGCATCAGGGCCGCTCTCGACGGGGGAGCCGACGCGATCTGGGTGGTCAACCCCGACACCATGCCGCATCCTCGGAGCCTGCGTCGCCTGGTCGATGTGCTGCGTCGGCATTCTGAGGTGGGGATCGTCGGTGGCCGCATCCTCGAAGCCGAAGCGTCGACGCCGAAGGTGCAGTCCGAGGGGGGAAGGATCGACTGGGATGCAGGTGGCCGCAGTGAGCTGATCGCCCGCGGCGAGGCTCCGGCGCGGCGAAGTCCGCTGCGTTTTGTCGATTTTGTGCCGGGGGCGGCGATGCTGGTGCGCTCGGACGTGTTCGGTGATGTGGGCCTGCTGCCCGAGGACTTCTTCATGTACTTCGAGGAGACCGAGTTTTGCGTGCGGGCCGCCGCCACCGGATGGAAGGTGGCGGTGGAGCCCCGCGCCGAGGTCGTGCATCGGTTCGGCCCGGCGGGCGGCCTGCCTACCGAGACGCTCGTCTACTACTTCGTTCGTAATCGCCTGCTCTTCGGCATGCGGCACACCGAGGTCCCGTTCGACGATCTGGTGGCCGATGTGGAGTCGTTCGTCGGCTCGTGGCGTCGTCGGGTCACCGAGCGGGTGCCACAGTGGCTCGAGCGCTTCGAGCAGCTCGTGGTTATGGCGGTGGAGGACGCCAGGGCCGGTGTGGACGGCAAGCGTGAGGGGGTGGGGGCGGCATGAGCGCGGCCGGGTCGCTCGAAGTTTTGTAGTCCATCTACGAATTCCTTCCCGGGGAGCGGCGCAGCCGGCCGGCGACCCTGATACGTGGACCGCGATGATCGAGGGTGTTTTTGCGTCGCCACATCTGCGGGGAGTGGCCGACGGCGGCGCAATTGTGTGGGTAGTGGAGGGCAGCTGGGGTGGGTGTCTCTTGTGCTGGGCGGTGACTCTTGGGCCGCGGATTCGACTTTCTGCAGTGCTACTAGCGTGCGCACGACGAGCGTGTGATGGTCCCGAGGAGGGGCTTGCACCAGAAGGGGAAGCCATGGCCGGTGTGTTCTGCACGAAGTGTGGCAAGCTGAACGAGGCAGGTGCTAGGTTCTGTGTGTCGTGTGGGGCGCCGCTGCGGGTGGAGAAACCCGCGGAACAGGCCTCGCCGGCCTCCCGGGCCCCTCGACATCGTGTCTTTTGGGGCTTGATCGTAGGTGTGGTGGCCACAGCGGTGGTGGTGGGAGGCATCGTGGTCGACCTGACAATGTTCGGCGATGGAGGGGAAGAGAGTTCAGCCACGACTGCGGCGCCGACGACGAGCGTGGACGTCTTTTCCGGGTCGTGGGTCCGGCTTCCTGCCACCGATCCGGCCTTCGGCGGTGAAGACGACCAAGAGATGTTTGCAGTGACCAGTGGCGGTCCGGGCCTCGTCGCCGTCGGGTACGACGGGCCGGTCGGTGGTATGGATGCTGCGGTGTGGACCTCTGCTGACGGGGTCGCCTGGTCCCGCGTGTCTGATTCCGTGGCATTTGGTGGCGAGGGTGACCAGCAGATGTGGTCGGTGACCGCCGGTGGTCCGGGCCTGGTGGCCGTCGGACGTGACGAATCCGCTGCGGCGGTGTGGACCTCTGCTGACGGGGTCGCCTGGTCTCGGGTGCCTGATGATGACGGGGTCTTTGGGGGTGAGGACGTACCCATTCTGCGAGGGGTGGCTGCCGCCGGCCCTGGTGTGGTCGCGGTCGGATGCGACGGCAGCGATGCGGCGGTGTGGACCTCTGCGGATGCGGTCACTTGGTCCCGGGTGCCCCACGACGAGGCCGTCTTTGGAGGAGCGGACAACGCTTGCATCTTCGCCGTCACCGTCGGCGGCCCGGGCCTGGTGGCCGTCGGGGACGACGGTCCGGTTGGGGACGAGTACGCCGTGGTGTGGACGTCGCCCGACGGGCTCACCTGGTCCCGGATGCCTCACGATGAGGAGGTCTTTGGCGGCGCCGGCACGCAGGAGATGAGATCGGTGATTGCGGGCGGTCCGGGTCTGGTCGCCGTGGGCTACGACGAATCGGGTGGCGATGCGGACGCGGCGGTGTGGACATCGGTGGACGGGCTCACCTGGTCCCAGGTGCCTCACGACGAGGCGATCTTCGGCGGCGAAGAGACCCAGCAGATGTGGTCGGTGACTGCGGGCGCCCCGGGTCTGGTTGCCGTCGGAGCTGGCAGTGGGAACGCGGTGGTGTGGACCTCCACTGACGGACTCGCCTGGACACAGGTTCCGTACGACGATGCGGTCTTCGGCGGTGAAGGCCGCCGGGTCATTCGGGGAATCAGCGCCGGTGGCCCGGGGCTGGTGGGCGTCGGTTTCGCAGGCACGGCCGGGACTATGGATGCCGCCGTCTGGGTGCAGAGCACCGGCTAGCGAGGCCTCTGCCTAGCTAGTGAGCCGCTCGTACAGACCCAGCAGCACCTTCTGTTCTTCGCCCCAGTTGTAGGTGCAAATGGCGGCGCGGGTAGCAGCCCGGAAGCGGGCGTTGGCCTCCGGGTCGTCGACGATGGCGCGTACCGCCTCGGCGATGCTCTCGGGATCGTCGGGGTTGCAGACGGTCCCCACGCCGGTTTCCTTGACCACGCGGCCCATCTCCTCGTAGTCGGAGGCGACGACGGGGATACCGGCCATCATGTACTCGAAGAGCTTGTTGGGCAGCGACCATCGGTACGACAGTGAGTTGCCTCGGATCACGCACATGCCGACGTCGGCGCTGGCCGTGTAGAAGAGCAGCTCGTCGTTGGGGATGGGCCCGAAGAACTTCACCTTGTCGGTGAGACCCCACGTGCGCACCATCTCTTCGAGCGCGGGCCGGTGATAGCCGTATCCGACGACGACCAGCACGCAGTTCTGCAGCAGCGTGGCCGCCTCGATGCTCTCCTCGATGCCCCGGAACTCCTGGATGGAGCCCTGGTAGATGAGGATGCGCTGGTCCTGCGGGATGGCGAGCTTCTCGTGCAGGTCCCAGCCCGCTTCGACTTCGATGATCTCCGGCACGTTGCGGAGCAGGGTGGGGAAGGGTATGTGATAGCGGTCCACGACGTGCTGGGCCCTGCTGCGGGTGGTCCAGATGGCCGCGTCGACGTGCCGGAGGCCGCGGCGTTCGGCGACGGTGGCGCGGAACCGCTGCCAGTGGGTCATGCGGGAGCGCTCCGTGGCCAGCTCGTGGGAGTCGTAGACCAGCCTGGTGCCGGGTCGCTTCTGTTTGCACCGGACTCCGACGGCCAGGGTGTTGAGGTCGTGGCAGTGCCATACCTCGGCGTTGGTGGCGAGTCCGGCCTTGGCGAAGCGGCGGTTGATGGCGAAGGTGCGCGTCGCTCGCATGAGTCGACCGAAGAGGAGCTTCACGACGCCGAATGCGAGACGGGCGATGCGCGAGATGCCGCGCAGCACGGTGGTGGATGTCCGCACCCAGAAGCCGCTCCGTTTGGCGCCGCCGGAGACTGGTGAGCGGCGCGCCGGGACCTCGATGGTTCGGTCCTGACCCGGCGTAGCGGTCGATGCGGGGATGACCCGGCTGTACTTGCGGATGCGCTCCTCGTCGAGCTCTTCGCCGGTGAGGCGGGCGTGGCGCTCCTCGACGCCGACGACAAAGCGGGCGTGGGCCTTCTGAGCGGCATGCATGCCGAAAGAGAGGCGGCTGACCCGCACCACCTTGATTCCGTCGGGTGTGGTCTCGCGCTCGGCGGTGACGCCGGGCACGTGGATGGCGGCCACGGTGACGTCGTGGCCGGCTTTTACCAGCGACTTCGCCTCCTTGGTGACCCGGGCGTCGTACTCGAAGGAGTTCTTCACGAACATGCACACTTTCATGAGATCTCCTCGCGGAGCAGGTCGAGGAGGTGAACCGTTTCCTCCGGATGATCGGCGGGATGGCCGACGACGCGAACGTTGGGCAGAGCGGCGACACGGGAGGCGTCTTCCTTGGTGGCTACGCCTACGGCCAGGCAGGTAGTCATGAAATCGAGCCACTCCTCGGACGGTTCACCGCCGGTCTCGGCGCCGGCCACCATTCGCTCCACCCGCGGTGAGTCGAGAGTCCGCACCAGGTCGTAGGCGGGCTCGTCCAGGACGGCGCCGGCGCCCACGATGAGGGCGTTGCCTCTGCCCGAGGGCTCGACGCGGGCCCACGGGGCGAGTGCTCGCACCGCCTCGACGGCGGTCTCGCCGCCGATGTACACCAGCACGGGACGGTCGTCGTCGGCCTGCTTGTCGGAGCGCTGCAGGCGGCGCAGCAGCCGGTAGATCCACCCCCGCAGGCCCGGGTCGGTGCGCGCCGCCTCGGCGGCACGGTCCCGCGCCGACACGCGGGGGACGACACGAGGTGGCATCACACCAAACGTCGGCGGCAGGGTGACCAGCGGCTCATCGAGGTGGATCGTCCACGAGATCGAACGAATCTTGTGCCATGCCTCGGATGCCGAGGCGGTCTCGGTGAGCACCTTCGACCATTCGCGGCGTCTGATGAGCACGAATGCGGGGAAGTCCCAGGGCCCCCAGGCCGCGTCGCCCGAGACCGTGTCGAGCCCGTGGTAGGCGACGGTGGCTATGGAGGCTCGAGGGGTGGAGTCGAGCAGGCGCACGGATCGATCCAGCAGGCGGGGGTGCAGGCCGGCGGCGCCGGAGACCACGGCTATGTACTCGCCGGAGGCGGCGGCGACGGCCCGGAGGAACCGGTGCTGTCTCGTCCCGGTGGCGTCGGGCAGACTTCGCAGGCGGTCCTCTCCGCGTGGCGCGGCGGAGGCGAGAGGGAACAACGCCTCCCAGTCGTTGAGGCGCTGTGCCTGCATCTGCGAGAGCAGCTCGGCGCCGCGGGCGTCGGCGTTGGAAGCCACGATCATGGTGACCTTGGGCACGCGGAACCGGCCGTCCTCTTTGCGGTAGAAGCGGTGCGGGATGAGATTGGTGATGAGGTCGGCGTTGGCGGCCCGGTCCCGCTCCCGCCAGCCCTCGTCGGGATGGGACTCCTCCTGCCCCTGGTGGTAGATGGCGGCTTGGTTCACCGGGACGAAGAAGAACCCGGCCGCAAAGAGGCGCCAGCCCAGCTCGGTGTCCTCGCCCCCCCAGCGGGAGAACTCGCTGCAGAAACCGCCGACCCTGAGGAACGCATAGCGGCCCATCGAGCAGTTGCCGGTGAGCAGGCTGCGGAACGCCTCGTTCCCATGGCGGAGTTCGGCGGTGCGGCGGTAGAAGGTGCGCCGCCAATCCTCCGGCTCGAAGGCCTCGACGGTGGGCGAGTCCCCTTTGACCAGGCGGCGCACGTCGACGGCTCCCGAGGCCAGGTCGGCCGGATCGATCGCAGTCGAGTCGACGTTCTGCCGGGAACCGACGACGACGAGGTTGTCGGCCCGGTGGTGCCAGGTCATGTGGCCGGCCACCAGCTCGGGATCGGGCAGGCAGTCGGCGTCGACGAACAGCACGATGTCGGTGTCGGCGTTGAAGGCTCCGAGGGTGCGCGCCTTTCCGGCGCCGTAGCCGTCCCGCTCCTGCCGCACGTAGCCGACGTTTAGATGGGAACGCGCCTCCTCGACGGCCGGGGTCACGTCGTCTTCGGAGCCGTCGTCGGCCACAACCACCGATATCAGCTCCGGGGGGTAGCCGCGCTGGGCGGCGAGGCCGGCCAGGGTGCGGCGCAGCAGCTCGACTCGGTTGTAGACCGGGATGACCACGGCGACGCTGAGCCGGGGCTCGCCGACGGGAACGTCGGCGAGGGAGCGGTAGTCGTTCTCGGGCGCGATGAGGCGTGGCATCGGCGCCTCATTGTCGCATGCAGGGCCGGAAGGACCGCAGCCGCCGGTGCCGGTGGCGGGCATGCAGGCGGGACGGTGGAAGGGGAATAGACTCCCGGCGGGCGATCGCCCTCATTCCGATGCACCAACGAGCCCGCTTCTTCGAGCAGGAGACCTGGACCGCCGGGGTCATCGGCCTCGGCTACGTGGGCCTGCCTCTCGCCGTTAACGCGGTGCAGCGCGGGCTGCGCGTCGTCGGCTTCGACACCGACGGGGAAACGGTGGACCGGATCGGCAAGGGGATCTCGGGCGTTGAGGACGTCTCGGACGAGGTTCTGCGGTCGGCCCTCGGCGGCGGGCTCGAAGTGACCGCCGAGGAGAGCCGGCTCGGTGAGGCCGACGCTCTCTTCATCTGTGTTCCCAGCCCGCTGACCCGGCACCGCCAGCCGGACATGAGCTACATCGAGGCGGCGGCGGCGACCGTTTCCCGGGTGGTGCGCCCGGGCATGCTGGTGTCGCTGGAGTCGACCACCTACCCGGGCACCACCGAGGATCTCATCGCGCCGGCAGCGGCGGCGGGAGGCCTCCACGTGGGAGTCGACGTCTTCGTCTGCTACTCGCCGGAACGGGTCGACCCGGGCATGGGACGTTCGCTGGCCTCCATCCCCAGGGTGGTGGGCGGCGTAGGCGAAGCCTCCGGCGAGGTGGCGTCCGCCGCGTACGGGCGCCTGGTCGACGAGGTGCACGTGGTCTCGACGCCGGGGACGGCGGAGATGGCGAAGCTGCTCGAGAACACCTATCGGGCGGTGAACATCGCCCTGATCAATGAAATGGCGCAGCTTGCTCACCAGCTCGACATCGACATCTGGGAGGTGGTCGCCGCCGCCGCCACCAAGCCGTTCGGTTTCCAGGCCTTCTATCCCGGGCCGGGGGTGGGCGGGCACTGCATCCCTCTCGACCCGCAGTACCTGGCCTGGCGTGCCAAGAGGGCCGGCTTCACCACCCGGTTCATCGACCTGGCCGATGAGGCGAACCGCCAGATGCCCGTCTACGTGGCCGACCGCGTCGCCAGCCTGCTGAAGCGTCGCGGCGTGGCGGTCGCGGGCGCCAAGGTGCTCGGCGTTGGCCTGGCCTTCAAGGCCAATGTGGCCGACGATAGGGAGTCGCCGGCGGCGGATGTGCTGCGGGAGCTGGCCGCTCGCGGGGCCGCCGTGTCGGTGTGGGATCCGCTGGTCGACGTAGCCGGGATCGAAGGCCGCGGCTTCGCAGCGGTGGAAGGCGCAGATGGGGATTACGCGGTTGCGGTGATCCTCACCGACCACGACGTCTTCGACTGCGAGGCGATCGCCGCCGCAGTACCGGTCGTCTTCGATGCAAGGGGGGCGTTCGCCCGGCGCGGCCTGAACGCCGACAACGTCGAGGCGTTGTGAGGGCGCTGCTCGTCACCTCGGTGCATCAGCCCGACGATCCCCGCATACGCGAGCGCACCTTGGTCGCCCTGGCCCGAGAGTTCGAGGTTCGCTACGCCTGCCGGACCCCCGGTCCCAGCCGCGGGGGCGACCACGAGTGGATCGAGATGAAGGGGAGCCGTATGCGGCGCTGGTGGGGGGCGCTGCGGCAGATGCTCAGGAGCGACCTGGATGTGGTGTCGCTGCACGACCCGGAGCTGATCCCGGCTGCATTGCTCGCCCGGCTGATCCGGCGGGTGCCCCTAGTGGTGGACGTGCACGAGGACGTGCCGGCCCAGATCCGTCACAAGCCGTGGCGGCTGCGCTTCCTGCGGCCTCCCGCGGCGCGACTGGCCCGGTTCTTTCTTCGTCTGGCCGAGCGCTTCTGCATGATCACGCTGGCCGAGCCCGGCTATCGCAGCATCTTCCGCCGCGACCACCCGGTGTTCCCCAATTACCCGGCGGAGGGCTCGCTGCCCGATCCGGCGCCGGACGGCGGCTACTTGGTCTACGTCGGCGATATCACCGAGCAGCGTGGGGCGTTCGAGATGGTCGAGGCGGTGGGCGCCATGGAGAACCCGCTGCCGCTGCGCCTGGTGGGGCGGTGCCGGCCCCGGCTCGCCGAGCAGCTGCACGCGGTCGCCGAGGAATGGGGTGTGGAGCTGACGCTGGCCGGTCTGCTGCCGCATGCTGAGGCCATGGCGGAGGTGGCTGCGGCATCGGCAGGCCTGTCCCTGCTGCAAGACCTGCCCAACTACCGGGACTCGCTGCCGACGAAGGTCGTCGAGTACCTGGCGATGGGCGTCCCGGTGGTGGCGTCGGATCTTCCGGGAACCCGCGCCGCGCTGGAAAGAATGAGGGCGGTCGTCCTCGTGCCTCCGGGGGACACGGAGGCGGCGGCGCTGGCCCTCGACGGAGCGGCGCCGGGGCTTCGGCAGGCGGCGGCGGAGCAGGCGTCGACGGTGCGGGTGAGCCTGGTGTGGCCGGCCGCCGACGTGGTCGCAACCTACGTCGCCGCGGTCGGAGGAACCTCGTAGCGCAAGGAACCGACGCGGCCGGTCCGAGCGTCACATTGGCGACATGACCACCAGACCTATCACAGGGGGAAACATGCGTTTCTGGAAGCTTCTTGCGGGCCTTGTGGCCCTCTTGTTGGTGGTGTCCGCCTGCGGTGACGACGACGAGGAAGCCGAGTTGGCCAACCCCGCCTCGGTGTACTGCGAGGAGCATGACGGCACCTTGGATATGAGGACCGACGACTCAGGCGAAACGGGCTACTGCGTGTTCGACGACGGCTCGGAGTGTGAGGAGTGGGCCTTCTTCAACGGTGTGTGCGCTCCCGGTGACTCGCTCGAGAATGCCGGCCTGGCCAACCCTGCCTCGGTGTATTGCGAGGAGCAGGGCGGCACTCTCGAGATGCGCGAAGGCGAGGACGGCACCACCGGCTACTGCGTGTTCGACGACGGTTCAGAGTGTGAGGAGTGGGCCTTCTTCAGGGGCGAGTGTGAGGCTGGAGGCGCGCTCGGCGGCGCCGGCCTGGCTAACCCTGCCTCGGTGTATTGCGAGGAGCAGGGCGGCACTCTCGAAATGCGCGAAGGCGAGGACGGCACCACCGGCTACTGCGTGTTCGACAACGGCTCGGAGTGTGAGGAGTGGTCCTTTTTCCGGGATGAGTGCGAACCCGCCAGTTGATCCCGCTGCAGACCAGAGGCCGGCGCCATACGGTGCCGGCCTCTTCGCGTTGGCGATCTCTCCCGCGGCAGCGGGAGAGGTGTTCTGGTCTTGCCTCCCTCGTGCCAACGGGGGAGGAACGAAAGCCGCAGGCCCGAGCGGAGGGGCCGCGAGCGGAGGGGGTCTTGCGCAGCGTCAGCCTCGATCTGCTCCTCTGATGAGGTAGCGCTGGCCCAGGCGAGGGTGGCCTCATCGGATGGGGGTAGGAGTGGGGAGAGGTGTA
>CAZWKX010000017.1:0-43189 GCA_964633975.1 uncultured Acidimicrobiia bacterium
CCGAGAAGGTCCCGCAGTGGAACACGATCTCGATCAGCGGGTATCACATCAGGGAGGCGGGCGCAACGGCGATCCAAGAGGCCGCGTTCACACTCGCCGACGGCTTCGCCTATGTCGAAGCGGGAATGCGCGCCGGGCTCGACGTCGACGAGTTCGCTCCTAGGCTCTCCTTCTTCTTCGATGCTCACATCGACTTCTTCGAGGAGATCGCCAAGTTCCGCGCGGTACGCCGCATTTGGGCACGATGGATGCGCGACCGCTACGGAGCGCGCGACGGGCGCTCCCTGAAGCTGCGTTTCCACACACAGACGGCCGGCGTGTCGCTCACCGCGCAGCAGCCGGACAACAACGTGGTTCGCACCACTGTGGAGGCGCTCGCCGCCGTTCTGGGCGGCACGCAGAGCCTGCACGCCAACGCCCTCGACGAGGTGTACGCCCTGCCCACGGAGCGAGCAGCCGAGATCGCCCTGCGCACGCAGCAGGTGCTCGCCGAGGAGACCGGCATCGCCGACACCATCGACCCCTTGGGAGGCTCCTGGTTCGTCGAGCAGATGACCAACCGCATGGACGACAGCATCTCGAAGCTGCTGGAGGAGATCGATCGTATGGGCGGCGGCTCCATGCTCGACGGTGTGCTGAAGGGGATCGAGGAAGGGTGGTTCCAGTCGGCTGTCGCCGATTCCGCGTACCGCTTCGAGAAGGCACTGGGCTCGGGCGAGCGGGTGATCGTCGGGGTGAACCGTTACGTCACCGACGACGACCACGATCTAGACATACTGCGCATCTCCTCCGAAGTTGAGCGGGAGCAGTGCCGGCGTCTCGACGCGGTGAGATCCGCCCGTGACGCGGGCCGTGTCGAAGAGGCGCTCGACCTGGTCGCCGAGACGGCGCGGGGGGAGGGGAACCTGATGGAGCCCATAGTGGCTGCCGCGCGAGTTCGGGCCACCGAGGGGGAGATCGTCATCGCGCTCAGAGCCGTATTCGGGGGATACCGTGAGCCACCCCGGGTCTGAGCGCGTTCGGCGCGTCGTGGCGCAGTCGCTGTTGAGCTGGCTGCTCACGTTTGCCCCCGTCTACGTGCCGGCTTGGCGCTATGAGCCGCGGGTGCTGGTGGCCGCGGTGCTCCCGATCGGGGAGCCGACACCGAGCCTGGCCGCCCGGGCGCTGCGGCTTGGTCGATAATGTCGTCCCGGAGGTGCGTCTAGTGCGGCTGCTCGGATGGCCGAGGATCGTTATCGCCGTGCTGGCGATCGCTCTGACCGTGTCCTGCAACGGAGGGCCCGGCGCGGGGTCGGGCCGGGTGCCCGATCCCGTGCCCGATGAGTTTCCGATCTACTCACCCGCCGAGATCGGAGCCTCGAACGTCGACCGCGAGGCGAATCGGACCTGGTTCGAGATGCACATCGACGACGATGTCGAGTCGGTGGTTCGCTTCTACACCGTCGAGCTGGTGAATGTGGGATACCTGGTGCCGCGAATCGAGGAGGTCGCTCCCGGGAGCTGGGTCATCGAGTTCCGCGTCGAGGATCTTCTCGGGTCCATCGAAGTCCAGACCGTGGGCGATGGAAGCTCGACCCTCGCCGTTGTAGAAGTGAACCGATCCTGAATGCTGCGCCGCTAGGGTCGGCGGCGGAAGGAGCGTCGTGCCCCGCCTGTCACGGTTCCCAGATCATCGCTACATCGGGCTGCGCGACGAGATGCGCGTATACGACTGCGACGACGAGGCCCAATTTCGCCTGATTCAGGAGCGTATCGACGAAGAGGACCTGATCGGGCGCCTTCAAGTGGCCTCGTTTGGTCCCGACACGCCGGCCGAGGCGCGGAACCGGGGCTTCCGGCAACTGTGACGCGCTTCATCGACGTCCACGTGCATCCTCCACTCGAGGAGTTCTATCGAGGCGCCTTTGCCCCGTTCTACTCCGCGCTGTGCGATTACCTGGGGCGGGAGATGCCGACGCTGACGGTCGATGAGTTCGCCGAGGAGTATCGGTCCAGAGACGGCATCGCAGTGCTGTGGGGATGGGACGCGGAGGCGGCCACGGGGCGGAGCCCCTTCAGCAACGCCCGGGTCGCCGAGATCGTCGCCACCCATCCCGACGTGTTCGTCGGCCTCGGGTCGGTCGATCCGCAGAAAGGCGCCGCCGCGGTCGCCGGCGTGCACGACGCCCGCCGTCTCGGCCTCAAGGGCATCGCCTTTCACCCGCCGGCCCAGCACTTCTCTCCCGCCGACCGGCAGGCCTACCCCATATGGGAGGTGGCCGAAGAGGAGCAGCTGCCCGTGTTTTTCCACAGCGGCTTCACCGCTCTGGGTGCCGGCACACCGGGCGGATCGGGGATTCGGCTGGCCGGCGCAAGCCCGATGGCCGTCGATGGCGTGGCCACGGATTTCCCCGGCCTGGCCATCGTGCTGGCCCATCCGGGTCTGCCCTGGCTCGACGAGGCGGTGGCCCTGGTCAGACACAAGGCCAATGTGCACCTGGAGCTGTCCGGGTGGTCCCCACAGAACCTGCCGGCGGTCCTGGCCGAAGCACTCGCGGGACCGATCATCGGGCGGGTGCTGCTGGGAACCGACTTCCCCATCCATCCACTCGAGGGGGCGGTCGAGGCTTGGGAGAGATCGAGGCTGGCGAAGAAGGCTCGTCGGCGCATCCTGGTCGACAACGCCGCCGAGCTTCTCGGCCTCGAGGTCTGAGCGGATTCGGGGCGGGCGAGTGGAGGGTCGCAGCCGCCCGTAGGGGCCGTCGACGGGCCGAATGGGGGCTCCGAGGGCTCGGACGGGTGCTGCGCTAACCTCACCGCGAAGACGCCGTTCTGGGAGTTCTCTTGTACGACCTGGCGATAATCGGCGGTGGGCCCGGTGGATACGCGGCGGCTCTCTACGCTCACAACTTCGGTCTCTCCGTGGCTCTGGTCGAAGAGGACCTGATAGGCGGGACTTGCCTTCACCGGGGATGCATCCCGGCGAAATCCTGGCTCCGCACCGCGGAGGTGTTCACCGAGGTTGCTCGCAGCGCGGAGTTCGGTGTCATCTCATCCGAGCCGACGGTCGACTGGGCAGGAGCCCTCGAGCACAAGAGGCACGTCGTCGGCCAGCTTCACCGAAGCTTGAGCGGGCTGCTCAGGAACCGGAAGGTTGACGTGTTTGCCGGCAGGGGCAGGCTCCGTGTCCCCAACACGATCCGGGTGACCACCATCGACGGCGCCGCCGACAGGATCGAGGCGGAGAAGATCATCCTCGCCACCGGCTCGGTGCCGCGCGGCATCCCCGGCTACGTCATAGACGGCGAGCGCATCGTCTCCTCCGATCATGCCCTGGACTGGAGCGTTCGACCGGAGCGGGTGGCCATCGTGGGGGCCGGCGCCATCGGCTGCGAGTTCGCCTCGTTCCTCTCAGACCTGGGGAGCAGTGTGCACCTCTTCGAGATGCTCGATCAGATCCTGCCGGGTGTCGAGCCGTCGGCGGTGAGCGTGCTGCGCCGCGAACTGGCCGGCCACGGTGTGCAGATCCACACCGGCATCGGCGTGGGCCCTCCGACCTTCACCGGGGACGGAGTGGTGGTTCCCTACGGCGACGAGTCGGTCGTCGTCGACGTGGTGCTTGTGGCCGTGGGGCGAGCGCCCGTGACCGACGATATCGGGGTAGAGGGCACCGACGTGCAGGTGGAACGGGGCTTCGTCAGGGTGGACCCGGCCACCATGGAGACGGCCGTGCCCGGGGTCTATGCGGTCGGCGACATCGTGGCCGACTCGCCGCAGCTGGCGCACGCCGCGTTCGCCGAGGCGATCGCCGCGGTGACGCACATTGCCACCGGCTCGCAGGCGCCGGTCGACTACCGGGCAATTCCACTGATCGTGTACAGCAGGCCCGAGGTAGCCGTCGTCGGACTGACCGAGGCCCAGGCCCGCCAGGCCGGGTACGAGGTGGAGACCCACGTCCATGGGTTCCAGGGGGTGGCCCGGGCACTCATCCAGGGAGACACGGCGGGGACGGTCAAGCTGGTGACCGAGGTCGGCGGACCGGTGCTGGGGGCCACGATCGTGGGCCCGCAAGCCGGCGAGCTGATTCACGAGCTTATGTATGCCGTCGGCTGGGAAGCGCTGCCGGCGGAGGCGGCGTCGTTCGTCCACGCTCATCCCACGCTGTCGGAAGTGATAGGAGAAACGCTGCTGGCTGCCGCGGGACGCAGTCTCCACTGACGAGAGGGGCATTTTGATAGAGGCCAAAGGCCACGCCGCAGAGTTGAGCGAGGCTCAGCTGCTGGCGATTTACCGGGCGATGGTCCTCGGCCGTGTGCTCGAGGAGAAGCTGCTCCTGGTGCACGGAGAGGGAAGGCTACGCGGGAGCTTCTACCCGGCGACGGGCCAGGAAGCCGCCCAGGTCGGTCTTCCTTTCGCCCTCGAACCGGGCGACATCTACGGGGGAACCCATCGTGATCTCATCTCATTGCTCGTGAGGGGGCTCACCGTCGAAGAAGCTTTGCTCAGCATGTTTGGCAAGGCGGCGGGGCCGGCCGGCGGCCGAGACGGAGGCGTGTGCATTGGCGTTCCCGACAAGGGGATGCTGATGGTGGCGGCGGCTCTCCCCGACGCCTATCCGGTGGCGGTCGGATGGGCTCTGGCCTTTGCGCAGCGTATGGAGGACCGGGTGGCCATGGCCAATTGTGGCGAGGGGGCCACCGCGACGGGGGCTTGGCACGAAGCGGTGAACCTGGCGGCGGTCAAGCAGCTGCCCGTGGTCTTCACCGTCCAGAACAACCAATTCGCCTTCTCGACCCCGAACGAGGGCGAGTTCCTCGGCACCATCGCCCAGCGGGCCGAGGGGTATGGCATACCGGGAGTAGTGGTCGACGGCAACGACGTCCTCGACTGCTACGCGGCTGCTCGGGAGGCGGTGGAGCGGGCCCGCTCGGGGGCCGGTCCGGCGCTCATTGAGGCGGTCACATTTCGTCGGCACGGCCACCATGCGGGCGACCCGGCCGACTACGTCGGCGACGAGGAGCGGGAACGCTGGCTGGCCCGCGACCCCATCGAACGGATGGAGGAGTTCCTGGAGATTCGCGGCATGCTCGACGAGGCGAGCCGAACGCGCATCTTCGAGTCCTTGGCGGAGGACGTCGACAAGACGGTGAGTTGGGCGGAGAGGCAGTCGGAGCCCGACCCGCACCCGGTGAGCGTGTTCGCCACGCGCGTCGACAGGCCCGCACCAGCTCTAGCGAGTGAAGGGCCACGGCTCACCTATGTCGAGGCCCTTCGCCGGGCGCTGGACGAGGAGATGGGGCGCGACGAGCGGGTCTTCGTCCTGGGGCAGGATGTCCGGGTCGGCGGGCCCTACGGGGTGACGAAGGGTCTGGTGGATACGTACGGCCCCATGCGGGTCGTCGATGCGCCCATGGCCGAGGCAGCGATCGTGGGGGCGGCGGTGGGAGCCGCGCTCGCAGGCAGGCGCCCGATCGTCGAGGTGCAGCATTCAGAGTTCCTCTTTACGGCTCTGGGCCAGCTCGTGGGCCAGGCAGCCCGGCGCTTCTTCGCCACCGGGGAGGGTGTCCCTCTGGTGGTCAGGGCTCCGGCCGGAGCCCTGCCGGGCTCGGGACCGCATCGTTCGTTGAGCCCGGAATCGATGCTCACGCTGTATCCCGGGCTGATGGTCGTGGTGCCTTCCACGCCGGCGTCGGCAAAGGGCCTGCTGTCGGCGTCCGTGCGCGAACCCAATCCGGTGGTGCTGGTAGAGCCGGTGAGCCTGTACGAGATGGAGGGCGTGGTGCCGGAGGAGCCCTACGAGACGGCAATCGGCAGTGCTCACGTCGTTCGCGCCGGCAGCGACGTTACCGTGGTTGGGTGGGGTGGCGCGGTACCGTTTTGCCTTGAAGCTGCGCAGGAGGCGTCGAGCCGGGGCGTCTCAGTGGAGGTGATCGATCTGTTGACCCTGGCGCCCATCGACTGGGGGACCGTGGCGGCGTCGGTGAGGAAGACCGCACGTCTTACCGTCGTCGATGGGGCAGTGTCGTTTGCCGGCGTCGGTGCGGAGATCGTGGCCCGCGTTGCCGACGAGTGCTTCTGGGATCTCGACGCCCCGGTGGTCAGGGTCGCGCCGCCACACACCCCGGTTCCCTATGCTCCAAGGCTCGAGGAAGCTCACCGGTTGCGGGCCGCCGACGTCCTCGACGCCGTTCTATCGCTCGCCAGTATCTAGGAGACGCTTGATGTCGATCACGGTCAGCATGCCCCAGCTGGGAGAAACGGTCACGGAGGGGACCATTCTCCGGTGGGCAAAGCAGCCGGGAGACACGGTCGCCGCGGATGAGGTGCTTTTCGAGGTCTCGACGGACAAGGTGGATACCGAAGTGCCCTCACCTGCGGCCGGAGTGATCCTCGAGATCCTCGTTCCCGAGGGTGAGACCGTCGCCGTGGGCACGCCACTCGTCGTGATCGGCGAGGCCGGTGAAGGCGTGGTGGCCCCTGCGGCTCCGGTGGAGATCCCAACGGTTCCCGCGGAATCTCCCGTCGAGGCTGCTTCGATCGCCCCGGAGCCCGCAGTCGAGCCGGCTGCGCCCGTCCCAGAGCCATTCGCCGAGATACCCGAGGTGCCTGCTCCCGCACCCGAGCCGCCTGTCCTGGCCTCGGAGCCTTTCGCCGAGAAACCCGAGGTGCCCGCTCCCGTACCCGAGGTGCCTGCTCCCGCACCCGAGCCGCCTGTCTTGGCCTCGGAGCCTTTCGCCGAGATACCCGAGGCGCCCACTCCCGCACCCGAGCCGCCGTCCGCGCCGGCGCCGTATGAGATCAGCATGGAGGTGGAGGCTGCGGGGCCGTCGGCCGAGCCGCAGCCCGCCGTGCCAACCGATGTCGGCTTCCTTTCGCCGGTGGTACGCAAGCTTGCCTCCGAGCACGATATCGACCTGAGCGGTGTCGAGGGAACGGGCCGAAATGGCCGCATCACCCGCAAGGATGTGCAAGGTCTTATTGATGCGAGGGCGCGGGGCGTCGAGGTGGCGCCGCCGGTCCCCGAACCCTTCGTGGAGGCAGCGCCCATCGCAGCTCCTGCGGCGCCGGAGCCGGCCATCAGCCACCCGCCTGGCCCGGAACCTATCGAGGTGCCCGCCGAGCTGCTCGAGGCGGTCGCGGGACCCGGAGAGGCACCCTCGGAGCCGGCGATCGAACCCATCGAGGTCCTGCCGGAGCCGGTCGAGGCCGTGGAGCAGCCAATGGTGGAGCCCGTGGAGCCCGCTGCTGCGCCTGCGGAGCCCGCGGTTGCAGCCGCCGAGCCTGCGGCAGGATCTCCGGAGGTCGCGATCACGCCTCCGGAGCCTGCAGCAGCTCCCGCCGAGCTGCCACCTGCGGCTCCGTCGCCCCGCCGCGCCGGCCTGGGCAAAGGGCTCGACGCCCTGATCCCCACCGAGGTGCCGGTGCCGCGGCCGCACCCGGAACAACGGGTCGAGGTCCCACCCGGAATACCACTGCGGCCCGGAGACAGCGTGAAGGATCCGACCAGGCTGCGGATGCGGATCGCCGAGCACATGATCAGGAACCGCCGCACCGCAGCGCACGTGTGGACGTCTATAGAGGTTGACTTCGAGATGGTGGAGCAGGTGCGCCGTCGCCATCGCGCCGAGTTCGAGGCTAGGGAGGGTTTCTCCCTTACGTACATGCCGTTCATCGCCCGAGCCACCATCGACGCCCTCGGCGCGTTCCCGGTGGTGAACTCGTCTTTCTACTTCGAGGAGCGCAAGATCGTCGAGCACGGGCGGGTGAACCTGGGCATCGCGGTCGATCTCGATCAGGAAGGGCTGGTGGTGATGAACATCCCCGGAGCCGACGACATGCGCATGCGGGAGCTGGCCCGGCGCATTCGGGCTGTTGCCGAGAAGGCGCGGTCGGGCGATCTCACGCCAGACGACGTGGCCGGTAGCACGTTCACCATCACCAACCCGGGCCCATTCGGCACTTTCATGTCGGTGCCGATCATCAACGTTCCCGAGGTGGCGATCCTGTCCACCGACACGGTCACTAAGCGCCCGGTGGCTGTGGTCGACGAAACCGGCAGCTCCGCCATCGCGGTGCACCACGTGGGCTACCTGGGCCTCACTTGGGATCACCGTGCCTTGGACGGGTCCACGGCGGCGCTATTCGTGCGCCGAATCAAGGAAAGCCTCGAGACCTGGGACTGGGAGCACGAGCTGGCATGAGCCGCCTGCGGGCGCGCTGGCTGGGCCGGCTGCCCTACGAAGAGGCATGGGATCTGCAGCGAGCCCTACACCAGGGGAGGGTGGAGGAGCGGGCCGACGACTATCTGCTGCTGCTCGAGCACCCTCCCACCTACACGCTCGGCCGCAACGCCGACGGCAGGAATCTGCTCGTGTCACCGGAGGCGCTGGCCGCCTTCGGCGCCGAGCTGCACAACGTCGATCGGGGCGGTGACATCACCTTTCACGGGCCCGGCCAGCTGGTCGGCTACCCGATTCACCATCTCGGGTTCCGCCCCGACGTTGTCGCCTACGTCCGCTCGCTGGAGCGAGCCATGATCGCCGCGCTCTCGGATCTGGGCGTGGAGGCATGGGCCGAAGAGGGATTCACCGGCGTGTGGACAGAGGCGGGCAAGGTCGCTGCCATCGGTGTGCGCGTCTCTCGCAAGGTAACCATGCACGGCTTCGCTCTGAACGTCGCCACCGACCTCGATTACTACCGGCACATAGTGCCCTGCGGCATCCTGAACCGGCCGGTGACATCGGTGAGCGAGATCCTTCATCGCCCCGTGGCGCTTCGGGAGATGGTCGAGGCGATCGCGCCGCGTTTTGCCGAGGAGTTCAACTACGAGGAGGTGGAGGCCCAGCTGGCTGCATTTGCCAGAGGTGCGGGGCGACCCGAGTACGAGATCGACCGGCTCGTCGTCGCCGGGGCTTTCTCGCCCGAGGCGCGCCGCAGCGTTCCCGTCACCGTCAGAGGGCGCCTGCCCGGCGAGCCGGAGCGGCCCGAGTGGATGAGGGTGAAGGTCGATCTTGGCGCCGGCTATCGCGCCGTCGGAGGGCTCATACGGGGTCACGGTCTCCACACCGTGTGCGAGGAGGCCGGCTGCCCCAACATCTATGAGTGCTGGTCCTCCGGCACCGCCACATTCATGCTGCTGGGCGACGTGTGCACCAGGGCCTGCAGCTTCTGCGACGTAGCCACCGGACGGCCCGGCGAAGTGGACTGGGACGAGCCGAAACGGGTCGCCGAGGCCGTCGACGAGATGGGCCTGGCCCATGTCGTTCTCACCTCGGTCACCCGTGACGACCTCGGCGACGGCGGCGCCGGCGTGTATGCCGAGACGATCCGCCGCATCAGGGAGCGTGTGCCCACTTGCCTCGTCGAAGTGCTGGTCCCCGACTTCAAGGGAGACCGGGCCGCCCTCGAGACCGTGACGGCGGCAAAGCCCGAGGTGGTGAATCACAACATCGAGACCGTGCTCCGCCTACAGCGGGACGTCCGCACCGCGGCCAACTACGGGCGCTCCCTGGCGCTGCTGGCTCGGGCCCGGCAGCTCAACCCCGACGGCCGGGTGAAGTCGGGGCTCATCGTCGGCATGGGGGAGACCCGGCAGGAGGTGCTCGGTGCTCTTGCCGACCTGAGGGCCGTCGGCGTCGACATCGTCACCATCGGCCAGTACCTGCGGCCCACGGCGCGGCATCGGCCCATAGACCGCTACGTGGATCCCGGCGAGTTTGCCGAGTACAAGGTATACGGCGAAGGGCTGGGGATCCCACACGTGGAGTCGGGGCCGCTGGTGCGATCGTCGTATCACGCCAAGGAGGCCCGGGAGGCGGCGGGGAGATAGCCGCGGCGCCGTGTCGGCCGTGCACCTGGGCTTCTACGCGGTCTAGCCTGGCGGGCGAGCGAAACGACCGGACGAGGCATGACCACCGAGCAACTGGCCGTCAACACCATCAAGGCACTCTCGATGGACGCCGTGCAGCGGGCCAACTCGGGCCATCCGGGCATGCCGATGGGCATGGCCGACGTCGGCGTCGTCCTGTGGACCAAGTTCCTTCGAGTGGACCCGACTGATCCCACATGGCCCGATCGTGACCGTTTTGTTCTGTCCAACGGCCACGGGTCGATGCTGCTCTACTCGCTGCTGCACCTGGCCGGGTTCGGCCTGACCATGGATGATCTGCGGCGCTTCAGGCAGTGGGGATCACGGACGCCGGGGCATCCGGAGCGCCAGCCCGAGCTGGGCATCGAGACGACCACCGGCCCGCTGGGCCAGGGGTTCGGCACGGCGGTGGGCATGGCCATCGCCGAGGCGCACCTGCGGGGCGTGTTCGGGGCCGATCTCGTAGATCATCACACCTACGCCTTCGTTAGTGACGGCGACCTCATGGAGGGTATTTCGTCGGAGGCCGCTTCTTTGGCCGGCCACCTCGGCCTGGGCCGGATCGTCTACGTGTACGACGACAACGGGATCTCCATCGAGGGGTCCACCGACATCACTTTTACCGAGGACGTGCTGGCCCGGGTCGCCGCCATGGGCTGGCACACCCTCGACGTGGACGGGCACGACCGCGCCGCGCTCGAGGAGGCCATCGCCGCGGCTCGGGCCGTCGAGGATCGCCCGTCCCTGATCGCGGCGCATACGCACATCGCCCACGGGTCGCCGAACAAGCAGGACACCGCCGCGGCGCACGGCAGCCCACTCGGCGACGAAGAGGTCGCCCTCACCAAGGAGGCGATGGGTTGGCCGCCGGACTCCAGCTTCGAGGTCGCCGACGAGGTGTACGCGCTGTTCGCCGACGCCATGGGCAGGGGAACCGAGGCTCGCCGCGCCTGGGAGATGCGCCGGGACGACGCCTTCGCCGCCGACACCGATCTTGGCGCCCTTTGGGCGGCCTACTGGAGCCCGGATCCGATCGAGATCGGCTCACTCGGCTATGAGGTTGGAGCTTCGGTAGCCACCCGCAAGGCGTCGGGCAAGGCCATCAACATGATCGCGGGGACCGCCCCCTACCTGATTGGCGGCTCTGGTGACTTGGCGCCGTCGACCGACACGTATATCGATGGAGCTTCCGATCTGCAGGCCGATTGCTCCGAGGGCCGCAACCTCCACTTTGGAGTTCGCGAGCACGCCATGGCCGCGGCGGTGAATGGCATCGTCGTCCACGGGGGGCTGCGAGCCTTCGGCGCCACCTTCCTGGTGTTCAGCGATTACATGAGGCCGGCCGTTCGTCTCGCCGCTCTGATGAAGGTGCCCAGCATCTTCGTCTGGACCCACGACTCCGTGTTCCTGGGGGAGGACGGGCCCACTCACCAGCCCATCGAGCACCTGGCGAGCCTGCGGGCGATCCCCAACCTCTGGGTGGTGCGTCCTGCCGATGCCGGGGAGACGGCGGAGGCGTGGGAGCTTGCTCTGCGCCGGACCGAAGGGCCCACCGGCATCGTGCTGAGCAGGCAGGCCCTGCCCGTGCTGGATCGAAGCGGCAAGGAGGGTCTGGTCCATCGCGGCGGCTACGTGCTGCGCGACGGGAGCGACGTCGTGCTCATCGCCACCGGGTCGGAGGTGTCGGTGGCCCTGGAGGCCGCGGAGATCCTGGCCGGCGGCGACCGCTCGGTGCGGGTAGTCAGCCTGCCCTCATGGGAAGCCTTCTTGGCCCAGGACGAGGAATACCGCACGGAGGTGTTGGGCGAAGGCCTGCCGGTCGCCTCGCTCGAGGCCGGCTCGACCCTGGGATGGGAGCGTTTTGTCGGGACCGGCGGCCTCGCCCTCGGCATCGACCGGTTCGGCGCCTCGGCGCCGGCGAAGCGGCTCGCCGAGGAGTGGGGATTCACCCCGCAGCTCGTTGCCGAGCGCATCGAGGCCTGGCTCGGCGGCTAGTGAGCCGCCGAGCCAGAGCGTCAGTCTCTCTTCGGCTCGATGTACCCCTCGTGCTCCAGGTGCAGGATGATCTGGTTCGCCGCTTCGTCGGGGCTGATGTCGGTCGTGTCGATGACCAGATCGGCGTCCTCGGGCTCCTCGTAGGGGTCGGAGATGCCGGTGAACTCCTTGATGATCCCGGCTCGCGCCTTGGCGTACAGCCCTTTGCGGTCCCGCTGCTCGCAGACTTCCAGTGGAGTGGAGATGTGGACGAGCGTGAATCCGCCCAGAGGCTCGATCATGTCGCGTACGGCCCGGCGCACTTCGTTGTAGGGGGCGATAGGAGCGCAGAGGGCGATACCGCCGTTTTTCGTGATCTCCGACGCGACGAAGCCGATACGTTTGATGTTCAGGTCGCGGTGCTCCTTGGAGAAGCCGAGCTCCGACGAGAGGTTCTTGCGCACCAGGTCGCCGTCGAGCAGCGTGACGGGCCGGCCCCCCATCTCCAGGAGCTTGACCTGGAGCACATTGGCGACCGTCGACTTGCCCGAGCCGGAGAGGCCGGTGAAGAACACGGTAAAGCCCTGCCTGCTGCGCGCAGGATGGGTGCGACGCAGCTCCTCTGCCACACGGGGGAACGTGAACCACTCCGGTATCTCCCTGCCGTCGGCGAGGCGCTCCCGCAGCTCCGTTCCCGAGATGCTGAGCGTCTTGGCGCCCTCGGGCACCTCGTCGACCGGGACGTAGCGGCCCTCGTCCGGAAGGTACACCACCATCTTGAAGGGCACCATGGCGACCCCGAGCTCTTCCTCGTGCTCGGCGAGCAGTTCCTGGGCGTCGTAGGGCCCGTAGAAGGGCGTGCCCGAGGAGTCGCTCCCGGGACCGGCGTGGTCGCGGCCCACTATCAGGTGGGTACAACCGAAGTTCTTGCGGATGATGGCGTGCCAGACGGCCTCCCGCGGCCCGGCCAGCCGCATGGCCAGAGGGAGGAGGGCTAGCTCGGCGGTGTTGCGCGGGTAGCGATCCATGATCGCCTGATAGGCGCGCACCCGGGTGTAGTGGTCGACGTCGCCGGGCTTGGTCATCCCGACTACGGGGTTCACCAGGAGGTTGGCCTCCACGTTCTTGGCGGCCCGCACCGTCAGCTCCAGGTGGGCCCGGTGCATCGGGTTGCGCGTCTGGAATGCCACCACACGCCGCCAGCCGCGCCTGGCGAATCGGCCCCTGAGCTCGGCCGGGGTCATTCGTAGCGTCTTGAAGTCGTAGTGGGAGGGCAGCTGAAGGCCGTCGAGACGCCCACCTACGTACCACGGCTTCGTGTTCTCCAGAAGGTGAGCGACACTCGGATGCTCCCGGTTGGTGGTGCCGAGAACGTTTTTCGCTTCGGCCTCGAGGTCGGCCTGCCACGTGGATTCGACGTGCAGGACGGCGAGCATCACTCCCTCCGTGTCGCGCAGCGCAGCGCTGGAGCCGGGCTCGAGGGCCCGGGCCAGCTCGTCGTCGACGTCGAGCATGACGGGAATGGGCCACAGGGTTCCGTCGGCGAGGCGCATGTCGGACACGACGCTGTGGTAGTCGGCCTCGCTCAGGAATCCGGTCAAGGGCGAGAAGCCGCCGTTGAGCAGCAGCTCGAGGTCGCAGAGGTGGCGCGGTCCGAGATCGATCGACGGCCAATCGCGGGATTGGGCTCTGATCTCCTCGGCCCGCCGCTCGTCGACCAGGAGGTCGACGAGGGCTTCTCCGTGTGGGGCGATGAGGCTGTGGGGCAAGTCTGATCCTTCGTTTTTGTTGCTGTGGTCGCGGCCGAGCCGGCAAAGCGGCGGGGACCGCGTCGATTCTATCGGCTCCACGTGTGGCGCCGGGTGGCATGGCCGCCGCCCGGGCCGGCGCCGGGGGACGAGGAGTAGGCCGTACAATCGGCCGGTGCGGATCTACACCGGGAGGGGCGACGACGGCACCACCGGGCTTTTCGGCGGGGGCCGCGTGGCCAAGGATGAGACCGGCCCGGAGGCGTACGGCGCCGTCGACGAGGCGGTGAGCGCGCTGGGTGTAGCGCGAGCCGCCGTCTCCGGGGAGCTTGCCGCCGCCATACTCGATATCCAGCGGGATCTCTTTGTTGTGGCCGCCGAGCTGGCCGCGGTGCCCGACCGCCGGGCCGGGCTGAAGCCCGGCACGAGCCTGGTCACGGAAGCGATGGTCAAGGCCGTCGAGGGGCGGATCGACGCCGTGGTGGCAGAAGCAGGGACGCCTGCCGAGTTCGTTGTGCCCGGAGGCAACCCCGTGGCCGCCGAGCTGGATGTGGCCCGCGCCGCCCTACGGCGCGCCGAAAGAAGGGCGGTGACGCACCTGCGCGACAAGGGGATTGAAGACAGCGCCGTGGTTCCTTACATCAACCGGGTCGGGGACTACGTCTATGTGCTTGCTCGGCTCGCCGAGGGCGGATGGACGCCGAGCCGCCGCAAGGAGGACTGAGGTGATCGAATTCGGATCGGCTGCAGCGCTCGAGGAGAGCGATGTCGAAGCTCTCCTGGTCCCGGTGCGCGCAGAGCGGGTTTGGGACGGAAGCGGGGAGTGGGTTGCCGAGCGTCTCGGCGAAGAGCTGACGGCCTTCCTGGATGCCTCGGATTTCACCGGGAAGCTGGGCCAGGTGGCGGCCTTTCCCGGCACCGGCCTCATTCCATTCAGCTCTGTGGTGCTGGTCGGGCTTGGCAAGGCACCCGATGTCGAGGCCGTCCGGTGCGCCGCCGGAGCGGCGGGCCGGGCGCTGCACCGGGTGCGCTCCGTGGCCACCACCCTGCACGCTGCCGTCGACGGCGGCGCCGAGGCGGTGGCACTCGGGTTCATCCTCGGGCAGTACTCCTTCGAGAGGCACCGCAGCGAGCCGAAGCCGGCCCAAACCCTCTCGGTGCGGCTCATCGGGGCCGGCGACGCCGACTTGGCCGCCGCAGGGCGAGGCCGGGTGCTGGCGGAGGCGGTCACCCTGGCGCGGGATCTCATCAACGAGGCGCCGATCGACAAGCCGCCGGAGGCGTTGGCACAGGTGGCCCGCGGCATCGGGGAGCGAACCGGGGTGAGGGTTCGCGTGTATGAGGAAGAGGAGATCGAGGCAGAGGGGTTCGGCGGTCTCATCGGGGTGAACGCCGGAGCCGCCAACCCGCCGCGAATGGTCGAGATGTGGTACGAGCCCAAAGACGCCAGGGCCTTCCTCGCCTTTGTAGGCAAGGGCATCGTCTTCGATTCGGGAGGGCTCTCCATCAAGGGGGCGGCCGCCATGGAGACCATGAAGACCGACATGTCGGGCGCCGCCGCCGTGTTCGCTGCCGTGCAGGCGATCGCCACGCTGGGCCTGCCGGTGAAGGTCCTCGGAATAGCGCCGCTGACTGAGAACATGCCGGGCGGCTCGGCGCTGAGGCCCGGAGACGTGCTTCGGGCACGCAACGGCAAGACCATCGAGGTGCTCAATACTGATGCAGAGGGCAGGCTCGTCCTGGCCGACGGCCTGTCTCTCGCCGCCGAGGCGGAGCCCGATCTCATCGTCGATGTGGCCACGCTGACCGGTGCCTGTGTGATTGCCCTCGGCGAGGAGATCGCCGGGGTCTTCGGCACCGGCGGTGGCATGGAGCGGGTGCAGCAGGCCGCGGAGGCCGCAGGTGAACGAGTCTGGCCCCTGCCCCTGCCGGACGACTACCGGAAGAAGATCGACTCCGACGTTGCCGACATGAGGAACACGGGCGTCAACCGCTACGGCGGGGCCATCAACGCCGCCCTCTTCCTCCGGGAGTTCGTGGGCGAGGTTCCCTGGGCCCATCTGGACATCGCCGGCCCGGCCAGGGCCTCGGAGACGAGCCACTACGTGGTCAAGGGAGGCACCGGGTTCGGGGTGCGGACCCTGGTGGCACTCGCCGAGCTGGCCGCCGGAACCTGACGCCGGCCGCTGTGAATGGGCCGTCGCCCTCCGGCGTTTCGCGTGCTGCTACTACTCTCCGTCCGTGATGGCCCGCCGAATCCTCGCCGTTTCCACCGCACTCGATCTGGTGTCGCTCGCCGCCGCCCAGGTCGTCGCTTCCATGGCGACTTTCGGGACTGTGTTTGCCTGGCATTACCGGGACGACGTTTGGACCATGATCGGCGGCATCACCGGCGGCGGCATCATCGGGCTCTGGGTGGCTACGCGGACCGGGCGCAACGGTGTGCCGCGGCCTTCATACGGCCGGGCCTTCTCGATGGTCGCGTTGGCCATGGCGCTCACGTCCGCGGTCATCCTCTTCGGCCGTCCTTTCTGGTCACGGGGATACGTGGCTATCTCCGGTGTCACCTGGCTTGGGCTGGCCATCGCGCACCGCTGGGTGCGGCGCCGCCGGCCCTGGGCCGAGCGAATGGTCCTGGTCACCAACGAGAAGACCCTGGTGCAGGACATCAGCAACGCTCCCCACGCTGAAGTCCTCGAGGTGCTCGATCCCACGGGCCCTATGCCGGATCGGCCGCTGCCCCCGGGCGTCAGCTTGGCGGTGGATCTGCGGACGGCGCTCTCCGACGAGATGGCCCGTTTCGTGTCTTCGTGCAACCTGGCCGGCTACCCGATGCGCTCGCTCGTGTCCACATACGAGGAGCACACGGGCCGGCTCGCCATCGTGCACCTCTTCGAGGGCTGGGAGCTCACCGTGCCGCTGTCCAATCGGGGGAACTACGTCCGTACCAAGCGAGTTCTCGACACTCTGCTCGTGCTGTTGGTGGCTCCGGTGGCCTTGGTGCTCTCGCTGCTGGTCGCCCTGCTGATCAAGCTCGAATCGAGAGGGCCGATCATCTTCAAGCAGCGACGTATCGGCCTCGAGGGGCGGCCGTTCACTCTCTACAAGTTCCGCACCATGAAGGTGCGGGGATCCGATGAGGGGCCCAGTTTCGCCCGGCCCGGCGACCGTCGGCTCACCCGTCTCGGCAAGGTGCTCCGGCCCGTCCGTCTGGACGAGCTGCCCCAGCTGTGGAACATCCTCCGGGGCGACCTGAGCATTGTCGGCCCCCGACCCGAGCAGGGCCCGTTCGTCGATCGCTTCTCAGAGACGATCCCCTTCTACACCCACCGGCATCTGGTACGCCCCGGCCTCACCGGGTGGGCGCAGGTGAACTTCGGGTACGCCGACTCGGAAACCGACACGGTGGAGAAGCTGTCCTACGACCTGTACTACGTGAAGCACGTCTCGCCGTGGCTCGACTTGGAGATCCTGGGTCGGAGCGTCTGGACGGTCATTTCGGGGTTTGGGGCTCGTTAGCCCGGCGGCCCACGAGCGTGGCGGCCACCAGCAGCGCGAAGGCGGTCGTCTCGCCTACGAGGAAGGCCCAGCCCACCTGCATCGACGCCGAGCCTGAGGCGGCCGCGATCGTGACGGCCGCGGCGACGAGCCCGACGAGCCAGGCGGCAGCGAGACGGCTGGTTGCTCGCATGGCCACGAGCATCTGCTGCACGAAGAGGGCGGATGTGGCCAGCACCACTCCGGATGCAGCGAGGGCGGCCAGCGCCGCCGAGGGTCGATACTCCGCCCCCAACAACAGCTGGACCAGCTGCGGCCCGGCGACGTAGCCGATCGCGTATCCGGCTGCCGCCGCGCCCGCGGTCCCGGCGGCCACGGATACGGCGAGCAGCCGCAGCGTCTGCCATCGCCCCTGCTCAACGAACCGAGTCAGCGGCGGAAGAACGCGAGAGATGAGGTTGTAGGCGACCGTCAGCGGGGCCCGAAAGAGCAGGAACGTCTCGAAGAAGATGCTGACTTCGGTGCTGCTTGCCCCGAGGCCGGCTACCACGAGAGGTCCGGCGGCGAGGATCGTCTGCGAGGCGGCGTTGGCGGTGACGAAAGCAGCGAGAGATCCGGCGACATCGCGCTCGCGGGGGGCGTCGCCACGGTGCTCCCCGCGCATCGGATGCCACAGCCATACGACGAGCGCTCCGGCAACGAGGGTCCATGAGATGCCGAGGGCGCCGACGCCGGCGATGACGAGGGCTGAGGCGAGGGTGAGGCGGAGAGCCGACTCGGCGAAAGTGCACAGTCCGTACTCCTTGAAGCGACGTCGGCCCGCCAGGTAGCCGCGGCCGAGGGCGAAGGCTCCGTAGGCGACTATGACGGAGGCAACGACGGGCAGGAATGCCCAATCGTCCTCGAGCAGGCGTTCCAGGGTCAGGGCGGAAAAGAGAACCGACCCGACGAGGACGGCCGCGATGGTGGCCAGAAACAGCGCCCAGGGCGCGGCCAGCCGGGTCGAGTAGCTGAGACGACGGACGGTGAGCTGCTCCATGGGTAGGAACACCGTGGTGAACACCAGGAACTGGATGGTCCAGATGACGCTGACCGGGGCGAATCCCTCAGGCCCGAGCACGCGGCCGACGATGAGCTGGAAGAGATAGGCGCCGACGGCGGCGACGAGGGTCCCCACCACCATGTAGGTGGTGCCGGAGATCTCGCCGTGCGATCGCGTGCTGATGCCTGCCATGGTGGGAGCGGCGGGACGAGTGCGGCGCCGGCCAGGCATGGTAATCGCCGGCCGCTACGGCACGAGTAACGACCCCGCCGAGGTCCCGTCGGCGCAGTAGCGCAAGGTGATTCTGAGCTTCGTGCCGGTGCCGGACCCGAGTGAGCCTATGAGCCCGGGAGCCATCGACAGCTCGCGGGCGTCGGCGCCAGCCGGGAACGGGGAGGGGCGAAGCACGTTCCGGGTGGCCGGGTCGACGAGCACGATGACGGAATTGCCGTCCCCCCGGTCACCGAGCACGCCGAGCACCGGTGCGGAGCCGTCGCCTAGGAGCAGGCCCAGGTCGGTGACCGTGGCGAGACCGCGGGCTCGCACGCGGCTGATCAGGGCGCCGTCGGCGGCTCGTTTTGTGATCACTATGACCGTGCCGTCTCCGCGCTCGGCGGCGACGGCCAAATGCTGTGATCCGTCGGCCAGCGGCACGGCTTCGAGATCCATTACGGTGAGGCTTGTGGTGAAGCCGAAGTTCACCTTGCGCACGAGTTCGTGGGTGGTGGCGTCGCGAATCACGACTCGGTTCCTCCGGCCCGCTCGTTCCAGCACTGCGAGGGCCGGGCCGGGAAGGACTTCGAGGTCGACGGCCTCGGCGGCGTCGACCTCCACGTTGCCGAGGCGCCTTCTCGAGAAGGCGTCTCGCAGGATCACACGCGCCTTGCCGTCGGTCCCCTGCGTGAGCAGGGCCAGCTCCGGCGCCGCCGTGCCGCCCACCGATGGCACCGCTTCGATGTCGAGGAAGGTGCTCTGGTTGGGGAGCCGAATTGTGGTCAACTTCTCTCCGGTGAGTGGGTCGACGACGACGACGCGTGCCTCACCGTCTGCGGCCAGCAACACGGCTACCTCGTCGGCGGAAGAGCCGGCGAAATTGGGCACCGTGGTTATGTCGACCAGCTCGAATCTCTTGGGACCGACTCGCGTCGCCGAGACGCGCCCGGCGGCGTCTTCGACGAACAGGCGGATCGCTCCTCCGCGGGTGTAGGCCACTGCGGCTTCGGCCTGGCCGTTGCCGTTTACGTCGTCGAGGAGGACAAAGTGGCCCTGCGCTTGGGACTCGACCCGGCAAGATACGGGGAACGGCACCGGTATCGTCCAGGGGCCGGCGTCGCCGGCCGCTACCTCGAGCGAGAGGTCGGCCACGTGCCCGTTTGGGGTGGATGCCGAGACGGCGAGGTCCCAGTCGGCGAGGTTGGCGGCGGTGGCGTCTCGGGCCAGGTTCGGGTAGGCGGATGTGGTATTCCATACGATCGAAACGTAGGGGTCGTTCGACTGCAGTGTGGCGGTGACGCCGGTGAGGGAAGGGCCCCCGTTGCGCAGGATCGTGTATGCCTCGGTGAGCTCGCCGCACTCGGCGACGCCGTCGCCGTCCCCGCGGCTGTCCTCGGCGTTGTCGTCGTCGATCGAGAGGCCGGCGAGTGTGACGGCTCCGGTGCCGGTTGTAGCCGGTCCTGGGCAGGCGGCACCGTTGGGCGGCGGGGCCCCCACGTTGATTATCTGCATCGACCGCAGCCCGAGTCGCCAGCGCAGCTCCCGGGTGGGGAAGGCCACGGGACCGCCCTCCCCGGTGAAGGTGATCTCCAAGGCGGCGCCGGTCTCCGAACAGGCGGTGATCTCGGCTCCGGTGACGGTCCTGAGGCCGGGCAGGCTGGCGGCAAGCTCGGAAGCGGTGAAGCTGGCACTCCAGCGGCCGTAGGGGTTGCCCGCCTCGGGCAGGAGGCTCCAGTGGTCGTCCACGGCGCGCAGGTAGGGGACGTACCCGGTGAAGCCGTGCTCGGAATCCTCGGTCCAGCCGAACGTGCTCGACGAGTAGAAGGCCTCGATGGGAATCCGCTCACCGCCCCAGGTGTCGTCCGGGTGATAGAGCACTTTTCCCTCGGTGGCGGCCACCGCTTCGATCCACTCGGCGCGACCGTGGCCCCAGCCGACGTAGAACTGGTCGCTGGTGGTGTCGTACAGGTTGCACCAGCACCAGGGCCGGGCCGAGGGCGCGCCGCGGACGATCGCCCGGTGCAGCGCATAAGAGCGGGCGGCGACGGCCTGTGCCTTCAGCGCCTCCATGCCGCCGTTGGACCCCCAGTAGTAGGGACTCTCGGAGATGCCGAGCACGTAGTCCTCGATGCCGATCTCGACGGAGAGGTGGAAAGCCTGGCTGGTGTCGTCGGGCCGGACGTGCAGTGTGCCGCGGGCGTAGCGGCAGGGGCGCCATACCGTGCCGCTCGGAGAATTCCAGTCGGGGAAGCTGCAGCCGTTCACCTGGAGGGCCGTCGACGGCCAGGCCTCCCAACCGTCCCACTCGATGTCGATGGAGCACGGTCCCTGAATTCTGCCCTGTGGTCCGGTGGCTCTGCATGTGTTGTTGCCGAGGTGCTCGATCAAAACGGTCTGTCCGACGGCGGCCTCGAGGCTTCTGGTCCCAAGGGTAAATACGGCTGGATCGGCACCGCCGGATCCGGTGGCGACGACCGTGAGTGCGAGGCTGGTTTGGTCCTGAAGCAGGTTCACCCACACGGGCTGCCGGGCGAGGTCGGGATCGATGTCGCCGACGGTGGCCCCTGTGTAGTAGTGGGTGACGATGTCCTGCCAGGAGTAGCCATCGAGGGCCATGCCGTAGGCGCCGAACTGGCTCATGCCCACGGAGTGGCCGTAGCCGCCGCCCTCAAAAGTGAAGACCGTCTCGCCGCCGGCGGCAGTGACGACAACCGAAGGCAGAACGGCCGCGGCCAGCGCCGTTGCTACGGCGACGACGACCAGGCGCCGCCGGCGTGTTCGACGGCGGCGCAGCCGCTTCGAGTAGCCGAGCCACATGGGGAGTGGATCGGCATCGAGATGCAGGCCTTGAGAGCGGCGCAGCCGCTCGGCGGTTCGCGCAACCGCTCAGGTGAGAGCGGAGACCAACGCCGGCAGCGCTTTGCCCGCCGGTGCCTCGATGCGGGCGGCGGCGAGGTCGTCGAAGGCGGTGGGGCCGATGTTGAGGATGACGAGGGGATGGCCGGCCTGTGCAACCTCGAGCGGAATCTGCGCGGCGGGAAACACCGAGAGGGTCGAGCCGACGGCGACGACGGCGTCGGCCTGGGAAGCGAGGGCATAAGCGAGGTCGGTGGCGGCCGGGGGCAGCATCTCGCCGAAGAACACGACGTCGATCTTGAGGATTCCTCCGCACAGCAGGCACGAAGGGTCATCCTCGCCGGCCTGCACTCGGGTCACGACGTCCACAGTGGGCTGGCGGTCGCCGCAGCCGACGCAGCGAGCCACGTGGGCGTTGCCGTGGAGCTCAACGAGTGCCTGGGTGGGGAGCCCGGCTTTTTGGTGCAGGCCGTCGATGTTCTGAGTCACACAGGCCAGCATGCGCCCGCTGCGCCACAGCCTGGTCACGGCTCGGTGAGCCTTGTTCGGCTTGGCCGTCAGCGTTCCCGACTCGAGGCGCATTTGCCACGAGCGTCTCCGGGTATCCGGGTTCCTCAGGTACTTGTCGATGGTGAATTCGGCGGGATCGACGCGGGTCCAGACGCCATTGCGGCCGCGGAAGTCGGGTATCCCCGATTCGGTGGATATCCCGGCGCCGGTGAACACGAGGATTCGTTCCTTGCCGCGCAGCACGACGGCGGCCGATTCGATCGATTGCACGAGATGATGGTAGGCGGGGCCGGGAGGTGGGCGTTCTCAGGCCTCCAGCACCATGCGGTATTCGGCACGCAGGCGGGGAGAGAGGCGCCGCTGCTGGCCCTCGGACAGGGCCGGCACCCGGCGTCTCACAAGGAACGAGCCTCCGCTGCGCTGCACGAGGTCCTCGCGGAGCAGCACCTGCAGATGGAGCGGCCTCCTCAGAGACCTGCCGCCTACGGCCGCCGAGATGAGTCGCAGCAGGTCGGCGACGGCGCCTGGGCCGATGACGGCGGTCCAGTAGCGGCGCACCGCGGGATCGTCGGGAGCGTGATCGGCGAGCCGCCGGTCGGAGGGGAGGAGCAGCGGTTTGATCCAGGGCCGGGGGACGGCGGTGGGACGGAGGGCCTCTGCAGCGCCCGGGGCTGGCGCGGTGTCCATCTCGATGGGAGGACGAGCATCTAGACGGAGGGACCCGAGCGCTGCAGAGTTCACAGTATCTACATACAATTAATGTGAACTAAATGCAATAACGGCGCAAGAGGTCGCGAAGAACTAGGTAGGTTCCTCGTATACGCCGTAGCGCACGACGATGGTCGTGTCCTTGGTGATGTCGCGTCCCGCCCGCGGTGTGGTGGACACCACCTGGTTGTCTTGGGCCGGATCGGTGACCGTCCGGGGCTGGAGGGTCCAGGAGAACTCGATGCCGGTCTCATTGCGGAGGTTCTGGAGCGCGGTGACGGCGGCCGCACTGTCCAGGCCGACGAGGTCGGGCATCGCGGTTGTGGGTGACAGCCCGTTCGAGACCTCGATGGTCATCGCGGTGCCCTGTCTGAGCTTCTGCGGCGACTCGGGATCCTGTCCGACGACATCGTCCCTCGGCTCATCGGAGTTCACGTACTCGATGTCGAAGAGGAAGCCGGCCTTGTAGATCTCCTCGGTGGCGTCCTCGAGTTCCATGCCTATCACGTCGGGAACCTCTTCTGAGGGGGTCTGGTAGTAGAGCGATACTCCGTCCGGGTCGGGGGGGAAGTCGGCCACGGGCAGATCCTCGGTGACGATGTTCATGAAGTCGCGCCATATGGGCGCGGCCACGCTCCCGCCCCAGGCCAAGTCCTGGTAGACGCCGTTGATCACGAGATTGCGCATTTCCACTTGACTGTCGGGGAAACCGACCCAGACCGAGGTCGTGTACTGGGGAATGAAACCGATGTACCAGACGTCGGTGTGGTTTTCGTGTGTTCCCGTCTTGCCCGCCTGAGGCCGTCCGATCCAGGCTGAGGTCCCGGTGCCGCTGGTCACCACCTTCTCCATGGTGTTGACCACCGCGGCGCTGAGAGCAGGGTCGAGCACCTGGGTGTGCTGCGTCTGGTGCTGGTAGATCACGTTGCCGTCGGCGTCCTCGATGCGCTCGATGAGGTAGTTGTCGACCCTTTCGCCGTAGTTGGCCAGTGTCGAGAACGCCGAAGCCATCTCGAGTGGCGTCACCGCCTGGGCCCCGAGCACGATCGCAGGAACGGCGCCCAGCGGCGACTGAATGCCCATCCGATGAGCGACTTCGACGATGTTCTCCGGTCCCACTGCCAGCGAGAGCTGGCAGAACACGACGTTGGTCGAGGCGATGAGCGCTCTCTCAAGGGTGCGGATGCTGCCGTCGGCGAGGCCGCCCCTGCAATCCCAGTCCGGCGAGCCGGGGATCTCGAGCTCCTGCGGCGACTCGTCCCACCACCATGAGTTGAGGGTGATGCCTTGCTCCAGGGCGGCGACAAGGCCGAACACCTTGAAGGCCGAGCCCGGGTTGCGGCGACCCTTGGTGGCAATGTCGTAGGTGCGCTGGCCGGCTTCGATGTCCTCACCGAACTTGAGCCCCGAAGCCATGACGACGGTGCCGCCTGTCTCGTTGTCGACCATGGCGATGGCGCCGGTGGGGCCGCCCTCACCCGGTGGGAACCAAGATTGGAGCAGTGCCTGGGCTTGCACCTGCAGCGAGTAGTCGACGGTGGTGTAGATCCTGAGACCGCCGCCGCCCTCACACTCCGTGTCTTCGGCCGGGCATCCGAACAGGGACCGTTTGCGCTCCAGGTAGGAGTCCCCGAGGCCGTACTGGGGGTCGTTGAGCACCTCGTCCTTGGCCGCGATCAGCACGAGCGGGGCCAGCTGCTCGAACTCTCGGTGCGGGACGGTCTCCAGCGGCTCGCGCTTGGCCGCCTCGCCTTCCTCGGTGGTGATGAACTCCTCCTGGACCATCTCGTCGATGACCCGGTTGCGGGCGCGAATGGAAATGTCGCTGTCGCTGCGCAGGCTGTACAGGGTGGGGTTGCGGATGGGTACGGCCAAGGCCGCCGCCTCGGCGATGGTCAGCTCGTCCAGGTCTTTGCCGAAGTACTCCTGGGCGGCCGCTTTCACCCCGTAGGCGTTGGCCCCGAAGTACACCGAGTTCAGGTAGTACTCCAGGATCTGCTCCTTCGAGTACCGATTCTCCAGCGCCACGGCGTAGACGGCTTCGTGAACCTTGCGCATCAGTGTGGGTTCGCTGCCCACGAAGTTCTGCTTCACCACCTGTTGGGTGATCGTCGAACCGCCCTGGGTGGCGGCGCCACCTTGGACGTTGGAGGCGAGCGCCCGCACGATGGCGTAGAAGTCGTAACCCGGGTGCTGCCAGTACTCGGCGTCCTCGGCGGCGAGCACGGCGTTGATCACCAGCTCGGGGATTTCATCGAATAGCACCGGCTGGCTGTTGCGTTCGGTCAGCTCGCCCAGGAGCACCCCGTCGGCGGTGTAGACCTCCGAGAGCCTGGACAGGTCGGGCAGGGCCAGCGCGGAAGAATCCGTGTCCGGGAGCCAATAGGCCTCCAGATCTTGAACGGTGCCGTATGCCGTGTTGGCCCCCAGGTAGGCGAAGAGGCCGAACCACGACGACGAGATGATGACCAGGGCGACGAGAATGGCGAACGAGATAAAGCGCCGGCCCCGGCGCTCCTGTCTCTCGGCCCTGTGAATGGAGACATCCATAGACCGCTACCTGGTTCGACGTCCGGGGAGGCCGCCCGGTTCCCCGGGTAGCATGCGGCCTTCGACAGTGTACTGATGCACCAAGATTCCGATGTTCCTCGCCGCACTTCCAGCGGCATCGAGATCGACGTCGCGTACGGTCCGGATCGCCTCGGTGGCTGGCGTTACGAGGTGGCTCTCGGCGATCCCGGCGAGTACCCCTTCACGCGGGGTCCGCACCAGACCATGTACCGGGGCCGGCTCTGGACCATACGCCAGTACGCAGGTTTCGGCAGCGCCGAGGCGACGAATGAGCGTTTTTGCGCCCTTCTGGAGGCGGGGCAGACCGGTCTCTCCGTGGCGTTCGACCTTCCCACCCAGATGGGCCTCGATTCCGACGATTCCCTTGCCGCCGGTGAAGTGGGCAAGGTAGGGGTGGCCGTGGATTCGGTGGGCGACATGAAGCGGCTCTTCGAGGGCATACCACTCGGAGAGGTCTCGACCTCGATGACCGCGAATGCCACCGCGGCCCTGCTGCTGCTCTGTTATCAGATCGTTGCAGAGGGGCAGGGGGTGCCGCCGGATCGCATCAGGGGCACGGTGCAGAACGACATCCTCAAGGAGTATGCGGCGCGGGGTGCCTACATCTACCCGCCGCGCCCGTCGATGCGGCTCGTCACCGATCTGATCGCCTATTGCGGGGCCGAGCTTCCTTCCTGGAACACCGTCTCGATCAGCGGATACCACATCAGAGAGGCGGGGGCGACGGCCGCCCAGGAGATCGCCTTCACTTTGGCCAACGGCCTTGCCTACGTAGAGGCGGTACGGGACGCGGGCCTGTCCGTGGACGACGTCGCGGCCCGGATCTCCTTCTTCTGGAACAGCCATCGCAACTTCTTCGAGGAGATCGCCAAGTTCCGGGCGGCTCGGCGCATGTGGGCGAGGCTCATGCGGGAGCGAGTCGGCGCCTTGGACCAGGCTTCCTGGCGTATGCGCTTCCACACCCAGACGGCGGGGAGCACGCTCACCGCCCAGCAGCCGGAAATGAACGTGGTCCGCACCACATTGCAGGCGCTCTCAGCAGTGCTCGGAGGGACGCAGTCACTGCACGCCAACTCGTACGACGAGGCGGTTGGTCTTCCCACGGAGGAGGCGGCGACCCTGGCTCTGCGCACCCAGCAGGTCATCGCCCACGAGACCGGGATCCCCGACACGGTTGATCCTCTTGCCGGCTCCTACTACGTGGAATGGCTCACTGATCGGGTCGAGGCCGAAGCCATGCGAATCCTTGCCGAGATCGACGCCGCCGGCGGCGCCGTCGCCGCGGTCGAGGGAGGGCTCGTCCAGCACTCGATCGAGGACGCCGCCTACCGACAGGCGCAGGAGATCGAGAGGGGGGAGGCGGTGGTGGTTGGGGTGAACTGCTTCGTGGAAGACGAAGAGAGCGAGATCCCAGGGCTCGCCGCCGATCCCGA
Source organism: uncultured Acidimicrobiia bacterium (assembly GCA_964633975.1). GTDB lineage: Bacteria > Actinomycetota > Acidimicrobiia > Spongiisociales > UBA11373 > CAZWKX01. Next base: position 26,401 of record CAZWKX010000017.1, read on the forward strand.
AGTCGAACGCCGGCAGATCGAGCGTCTCGTCCAGCTGCGAGCCCGGCGGGACGGGGCCGCAGTCGAGTCCGCTCTCGGTGAGGTGCGCCGGGCGGCGGCCGGTACCGAGAACCTGCTGTACCCGATGAAGGCGGCCCTGGGGCGCGGGGCCACCCTCGGCGAGGTCTCCGACGTTCTCGTGGGCGTGTTTGGGCGCTACCGTCCCTTGACATGAGCACGGAGCGTTACTTCGTCGTCATCGGCGGAGGGCCGGCGGGCAACACGGCGGCCGCCATCGCCGCCGCCGAGGGCGCCAAGGTCACCTTGGTGGAGAACGACGTCGTGGGCGGCGCCGCCCACCTGTTCGACTGCATTCCCTCCAAAGCTTTCGTTGCCAGCTCGATGCGCCTGGCCAGTGTGCGTGCCAGCGGGCACCTGGGCTTTGCCGATCTGGGTGACCTGAACGTCGACATGGCCCGGCTCGCCGAGCGCCGCGAGTCCATCGCCACCCGTCTGATCGCCGCTCTGACCGGGCTGCTGGAATCACGGGGAGTGGAGATCGTGCGGGGCCGGGGGCGACTCACCGGGCCCGGCACCGCAGTTGCCGAGACGGCGGACGGCGGCGTCGAGTTACCTTTCGACGTTGCGCTTCTTGCCACCGGTTCGGTGCCCAAGGTCCCCGGGTGGGCGGAGGTCGACGGCGAGCGGGTGCTGACTACCAGGCATGCTTACCGGCTGCCCCGGCTTCCCGAGCACCTGGTGGTGATCGGGTCGGGCGCCAGCGGCGTCGAGCTGACTCACATCTTCTCGAGCCTGGGGTCCCGAGTCACCCTGCTGGTGAGCCGCCAGCAGGTGCTCTCGCGTCGCGACCCGGAGGCTGCCGCGGTGCTGGAGGAGGAGTTGCTGGCACGCGGGGTGGTGCTGCTCAAAGGCGCTCGTGCCGACGCGGCGCGCCCCGAGGGCGACGGCGCCGTGGTCCATATAGAAGATGGCCGGGTGGTGCGCGGCTCGCATGCGCTGCTGGCCGTGGGCCTGGCGCCGAACACGACCGATCTGGGCCTCGATGCGGCCGGCGTGGACACGGACGGCGCCTATGTCCCCGTCGACGAGTATCAGCGCACCAGTGTGCCCACGATCTACGCCGCCGGCGACGTCACCGGTCGGCTGCCGCTCTCGTCTGTGGCGATGGCGCAGGGCCGGGTGGCGGGCCGTCATGTCGTCGGGCTCCCGGTGGAGCCGGTGGATCTGCGGCAGGCGGCTCAGGCCATCTTCACGGAGCCCGAGATCGCCTCGGTCGGACTGGAGGAGGCCGGCGCCGCTGCGGAGGGCCGCAAGGTCCGGGTCACCAAGGCGTCGTTCTCCACCAATCCCTGCTCGCTCATCCAGGCCAGCCCGCGCGGCTTTGTGAAGGTGATCAGTGACCCCGCCACCCACGTGGTGCTCGGCGGCACCATCGTGGGTCACCACGCCAGTGAACTGATCGGGATGCTGGCGCTGGCGGTTCAGGGGGGCCTGCGCACCGATGTGCTGCTGAGCACCCTCATGGTGCACCCCTCCCTGGCGGAGAGTGTGGCGGAGGCCGCCGACTAGCTGCTCGCCCGACCCGGCGGATCCAGCTCGATCAGCCTGGTGAGGATCTCAGCCAGGTTGGGGCTGCCGATCTCCTCCAGGTCGTAGTGCACCCTCGTATGAGGCTTGTCGATCCTCACCACCCGGGCGAGGTCTATGGGCGTCCCGACCACCACCGCGTCGGCGTCGGCGGCGGCGATGGTCTGTTCCAGGTCGCTGAGCTGGTCGTTGCTGTATCCCATTGCCGGCAGCACGGGGCCAACGGAGGGATAGGCGGCGAAGGTGTCGGCGATGGTTCCCACGGCGAATGGCCTGGGGTCCACCAGGCCGGCCGCGCCGGACATGCGGGCGGCGACGACGCCGGCGCCGGTCTCCATCCCACCGTGGGTGAGGGTGGGGCCGTCTTCGACCACCAGAACCCGCTTGCCGGCGACCATGCCGGGATCGTCGATACGCACCGTGGAGGCAGCTTCGACGACGAGGGCCTTCGGGTTGAGCCGGGCCACGTTCGCTCGCACCTCGGCGATGCCCTCGGGAGGGGCACTGTCGACCTTGTTGATCACCACGACATCGGCCGTTCGCAGGTTCACCTCGCCCGGGTAGTAGCGCAGCTCGTGGCCGGCTCGGTGGGGGTCGGTGACGGTGATCTGCAGGTCGGGCGCAAGGAACGAGAAGTCGTTGTTACCCCCGTCCCACACGATGACGTCGCAGCCGGCCGGGTCCACCTCTGCGTTGCGCAGAATCATCTCGTAGTCGACGCCGGCATAGACCACGTTGCCCCGGACCAGGTGAGGCTCGTACTCTTCCATCTCCTCGATGGTGCAGTGGTACCGGTCGAGATCCGCCAGCTCGGCGAATCGCTGCACCCGTTGTGCGGCCAGATCCCCGTACGGCATGGGATGACGTATGGCGACGACGGCGAGCCCACGTTTCATCAGGATCTCGATGACCCGGCGCGAGGTCTGGCTCTTGCCGCTTCCGGTGCGCACGGCGCACACCGCGACAACCGGCTTGCTGCTCTTGAGCTGAGTGTCGGCGGGCCCGAGGAGTGTGAAGGAGGCACCGGCCGCCTGGACGATGGCCGCGACGCCCATCACATGGTCGTAGGAGACATCGCTGTAGGAGAAGGCGCACTCGTCGACTCCGAGTTGCTCGATGAGGCTGGGCAGATCGTGTTGGGAGAGGATGGGGATCCCGTCTGGGTAGCGCTCACCGGCCAGCTCCGGCGGGTAACACCTTCCCTGGATCTCGGGGATCTGCGTCGCCGTGAAGGCAACGACCTCGTATCCGGTGTCGTCCCGGTAGCGGGTATTGAAATTGTGGAAGTCCCGTCCGGCGGCGCCGATGATGATCAGCTTCCGCGGTGTCATCCTCACCTCTCTCCTGGCCGGTGCCCACGGTGCGGGCCGAGATGGGCAGGCTCGGCGTCGAATGCCCTCTCTTTCCACGGCATCGGCCCGGGAGCCTATGTCCGTAGGAGGAGTGGCAACCGCCGTACGCTACCGCCTCGGCCGGCCCTAGATGTCCTTCTTTCGGAGGCCGTCGGCGGCGGGGTGAGAGCCTTCCGTGTCAGCCGTCGCCGTGGCGGGCGTCTTGGAAGGCGGCGTACCTGGGCCCACGTTCGAGGAGCTCGGCGTGGGTGCCGCGTTCGACGACGCGGCCGTCTTCCAGCACCAGGATCTCGTCCATTCGTTCCAAGCCCGCAGGGCTGTGAGTGATCAGGAGCACAGAGCGAGGGCCGGCCGCATCGAGCACGTTCTCCATGACGGCCGCGGCCGTGGTGGTGTCGAGCCCGGCCGTGGGCTCGTCCAGCACGAGGACGGTGAACTCGGCGAGCAGGGCCCGGGCCAGCGCGATACGGCGCCTCTCTCCACCGGATACCCGACCGGTGGTCACCGGCGTGTCGAGGCCCGCGGGCAGCGACTCCACCCAAGAGGTGAGGCAGGTCGCGGCGAGGACGGCCTCGATGTCGGAGGCTGCGGCGTCGGGGCGGCCCAGGCGGATGTTGGATCCCAGGGTGCCCGGAAGCAGGTACGCCTCCTCGCCGGCCAGGCCGACGATCCTGCGCACGTCTTCGGGCCGGAGGCGTCTGGCGTCGACGCCGCCGATTCGGTAGCTGCCGCCGTCGATTTCACGCAGGCGAAGAAGCGCCTGCGCCACGGTCGACTTGCCCGCACCGCTCTCACCGACGAGGGCTACTCGGGATCCGGGCCGGAGATCGAGGTCCACGTCATAGAGAGCCCATGGCCCCGAGGCGAAGTGCCGCAGCCGAACACTTTCGAGCCGCACGGTCGGATCGCTCGGAAGGGGCAGGGGCCGGTCGGGTGAGGCGACGGGTGCCGGCGCCTGCTCGAGGTCACGGAATCGGCGGGCCGCGTCGATGCCCGATTCGAGGCCGGAGAGACCCGAGGGGAGAAGAGCCACCGGCTCGAAGGCGGCGAGCACCAGCATGGCGAGCGCCCCGAGGAGTACGGGATCCATGGCGCCGCCGGAGGCCGCTTCGATCCCAAGGCGCAGAATGAGCCAGACCGTGACGCCCGTTCCCAGAGCGACGAGGCTCGATCCCAAGCCGGTCACCCAGGCCGACCGCCGGAAGAGGCCGGTGAGACGTGAATCCGCGTCGTCGGCCGCGGCGAGCAGTGCCTCCGCGCGGCCGAAGACCATGGCTTCCCGTGCCCCTTCCACGATGTCCAGCACGGCTACGGCGAGTTCGGAGCGCACCGGGGCGAGAAGCCGGCCGTAGGCCGCCGCCGCCGCGATGGTGAGGGCGCCGGCGGCGGTGGTGGTCACGACGGCGGCCACGACGAAGACGGCGCCGGCGTCGCGGAGCACGGCGGTGGCCGTGGCGGCTGCGGCTGCAACAGTCAGGGTGGTCACCGGCACCGGCAGCACGGCGCGGATGAGCGCGGACTGGAGCTCCTCGAGATCGTCGGCAACCCGGCTGAGAAGGTCTCCGGCTCTCTCGTCGGCGAGCCCGGCCGGCGAGAGACGCTCGGTGGCTGCATAGGCGCGGGTCCGGAGACGGGCGACGAGGTGCAGAGCGGCGTCATGGGACGACAGGCGCTCCAGGTAGCGCAGCGCCGCCCGGGAGATGCCGAAGAACCGCACCCCGACGATGGCCACGGTCAGCTCGAGGATCGGTGGACGCAGGTCGGCCCGCACGATCAGGTAGGCGCCGGTTGCGAGTAGGCCGGCTCCGGCGGCCACCGTGCCCGCCCCAGAAAGGACGGCAATGGCGAGGCGGCCCCGCACTCCACGCAGCAGCGAGAGGAAGCCAATCACAGGCCCACCACCCTTCCCGCCTCGAGATGGAGCACCCGGTCGGCCCTCGCCGCCAGCGCGGGCCGATGGGCCACGGCGACGATGGTGCAGCCATGGCGCAGGTCGTCGAGGGCATCGAGGATTGTGAGCTCGGTGAGCGGGTCCAGGTGGGCGGTGATCTCGTCGAGCAGGAGCAGGGGGGCTCGGCGGACCAAGGCGCGGGCCAGGGCGATGCGCGTCCTCTCACCGGCGGAGAACCGGGCACCCAGCTCACCAACGGCGGTGTGGATGCCCGCGGGCAGGTCGCGTACGAAACCGGCGGCGGCCCTTTCCAGCGCCGTCCTCACCTCATGCTCGTCTGCTTCGGGTCTGCCGAATCGAACGTTGTCGGCGATACTGCCGGCAAACAGGTGCGGGTCTTGGGGCACCCAGGCCATCGAGCGGCGAAGTGCGGGCAGATCGATGTCCTCGATGGCCACTCCATCGATCTCGATCCCACCACGATCGCGGGCCACCAGCCCGAGAATGAGGCCGAGCATCGTGCTCTTGCCCGACCCGGTGGGCCCGGCAACGGCCAGATACTCTCCCGGCTCGACACGTAGGGAGACGCCGTCGAGCGCCGGCGTGTCCCTGCCGGCGAAGGAGACGGAAACGGTGTCGAGGACTATGGGGACGGGCGCCGAAGGGACCGCCGTCCCCGATGGCGCCGGCGACGTCGCCCGCGCTTCGATGTCGTCGAGGAGCCGCGACGCCGCCTCGACTCCCTCGGCCGCGGAGTGGAAACCGGCGGCAACCCTGCGCAGCGGCAGGTAGGCCTCCGGGGCCAAGATGAGAACGGCCAGGGCGGCCTCGAGCTCCAGGCCGCCGCCGAGAACCCGCAGGCCGACGGCGACGGCGACGACGGCCACAGAGATCGTGGCCACCAGCTCAAGCGCCAGAGCCGAGACGAAGGCAAGGCGAAGCGTGCCCATGGTCTCACGGCGGTGGCGGTCGGCGAGCTCGGTGAAGACGGCCAGGTGTTCACGGCTACGGCCGAAGACCTTGAGTGTCGGAAGGGCCCGCACGGCTTCCACGAAGCCGGCGCTGAGGTCGGTGAAGGCCTGCCAACGACGAGCAACTCGGGCCCGGGTGGCGGCGCCGATCAGGGCGGCGAATACCGGGATGAGGGGGAGGGTCACGAGAACGATGACACCGGACCAAAGGTCCAGCGGGAACATGCAGCCGACAACCGCCGCGGGAGCGATGGCGGCGAGAATGAGGGCGGGAACGAAGCGCCCGAAGTAGGCCTGCAGCGCTTCGATGCCCCGTCCGGCCGCGGCGGCGATCGCCCCTGGGTTCCCCGCCGTGTTCTCGATGGCCCGGCTCAGGGCGGCCCGCCGCAGTGCCGACTGGACGCCGGCGCCGCTGCGATGGGCCACGACCTCCGAGCCCCAAGCGAGGACGGCGCGTCCGGCGGCCACGGCCAGCAGGAGGTCCAGCGGAGTGGTCAGATCGTCGAGGCCGCTTCCATGGAAGGCGCCGGCGATGATGTGGGCCAGCAGAAGGGCCTGGGCGATGACGAGGGCGGTGGAGACCAGCCCGATCGCCGCTGAAGCAGCCAGGCTGCAGCGCGGGGAGGGGCCGATACGAAACAGGCGCAAGTCGACGGCGCGTCGAGAGCCGGCCGGCAGTCTCACGCCGTGGAGGCGGAGAGGCTCTCCCTGCTGGTCCGCTTCCTGAACACCCAGTAGGACCAGGCCTGATAGGCGAGCACGACGGGGAAGAACACCAGCGCCATCCACGACATGAGCCGGAGCGTGGCACTGGTCGAAGCGGCGCTGTAGACGTCGAGGGAGTAGGCGGGGTCGATGCTCGACGGCATCACGCGGGGGTACAGGGTGACGAAGATCGTGACCACGGCGAGCACGATGGTAAGCCCGGTGGCCCCGAAGGCCCAGCCCCAGCGGCGGCGCCGGGCGAAGATCACGCAAAGCCCGGCGGCGGCCACGGCGGCAATGGCGAAGCCGAGCACCGCTCCGGCGGGCAGGAGATCTGCTGCGGCATTGTCGAGGCCGAGCCTCTCGCCCCAGGTCCAGCCGAGGAACGCGATGAGCAGCAGCGCCGCCGGCACGGTCAGGCCGCCGGCATAGCGTTGGGCCCGCTCGTTGATGCCCCCTTCGGTTTTCAATGTGATGAACACCGCTCCGTGGAGAGTGAACAGCACGAGGGTGGTCGCTCCGCCGAGAAGGGCATAGGGGTTGAGCAGATTGAGCAGGTTGCCCACATACTCTCCGGCGGCATCGATGGGCACGCCGCGCACGATGTTGGCAAAAGCGACGCCCCAGAGGAAGGCGGGCAACACGCTGCCGAAGACGATGGCCCGGTCCCACCAGGCGCGCCACTCCGGCCGTGTGCCCTTGGCCCGGAACTCGAAGGCGACGCCGCGCAGGATGAGGGCCACGAGGATGAGGAACAGCGGCAGGTAGAAGCCGCTGAACAGGGTGGCGTACCACTCGGGAAAGGCGGCGAAGGTGGCGCCGCCGGCGACGATGAGCCATACCTCGTTGCCGTCCCACAGCGGCCCGATGGTGGTGACCAGGACACGGCGGTCGAGATCGTCCCTGCCGATCAGGGGAAGCAAGGCGCCCACGCCGAAATCGAAACCCTCGAGGAAGAAGTACCCGATCCAGAGGACGGCAATGATGAGGAACCACAGGGAGTTGAGGTCCCAGTTGATCATCCCGTCCTCCTCCTAGTAGGCCAGCGCGGCGCCGACTTCGTCGGGTGTCGTCTCCTCGGCGGCTCCGGCTCGTGCGTATCTCGACACCAGGTAGACGTCCACGACGGCGAGCGCTCCGTAGAGCACTGTGAATCCGAGAAGCGTCATGAACATGGTGGCGCCGCTAACGGACGGCGACACCGATTCTTCGACCCGCAGGAGTCCCTGAACCGCCCAGGGCTGTCGTCCGATCTCGGTGACGATCCAGCCGAGGAGGTTCGCGACCACGGGCAGTCCCACGGACCACAGGGCGATCCTGTGGAACCAGCGGACCTCGCCGAGGCGCCGTCTCCATGACAAGTAGGTGCCCAGAGCGCCGATGGCGACGAGGGCCGTGCCCGCCGCGACCATGAGCCGGAACGACCAGTAGACCACTGTGACCGGCGGGATGTAATCGGCGTCCTCGCCGTACCGGTCGGCGTACAGCTCCTGGTACTCGGCCTGGATGTCGTTGATGCCCCTGACCTCGGCATCGAACGAGCTCGTGGCCAGGAAGCTGAGCAGCCGGGGCACCTTGATGTCGAAGCTGTTCCGGCCTCCTTGCTCGTCGATGATGGCGATCAACGAGAAGGCGGCGGGCTGTTCCGTTTCCCAGAGGGCTTCGGTGGCGGCCAGTTTCATCGGCTGCTTCTCGGCGGTGATCTGGCCCTGGATGTGACCGCTGACGACGACCCCAAGCGCAGTCACGAGTGTGACCACGGAGGCCAGGGCAGCCGAGGCGCGGAAGACCGATTCCTGGTTACGGCGCAGGAGGTGCCAGGAGCTGACCGCCAGCACGAGGATGGCTGCGGTGAGGACTGCGGCGAGGATCGTGTGAAAGAAATGGGCCCAGGCGACCGGGTTGGCGAGCACATCGAGAAAGGAGACGAGCTCGGCGCGGCCCGTCTCCGTGTTGATGGTGTAGCCGACGGGATTGTGCATCCAGGCATTGGCGGCGAGGATCCAGAAGGCCGAGATGATCGTGCCGATCGAGACCATCCATGCGGTGAGGAGATGCTGCCGGGGCGACAGGCGTTTCCACCCGAAGATCCACAGGCCGATGAACGTGGATTCGAGGAAGAACGCGAGCAGGCCCTCGAGCGCAAGCGGCGTGCCGAAGATGTCGCCGACGTATCGTGAGTACGAGGACCAGTTCATGCCGAACTGGAACTCCTGCACGATGCCGGTGACGATGCCGACGGCGAAGTTGATCAGGAACAGCTTGCCCCAGAACTTGGTAGCTCGCAGGTATTTGGGGTCCTTGGTGCGGACGTAGAGGGTCTCGAGAAAAGCCACGAAGAGGGCGAGGCCGATGGTGAGAGGCACGAAGAGGAAGTGGTACACGGTGGTGATCCCAAACTGCCACCGAGCCACGATCAGGGGATCCATGTGTCCCACTCCCGGTCCGCTTCGGCCCGAAGGCTATTCGCAGACGCGTGATTCCGCCTGTGAAAAGGGGAGAGCGGTTGCTGCGGGTGGGGCGGCGGCTACCTCACGATGGCGAGCACCTGGCCGCCGGACACCCGGTCTCCGGCCTGAACCCGGAGATCCACGATCTCGCCCGCCGAAGGTGAGCGCACCTCGTTCTCCATCTTCATGGCTTCGAGGATGAAGAGTGGAGCGTCCTTCTCCACTGCTTCGCCGGCGCGGTGGTGCACCTTGACGATGGTCCCTTGCATCGGGGCCACCACTATGCCCTCGGACGCCGAAGCGTCCAGGCTCTGGGAGAGCTTGGGGGGGCGGCGCCGGGGCGGGGGCCTCCGGCCGGCCTGGGCCGGCGCCGGGATCTCCGGCGCCCAGAGCCGCACTTCGTAGCGGCGTCCTCCCACCTCCACGGTCATGGTGCGCTCGGCCTTCTCTTCTTCTCCGGGGAGCCTTGCCGTCGGCGGATGGGTGATCGAGGAAAGGTCGAGGTCCTCCTCGACCGTCTTGGTGTGGTGAGTCCCGGCCAAGAATGCCGGCGTGTCGAGTACGAGACGGTGGAAGGGAAGCGTCGTCGGAACGCCGGAGATCTCGAACTCGTCGAGTGCCCGGCGAGCCCGTGAGATGGCTTCTTCCCGATGGCGGCCCCACACAACGAGCTTGGCGATGAGGTTGTCGTAGTACTGGCTGATGGACGAGCCGGCCCGGTAGCCGCTGTCGACGCGCACGCCGAAACCGCCCGGTTCCCGATACGAGACGATCCGTCCCGGCGTGGGCAGGAAGCCCCGCGCAGGGTCCTCGGCGTTGATGCGGAACTCGATGGCGTGCCCGCGGCTTTGCACGGCATCGAGTTCCAGCTTCTCGCCGGCGGCCACGCGCAGCTGCTCCCGCACCAGATCGATGCCTGTGACCGCCTCTGTGATGGTGTGCTCGACCTGGAGACGTGTGTTCATCTCGAGGAAGTAGAAGTTGCCTTCGCCGTCGAGGAGGAACTCGACGGTCCCGGCGTTGGTGTATCCGGCTGCCTTGGCCACGGCGATCGCCGCCTTGCCCAGCGCCTTGCGGAGACGGTCTCCCATTCCCGGCGACGGGGTCTCCTCGATGAGCTTCTGGTGGCGCCGTTGCAGAGAGCAGTCCCGCTCGCCGAGGAACACGGCACTCCCGTGCGCGTCGCAGATGATCTGCGCCTCGATGTGTCGGGGATGCTTCAAATAGCGCTCCACGTAGACCTCGGGGTTGGCGAAGTAGGCGTCGGCCTCGCGGCACGCCGATTCGAAAGCGTCCTCGATCCCCTCGGGGCCCTGCACCACGCGCAACCCCTTGCCGCCGCCGCCGTGGGCCGCCTTGATGGCGATGGGAAACCCGTATGTTTGAGCGACCGCCCTGGCGTCGTCGACACTGCGGACGGGCTCGAGAGTGCCCGGCACCCCGGAGACGCCGGCGCCTTCGGCGGCGCGCCGTGAGGCGATCTTGTCTCCCATGACCGAGATGGCGTTTGGGGGAGGCCCCACCCAGATGAGGCCGCTGTCGCAGACGCGTCTGGCGAAATCGGCGTTCTCGGCGAGGAACCCGTAGCCGGGATGGATGGCCGCAGCCTTGGATTCCTTGGCCACCTCGAGGATGGCATCGGCGTTCAGGTAGGACTGGGCGGCCGGGGCGGGGCCGATGCTCCACGCTTCGTCTGCGATCTCGACGTGGCAGGAGTCGCGATCGAGCTCCGAGTAGACGGCGATGGCCCGTATGCCCATCTCCCGAGCGGCCCGGATGACGCGCACGGCGATCTCGCCGCGGTTGGCCACGAGCACGGAATCCATGACCGGCATGCTAGAGAGGGATGTTGCCGTGCTTCTTCGGAGGCAGGCTGTGCCGCTTGGTGCGCAGCATCTCGAGTGCCTGAATCACACGGGGTCTCGTCTCCTTGGGTTCTATGACCTCGTCGACGAGTCCACGTTCCGCGGCTGTGTAGGGGTTGCCGAAGCGGCCTTCGTAATCCTCGATCAGCTCGCCGCGCCGGGTCTCGAGGTCTTCGGCTTCGGAGAGCTCCCGACGGTGAATGATGTTGACCGCCCCCTGCGCTCCCATGACGGCGATCTCCGCAGTGGGCCACGCGAAGACCACGTCGGCCCCAACGGATCGCGAGTTCATGACCACGTAGGCGCCGCCGTATGCCTTGCGGGTGATCACCGTGATGCGGGGCACAGTGGCCTCGCAGTAGGCGTAGAGGAGCTTGGCGCCGTGGCGGATGATTCCACCGTGCTCCTGGTCGACGCCGGGAAGAAACCCGGGCACGTCGACGAAGCTGACCAGTGGGATGTTGAACGCATCACAGAACCGAACGAACCGGGCGCCCTTCACCGATGCGTCGATGTCGAGCGTGCCGGCGAGCACGGCCGGGTTGTTGCCCACGACACCCACTGAGTAACCGTCGACTCGAGCGAAGCCGACGACGATGTTGCGGGCGAAGTGCTGGTGCACTTCGTGGAACTCCCCATCGTCTACGACCTTCTCGATGAGCATGCGCATGTCGTACGGCTGGTTGGGTAGATCGGGAACGATTGAGGTGAGGGCATCGTCCATGCGGTCGGGACTGTCGGTCGGGGTGAAGAACGGGGGTGCTTCCATGTTGTTCTGGGGAAGGAACGACAGGAGGTAGCGGATCTCCTCGAGGGCCTGGTGCTCGTCGCCGCTGACGAAGTGGGTGACGCCCGAGATGCTTGCATGGCTCTGGGCCCCCCCGAGGGTGTCAAAGCTGACGTCTTCCCCGGTCACGGCCTTGATCACATCGGGTCCCGTGATGAAAAGGTGGCTGAACCCGTTCACCTGGTAGACAAAATCGGTGATGGCCGGGGAGTAGACGGCACCACCGGCGCATGGGCCCATGATGACCGAGATCTGGGGTATGACTCCCGATGCCCTCACGTTGCGGGCGAAGATCTTGCCGTAGCCGTCGAGGGCGACGACTCCTTCTTGGATCCTGGCCCCTCCGGAATCCTTGAGCCCGATCAGGGGAGCGCCAGTGTCCATGGCCAGGTCCATGACTTTGCAGATCTTGTTGGCGACCACCTCACCCAGACTGCCCCCGAACACGGTGAAGTCCTCGGCGAAGATGAAGACGGTTCGTCCGTCGATGGTGCCCCAGCCCGTGATGACCGCGTCACCCGAGGGACGCCGCTCCTCGATGCCGAAGCCTTGGGCCTGGTGGCGCACCATCATGTCGGTCTCGACGAAGGAGCCCTTGTCGAGGAAGGCGTCGATGCGCTCGCGCGCTGTCATCTTCCCCGCTTCGTGCTGCTTGTCGATGGCGCGTTGACTCCCGGCGTGCTCCGCCTCCCGACGGAGCCGCCTCAGGTGCTCGATACGCTCCTCAGTGCTCAGAGGACCCCCCGGTATGCTCGACCGGTACTACTTTGACTCACCGGGGTGGGTGAATGGATACACCCTTCTCCATACTGCACTTGGAGACGGCGGCCTCGACGCAGGACGAGGCGAGGTCTCGATTCCGTGGTGCGCCGTTGCTGGTGACCACCGATGCCCAGACCGCGGGCCGGGGCCGCCGAGGGCGGGCCTGGGTGCCGGCTCCGCGAGCGGTCGCCGCCTCGCTCGCCTTTGAGCCGAGCTGGGCGCCGCAGACTTGGCCGCGGCTGACGCTCGTTGCCGGGCTTGCAGCAGCTCAAGTGGCCGGAGACGCGCTGCAGCTCAAGTGGCCGAACGATCTGGTCGTCGGCGAGGTGAAGGTGGGCGGCCTGCTGGCCGAGAGCGATGGGGAGCTCTTGGTCGTGGGCCTCGGCCTGAATCTCTTCTGGCCCGCTGCTCCAGCCGGCATGGGGGCAATGTACGAGTACGACCCGGGCGGGGCGCTGCCGCCGGCGTTGGCGGAAGGCTGGACCCGAAACCTGCTCGATCGTGTCGCCGGGGGGCCGGACGAATGGGGCAGGGAGGAGTACCTCTCCCGGTGTGCCACCGTCGGACGCGACATCGTATGGGAGCCGGAGGGCCGGGGTCGGGCCATCGGGGTGTCGGCCGATGGAGCGCTCGAAGTGGAGACGAAGGAGGGCCGGGTCGCGCTGCGTTCCGGCGAGGTCAGGGCCGTGCGTACCTGCTGAGCACACGACTTGCGTCTTTCCTCCTTTGTGTCGGCGACAGGCACGGGCCTTGGTATTGGCTGAAAGCCGCTTCGTTCCTCAGGGCATGACGCTGCTATAAATCCGACGGGAGCGCATGCTCCAAGCCCCAAGGATCCTGATGTCTTTGCCCGTCGCCCCAGAATCGGCCGCCCCTCCACGTCGGTGGGCCAGACGCTCCCTGATCATCTTCCTCGTGGTCGTCAACCTGGGGATCTTCGGGGGCCTGGCCGTGGTGTGGCTGGCCGCTCACCGCGTCGTTTCGTCGGTGCCGACGATACCGGCGGCCGGGCTCGGTCTCAGCCAGGCGCCACGATCGCTCGATGAGCCGCGGACCTTCCTCATCGTGGGCAGCGACAGCCGCGAGGACCTGCCCGAGGACATGGAGGGTTTCGGCCACTACGAGGGCCAACGCGCCGACGTGATCATGCTGGTCCAGGTCATCCCGGAGCGGGGCGCCGTTCAGATCCTCAGTATTCCTCGCGACCTGAGGATCGAAGTGGGGGGAACGGCCGCCAAGATCAACGGGACTTTCAACGAAGGTGCGCCGGCCATCATCGAGGCGGTCGCCTCGGCAACGGGTCTTCCCATCCACCACTACATACAGGTCGATTTCGCCGGCTTCGCCGGCATGGTCGATGCGGTGGGCGGCATCGAGTTCGATTTTCCCTATCCGGCTCGAGATCTCAAGTCGAAGCTCTCCGTCGGTGCCGGTTTCCAGGTACTCGACGGCGAGATGGCTCTGGCCCTGGCCCGCTCGCGCAACTACCAGGAGTTCCGTGACGGGCAGTGGGTCTACGTGGCCGCCAGCGACATCGGGCGGACCGGTCGCCAGCAGGAGCTGCTCACCGCGCTCATCACTCAGATCGATCGCCCGGCCTCGGTGGGCGGCTTCTCGAATCTCGTCGACAGCCTTGGCGGTTTCGTCACGACGGACGGCTCGCTCACCGAAGACGACATCATCCAGCTGGCGTGGCAGATGCGCTCGGTGTCCGCCGGCGACATCGATGCCATCACGGCTCCGGTGGAGGGCCTGGAGGAGGGCGGGATCTCGTATGTGGTCTTCAGGAAGCCCGACGTGTACCTGGTGCTGGCGGCGTTCCGCCTCGGCGAGCCTTTCGCCAGTGCAGAGACCGGCACCGCCCGCGTCGAGGTGCAGAACGGGAACGGGGTGGACGGCTCGGCCGCGGCGATGGCCGACACGCTCCGGGCGGGCGGCTGGGAGGTGGTCAACGTCACCAACGCTGCGCGCCTCGACTACGAGTCCACGGTGATCATCGCTCCATCGGACTCCCGGGTTCTCGCCGCGGGGATCGCCGGCTACCTCGGCATCGGCGGGGTCGAGGAGGGCGCGGTTTCCCCGGAGGCCGATGTTGTGGTTATCGTCGGTGCCGATGCCGTCGACGGCTGACCTCACTCGAACCGAATCCCCAATGCTCATCGCCGTTGTGGGCGCCGGGTATGTCGGTCTCACCACAGGCGCCGGCTTCGCTGCGCTCGGGCACACCGTACGGCTGAGCGAGGCCGACCCGGTTCGGCTCGACGAGCTGGAGGAGGGAAGGCTGCCGTTCTCGGAGCCGGGGCTCGGCGAGTTCGTGGCCGGGGCCGTGGAGTCGGGCCGCCTCACCTTCCATTCCGACAACGTCGAGGCCGTTGCCGGAGCGGATGCCGTGTTCATCGCCGTCCCCACCCCGGAGGGGGGCGATGGAGCGGTGGATCTGAGCGCGGTGCGCACTGCTCTGGAGTCGATCGCTGCCGTCGTCGAGTCTCCCACACCCATCGTGATGAAATCCTCCGTGCCTCCTGGCAGCTGGGAGCGGATCGAGGCGATGCTCACCGACCTCGGCTGCGATGCTCCCTTCGTGATCAACCCGGAATTCCTACAGGAGGGGCGGGCGATACAGGATGTCCTGCATCCTCATCGGGTGGTCGTCGGGAGCCGGAATCGCGCCGCGGCGGATCTGGTTGCGGAGCTCCATCGGCCTCTTGGAGCACCCATCATCAGCACCGACCCGGCGTCGGCTGAGCTGGCCAAGTACGCCTCCAACGCCTATCTGGCCACGAGGCTCACCTTCGTCAACACGATCGCCAACCTCGCCGAGACGGTGGATGCCAACATCGACGACGTGGTCGAGGCGCTTCGCCTCGACCCGCGAATTGGCTCTCACTACCTTCGCCCGGGGCCCGGGTACGGCGGTTCCTGCTTCCCCAAGGACGTGCGCGCCCTGGTCGCGGCCGCGGCGGAACGCGGCCACGACCTCAAGCTGCTCCGGAGTGTCGTGGAGACGAACGACTATCAGCTGAAGAGGGTGGTGGCCAAGGTGGGCGATGCCGCCGGCGGCCTCGAGGGCAAGGTGGTCGGCTTGCTCGGCCTGGCTTTCAAGGACGGAACCGCCGACGTGCGCGGCTCGCCGGCCCTGGCCCTGGCCGAGCTGTTCATCGGCGCCGGCGCCACGGTGCAGGCCTACGACCCGGCGGCGCGAGTGGAGCTCGACGGCCTCACCCAGTGTGAGGACGCGCTGGCGGCCGTTTCCGGAGCTGATGTCGTGGTCGTGGCGACGGAGTGGCCGGAGTTTTCGGGTCTCGACATGGTGAAGGTCGCTTCCGTGATGCGGGGGACCGTCATCGTCGACTCCCGCAACATGCTCGATCCCGAGAGCGTGGCTGCGGCCGGTCTCGAGTACCGGGGCCTCGGTCGATGAGGGCCCGGCAGGCGGTGCTGCTCGTCGGGGGACGCGGAACCCGCATGTGGCCGCTGACCGAGACCACGCCCAAGGCTCTGTTGCCGGTTGGCGGTCTGGCTTTTGTCGAGTTCCAGCTGCACCAGCTGGAGGAGGCGGGAATCGAGGAGGTGTTCCTTGCCGTCGGGCGCGACCATGAGGCGGAATGGCGGCGGCACGTGTCGGAGCGTGAGGGTGGTCCGGAGGTGCATCTCTGTTTCGAAGAGGAGCCGCTCGACACGGCAGGCCCAATCGTTCCCTTTCTCGGCCGGCTCGACGACCCGTTCCTCGTACTGAACGGCGATGTCATCCTCGACGCCGACCTGTCCGCCTTCTCGTCCCAGGCGCCGCCGGATGCGGTAGGGACGCTGGCTCTCATCGAGCTGGACGATCCGAGCGCCTACGGCGTGGTCGTCATCGACGAGGAGGGCCGGGTTGAGAGGTTCGTTGAGAAACCGGCGCCCGGCACCGAGCCGGCCAATACGGTGAACGCCGGCATCTACCTGCTGCGCCGCGACGCTTTCGCCGGCCGCGGGCCGGGCCCGCTGTCGTTCGAGAGGGTGGTGTTCCCTGCGCTGGTGGACCGGGGTCTGCTGGCCGCAGGGATCGTCCGGGGGAGCTGGCTCGACATCGGGACGCCCGAGCTGTACTTGGCCTGCAACCGGTCCGTCTCCGAAGGGGCGACCCGGCTGCATCGGCCGCGTGCTTCACACGTTTTGGCAGGGGGAGCATCGGTAGCGGGCCGCACCGAGGGCTCTTGGTCCTACGTCGGCGCCGGGTGCTCGATCGCCGGCGGCGCCGTCGTCGCCGAGTCGGTTGTGCTGCCTGGTGCGAAGATTGCCGCCGGCGCGACGATCCGGGACGCGGTCATCGGATGGGATGCCGAGATCGGCGAGAGCGCCGTCGTCTCCGGGGCCACGGTGGTTGGCGCCGGGGCCAGCGTCGGGGCTGGCTGTGAGTTGGCCCATGGGATGCGTGTG
>CAZWKX010000018.1:0-41351 GCA_964633975.1 uncultured Acidimicrobiia bacterium
CGTTGGGGGACGTGGGCGCCTCGGTGAAGCGAGGTGAGCCGCTGGCGGCGCCGCTCGAGCGCCACGACGTGTTCCCGCCGATGGTGACCCACATGATGGCGGTGGGCGAGGAGACCGGTGCGCTCGACGCCATGCTGTCCAAGGTCGCCGACTTCTACGATCAGGAGGTGGAGGACTCGGTCGCCGCCATGACCAGCCTCATCGAGCCACTGCTGATCATCGTGATGGGCTTGGCCGTCGGCGGTATCGTCCTCTGTCTGTACTTGCCGATGTTCAACATTGCCAGTCTCATCAAGTAAGTAGTCCCTAAATGGTCCTCAAGGGAATCCTGCGCGGGACCGATGACCTCGACGGGCCGAGATTCGGTTCCATGAGGCCTATCAGGAGGTTCTCAACATGATGAAGGCCATCCGGCGGCGGCTGGCCTCGGACGAGGGCTTCACGCTCATCGAGTTGATGGTCGTGGTGATGATCATTGCAGTTCTCATCGCTATCGCCATTCCCTCGTTCCTTGGCTTCCGCAGAACCGCCCAGGATCGATCCGCGCAGAGCGATCTACGCAACGTGATGGTGGCGGAGAAGGCATTCTGGCTCGAAGACGGCGACTATACGGAGACGCCTGGTGACATCACGTCTCTGGAGCCCAACGCGGTCCTCAATGCCGATCCCGCCCTTGGTGTGTACCTCGACCTGCCGGCAACGACTTCCGACGTAGTCTGCATCGTCCGGACTGCCGCGTCTGGCAACACCTGGTCAATCTGGGAGAGCTCGACAGACGGCACCTACTACGGCCAAGCCAATCTGTCAGGGGCCGACTGTCCGGCCACCCTGGCGAATCTGCAGGCCGCTGTAGATCCCGACTTCGTGCAGACGGGCTTCCCGTAAGCCACGCGTAGCGGTGCAAACTGGGGGCGGGTCCTCGGACCCGCCCCCCCTTTTTCTGCATGATCGGTTCGGTTCGGGCGAGTGCCTTCCCGGGCCGCCGACGGGGGTGGGTCGTCGATTCTGGAGGCCCGATTCCGTACCCTTGGAGCCGCCGCACGGGTGAAGCTGAGGCTAAGGAGACCATGTGATTCGGACGGTTGTCCCTGCCGCCGTCGGTGGACTTGCAGTCGGCTCGTTCCTGAACGTCGTTGCCTACCGCGTGCCACGGGGCGGGTCCGTGTTGCGGCCACCGTCGGCCTGCCCGTCGTGTGGGCACCGGATCCGAGCCCGGGACAACGTGCCGGTGCTGTCGTGGCTCCTGCTGAGGGGACGCTGCCGCGACTGCGGCGAACGCATATCCGTGCGCTACCCCATCGTCGAGGCCGGCACCGGCGCCCTCTTCGCCGCCGTCGCCGCCGTCATCGGATTGCACTGGGTGCTGCCGGCCTACTTGTGGTTCGCCGGCGTCGCAGCGGTGGTGGCGGTCGTTGATCTCGACGTGAGGCGCATCCCCAATCGCATCCTGTTTCCCGGTATCGTGGTGGGCACCGTGCTGCTGGTGGCCGGAGCCGTGGCCGACGGTGAGTCCTGGCCGGCGCTGGTGAGGGCGCTCGGGGGCGGCGGAGCCTATTTCGGTTTCCTCCTTGTTGTGGCGCTCGTGGCGCGGGGCGGTTTCGGTTTCGGAGACGTCAAGCTGGCCTTCCTGCTGGGGGAGTTCCTGGCCTATCGCTCTTGGGCCACGTTGGCCGTGGGTGCGTTGGCCGCGTTCCTGCTGGGTGGGCTGGTCGCCTTGGGCCTGCTGGCGGCGCGGCGGGTCTCCCGAAAGGACGTTATCCCGTTCGGGCCTGCGCTCGTCGCCGGTGCCTTGCTGGCTCTCGCCGTTGCCGAGATCGTGGTCGATTGGTACCGCGGCTGACGACGATACGCGCGAAAACCGGGCGCGCTGCGCGTTCTGCCTGCGCTCCGAAATGCTTGGCCCCGCGCGCGCCCACGTGTAGCCTCTATTGCTGACACACCTGTAGTTACCGGCGTGTGATCAGGTGAGGAGCCACCGCCTACTCGGTGGCCGTAGCGGAGGAATGGATGTCGATCGCTGTCGGCCTCGACATCGGCTCGGAGGCGGTCCGAGCCGCTGTTGTCGATTCCGGTCGGGCGTCGCCCGTGCTGCGGCGTTTCGCGGAGATGCCGCTGCCGCCGGGTGTAGTCGTTGCCGGGGACATCAACGACGAGGCTGCCGTGAATGAGGCGGTGTCTGCGCTTTGGAAGCGGCACCGGCTGCCGCGCAAACGTGTGGTGGTCGGAGTGGCGAACCAGCGCGTCATAGTGCGCCAGGTGGATGTTCCGCACCTCGAGGAGGCTGAGCTGATCGAGGCTCTGCCCTTCCAGGTTCAGGACGCCATTCCGATACCGGTCGAGGAGGCGGTGCTCGACTACGTGCCTCTGGAGGAGTACAACACGCCCGACGGGGACCTCATGCTCTCGATCCTCGTGGTGGCCGCCCCGCGCGAGATGGTGGAAGGCTTGCTGGCGGTGGCCCGCCGGTCCGGGTTGCAGGTGCAGTGTGTGGACCTCCAAGCTTTCGGCCTGGTTCGAGCCGCCTTCGGCGCCGACCTGCTGCTCGGCGGCGACGGCCCGCAGGGCCTGCTCGACATCGGGGCCTCCATGTCCCAGATCGTCGTCGTTCGAGGCGGGATCTGCCGTTTCGTGCGCATCCTGCCCACCGGCGGCGACCAGTTCACCGACGCCCTCGCCGCCGGGGTCTCGATAAGCCGGGAAGACGCCGAAGAGATGAAACGTTCGATCGGTGTGGCGCCGGAGGGCATGCCGGAGGGCGACGACGAAACCAGCGCGGCCTCCAGGATTCTCACCCGCACCGCCGATGCCCTCGTCGAGGAGATCAGGGGCTCGGTGAACTACTACCTGACTCAGGCCGGCGAGCACTCGCTGAATCGCCTGGTCGTTGCGGGCAACGGCGCCCGTCTCCCGCATCTGGCCAACCGGGTGGCCCGGGCCCTGGGCACACGGGTGGAGCCGGCCCGAGTGCTCGACCACGTGAGCGTGGGGCGTGTCCAGATGACCGAGTCCCAGCTGCTCGAGCTCCAGCCGGTGCTTCCGGCTTCGGTGGGTCTGGCCCTCTGGGGCAGCTACATCGTGCCACCGACGAATCGATTCGCTCATGTCTCCTCGTAGGACGCAGTCATGAGACCGATCAACCTGCTTCCGGCCCAGCGACCGAGGCGCCGGCCTTCGGCTGTGGTGGCGGCGCATCGTCGCTTGATGCAGCTGCCTTCTCCTCGCAGGACGCTGTCATGAGACCGATCAACCTGCTTCCGGCCCAGCGGCCCAAGTGCCGGCCTTCGGCTGTGGCGGCGGCGCATCGTCGCTCGATGCAGCTGCCTTCTCCTCGCAGGACGCTGTCATGAGACCGATCAACCTGCTTCCCGCGGGCATAACCGAGGAGCGGGTGCGGCGCCGGCGGGTGCTGCTGGTCATCGCCGCCATCGTCGTCTACATCTTTGCCCTCGTCGTCGGTGTTTTCCACTGGAACTCCAGGGTCGCCGGGAAGGCGGACGAGGTGGCCCAGCAAGAACAGGTCAACCGGGGTGTCCAGGCCGAGATCGCAGCTCTTGCAGGCGCCCAGGACTTGCAGGACGAGTTCAACGCCAAGAGGGCTCTGGTGGCTGTCGCCCTGGCCGGAGAGGTGGATTGGGGAGCATTCGTCAACGACCTCTCCACCGCCACGCCGTCCACCGTATGGCTGAACAACATGAACGGCGTGACGACGGAAGCCCTGGCGGGCGATCTGCTCGCGCAGGTTTCGTTCAGTGGCAGCGGCATCACGGGCTATGGCGATGTTGCCGCGTGGATCCGCAGCCTCGACTCTCTGGAATACGCCAGCGTTACCGGGGTATGGGTGCCGACGGCAGCCCGTTCACTGGGGCCCCCGGTCGAAGTCAGTTTCACCTCGACGGCGGTGCTCACCGCCTATGCCGGTACGAGCAGGGTCGAATCGCTGACTCCGCAAGTAGGGGTTCCCTGAGATGCGGCGCCTTGTGATGCTTGGGATTCTCGGAGCGCTCTTGCTGGCGGTGGCCTGGTGGTTCTTTTTTATCTCGCCGCGCAACAACCGTATTGCCGAGGAGCAGAGGAAGCTGGAAGCGGCGCAGACCGAGATGCTCCGCCTGCAGAGCGACCTCGAGACGCTGCAGGGCATCGACGATGCAGCCGTGGAGTTCCAGGCGGCGATCGCCAAGCTCGAGGATCTGATCCCCGAGAACCCGGAGCTCGCCGATCTCGTCGACGAGCTGGACGAGATCGCGGCGATCTCCGGGGTTGATGTGCAGTCGATGTCGCCGGCGGTACCGATGCTGATCACGGGATCGGAGCTGCGGCGGATCACGATCACCATGTCCATCGACGCCGACTACTACTCGATCATCGATTTCCTGTCGCGAATCGTCGACACGGACAACATTGATCGTCTCATACGCGTCGACGGGCTGGCCCTATCCTCGTATCAGGACGAACTCGGTGCGACGCGCCTGTCGGTCAGCATCACGATCCAGGCCTTCACCCGCAGCGACCTGCTTTCGGTCGGAGAGCCGATACCGCTCGACGGCGGCACCGGCCCGGGTGACGGCACCGGCCCGGGTGACGGCACCGACGACACGACGCCGGAGGCCGGCGACCAGGAGGCCACGTGAGCATGGCGGCAGGAGCAGCTCGGAGGACCTTCCTGGCCGTGATCATCTCGCTTCTGCTGGTGGGCACGGCCGGGGTTTCGGTGTGGCTGATGGCGTCCTCGGGCGTATTTTCGCTCGGCGACGACCAGAACCTGCCAAGCGCGCCGGGTGCAGGCCCCAGCGCGGCGGAGGCGGTCGACGAGCCGCTGCCCTTCTACGGCGGCGCGGTCTATGCGCCGCGCGATCCGTTTGAGCCGCTGGTCACCGTGACCGCCACCACGGTGCCCGGAGAGACCACCACGACGGTGGCGGGGCAAACCACCACGACGGTGGCGGGGCAAACCACCACGACGGTGGCGGGGCAAACCACGACCACGCAGGGCAACATTCCCGGCACCAAACGCATCACTCTGCTCGAGATCCGCGACAACGACGGTGTCTACACGGCCGTGGTCAGCATCGACGACGTGACCTACACGGTGGGTGTGGGAGACACCTTCGCCCAGGACTTCAAGGTGATCAGCCTGGACAGCGACAGCGGCGTGTTCATGTACGGGGACAACGTCTTCACTTTGTCCGTGGGCCAGTCGATCATCAAGTAGCGCCGCTCGGCGGCGGTACCATCTTTCTCGTGCTCAGGTTCCTCACCGCAGGCGAGTCGCACGGCCCCGCCCTCGTCGCCGTCGTCGAGGGGATACCGGCCGGGCTCGAAGTCACGGTCGGAGGGCTTGCGGCAGAGCTGGGGCGGCGCCGGGCCGGGCACGGGCGCGGCGGCCGTATGGAGATCGAGCGCGATGAGCTGGAGATCCTGGGCGGCGTCCGCTTCGGCCGCACTCTGGGCGGCCCGGTGGCGGTCGCGATCCGCAACGCCGAGTGGCCTAAATGGGGGACGGAGATGTCGCCCGGCCCCGGTCACGCTTCCGCGGAGCTGACGACACCGAGGCCGGGTCACGCCGACCTGGCCGGGATGATGAAGTACGACACCCACGACGCCCGCGATGTGCTCGAGCGCGCCTCGGCCCGCGAGACGGCGGCGCGGGTCGTCGCCGGCTACCTGGCCAAGGGCCTGCTGGGGGAAGCCGGCGTGCGGGTGCTCAGCCACGTGATCGCCATAGGCGGCGTCGTGGTCCCGGAGGGTTCGTGCCCGGGGCCGGACGACCTCGCCTCCATAGACGAGTCTCCGGTCCGGGCCTTCGACGGCGCCGCCTCGGCGGCGATGGTGGAGGAGATCGACCGGGCCCAGGCCGACAAGGACACGCTCGGGGGCGTGGTCGAAGTCATCGCCTACGGCGTGCCCGCGGGAGTGGGCAGCCATGTCCATTGGGACCGGCGCCTCGACGCCCGGCTCGCCGCGGCGCTCATGTCCATTCCGGCGATCAAGGCGGTGGAGGTGGGGGACGGCATGGAGACGGCGGGGCGGCGAGGCTCGGCGGCGCATGATGAGATCACGTACGGGGAGGGCTTCGTCCGGAAGACGAATAGGGCCGGGGGGATCGAGGGTGGCATGAGCACCGGGGAGCCGATCCGTCTGCGGGCGGGGATGAAACCGCTCTCCACTTTGGGCCGGCCGCTCGGGACGGTCGACGTGGTCTCCAAGGAGCCGGGCACCGCGTTCCAGGAACGCACCGACACGTGTGCAGTGCCGGCGGCCGGGGTGGTCGCCGAGGCCATGGTGGCTCTTGTGCTTGCCGCAGAGATGCAGCGGATGTTCGGGGGGGACACGGTGGCCGATTTTGTGGGGGCGGTGGAGGCGTACCGTCGGCGCCTCGCCGCATTCTGAGTGTCGAACCTGTGGCTCATCGGGATGATGGGATCGGGCAAGAGCACCGTGGGCCGATTGCTGGCCGCCGAGATGAACCGCCCCTTCATCGATCTGGATGCCGTCATCGAGGGTGCGGCGGGCAAGGCCGTCGCCGATATCTTCGCCTCTGAGGGTGAAGCCGCTTTTCGGGAACGTGAGGAGGAGGCGGTGGCCTCAACGGCCGGTGCCGATGCGATTGTTGCCTGCGGCGGAGGTGTGGTGCTGCGGGAGGGCAACGTGAGGCTCATGCGTGAGAGTGGGATTGTGGTCTGGCTCGATGCCCCGGCCGGTGAGTTGGCTCGGCGGGTGGGAAACGGCGCCGGGAGGCCGCTGCTGGATGATGCCGACGTGGTGGCGACGCTGGGCAGGATCGCCGCCGAGCGGGAAGCGGCGTACTCGTCGGCCTGCCACCACCGCGTCGACACCTGCGGAACGGCGCCGGAACGGGTGGCCGAGGAGGTGAGGAGACTGTGGAACGATTTGACGTAGCCGGGGCCTCCGAAGTCCTCGTGGGACGCGGGATCCTGGATGCGGCCGCGCTGCTCACCGATCGGCCGGGCCGGGCCACGGTGGCGATTCTGGCCCAGCCCCCCGTCGCCGAGCTCGCCGGGCGTCTGGCCGCAGAGTTGCGCGGCGACGGGCTCAAAGCTCAAGTGCGTGTTCTTCCCGACGGCGAGGCGGCGAAGGCCGTCTCCGTCGTCGAGGACGCGTATCGATGGCTCAATTCTCTCGAGCTGACGCGAGGCGACACCATCGTCGGCATCGGGGGCGGCGCCCTGACGGATGTGGCCGGGTTCGTCGCCGCGACCTATCTGCGGGGGGTGGAATCGGTGTACGTGCCGACCACGTTGCTGGGGGCGGTCGACGCGGCCATCGGTGGGAAGACGGCGGTGAACCTCGGAGCGAAGAACTTGGTGGGTGCCTTCCATCATCCGGCCCGCGTGGTCATCGACGCCGACGTGCTCGATCTGCTGCCCGTCGAGTTGTGCCGGGAAGGTTCGGCCGAGGCGGTGAAAGCGGGGTTCGTCGGTGATCCCGAGATCGTCGACATCTATGAGCGGGACGGGCTCCAAGCCGACATGGAGGAGGTCGTGAGGCGGGCCGTGGCCGTGAAGGCGGCGATCGTGACCCGTGACCCGACGGAGCTGGGGGAGCGGGCGCTGCTCAACTACGGGCACACCGTGGGACATGCCGTCGAGATGGCCACCGGCCTCTCGCACGGGAGCGCCGTCGCCGTCGGCATGGTGGCGGCGGGCCGCGCCTCCAGGCTCGTGCTCGGCTTTCCCGACGAGGAGCGTCAGCGGCAGGTGATCGCCGGGCTCGGCCTGCCCGTGGCGGCGCCGGAGGCCGACGCCGCCGTCGTGCGCCGGCTCCTCGCCCTGGACAAGAAGAGGGACGCCGCGGGCCTGCGTATGGTGCTGCTGGTGGCCGTCGGGGAGCCGCAGTTGGAGCACGTCGACTCGGCTACCGTTGGGGAAGCTCTCGACGTCATCGGCATTTAGGGGCATCATGCAGCACGCCGCCAGGCTCGACGCGCTCGCCGCGGGCCTCGACACCCCGCTTCTCGTGTCGCGCCTGCCCAACCTCCGATACCTCGTCGGTTTCACCGGGAGCAGCGGCCACCTACTGGTTCGTCCCGATGGCACGTCCGTCTTCCTCACCGACGGGCGGTACGGCGAGAAGGCCGCGGCGCTGCTCGAGAATCTGCCCGCGGTATCGCTGCTGGAGTTCGGTGGGGAGATCTGGGAGGGCATGAGGGAGCTGCTGGAGGGTCTCGACACTGTGGCGCTGGAGGCTCACGGGGTCACTTGGGAGTTTGCCCGCTCCCTCGAGGAGAAGACCGGCACGGAGCCGGTGGCGACGCAGGGTGTCGTCGAGGATGGGCGACGCACCAAGGACGACGAGGAGGTGGCCTGCCTGCGCCGGGCCGCGGCGGCCGGCGATGCCGCCTTCGCCGCCCTCGGAGGGTTGCTCGAGCAGGCTTCCACCGAGGCCGAGCTCGCCTGGGGGCTCGTCGGCGCCATGCGCGACAACAATGCCGACCCGGCCGATTGGGATCCTATCGTGGCCGCCGGTGCCGCCGCCTCGCTGCCTCACTACGAGGCTGGGCATAGGCCGTTGGGGGACGGCTTGTTGCTGCTGGATTACGGCTGCACCGTGGAGGGCTACCACTCCGACATGTCTCGCACACTGTGGCTCGCCGGCGAGCCGGACGAGGAGATGAGGCGGGTATACCGTGCCGTGGTCGAATCGCAGCAGGCCGGCGTCGATGCCGTCGGGCCCGGCGTCTCCTGCGGCGACGTGGACGAGGAGGTGCGCAAGGTTCTGCGGGGCTACGGGTACGAGGAGCAGTTCGTTCACGGGACCGGGCACGGTGTGGGTCTGGAGATCCACGAGGCGCCGTTCTTGCGACGCGGCGGCGAAGAAAGGCTTCGCGTGGGTGACGTGGTGACGGTAGAGCCGGGGGTGTACCTGCCGGGAGTCGGCGGCGTGCGCATTGAGGACATGGTGCTCGTGACCGCCGATGGCTCGGATGTGCTCACCTCCTCGCCCAGGGAGTTCGTGTTGACATGACCTCGACCAACGACGTCAAGCCGGGCATGGCCCTCGACCTGCCCGACGGCATATTCCAGATCGTCGAGTACCAGCACGTGAAGCCGGGCAAGGGCAAGGCGTTCGTGCGGATGAAGCTCAAGAACGTCGAGACCGGAGCGGTCGTGGATCGCACGTTTCGCGCTGGCGAGCAGGTCGAGCGGGCCATCATCGATCGCAGGGAGCACCAGTACCTGTACTCGGACGACCTCGGGTTCCATTTCATGGACGGCGAGACCTATGCGCAGATGACCCTGAGCGCCGACGAGGTCGGCGACGCCTCCAGCTACCTCAAGGAAGGGGCAGGCGTGCTGCTCGCCATTTACGAGGGCCGGGCCATCGGGATCGAGCTGCCGGCGTCGGTCGAGCTCCAAGTGACGCGGGCGGAGCCCGGCGTGAAAGGGGATCGGGTGTCGGGAGCCACCAAGCCGGTGACGCTAGAGACGGGCTTAGTCGTGGCCGTGCCGCTGTTCATCGAGCAGGGGGATGTGGTAAAGGTCGACACGCGGTCCGGCGGGTACATCACCAGGGTGTCGTGATCACCGTGGAGACGCGTGAGACGGCTCTACAGGCCCTCTACGAGGCGGAGATGCGGCTGGAGCTACCGGACTGCCTTGCCCCGGGGAGTCGGGCCTCATGGCTCGCTGAGGGGGTGTGGCAAGAGAGGCATGCTCTCGACGCCGCCATCGGGTCTGTGGCCGAGCGCTGGACGGTGGAGCGCATGACGCCGGTGGATCGTATCGTGCTGAGAATGGCCCTCTACGAGCTGCGCCACCGGCCCGAGGTGCCGGTGGCCGTCATCATCTCCGAGGCGGTGAAGCTGGCCAAGGAGTACTCGACGGAGCGGAGCGGCGCCTTCGTGAACGGTGTGCTGGCTCGGCTCGCCGAGCTGGAGCGCCCGACCGGCTGATTTCGGCTCGCCACGCGGCGTGCTACCGTGGCTCCGCATTGTCCTTTAACCCGGTCCGGTGAGGCCGGAAAGGAGCGCCACAGATGATCTACCGACGAGCCACCCTGCGGGTGGCTGTTTTTCTGCCATGCGCCCCGTGATGGACGCCACCGACATGGCCCGGGCGCTGAGGCGCATCGGCCACGAGATCGTGGAGCGGAACAGGGGCGTCGACGATCTGGTTCTCCTGGGCATCCACACTCGCGGGGTTCCCCTGGCCCAGCGCCTGGCCCAGGAGATCGCGGACATCGAGGCTCCCGTGCCGGTCGGCGAGCTGGACGTGGCTCTGTACCGGGACGATCTCGACCGGCGCCCCAAGACACGGGTCGGCTCCACCAGGGTCCCGGTCTCGATAGACGACCAGGTCGTGGTACTCGTCGACGACGTGCTCTTCACGGGCCGCACCGTGCGTGCCGCACTCGATTCGATCGCCGATCTGGGCCGGCCGCGCCGCGTCGAGCTCGCCGTGCTGGTCGATCGGGGCCATCGAGAGCTGCCGATCCGCCCCGACTACGTGGGGAAGAACCTCCCCACCTCACGCCGCCAGCGGGTGATGGTGCACGTGTCGGAGATCGACGGCAACGACCGGGCCTTCGTCGAGGAGGCGGCCTGATGAAACATTTCATCGACATAGCCGACCTGGAGCGTCACGACCTGGAGTCTCTGCTCGACGAGGCCGACGGGTTCGTCGAGATCCTCGAGCGGCCCATCCCGAAGGTGCCCGCCCTTCGGGGCAAGACCGTGACGACGGCGTTCTTCGAGCCGTCGACCCGGACCCGGCTCTCCTTCGAGCGAGCGGCGAAGGCGCTCTCGGCCGACACGATGACGTTCGCCCCCGGGACCTCCTCGCTTTCGAAGGGGGAGAGCCTCAAGGACACCGTGCAGACGCTCGAGGCGATGGGGTCCGACCTACTGGTGGTGCGCCACCGCGCCGTGGGGGCGGCCCGGCGGGTCTCGGAATGGACGTCGGTCCCGGTAGTGAACGGGGGCGACGGAGCGCACCAGCACCCCACCCAGGCTCTGCTCGACGCCCTCACCATCAGGCGCCGCTTCGGCAAGGTGGAAGGGCTTCACGTGGCCATCGTCGGCGACATCCGCCATTCCCGTGTGGCGCGATCCGATGTGCTCGCGTTCTCGGCGCTCGGTGCACGGGTGACGCTCGTGGCCCCGCGCACCTTGCTTCCCGTGGTCACGGACGGGTGGCCGGTGGCGGTGTGTGCTTCGCTCGACGAGGTGTTGGGGGAGGTCGACGTCGTCTACCTGCTCCGGGTGCAGATGGAGCGGGGCGGCGCCACGGTGTTCCCCTCTCTGCCCGAGTACGTGAGCCGGTTCGGCATGACGCGCCAACGCTTCGCCGCGCTGCGGCCGGAGGCGATCGTCATGCATCCCGGTCCCATGAACCGAGGGGTGGAGATCGCCAACGAAGTGGCCGACGACCCTCGAGCGCTCGTGCTGGAGCAGGTGGCCATGGGGGTGGCCGTGCGCATGGCCGTGCTGTTCCGACTGCTCGGAGGTGAACTGGATGAGTGAGATCGTTCTCGCCGGAGGCCTCGTGATGACGGTCGACGGGCCCGTCGAGGCCGACGTGAAGGTGGTGGGGGAGAACATCGTCGAGATCGGTCGCAAGGTGGGTCGTGGCGACGCCGACGTCCTCGACTGTTCGGGCTGCTGGGTCGGGCCCGGGCTGGTGGATCCGCACGTGCACCTGCGTGAGCCGGGCCAGGAATGGAAGGAGGACATCGCCTCGGGATCGATGGCCGCAGCCGCCGGCGGCTTCACCGCCGTCGTCGCCATGCCCAACACGGAGCCTGCCGTCGACAGCGGCCACATAGCGCGGTTCGTCGCCGATCGGGGCCGGGCCGTGGGGATCGTCGACGTCTTCCCGGCCGGGTGTGTGACCGCAGGCCGGGAAGGCGGCCGGCTGGCCCATCTGGACGAGCTGTGGGCCGCAGGCGTGAGGGTGTTCACGGACGACGGGCCGGCGCTGTTCGATGGAGGCGTGCTGCGTCGGGCTATGGAGTACTTGGGTGATCTCGGGGGTGTGATCGCCCAGCACGCCGAGGATGCGGGGTTGTCGGGCGCCGGGCAGATCCACGAGGGGGAGGTTTCGGCGGCGCTGGGGCTCATGGGGATCCCCGCCGCGGCGGAGGAGGTGATCGTGGCCCGGGATCTGGCGGTGGTCAGGCTCACCGGGGCCAGCTACCACGTGCAGCACGTGTCCACTGAGGGGACGGTCGAGCTGGTGCGCGGAGCCAAGGCCGACGGGCTGCCGGCAACCGCCGAGGTCACGCCGCACCATCTCAGCTTCGACCACCGGGAGGTGCTCGGCACCGACCCGGCCTTCAAGATGTATCCACCGCTGCGCTCTCCGGACGATGTGAAGGCGCTGCGCCGCGCCGTGGCGGACGGCACCATCGACTGCATCGGCACCGACCACGCTCCTCACGCTGCCCACGAGAAGGACGTGCCGTTCGAGGAGGCGCCCAGGGGCGTGATAGGCCTGGAGACGGCCGTCGGGGCCGTGCTGGGTGCGGTGGGCCTCGGGCCGGAGGAGCTTTTCGATCGGATGTCGGTGGCGCCGGCGCGTATCGCCCGCCTGAGTGACCACGGGCATCTGCTCGAGCGGGGCGGCCCGGCCTCGATCACCGTGATCGATCCTCATGTCGAGTACGTCGTGGATGGGTTCGTGTCGCGTTCGGCCAACAGTCCCTTCCTGGGGAGGTCGCTCACTGGGGCGGCGCGTCATGTGCTGCTTCGCGGCCGGATCACTCTGAGGGACCGGAAGGTCGAGGCGTGAGGCCCGGCCTGCTCGTGACCGCCGACGGGGCGGTGTTCGCCGGCGAGGCCTGGGGGGCCGAAGGGCCGGTGACGGGTGAGGCCGTCTTCAACACCGCCATGAGCGGCTACCAGGAGGTGATCAGCGACCCGTCGTACGCCGGCCAAGTGGTGGTGATGACGTCTCCTCACATCGGCAACTACGGGGTGACCGACGCCGATGATCAGGCCGCCTTTCCGTACTGCTCCGCGCTGGTCACCCGGGCGCTGGCGAGGAGGCACTCGTCGTGGCGCGCCGAGGGGTCGCTCAACGAGTACCTGCGGCGTCACGGTCTTGTTGCCCTGAGCGGCATCGACACCCGCCGGCTGACCCGGCACCTGCGGGAGCAGGGTGCCATGCCCGTTGCTGTGGGGACGGGCGACGATGCGGCCGCCCTGACCGAGCTGGCGGCGGCTGCGCCCTCGATGGCGGGGCAGGACCTGGCAACCGGGGTCGGGACCAAGGAGCGCTACGCCGTTCCCGCCGTCGGGCCCAGCAGAGCTCGGGTGGTCGTGTTCGACTTCGGGGTGAAGCGGGACATCCTGGGGCAGCTCGCCGGCCGCGGCATCGAGGTTGAGGTGGTGCCTCCGGGGGCCTCCGCCGACGACGTTGTGAGCCTCGAGCCCGACGGTGTCTTCCTGTCCAACGGGCCCGGCGACCCGGAACCGCTCACCGGCCCGGTGGCGGCGGTCAGGTCGCTGCTGGGCCGGGTCCCGATCTTCGGCATATGCCTCGGCCACCAGGTTCTCGGACTGGCCTTGGGGGCCAAGACCTACAAACTTCCGTTCGGCCATCACGGGGGTAATCACCCGGTGAGACGGCTCGAGGACGGCGTCGTAGAGATCACGTCGCAGAATCACGGTTTCGCCGTCGACCTTTGGTCACTCTGCGACGGTGAGGCTCCCCGGCTCGAAGGCTTGCCCGGCCCCGATCTGCTTCCCGATCGGGTGCAGACGGCCTTCGGCGTAGTCGTGCCCACCCACCAGAATCTCAACGACGGGACGTTGGAGGGGATGGCTTGCGCCGATGTGCCGGCCTTTTCCGTCCAGTTCCACCCGGAAGCCGCTCCGGGCCCGCACGACGCCGCGCACCTCTTCGACCGGTTCGGCGCGCTCATGGGGATGACCTGATGCCGCGGCGCGACGATCTCGAGTCGATCCTCGTGATCGGCTCCGGGCCCATCGTCATCGGGCAGGCCTGCGAGTTCGACTACTCCGGGACCCAGGCCACCCGGGTGCTGCGCGATCAGGGCTACCGGGTCGTGCTGGTGAACTCGAATCCGGCCACGATCATGACCGATCCCGGCCTGGCTCACGCCACATACCTGGAGCCGATCACCCCCGAGGTGCTCGAGGCGATCATCGCCGCCGAGCGTCCGGACGCCCTGCTTCCCACCCTGGGGGGGCAGACCGCACTGAACGTGGCGGCGGCACTGTCGCGTATGGGCGCCCTGGAGCGCTACGGCGTCGAGGTCATCGGGGCGCGTATCCAGGCCATCGAGGCGGCGGAGAACCGGGCCCAATTCAAGAGGCTCATGGAGGATGCCGGCCTGGTGGTTCCCCGTTCCCGCTACTGCGGGTCGCTGGGCGAAGCCGCCGAGGCGGCCGACGAGCTGGGGTACCCGCTGGTGGTGCGTCCCTCCTACATACTCGGTGGAGGCGGCACCGGGACCGCCGAGGATCCGGAGACCTTGCGGCGCGTCGTCGCCACCGGGCTGAGGGCCTCTCCGGTGAGCGAGGTGCTCGTCGAGGAGTCGGTGGCCGGGTGGAAGGAGTTCGAGCTGGAGGTCATGCGGGACGGCAGCGACAACGCCGTCGTCGTGTGCTCCATCGAGAACCTCGATCCCATGGGTGTGCACACGGGGGACTCGATCACCGTGGCGCCGGCGCAGACGCTCTCCGACCGGGAGTACCAGGAGATGCGAGACGAGGCCATCACGTGTCTGCGGGCCATCGGCGTCGACACCGGCGGCAGCAACGTCCAGTTCGCCGTGGATCCGGAGACTGGCCACCGCCTCATCATCGAGATGAACCCGCGGGTGTCGCGCTCCTCGGCGCTCGCCTCGAAGGCGACCGGGTTCCCCATCGCCAAGATCGCAGCTTGCCTCGCCGTCGGGTACACCCTCGATGAGATCCCCAACGACATCACGGGGGCCACACCGGCGTGTTTCGAGCCCGCGCTCGATTACGTGGTGGTCAAGGCTCCCCGCTTCGATTTCGCCAAGTTTCCCTCCACCCCGATCCGCCTCGGCACCGAGATGCGCAGCGTTGGAGAGGCGATGGCCATCGGGCGCACTTTCCCCGAGGCCCTGCAGAAGGCGCTGCGCAGCCTGGAGACGGGTCGCAGGGGCCTCAACGCCGACCCCGGCGAGGCGCCGATGCTCGGGATGACCGACGAGGATCTGCGGGACCGTGTGAAGGTGCCGTCACCCGACCGGGTGTTCGAGGTGGGCGAGGCGCTCCGCCGGGGCTTCGATGTGGCCGAGCTGGCCAAGCTGACCGGCATCGACCCGTGGTTCCTCGACCAGATGGCGCTCATCGTGGAGGAGCGCCAGGCGCTGGCCGGGGTGGCGCCGGACCCGCAGGCGGCTCGGCGAGCCAAGCGCCTCGGGTTCTCCGACCGGCAGCTCGCATACCTCTGGGGCATCGACAAGGAGGAGGTGGCCGAGCTGCGCCGCTCCTGGGAGCTGAAGCCGACCTACAAAACCGTGGACACGTGCGCCGCCGAGTTCGCGGCCCGCACCCCATATCTGTACGGGACATGGGAGGACGAGGACGAGGCGGCGGAGCCCGGGCCGCGGACGGTGATGGTCATCGGCTCGGGCCCCAACCGTATCGGCCAGGGCATCGAATTCGACTACTGCTGCGTGCACGCGGCTCAGGTCCTCTCCGAGATCGGCTACGAGACGGTCATGGTCAACTGCAACCCGGAGACGGTGTCCACCGACTACGACACTTCGGATCGCCTCTACTTCGAGCCGTTGACGGACGAGGACGTGCTCGCCGTGGCG
Organism: uncultured Acidimicrobiia bacterium; assembly: GCA_964633975.1. Lineage (GTDB taxonomy): Bacteria > Actinomycetota > Acidimicrobiia > Spongiisociales > UBA11373 > CAZWKX01. The sequence goes on from CAZWKX010000018.1 coordinate 15,775, forward strand.
GCCGCCGAGCAGCCGCTGGCCGTCGTTGTTCAGCTCGGAGGCCAGACCCCGTTGCAGCTGGCACCGGCACTCACCGCGGCCGGCTATGTCATCGCAGGCACCCAGGGCGATGCGATCGACCTGGCCGAGGATCGGGAGCGTTTCTCCGCCGTATGCTGCGGCCTGGGCATCCCTCAGCCGCCCCACGGGCTGGCGCACTCGGTGACGGAGGCCGAGGAGATCGTCGAGCGCATCGGCACCCCCGTGCTGGTGCGGCCCTCATACGTGCTGGGAGGCCGCGCCATGCGTGTCGTCTGGAGCCGCGAAGAGCTGGTCGGCTATCTGGGGGACCTCTACGAGGCGGTGCCGGGGGGAGAGGTGGACTTGACGGCGGCCCCGGTGCTCATCGATCGGTTCCTCGAAGCGGCCGACGAGGTCGATGTCGATGCCATTTACGACGGGGAGGACATTCTCATCGGCGGCGTCATGGAGCACATCGAGGAAGCGGGGGTGCATTCCGGTGACTCTGCGTGTGTTGTGCCTCCCCACGGTATCTCCGACACGGCCCACAAGCGGATTCTCCACTACACCGGCGAGCTGGCGCGCGAGCTGGGTGTACGCGGGCTGGTCAACGTGCAGTACGCGGTCAAGGGGGACGAGGTGTTTGTTCTCGAGGCGAACCCGCGTGCTTCGCGCACCGTGCCTTTTCTCTCGAAGGCCATAGGCGTGCCCCTGGCCAAGATCGCCACTCGGGTCATGATGGGGGAGAGCCTGCGGTCCCTTCGAGACCAGGGTGTGCTGCCGCCGTCCCATGAGCCTCGTTTTGTCGCGGTCAACGAGAAGGTGCTGCCCTGGGAGCGGTTCCCCGAGGAGGACACGGTGCTGGGACCCGAGATGCGCTCCACCGGCGAGGTGATGGGTGTGGGATCCGACTTCCCCAGCGCCTACGCCAAGGCGCTGCTGGCGGCAGGGCACCGCATCCCACGGGGAGGGACGGTGTTTTTCTCGCTGGCGGACCGCGACAAGGAGAGCGGGCTTGCCGTTGCCCGTACCTTCGTCGACCTCGGGTTTCGTCTCCTCGCCACCAGCGGCACATCGAAATACCTTGCCGGCCACGGCCTGCCGGCCACCCACGTGGACAAGGTGGGCGAGGGGCCCTGGGACCCGGTGCGGCTCATCGAAGAGGGGAAGGTCGATCTGGTCGTGAACACTCCGCGAGGAAGGCGAGCCCGCGGTGACGGTCAGCTGATCCGGAGGGCGGCGCACCGCGGAGGGGTCCCGTGCGTGACGACGCTCAAGGGGGCCGCCGCGGTGGCGCGCAGCCTGAAGGAGGCCGGGGCGGTGACCGCGGTGCGGAGCCTGCAGGAGCGCTACTCGTGAACCTTGCGGTACGGCTGGGACCGTTGCGGCTGCGTAGTCCGCTGGTGGCCGCATCGGGGACGGTGGGATCGGTGTTCGACTTCGCCGGTGTGGCGTCGCTGCGGCCCTATGGAGCTGCCGTGGCCAAGTCCGTGACCCGGGACCCGCGGCCCGGGCTGCCTGCGCCGCGTCTCGCTCCGGTCTCCTCGGGCATGCTGAACTGCATTGGCATCCAGAATCCCGGCATCGAGGCGTGGCTGCGGACGGTGGCGCCCCGATTGGCCGACCTGAACGTGCCCGTCTGGGGGTCGGCGGCGGGGGAGACGGCGGATGAGATCGCGGAGGTCGCCGCCGGGCTCGAGAGCGGCGGCGTCGCCGCCGTGGAGGTCAATCTGTCCTGCCCCAACCTCGAGGGGAGGATGTTCTCCCTGGATCCCGACGCGGCGGCCCGCGTCGTTGCAGCGGTGCGCCGGGAGACGTCGGTGCCGGTGGGAGCAAAGCTGTCGCCGAATACTCAGGATGTGGTGGCTGTCGCCGGCGCCGTGGCCGCGGCCGGAGCCGATTTTGTAGTCCTCACCAACTCGATATGGGGCGCGGCCATCGATACCTCTACGCGTCGGCCCGCCCTCTCGGGGGTGATCGGCGGCTACTCCGGGGTGCCGCTGCGGCCGATCGCGCTGCGCTGCGTCATCGAGGTGAGGCGGGCTCTGCCGGAGCTGCCCATTGTCGGCTGTGGGGGAGTCCGCCGTGGAGAGGACGTGGCCGAGTTCCTCCTCGCCGGGGCCAATGCGGTGGCCATCGGCACGGTGCACTTCGCCGAGCCGCGGGCGGGCAGGCGGATCGTGCGCCAGCTCGTCGCCTACGGCCGCAAGTACGGCGTGGAACGGGTCGAGGATCTCGTGGGAGCGATGGAGCCGTGGTGAGGTCGCCGATCATCGTGGCGCTCGACGTATCGGACGCTGAGGAGGCGGTGCTGCTCGCGGAACGGGTGCGGCCGCACGTCGGCGCCTTCAAGGTGGGCCTCGGCCTGCTGTACGGTGCCGGGCCCGCCGTCATCGGGCGGCTGGCCCGGATGGGCCCGGTGATGGTGGACGCCAAGCTCCACGACATACCTTCCCAGGTGGGGGCGGCGGCTCGGCGCCTGGGCGAGCACGGAGCCCGATGGGTCACCGCCCATGCCTCGGGCGGAGCGGCCATGCTCGAGGCGGCCGGCGCCGGCCTCGCCGCCGGATCTCCGGGTCGGGCAGCCGGCGTGCTCGCAGTGACGCTGCTGACGAGCATCGGCGGGCCGGAGGCCGCCGAGATGTTCGAGTGCACGCCGCGAGAGATCACGGCTCGTCTGGCCGGACGGGCCGCCGCAGCCGGGGTCGAGGGGGTCGTCTGCTCGCCCCTGGAACTGGGGGTCGTCGCCGAGGCGGCGCCTGGGCTTCTGCGGGTCACGCCGGGGATCAGGGCTCTTGAGGCGCCGGCCGACGACCAGGCCCGCACCGCCGGTGCCAGAGAGGCGCTGGACCTGGGTGCGGATCTGATCGTCGTGGGCAGGGCGATCATCGCCGCCGACGATCCGGCGCAGGCGGCGCGGCGCCTCCGCGCCTCGCTCCTGGACGGATAGAGTGCGGGAGGGAGGAGGTGTATGGGACCACCGAGACTGACTCCGGAGCAGAGGGCGCGGGCGCTCGAAAAGGCTGCTGCAGCGCGGCGTGCCAGGGCCGAGGTCAAACGGTCGCTCAAGGAGGGTGAGCTCACCCTGCGCCAGCTCTTCGAGAGGGCCGAGCGCGACGAGACGATCGGCGGCATGAAGGTGGATGCGGTGCTCACCTCGCTTCCCGGTCTGGGGAAGGTGAAAGCCATCCGCCTCATGGAGAAGCACAGCATCGCCGCGAACCGCAGGCTGCGAGGGCTCGGCGCCAAGCAGAGGGAGGCGTTGCTCGACGCGCTCTCCCGATGAGCCCCGCCGTGGCCGTCTGATCGTCATCTCGGGCCCGTCCGGGGTGGGGAAATCGAGCGTCGTGGCGGGGCTGGCCGATCGTCTGCCGTTTCACTTCTCGGTGTCGATGACTACCCGTCCGGCGCGCCCCGGAGAGAAGGAAGGTGTCGACTACCACTTCGTCGACAGGGCGCGGTTCCGCTCGGCCGTGGCGGCTCAGGAGCTGGCCGAGTGGGCCGAGTACAGCGGCCACCTGTACGGGACCCCGCGCCGGCCCATCGAGGAGCACCTTGGGGCGGGCGAGGACGTCGTGCTCGACATCGAGATGCTCGGGTCCGAGCAGGTGCGGGCGGCCTTCCCCGAGGCGATCCTCGTGTTCGTCGAGCCGCCGAGCATGAAGGCTCTGGAGGCTCGGCTGCGAGGCCGGGGCGACACCAGTGACGTGGAGGTGGCATCGCGGTTGTCGGTGGCACGCTGGCAGATGGAGCGAGCGCGGGGCCTCTTCGACTTTTTCGTCGTGAACGACGACCTGAAGCGGGCCGTGGACGAGCTGGTGGGTATACTGTCGACCCGCCGGAGCACCGGCGGTTCCCCATGATGATCGAACCTCCAATCGAGACCGTGCTGGAGCGCACCAACAACCGCTTCACCCTCGTGGTACTGGCGGCCCGCCGTGCTCGCCAGATAAACGCGTACTTCAACCAGCTCGGCGAAGGCCTGGGCGCCTACGTGCCTCCCCAGGTGCATTCGTTGTCGCGCAAACCCTTGTCGATCGCCTTCGAGGAGATCGCCGCCGACAAGGTCACCGTCGACAGCGGCGAGTAGCCATGCTCGCCGGTAGGCGGATCGTGCTCGGTATCACCGGGGGCGTTGCCGCGTACAAGTCCGCCTACCTGGCCAGGCGCCTCGTCGAGGAGGGCGCCGAGGTACAGACCATCATGACCGAGTCGGCGGGCCACTTCATCGGCGCGCGGACGCTGGCGGCCATCACCGGGTCGATTCCGCACACCGAGTTCTTCGACGGCCCGTCGGTGAGCCCGCACATCGAGCTGGCCGCCTGGGCCGACGTCGTGTGCATCGCCCCGGCGACGGCGGCGACGATGGCGCGTCTGGCGGCCGGTCTCAGTGAGGACCTGCTATCGGCCACGGTGCTGGCCGCAGATGCGCCCGTGGTGCTGGCTCCGGCCATGCACACCCGGATGTGGGAGCACGAGGCCACCCGTAGGAACGCGGAGACCCTTCGTGGGTATGGCTATCACATCGTGGGCCCCGGCACGGGGGCGCTCGTAGGCGGCGACGCCGGGCTCGGCCGGATGGCGGAGCCGGATGAGGTGTTGGCCGCGGTGGAGGGGGTTCTCGGTGCCGGGGTCCTTGTGGGCTGGAGCGTGCTGGTGAGCGCCGGAGGTACGCGGGAGCCCATCGACCCGGTGCGCTACGTGGGCAACCGGTCGTCGGGCAAGATGGGCGCGGCCATAGCGCTGGAGGCGGCGCGGCGCGGGGCCAGCGTGACCCTGGTGACGACCGTGCCCGTGGCGGAGCATCCCGGCATCGAAGTGGTCGAGGTGGACACCGCCGAGGACATGGCGGAGGCCGTGTGGTCCAGGGCTGCCGGCATCGATGTGGCCGTGCTGGCCGCCGCTGTCGCCGATTTCCGGCCGGCGAGGCCGGCCCTGGCGAAGCTGCGGCGCCGCAAGGGGCCCCCGAAGATCACCCTCGAGGAGACTCCCGACGTCCTCGCCGGTGTGGCTGGGCTGAAGGACCGGCCGTTCCTGGTCGGCTTTGCCGCCGAGACGGGGCCGGTCCAGGAGGCCGTCCCGAAGGCCAGGGCAAAGGGCGTGGACCTGCTCGTGGCCAACGACGTCACCGCTCCGGGTGCCGGGTTCGGGTCCGAGACCAACCAGGTCACTCTCATCCGGCCCGACGGCACGGCCGAGGGGTGGGAACTGATGCCCAAAGCACGCGTGGCGGCTCGCCTCTGGGACCGAATCATCGAGCTGCGGGAAGGCTCGGAGAGCTGAGCGGCCCGCCGATCGTCCGGGTAGTGCCCGATCTGCCCGCTTTCGCCGTCGACGACGGGTTCGCCTACGCCGCGCCCTCGGGGCTGGACCTCGAGGTCGGGGCCGTGGTCCGGGTTCCCCTTGGCGGCCGTACGGTGCGGGGCTGGGTCGTTGCCGTCGACGAGCCGGAACGTGGAGGTCTGCGTGAGGTGCTTGGGCGTTCGGGGGATCTCCCCGTGTTCTCTCCCGCCCTGCTCGAGGTGCTGCGATGGGCCGCCCTGCACTACGTGGCCCCCCTGTCGACCCTCATCACAAAGGCGGCTCCTCCCAATCTTCCTCGCAGAGCAGCCCTGGAGCTGCCCCCGCCGGCGGAGGAGATGCCGCCGTCCCCGTTGCCGGAGGTGAGCGCCGCTGCCGCATCGGGCGGGCGCGTCGGCGCCCGGTACCTTCTCGGCCGTGGTCCGTGGGGCCGGGCCATCGCCGGCCTCTGCGGTCCGGTGCTCGCGTCGGGGAGGAGCGCCCTGGTCGTTGCGCCGTCGCTGATCGAGGTCGCCGAGCTGGGGACCGAGCTCGGTGATCACTTCGGAGGGCGCGTGCTGCTCGCCTCCTCCTCGCAGCCGGCGGCCCAGGTCACCAGGACCTGGGTCAGGGCCTCGTCGTCGCCGGGATGGCTTCTCGTGGGCACGCGCGAGATCGGCTTCTGGCCGGTGGCCGGCCTCTCGCTTGCCTGCGTGGTGGACGAGGGACGCCGCGGCATGAAGGACAAGGCGACGCCGACCACACATGCGCGCGACGTGTTGTGGCGCCGCGCCATGCTCGAGAGGTTCTCGCTCGTGCTGGCAGGGGCGGTACCGACAGGGGAGGCGCTGCACCGGGCGCCCGTCGTCGTGTCCTCCCCGGGCCGACCGTGGGGCCTGGTAGAGATCGTGGACCGCACCGAGGAGCCTCCCGGAGGCGGTGTGCTCACCGAGCGGGTGCGGCGCGCCCTCGGTGGCGTGTTGCAGCGCCGGGGCCGAGCGTTCGTCTTCACCGATCGGCGGGCCCCGGCCATGCGTTGTGTCGGGTGCAGGGCGCTGCGGGTGTGCCCCGAGTGCGGGGCGCGTCCCGATGGCGGTGCCGCTTGTGCACGCTGCGGCGCGCAGCTGGGCAGATGCAGCTCTTGCGGGGGAGGCAGGTTCGAGCCGCTCGGAGCACCGGTGGGCAGGGTGGCCGCCGAGGCGGCGCGTTTTCTGGGGGCACGGCTCGTGGGCGAGGCCGGCAGCGGGCGGCCGGTGACTGTGGGCACCGAGCGGGACCTGCTCGGCTTGGAGCCGGTGGACCTCGCGGTCGTAACCGACGCCGACGGCCTGTTGCGGGCGCCGCACTATCGGGCGGTCGAGGACGGGTTTCGACTGTTGGCCCGGGTCGCCTCGGCCACCGGGATCGGATCGGGCCGAAGGACGATGGTGCAGACGTCGGATCCGGGCCATCGCGCCTTTGCCGCCCTGCGCAGGGCGGAGCCGCTCTCTCTGATGGAGGGCGAGGTGGAACGGCGCGGGGCCGACGGGCTCCCGCCCGCAGGTGAGCTGCTCGTCTTGGAGGTAGGCAACCCGCCCGCCGGGGCCGATTCGGCGCTTCGAGAGGCGATGGCCGCGGGGATCTTCGTGCACGGTCCGGCCGAGCAGCGCGGGCATTCTCGGTGGCTGGTGCAAGCACGCGATCTGCGGACGGCGCGGATCGGGCTGCGGCGCCTCGTCTCCGAGTGGCGCGACGGGGGGGCGAGCGTGCGTGTCGACGCCGATCCGATCGATCTGTAGGCGGCTGCTGGGCGGACCGGTGCCGGGCTAGTGTGAGCGTGCCATGGCGATCTTCCCGATTCGAACGTTCCCCGACGCCGTGCTACGGACGCCGGCGGCCGAAGTCCCTGTGATCAACGATGGCGTTCGTCGGCTCGTCGACGATATGTTCGAGACCATGTACGCGGCCCCCGGGGTCGGGCTGGCCGCTCCCCAGATAGGGGTCTCGCTGCAGGTGATCGTGTTCGACGTCGGCGGGGGTCCCTGTCACATGGTGAATCCGGTGATGCTGGAGACCTCGGGGTCCTGGACGTACGACGAAGGCTGCCTCTCCGTGCCCGAGCGCTACTGGGGCATCAAGAGGGCCGGTTTTGCCCGGGCCCGAGGGCTCAATCTCGACGGTGAGGAGGTCGAGTACGCCGGCGACGAGCTGGTGGGGCGGGTGCTGCAGCACGAGATCGATCACCTCAAAGGCATACTCCTGTTGGAGCGTCTGCCCAGACGGGTTCGGAAGCAGGCCTTGCGCGACCTACGGGAGGAGGCGTTCGGCCTGAAGGGATCCCGATGAGGGCGGCCTTCTACGGCACACCCGCGACGTCGGTGCCGATCATGGCCGCCCTGTCGTCGGTGGCGAGTGTTGAGCTCGTGGTCAGCAGGCCGGATGCACCTCGGGGGCGTTCCGGCACACCGGTGTCTCCACCGGTGGTCGAGGCCGCCCGCTGCTGGGGCCTGCCGCTGGCGCAGCCGCTGCGGCCCGACGACGAGCTGCGATTGGTGAGATCCCTCGGCGTCGACGTGGCTGTCGTCGCCGCGTATGCGCACAAGATCTCACCAGAGCTGCTGGCTATCCCGGCTCGGGGGTTCGTCAACGTTCACCTGTCGCTGCTGCCGCGTTGGCGGGGAGCCAGTCCGGTTGCACGTGCCATCCTCGCCGGGGACACGATGACAGGGGCGACCCTCATGGAGATGGACCAGGGTCTCGACACCGGGCCCATCTTGGCCCGGGAGGCGCTCGAGATCGGTGAGGAGGAGACGGCCGGAGAGCTGACGGCGCGCCTGTCGTTTGTGGGCGCCCGGCTGCTCGCCGAGAGCCTTCCAGAGTACGTCGCCGGCTCGCTCAGATCGGTTCCTCAGCCCGGCGAAGGGGTGACCGAGGCAGGCAAGGTGCGTGTGGAGGAGGCTTTCGTCGAGCCGGCGGCACACTCGGCTCAAGCCGTGCTAAGGATGATCCGGGCCTTCAATCCCGGCCCGGGAGCGTGGACCACCGTCGGCGAGGCCCGGCTGAAGCTGTGGCGCGGCCGGAGTTGGGAGGGCTCCGTGCCGGAGCCCGGACGCGCCGAGCTGGTGGAGGGCCGGGTCGTCGTCGGCACCGGAGATGGCGGGGTCGAGCTGATGGAGGTCCAGCCGGCCGGCAGGACCCGCACCGGAGCGGCCGATTGGATGCGAGGGCGTCGCGGTGAACCGGCCCGCCTCGGCTAGCCGATGACGATGTCGTCGAGGCCTTCCTCGAGAGGTGGGTATGCCATCCCGAGGGACTCCAGGGCGTCCACGATGGCCGAGGCGACCACTAGGTTGCGGTACCACTTTCGATCGGCGGGCACGATGTACCAGGGTGCCCACTCCGTGCTCGTTCTCGACAGGACGGCCTCGTAGGCCGCGGCGTAGTCGTTCCAGCGCCCGCGTTCGGTCAGATCGGCCGAGCTGAACTTCCAGTGCTTCGTCGGCTCGTCGAGCCGGGCCTGGAGACGCTTTGCCTGCTCCTCGGGTGAGATGTGGAGGAAGAACTTGAGGATGGTGGTGCCTTCATCGGCCAGCAGGCACTCGAATTCGTTTATGTGGTCGTAGCGCCTCGACCACACCTCCTCGGGCACGAGGCCGTGCACCCGCACCGTGAGCACGTCCTCGTAGTGGCTGCGATTGAAGATCGTGATCTGGCCGCTTCCGGGCGTGTGCTCGTGCACCCGCCACAGGTAATCGTGGGCAAGCTCTTCTTCGGTTGGCCTCTTGAAGGAGGCGACCTTCACACCCTGTGGGTCGACGGCCTTGAAGACGTGGCGTATGGTGCCGTCCTTGCCACCGGTGTCCATGCCTTGAAGCACGATCAGCGCCTTGTGGCGGCCCTCTGCGTAGAGAAGCTCCTGGAGATCCCCGAGGCGCCCGGCGAGGTGGCGCAGCCGCTGTTTGGCGTCACTTTTGGACTCGGCGAGCTTGGAGTCGCGCCGGTCCCACTCCGAAAGATGAACGGTGGCGCCGGGCGGGACGCGGTAGAGGTCCATGCGGGGAGACTAGGGGCTGTGCGGGACGGTCGTGCGCCGCCCAAGGCCGGCGTGTTATTTGCGATGTTGTGTTTGCCGGAGTCGATACACTCGCCGTGAGTGTCGAAACCGCCCAAGATTGCCCCGTCGATACTGAGTGCCGATCTTGCCCGTCTCGGGGAGGAGATCGGCCGTGTGGAAGGGTGTGCCGACCTGTTCCACCTCGACGTCATGGATGGCCACTTCGTGCCGAACCTCTCTTTCGGCATGCCGGTCATCCGGGCGGTGCGGCGGGTGACGAGCCTGTTCTTGGACTGCCACCTCATGGTCTCGAACCCGGTGTCGCTCTTTCAGCCGGTGAAGGAGGCAGGGGGGGACCTGGTCTCGGTCCACATCGAGGTTCTGCCCGATCCCACCGCCGCCGCGGCGGCGGCCCGGGATCTCGGCCTCGGGTTCGGGCTCGTCATGAATCCTCCCACGCCTTTCGAGGCGGTGCAGCCGTTCGTCGAGCTCTGCGACCTCGTGTTGGTCATGTCGGTTGCTCCCGGATACGGCGGGCAGGCCTTCATTGCGGGGGTTCTGCCCAAGATCGAGGCGGCGAGAAACTTTGTTGACTCGGCGGGTTTGCCTGCCGATATCGAGGTCGATGGTGGCATAACGCCGGAGACCGCACGGCTCGCCAAGGCCGCAGGCGCAGACGTCTTCGTCGCCGGAACGGCGATCTTCCGTGCACCCGATCCGGTTGCCGCCGTGGAGCAACTGCGAGGAGCAGTCGGAGCCGAATGAGCGAGCGGATTCTCGTCATCGACGATGATCCCGACGTTGTCGAGTTCACCCGGCTGAACTTGGAGCGTGAGGGATACGATGTCGCCTGTGCCACCAGCGGCCGCGATGGCCTCGATGAAGCGGCGGCGGCGGTACCCGACCTCGTGCTGCTCGACGTCATGATGCCCGATATCGACGGCCTCGAGATCCTCAACCGCCTTCATCTGAACCCGTCGACGTCGAATGCGGCCATCGTGCTGCTCACGGCGAAGAGCGCGGCCAAGGACCGCATCCGCGGACTGGAGATGGGCGCCGACGACTACATCACCAAGCCCTTCGACATCGAGGAGCTGGTGGCCCGCGTGGGGGCGGTGCTGCGCCGGTCCAAGGCGATGCGCGACCTTTCGCCCCTCACCGGCCTTCCCGGCAACTTCCGCATCGCCGAGGAGATGGAGCGCAGGGTGATGAGCGGCCGGCCGGTGGCGATAGTCCACGCCGACCTCGACAACTTCAAGGCCTACAACGACCACTACGGGTTCATGCGGGGCGACAACGTGATCAAGTTCACGGCCAACTGCCTAATCGAATCCGCCGTGGAGGCGGGGGATCCCGCATGCTTCGTCGGGCACGTTGGTGGTGACGACTTCATCGCCGTGATGAGCCCGGAGGTCGCCGAGCAGTTCTCCAAAGGAGTGGTGGAGCGCTTCGACGACGGCATTCTCGACTTCTACGACACACAGGACGCCCTGCGGGGCTACATCGAGGTCATCGATCGCCGCGGGGAGAGGCACGCCTTCCCCATCGTCTCCATCTCGCTAGGGGTGGCCAACAACCTGCGCCGCACGTTCACGAGCGAGTGGGAAGCCTCGGCGGTGGCATCGGAGATGAAGGAGCACGCCAAGACCCAGCCGGGCTCCTGCTACAAGGTCGACAGGCGCTCGCGCTAGAGCTCATCCCGGCTCGCCCGAGGCATCACTACAATCTCTCTTGCCTTTCTTCGGGGCAGGGTGAAATGCCCGACCGGCGGTGAGAGCCCGCGAGCCCGAAAGGGTCGACCCGGTGCAATCCCGGGGCCGACGGTGACAGTCCGGATGGGAGAAGGAGGGCTCGTGCCGCTCGCTCGCGGGCGCGCCCCCCAGGACGCGGAGGAACGAATGGACGAGCGGCGGCTCATGCTCGAGGCCATCGACCTGGCCCGAGGAGCCACTCCACACCCGAATCCGAGCGTGGGCGCCTTGGTTCTCGATGCTTCCGGCGCCGTGGTGGGTCGAGGGTTCCACCAGGGTCCCGGAACTTGCCATGCCGAGGTCGTGGCGCTCGCGGAGGCGGGCGATGCGGCCGCCGGCGGCACTCTGGTCGTCACCATGGAGCCCTGCGTGCACGTAGGCCGCACCCCTCCGTGTATAGACATCGTGCTCGGCGCCGGCCTGCGAGCCGTCGTCGTCGGGTCCATCGACCCGGACTCCCGGGTGTTGGGGAAGGGCGTGGAGCGTCTGCGCCAGGCCGGGATCGAGGTGACGGTCGGCGTTGCCGCCGAAGAGGTGGAAGCTCTCGACCCCGGCTACTTCCACCACCGCCGTACGGGGAGGCCGAGGGTGACCCTGAAAGCGGCCCTGACCCTCGATGGACAGGTGGCCACAGCTGACGGTTCATCGCGCTGGATCACTTCCGAAGAGGCTCGTGCGGATGCGCACCGTCTCCGCGCCGCCGCCGATGCCGTTGCGGTGGGTGCGGGCACGGTGATCGCCGACGACCCGGCCCTCACCGTGCGCCTCCCTCAGTACTTGGGGCCGCAACCGCAGCCGGTGATCTTCGCCGGGAGGCGGGCTCTGCCGGCGTCGGCCCAGCTGTGGGCCCGCCGGCCGCTGGTGTTCTGCCCTGAGGAGGCGGCCTACCCGGGCGACGTCGTGGTGCTGCCCGGGGCCGACGGCGTCGACCTGGCGGCGGCGGTGGAGGAGCTGGGCCGACGCGAAGTGGTGGACCTGCTCGTTGAGGGAGGTCCCACCATCGCGGGAAGCTTCGTGAGGAGCGGCCTCGTGGACCGGGGGGTCTTCTATCTGGCCGGAGGTCTGGCCGGAGGCGTGGGACGCCCGGTGCTCGAGGGCACGTTCGCCTCACTCGAGGCGATCTGCGGGGTCGACGTGATGTCTGTCGATCGGGTGGGCCCGGACATTCGTGTCGAGTTCAAGATGGAGGAGCGCTGATGTTCACCGGCATCGTCGAACGAATGGGCACGGTCACGGGGATCGAGGACACCGGCGGGAAGCGCCGGTTGGTGATCGAGGCGGGCGACCTGGTCCGGGATATGGGTGTTGGGGGATCGATAGCAGTGAACGGAGTCTGCCTGACCGCGGTGTCGGTCGAGAACGCCGGCGTTGCCGTGGAAGCGGTCCTGGAGACTCTCGAGCGCTCCAACCTCAGCGGTGTCGGTGTGGGCGACGCCGTCAATCTGGAGCTGCCCATGTGCGCCGACGGCCGGTTCGACGGCCACATCGTGCAGGGGCATGTGGACGGTGTCGCCACGGTGCGATCCATCGCGGGGGAGGGGGAGTCGGTCCGCATGTGGTTCGACGTGCCCGAGCGGCTGCGTCGCTACCTGGTCGAGAAGGGATCGGTGGCGGTTGACGGCGTCAGCCTGACGGTGTCGGGCGTCGACGAATCCGGGTTCGAAGTCGTGCTGATCCCGCATACGCTCCACGTCACCGTGTTCGGGTCCCGCGCCGTGGGGGATGAAGTGAATCTGGAGATGGATGTGCTGGCGAAGTACGTGGAACGACTTCTAGAGGGGCCATGAGCTTCTCGTCGATCTCCGAAGCGGTGGAGGCGCTGCGCGACGGACGGTTCATCGTCGTCGTGGACGATGCCGACAGGGAGAACGAGGGTGACCTCGTTGTGGCTGCGGAGAAGGTGACCGCCGAGCACATCGCCTTCATGGTTCACCACACCAGCGGCCTTATCTGCGCTCCGGTCGAGGGTGCACGGCTGGACGAGCTCCGGCTGCCTCTCATGGTGGCGGAGAACACTGACTCCCACCGTACCGCCTTTACCGTCTCGGTCGACTACGTGCACGGCACGACAACCGGCATCTCGGCGGCCGACAGGGCGGCCACCATCCGGTCCCTGGCCGACCCGGCGACGAAGCCGAGCGACCTGGCCCGACCCGGGCATGTGTTCCCGCTGCGATACCGTGAAGGGGGAGTGCTCAAGCGGGCCGGCCACACTGAGGCCGCCATCGACCTGACCCACCTCGCCAGCCTCCGTCCCGCCGGTGCCCTGTGTGAGATCGTCAACGAGGACGGCAGCATGGCACGGCTTCCCGAGCTGGAGCGCTTCGCCAAGGAGCACGATCTACCTCTGGTGAGCATCGCCGCCGTCATTGCTCACAGGCGCCGTGAGGAGAAGCTCGTGCGCCGGGTGGCCGAGGCCACGATTCCCACCGACATCGGCGAGTTCAGGGCGGTGGGCTTCGAGTCGCTGCTCGACGGAGCACACCACATTGCGCTTGTGCGCGGAGACGTGGCCGGCAAGCAGAACGTCCTGGTCAGGGTGCACTCGGAGTGTTTGACCGGTGATGTCTTCGGCAGCAGGCGATGCGACTGCGGGTACCAGCTGCGCGAGGCGCTGCGCAGGGTGGCCGAGGAAGGGGAAGGTGTCGTTCTGTACGTCCGGGGTCACGAGGGCCGCGGCATCGGCCTGCTCCACAAGCTGGCCGCATACGCGCTGCAGGAGAACGGCAGGGATACCGTTGAGGCCAACCTCGACCTTGGGCTTCCCGTCGATTCCCGCGACTACGGCATCGGGGCGCAGATCCTGGCGGACCTGGGCATCACGAGCATGCGCCTGCTCACCAACAACCCGGAGAAGCGGGCCGGACTCGAGGGGTACGGTCTCAGTATCACCGATCGCCTGCCGCTCTTGGTGACGCCGACGGCCGAAAACCGCGCCTATCTGCAGACGAAGGCGGACAAGATGGGGCACCTGATCGATTTTGAGGAGGCGAGTGATGAACGAGATCACCGGTGACTTCGACGCCGGCGGGCTGCGCGTCGGCGTTGTCGTGTCGACGTTTAACGAGGTGGTCACGGCCGGCCTGCTCTCGGGGGCGCTGGGGGCGCTGGCGGAGGCGGGAGCCAAGGACCCGACGGTGGTGAGGGTGGCCGGCTCGTTCGAGCTGCCGGTGGTGGCGCTGGGACTGGCCGAAGCCGGCTACGACTGCATCGTGGCTCTCGGAGCCGTCGTCAAGGGAGAGACGGATCACTATGAGCACGTTGCGGCCCAGGCGGCGGCGGGGCTTCGCCAAGTGGCGGTGAGTACCGGTGTGCCCGTTGGCTTCGGGGTCCTGACGGCGAGGCGGCTGGAGCAGGCCCGCGAACGCAGCCAGCCCGGTCCCGGGAACAAGGGCGCCGAGGCGGCCGAGGCCGCGGTGCGGGCGGCGATGGCGCTGCGGCGCGTCCGCGGCAGGAGGGCCCGTAGTAGGGTCGCCGGGTGGCGATTCTCCGATCGGCATTGAGGGGTAGCGCTCCCGGCCTCACCACCGAACGCCGTTTGTGGGACGACGGCCGGCTGGTCGTCGTCGGAATGGACGAGGCGGGTCGTGGAGCCTGGGCCGGGCCCTTGAGCGTTGGCGCCGCGGTGCTGCCTCGAGATCGCCGCGTCTACAAGATCCGTGACTCGAAGCTGCTGAGCGAGGGCGAGCGGGAGGCGCTGTTCGACCGTATCGCCGCGTGGTGCATCGCCTGGTCGGTGGGCCACTCCTCGGCTGCAGAATGCGACGAGCTCGGTATGTCGGAGGCGCAGCGCCTGGCGGCACGGAGAGCGCTCGCCGGTTTGGGGGTGGCGCCGGACGCGGTGCTGCTCGACGGCAGGTGGGACTTCGTCGGGGGGGCGATGCCGTTGGTCGGTGGAGATCGGACATGCCTCTCCATCGCGGCGGCGTCGATCCTGGCCAAGGTGACCAGAGATCGCATTATGCGCGCCGAGGCGGAGCACTACCCGGCCTACTGGTTTGAGCGGAACAAGGGTTATCCGGGCCCGCGCCACCGGGCCGCGCTGCAATGGCTCGGTCCCAGCACGGCACACCGGCGCTCCTGGTCGTTCATGGACGGGATGATGTGGCCGGGCGTGCGCCGCGAGGAGCGCCAGGGGCGGCTGTTCGGTTGACCGCGGGCGGCCGTCGGCCGGAGCGCGTTGACATGTCCGAGCCGAGCGACTGGCAACGGGTGGACAGAGCGGGGCGGCGCTTCCACCGCCGAGCGGCGCTGGAAGCCGGGACGGCTCTCGATCTCGTTTCGCCGAGGTAGCAATCGTTCGTGTGCCGTTTCCATGCGCTGCCGCCGGTGTGTTTGCCCTGGCACGTTCTTGTTGGCTGATGGGCCGGGTGGGGCACCGGCGGCCCTAGGGGAGGAAACGACATCATGTCTGATGTTCCGGAGATGCCGGAGGCACCCGTGCCCGCCGGGGAGGCTGCCGCTGAGGAGAAGTTGAAGAAGGAGCGTTCGGTATCGGTGAACAAGCCGGCGATCGTCCTGGGGTCGGTGCTCGTGGCCGCCGCCATCGGTGTGGGCGCCTACATCCTCGTGACCTGGACCACGGTGGCCAACAGCGACCACGATGCGGTGCTCGACACGCTGGCGAACACCCAGGACGAGTTGGAGGCGACCCAGGCGGATCTCGCCGCCGCCCAGAGTGAGAGAGCCGATCTCCAGAATGATCTGGATGCGAGCAACGACGAGAACGCCGGGTTGGCCGGCGATCTAGATGCGGCGACGGCGGAGGTGGCCGACCTGACCGCCACCATCGATGCCACCAGCGAGGAGATCGAGAGCATCGTCGACTTCGCCCAGACCTACGCGGCTTGGGTCCTGGCCAGCTTCGACGTCGATCGCCTGGAGAGCACCGGGGTCGACATGGCTATGGGGGACGAGCTGGCCGAGAACGCCGGCCTCGAGGGCGGATGGGAGGATTTCTCCGGCGACTTCACCTTCCGGGCCGCCACGTGGGACTCGCTGGGGAGTCTCGACCCTGAGATGGACAGCTCGGTGGACGATTACTTCGACTCGGCGTGGGGGTCGCAAGCCGAGGACAAGGCCGTGGCGGAGTTCACCGTGCTGGTGGCCAACTACCTGATGGAGGCTGCGCTGGCGGCGCAGGCGGCCGCGGGCGGCTGACGCCGGCACCGCCGGAGCGTCGGGCCGGATGGCCGGGCGGCACGCCGGCGCACGGCTCGGCCCGGTGGGGTTATTACGCTGCGTTGACAGGCTCTTGCGGTCTCATATACTTGTGGCCCACAACCGATAGAAGGAAGAGGGAGCGCTGCTTCCCACCCGGCCACCTGCAGGTGCGCCGAGGTCGACTCGACCGGAGACGGCAGCTTCCTGCCGTCTTTCTTTACGCCATCAGCGGGAGGAGCTATAGCACAGGAACTCAGAGTGAACGACCGGATCCGGGCGCGCGAGGTGCGTCTCGTGGCTCCCGACGGGAGCCAGATCGGTGTGAAGAGCATCGACGAGGCCAAGTGGCTGGCCGCCCAGCTCGAGTTGGATCTCGTCGAGGTCGCTCCGGACGCCAGGCCGCCGGTGTGCCGCCTCATGGACTACGGGAAGTACAAGTACGAGCAGTCCGTGCGTCAGCGAGAGGCGCGGAAGCGGCAGGCCCGAACGGTCATCAAGGAAGTGAAGTTCCGTCCCACCATCGACAACCACGACTACGAGACGAAGCTCCGCCGTGTTGTCGAGTTCCTGGGAGAGAGGGACAAGGTGAAGGTGACGATGATGTTCCGAGGCCGCCAGGTGACCCATCCGGAGATCGGCCGGCGGGTTTTGGAGCGTCTCACCGCCGACGTGGAGGGCATCGGAGTGGTGGAACAGGCTCCGAAGCTCGAGGGCCGCTTCATGACCATGCAGCTGGCCCCGGAACGCAAGTCTCGCAAGGGGACCAAGGAAGAGAAGGCAGAGGCCCCCAGCGACTAGGAGTGAGCCAGGATGCCGAAGACCAAGACAAACCGGGCTGCGGCCAAGCGCTTCAAGGTGACCGGCAGCGGCCGTATCCTCCGCCGCCAGGCTGGCCGCAGCCACCTGAAGGTGGGGAAGAAGACGAGCCGGCGGCTGCGGCGCCTCAAGGGTGAGGTCGAAGTGACGCGGGCCGACCGCACCCGGGTCGGCCGGATGTTGGGGCGTTAGCTGTGGCAAGAGTCAAACGCTCCACCCACAAGCAGAAGAAGCACCGCAAGGTCCTCGATCGGGCCAGGGGCTACAAGGGCGCTCGCAGCCGGCGTTTCCGGGCCGCCAAAGAGCAGGTCATGGGGGCCATGCAGGATGCCTACCGGGACCGGAGGAGCCGGAAGGGCGACATGCGGCGGCTCTGGATCACCCGTATCAACGCAGCCGCCCGGCAGAACGGGACAACCTACTCGCGGTTCATGGCCGGCCTCAAGGCTGCAGAGATCGATGTGGATCGCAAGATGCTTGCCGACCTCGCGGTCAACGACCCCAAGGCGTTCGGCGAGCTGGTCAAGACGGCCGCGGGAGTTCACGACGGCTGATCCGGTCTCCTCGCCCCGCAATCGGCGGGTGCAAGACGTCCTCAAGCTGCACCGAGCCCGGGGACGGGCCAGCTCCGGCTGCGCGCTCCTGGAAGGCCCGCACCTCGTCTTCGAGGCCCTGGGAGCGGGAGTGGAGGTCGTGTGCGTCTTCGGTACTCGAGGCGACCCTTCGATCGACGCAGCCCGGTCCTCGGGACTCGACACCGTCGTGGTCGCCGATCGGGTGCTGCGCCGTCTCTCCACGACGGAGTCTCCGCAAAGCCCTATGGCGGTGATACGCATTCCGGACCAGGTGATTCCCGAGTCCGGCCACCTCATCGTGTCCTGGGGCCTCGGAGATCCCGGGAACGTCGGCACCTTGATCCGCACTGCGGCGGCCTTCGGCATGGGTTTCGTAGCCGGTCCGGGGAGCGCCGATCCCTGGTCGCCGAAAGTGCTGCGCTCGGCCGCCGGGGGACACTTCCGGACGCCGGTCGGCGCGGTTGCCGACCTGGCCGGCTTGGGCGGCAGACGACTCGTCGCCACCGTGGCGCGGCATGGGGTGCCGCCGGGCCGGCTCGATGGCGGCCGCCCCTCGGCAGTGCTGGTGGGTGACGAGGCCCATGGCCTGCCGGGAGACGTCGTGAAGGCGGCCGATGTTGCGGTCACCATCCCTATGCCGGGCGGAATGGAGAGCCTGAACGCAGCCGTTGCGGGCGCCATCGTGGCCTTCGTGCTGACCGGACACGACGGGACCGGGAGCGGCTCCCTCTAGGACTAACCTGCCGCACCATGGCCCTTCTCGAAGATCTCCACCGCCTCGACGAGGAGGCGCGGCGCCGTCTGGCTGCCGCGGGGACCGTTGACGAGGTCGACACGGTGGAGCGCGATGCCGTCGGTCCTTCTTCGCCCGTGGCCGAGGCGCGTCGCAGCCTGCGCCGCGTCCCCGACGAGGAGAGGCGTCGGCTGGGCCGGGTCATCAATGAGATCGCCGACGGCCTCTCGGCTGCGATAGCCGGGCGGCGCCGGGAGCTGGCCGCCGCCGAGGAGGCGGCCCGGCTGCAGGCCGAGCGAATCGATATCACCCTCCCGGGCCGGGCCCCGCCTCTCGGCTCTCTGCACATCGTCATGCAGGTGTGGGAGGAGATCACCGACATCTTCGTAGCCCTCGGCTACACGGTCGCAGACGGGCCGGAGGCAGAGACGGCCTTCTACCACTTCGATGCCTTGAACACGCCTGAGACGCACCCGTCGCGTTTCGAGAGCGACACGCTGTACGTGGATCACGGCGACGATCCGATCGGGGTGTTGCTGAGAGCACAGACCTCTCCGGTGCAGGTTCGATACATGGAGCAACATGATCCGCCGGTGTACGTGGTGTCTCCGGGCCGCGTCTTCCGGCGCGACACCACCGATGCCACCCACACTCCTGTGTTTCACCAGATGGAAGGGCTGGCCGTGGACAGGGACATCACGTTCGCCGATCTGAAGGGCACGCTTGGGCACTTCGCCAGGGAGTTCTTCGGCCCGGATGAGAGGGTTCGTTTCCTTCCTCACTTCTTTCCGTTCACCGAGCCGTCGGCCGAGATGCTCGTCTCATGCTTCTCATGTGGTGGCGCCGGCTGCCGCACCTGCGCCAACACGGGCTGGATCGAGCTGCTCGGCTGCGGGGTGGTCGACCCCAACGTGTTCGAGGCCGTCGGCTATGACCCCACCGAGGTGACCGGGTTCGCCTTCGGCGTCGGTATCGATCGGCTCGCCATGATTCGACACAACGTGCCGGAGCTGCGTTTCTTCTTTGATCCCGATCTGCGGCTTTTGGAGCAGTACCGATGAAGGTCCCGCTCCGCTGGCTGCGCCAATTCGTCGACCTGCCTGGCGACGATCCATCCGAGCATGCCGAGGCTCTCTCGAACCTGGGCCTCGAGGTGGAGGGCATGGAGTCGATCGAGGCCTCTTTCTCGGGTGTGGTCGTGGCGCGCGTGCTGGAGATCCGCCGGCACCCCGAAGCCGACAAGCTCGGGCTGGTGCGCCTCGACACCGGTTCCGGCGAGCAGGAGGTCGTGTGCGGCGCCTGGAACTTCGAGGCGGGCGATCTGGTTCCCCTGGCCACGGTCGGGGCCGTCCTAGACGGTGGTCTCGAGGTGGGGGAGCGGGAGATACGGGGCATCACGTCGGCAGGCATGATCTGTTCCGAGGCCGAGCTGGGGCTGGGCGACGACGCCTCGGGCATCCTGGTGCTCGAGGAGGACGATTTCGAGGTGGGGGATGATCTTGCCGCCTCGTTGCCCTACCCGGATGTGGTCTACGACCTTTCGATCACGCCGAATCGCGCCGACGCCATGTCGGTATACGGAGTGGCTCGTGACCTGGCCGCCTTCTATCGGGTCCCCTTGGCGCCGCAGCAGGGCGATGTCGTGGAGACGGGGGAGCCGACTACGGCGAAGGTCGTGGTCGAAGACCCAGAGGGCAGCCCGCGGTTCACCGCCAGGGAGATCCGGAACGTCGGCATCGGGCCGTCTCCTCTGTGGATGCGGCTCATGCTGCGCGACGCCGGGATGCGTCCCATCAGCAACGTCGTGGACGTCACCAACTACGTGACCCTCGAGTACGGCCAGCCCATCCACGCCTACGACATGGATCTGCTCGACAAGGAGACGCTGGTGGTCCGCAGAGCCCGGGCCGGCGAGAGCCTGACCACCCTGGACGGCGTGAGGCGCACCTTGCACCCGGACGACCTCATCATCTCCGGGCCCAAGGATGCCCTGGGCCTGGCCGGGGTCATGGGCGGCGAGTCGTCCGAGGTCGGGGAGCGGACTACCCGCATCCTGCTGGAGGTTGCTCACTTCTTTGCCCCCGACGTGCTCCTGACCGGCTGGCGCCACGGGCTCCGCAGCGAGGCGCAGGCCCGCAATGAGCGCGGCGTCGATCCGGAGCTGCCTCCGCTGGTGTCGGCGCGGGCGGCCCAGATGATGGCCGACCTGGCCGGTGGCGAGGTGGCCCCGGGGTTCATCGACGTCTACCCGAATCCGATCGTTCCCGTGCAGGTGTCGCTGCCGACTGGAGAGGCGAAGCGGCTGCTGGGCATCGAATTGGAGCCGGCGGAGATCATCGACCTGCTCACCAGGCTCGGTTTCGCCGTTGAGGGCGACGGTCCCTTCGAGGTCGCCGTTCCCACCTGCCGGCCCGATGTGACCAGGCCCGCCGATCTCGTTGAGGAGCTGGCCCGTCTCCACGGCTACGACAAGATCCCGTCTCGGCTCCCCCGGGGGCCCGGGGAAGGCCTGCCCGCCTGGGAGCGGCGCCGGCGCCTGGTGCGGCGCACCATGACCGGTGCCGGCTTCTACGAGATCATGAGCTACTCGTTCCAGGGGCGCTCCGACGTCGAAGCCCTCGGTGTGCCCGAAGCGGACCCCAGGCGGCGCATGGTGGCCGTGCGGAACCCCCTGAGCGAGGAGCAGGGCTTCATGCGATCGAGTCTGCTGCCGTCAGTTCTGGGGGCTCTGAGGGTGAACCTGGCCCGGGGCCGCTCCGGGGTGGCGGTGTTCGAGGTGGGCCGGGTCTTTTTTCCCTCCGACGACGAGGTCCCGCATCAGCCGCAACGGCTCAGCTTCGCCGCGGTGGGACGGCGCCCCGGCGCCCGCTGGGAGCGCGAGGAGCTCAAACGTGACGCCAGAGACGCCGTCGGCGTGTGGGCGACGCTGGCGGCGGCGCTGGGCGTGGAGTACACGCTCGAGCAGGCCGAGGAGGCGCCTTTCAACCCGGGGCGCTGCGGTGTGGTGAGCGTCGACGGTTCCTACATCGGCGCGGTCGGCGAGCTGCACCCCGGCGTGGCGGCGGCATTCGGCATCGAAGGCAGGGTCGCACTGGGCGATTTCGACCTGGGTCCGCTCCTCGAGGAGCGGACCCCGTGGACGTTCCGTACGCCGAGCCCTCTTCCGCCCGTGGTGTTCGACCTGGCCTTTGAGCTGGAGGAATCGGTGGCGGCGGCCGCTCTCACTGTGGCGATACGCCAGGCGGCGGGGCCCGATCTCGAACAGCTGGAGATTTTCGACCTGTTCAACGGGCCCCCGCTCGAAGAGGGGCGCAAGAGCATCGCGGTACGGCTCACGTTCCGCCACGCCGAGCGCACGCTCACCGATGAGCAGTTGGTGCCTGTGCGCAAGGCCATCGTCGAGCGGGTGGCCGCTGATCTCGGTGGCCGGTTGAGAGGAGGATGACATGGACTTCCTCGGCGTCGCCGACCTGGGCGGGGAGGGACTGGCGGAGGTGCTTCGGCTGGCGGCCGCGGTGAAGGCAGACCCGGGGTCGGTGGCGGGCAGCCTGGCCGGCAAGAAGATCGGGCTCTTCTTCGAGAAGCCGTCGACCCGCACTCGGGTTTCCTGTGAGGTGGCGGCGGCGGACTTGGGGGCCGTGCCGGTCGTCCTGCACCAGGCCGAGGTGGGCCTGGAAGAGCGCGAGTCGGCCGGGGACGTTGGGCGGGTGCTGGACCGGCTGCTCGACGTCATTGCCATGCGGGTCTTCGAGCACGGCAGCCTGGTGACCATCGCCGATGCCGCAGAATCGCCCGTCGTCAACCTGCTGTCCGATCTTGAGCATCCCTGCCAGGCGCTCGCCGACCTGCAGACTCTGGCGGAGGCCCGCCCGATCGAGGGGTCGGTGCTGGCGTATGTGGGCGACGGCAACAACGTGTGCCATTCGCTTCTGATGGCCGGTGCCCTGGCCGGCGTGACGGTGCGGGTGGCGACGCCGCCGGGATATGGGCCTTCGGCGGACATGGTGGCGGCAGCCCGCTCGGCGGCGCGTCCCGGCGCCGAGATCAACGTGGGCAACGACGCGGCAGGGGCGGTGGCGGGCGCTGACGTGGTCTACACCGACGTCTGGGCCTCCATGGGCCAGGAGGAGGAGGCAGAGGAGCGCCGCCGCGCCTTCGAGGCCTACCGGGTCGACGAGGCGCTGTTCGGCCTTGCCGCCGGCTCGGCCATATTCCTGCATTGCCTGCCCGCCCATCGCGGTGACGAGGTCACCGATGGGGTAATCGACCACGAGCGGAGCCGGGTCTTCGATCAAGCGGAGAATCGTATGCATTCGTTCAAGGCGCTCCTGTTGCACCTGGTCGGGTGAACGAGCTCTTTGATCTGCTGGCTGGGGACGTCGTGGCTGCGGCCCGCGGTCTTCTGGGGCGGCGGCTCAGCAGCGAGATCGACGGCGAGCTGTGCGCTGTGCTGCTTACCGATGTGGAGGCCTACGGCGGCGCCGACGACCCCGCCAGTCACGGGTTCAGGGGCTGCCGCAGCGCCAATGCCTCCATGTTCGGCGACGCCGGGACGCTGTACGTCTACAGGTCCTACGGGGTCCACTGGTGCATGAATATCGTGACGGGTGCCGCCGGGCAGGCGGCGGCGGTGCTGCTGCGCGGAGGCCGGCCGGTGGCCGGTGCGGATGTGATGCGCCGGCGGCGGGGCCGCTACGACCACCTCGCCGACGGCCCGGGCAAGCTGGCCCAGGCCCTTGGAGTGGGCGGCGAGCACGACGGGACGTCGGTGTTCGCCGGGCCGGTTTTGCTCGGGGGCGACGTGGAGGCCGGGGGAGTGGTGCGCGTCGGCGTGCGCGTCGGCATCAACCGCGCCGTGGAGAGGCCCTGGCGGTTTGTGCTCGACGAGGGTCCGGTAGCTAGGGGTTGACCCGCAGGACGACGGTGCCCGCGTCGGCGGGCGTGTCGGCGGCGGGGGTCTGGAGCCACACGAGGCCGGATCGCTCTTCTGCCCTCTCCTCGTCCGGCTCGGCGGCCACGATGATGTCGGCGGCGAGCCCGAGCCCGCCCAGCCGGCGCACCGCCTCGTCGATCGGAAGGCCGATGACTTGAGGGATCGTGGTGCCCGGCTCCGGCCCCACGACCGTGAGGTCGACTGTTGAGCCGGGAGCGAAGTCGCTGCCGGCGGCGGGGTATTGCACTATCACGGTCCCGGGAGCTCTGTCGGCGGATCCCACCCACTGCGCGGTGACTTCGTAGCCGGAGACCTCGAGGAGGGTGAGCGCCTGGGCGAGGTCGAGGTCGGTGACGGCCGGCACGGTGCCGGGCACGAGGTTGGGCATGCCATCGGGGTTGTGGATGGGGCAGAGCACGGTTGGGGCCTCGTCCGGCCGGACGTAGATCGTGGCGACCTGGGAGCGGGGACACAGCGGTCCGGCCAGGAAGCCGGTGGACAGGTCGATGTCCACCGGCACGAGGTCGTCGTTGTCGACGCCGGGCAGTGCGCTGTAGGGCACGCCGGACAGGGTCCCACTGGCGAAGCGCGCCCAGATCTGCGCCGGCCAGGAGCCACCGGTGATGGTGTATGGCGTGTAGGGAGACTCGAGGGGATGGTCCCCCTGGGGAAATCCGACCCACACGGCCGCCACCAGCTCGGGGGTGTAGCCGACGAACCAGGCGTCGGATTGGCCTTCGGTTGTCCCGGTCTTGCCGGCAACGGGGCGCCCGATCTTGGCTTGCTGGCCGGTGCCCCTGCGGACGGCCTCGGTGAGCGCGGCGGTCACCTGATCGGCGATATCGGCATCGATCACGCGGCGGGCGGTGGGCACCGACTCGAAGAGGACGTTGCCCTCAGAGTCCTCGATACGGGTGACGAAGGTCGGTTCGATGTGCAGGCCGCCGGCGGCGAACGTGGAGTACGCCGACGCCATGTCCAGCACGGTGACCTCCTGGGTCCCGAGCGCCAGTGAGTGGACGGGCTCGATGCTGCTGGAGATGCCGCTGGCGGCCGCGATCTCCGCCACGCGCTCGGGGCCGACGATGTCGATGACCTGGGCGTACACGGTGTTCACCGAGAAGACGGTGGCCTCGGCGAGGGTGAGGTTGGGGAACTTGAGGTTGTTGTAGTTCATCACCCGCCATTTCCCGGTCGGAGTGTCGATCGTGATGGCGCGGCCGCCTTCGAACTCGGCGTCGAGGCCGATGCCGGCTTCCAGGGCGGCGGCGAGGGTGAAGACCTTGAAGGCGGACCCCGGCTGTCGGAGTCCCATCGTGGCGAGATTGAACTGCGCCACCGGGTCGGTCGGGTCGTAGTAGTCGCGTCCGCCCACGAGGGCGATGACGTGGCCGTTGCGCGGATCGATGGCAACGAGGGCGGCTGCCGGCCCGGTGTCGGGAAGCACGGAATCGACGGCGGCCTCCGCGGCGGCCTGGACCGCCGGCTCGATCGTCGTGTAGACGCGCAGCCCGCCGTGGTGGAGCAGCTCGAAGCGTTCCTCCGGGGTATCGCCGAGGGCTGGATCGGCGAGCAGGCGGCGCCGCACCTCGTCCGTGAAATAGGGGAAGCGCATCAGATCGGCGTTGCCTCGAGGCTGCAGCACAAGGTCGGCGGCTTCTGCGGTCCTGGCGGAGATCTCGTCGAGCCATCCCAGCTCGACCATCTTGTCGAGCACCGTGGAGCGCCGCGAGATGGCACCGTTCGGGTTCTCATACGGGTCGAGGAACAGGGGATCCCGGATTATGCCGGCGAGCAGGGCGGATTCTGCCAGGGTGAGCTCGGCAGGGGTTTTTTCGAAGTAGCGCTTGGCGGCGGCGGCGATTCCGTAGGCACCGTTGCCGAAGTACACGGTGTTCAGGTAGCGCTCGAGGATCTCCTCCTTGGTGAGGGTCTCCTCCAGGGCGAGGGCGAGGGCGGCTTCCTCGAGCTTGCGGTCCAGGCTGACCTCGGAGGAGAGCAGGACGTTCTTGACGTATTGCTGGGTGATCGTCGAACCGCCCTCGATGATCTCTCCGGCCTCGTAGTTGGTCTGCACGGCCCGGGCCACCGCCCGGGCGTCGACACCACCGTGGAGCCAGAAGCGCTGGTCTTCGATGGCGACGACCGCGTTCACGAGGTCGGTGGGGAGGTCGCCGTACGTGATGAGCGTGCGGTCTTCGCCCGCGTGGAGCTGGGTGAGCACCGTCCCATCGGCGGCGTACACCGTGCTGCTGAGGCCGCCCGCTCCAATCCCCGGATCCTCTATGGGCTC
>CAZWKX010000019.1:0-40398 GCA_964633975.1 uncultured Acidimicrobiia bacterium
CACTTGCCAGGAGTCTGGTCACGGAGAGCGAGGTCGAGGCTGCGCTGGCGGGAAGAGCTGATCTTGATGCGACCCTGGAGCAGGCAACAGGCAAGGTGGAGTGATGGCTCCCGAGAAGGGTGTGCCGTACGTGACGGCGAGGGCTTTCGAACGGGCACTGGCCGATCGGATCACCAACGCCGCGGCATCGTCCCGGCGTGGAGTGGCCGAACTCTGACGCCAGTTCGCGTACGCACGGCTGCTGGCGAGGCTGTTCCTTCACCAGCCCGAGCGCTGGGTGCTGAAAGGGACCGCCGGTCTGTTCGCTCGTCTGCCCGGCAAGGCCCGTCACAGTATCGACGTCGACCTCTACTTCGAGGGAGGGATAGAAGCTGCGCTCGATGCGCTGCGCGAGGCGGCCGAGGTCGATCTTGGCGACTTCTTCACCTTCGATGTCGAACGTGCAGCGAGCCTGGTCGGGGGTACTTCTGGAGGCCAGCTCCGAGTGACCGCCTATCTCGGGGACAAGGTGTTTGAGACGTTCCGGGTCGACGTGGTCGTGACCCACACCATGACTGCTGGACCCGACCTGATTCCACCGATCGAACCGGTGGATATCCCGGGATTACGCAGTGTCGCCTACCGTGCCCGCCCGATTCCGGATCAGATCGCCGACGAGCATGCCGTCATGATCGACACCTACGCCGGTCGGCCCAGCATTTGTTACCGCGACCTCGTCGATCTAGTGCTGATCGCGACCACTCAAACGGTCGATGCCGGCGCGCTCCATACTGCCCTGGTGAGCGAACATCAACGACGGGGCACCTCACCGTTGGCCATGTTGTCCCTATCATCGGCCGACTGGCATCAGGGCTACCGGAAGACAGCAGCCGGCGTGCCCGACTTCGACCATCTCGACGCGGCCGAAGCCGTCGAGATAGTCAGTCGTCTGGTCGACTCGGTGCTCTCCGGGCTGACAAGCGGGACCTGGGATCCGAGTCGTCTGGAATGGAAGTCACCGTGATCCCCGAACTCGATCTGAGGCGCGTCCGGCGATGGGTCGACGCCCGCAACGACAGCCTTCCCGAGCGTGCTCGAGGACTCATCCGCTTCGAGCTGGATGTCACCGATCGGACCGTCACGATCCTCGAATGCCGCCCACCCTGGAAACCCGAGTACGGGCCCGAGTGGACACGATTCCCGATCGCCCGACTCCGGTACACGAAGACGAGACGCGAGTGGTCGCTCTACTGGCGGGATCAAAACCTCAAGTTCCACCAGTACGAGCTGGCGGCTCCGACGCCTCACATAGAGGAGCTGATCGCCGAGATCGAGAGCGATCCAACCTCGATCTTCTGGGGTTGAGGACGGCTCGCTTCCGCGTGGAAGACCACCAGCAGCAGCGGTTCCAGCGAAGCCGGCGCCAGGACGCCGTTGCAGAACATGAGGCGGTCGACCGTGCACGGTCACCTCCGAGCTGGACAGAGTCGATCCAGGACTCGGATACGCTGGTGCGGTGCGCTGGGCTCGCTTCAAAACGACTCTGCTGGGCCACCCGCTCGCCGACGAGGAGGAGGAACAACAACTCCTGCCGAAGCGGCTCGCACTTCCCATCTTCGCCTCCGACGCTCTGTCTTCGGTCGCCTACGCCACCGAAGAGGCGATGCTGGTTCTCGCTCTCGCCGGGACGGCCGCTTTCACGCGGCTGATCCCGGTGTCGGTTGCGGTGGCGGCCCTTCTGATGGTCGTGGTCGTCTCCTACACCCAGACAATCCGCGCCCATCCGGACGGCGGTGGAGCGTTCATCGTGGCCAACGAGAACCTCGGCCTCATCCCCGGAGCGGTCGCCGCCGCGGCCCTGCTCACCGACTACGTGCTCACCGTCGCGGTGTCGATAGCGGCCGGCGCCGCCGCCATCACATCGGCCGCTCCCGGCCTTCTGCCTTGGCGGATCGAGATCACCGTGCTCCTGGTGGTGCTGCTGACGGTGATCAACCTGCGGGGAGTCAAGGAGGCGAGCACGGTATTCGCCGCGCCGACCTACCTGTTCGTCGCCGCCGTGGTTGCGACGCTGGTGACCGGTTTCATCCGCTGCGCCGACGGCACCTGCCCGCAGGCCATTTCTTCCGCGGCGACGCTGGAGCCCGTGACGGCGGTGGGGCTATTCCTGGTCCTGCGCGCCTTCGCCTCGGGAGCGACGGCGCTGACCGGTGTGGAGGCAGTGGCCAATGGGGTTCCCGTTTTCCGGGTGCCCAAGGCCCGCAACGCCTCCCGGACCCTGCTGATCATGGGTGGGATCTCGATCACCATGTTCATCGGCATCTCGACCCTGGCCCGGATGTTCGACGTCAGGATCACCGCCGAGACGGTGGATCACTACGGCACGGTCCTGTCGCAACTGGGTCGGGGGGCGTTCGGCGGCGGGGCGGCTTTCTTCGCTCTCCAGGTGTGCACCGCCATGATCCTCGTGCTGGCCGCCAACACGGCCTATCAGGACTTCCCCAGGCTGTCGGCGATCCTGGCCACCCACAGGCTGATGCCGCGCCAGTTCCGCAACCGGGGCGACCGCCTCGTGTTCTCCAACGGCATCCTGGCGCTGGCTCTGCTGGCGTCGGTGCTGCTGGTGGTCTTCCACGCGGAGGTGAGCCGGCTCATCCAGCTCTACGTCGTGGGGGTGTTCACCGGCTTCACCCTGAGCCAGGCCGGTATGGTGAGACACTGGCTACGGTCCCGCGAGAGGGGATGGCGTCTCAGTGTGGTCGTCAATGGCCTGGGTGCGATCACGACCGGGGTCGTGCTGGTGGTCGTCGCCGCCGTCAAGTTTTCACACGGCGCCTGGATCGTCCTGGCCGCCATACCGCTGATGGTGGTGGCGATGCTTCAGCTGAGGCGCCACTACCGCAGCGTCGGAGTCCAGCTGCGGCGGATATCGTGGGCCGCCGAGCCGCGGCCGACCCGCGTCCTCCTCTTTGTGGCCCACCTCGACGCAGCCACCGAGCGGGCCGTGAGGTACGTGCAGATGATCAAGAGCCAGTCGGTCACGGTGGTCCACGCCGTGGAGGACGACTCGGATGACCTCATCCACACCTGGGACCTGGTGTACTCGGGCATGGGCCTAGAGCTGATCGAGCCGCCCAACGAGTCGGTTGTGGGACGGCTGGTCGATCGGGTGCGAAAAGAGCGCAGGTCGCATCCCGGGACCATCATCACGGCGGTCGTCGCCGAGCGCTATCGCACTCGCAGCATGCTCTCCGTGTTCACCCATCGGCACTGCCTGGCGCTGCGGCTCCGCCTGCTCTTCGAGCCAGGAGTGGTGGTCACCGACATCTCCTACCGCCGCCTGCGTCGGCGGCCGGCCGTGGCACTGGCCAAAACGAAACACCTGAGGACCATCGTGCTGGTGTCCGACTTCACGCGCCCCATCCAGGAGGCCGTCGCCTACGCCCGCGGCCTCGGCGCCCCGGTCACCTGCCTCCACGTGGACGTCGACGACGCGCAACGAAAGCGGCTGCTGGATCAGTGGGGGAAGGCAGGCCTGGAGATCCCCATCGAGATTCTCGAGAGCCACTACCGAGGCATCGTCGGTCCCGTCGTGCACTACGTCAAGGAGGCCCGCCGGCTCTCGCTGCCCGGCACCCTGGTCAACGTGGTCATCCCCGAGTTCATCGTGCCGGGGCGGGCGGCCCAGCTGCTCCACAACCAGACCGGACTGGTGATCAAGGGGGCGCTCGCTCCGCTCATCGGAGTTGCGGTGACATCGGTGCCGTTCCATCTCGCAGGCCGCAACGGGGCCGTATCCGCCGGCGAGCAGCCGGTTCCGGCGCAGAAGGCGGAGTGACGTCCGGCTGCAGAGGCTCCACGGGACGGTTGCCTTTTTCCCTAGATCTCCAGCTGCACACCGACTTCCATCACCTGGGCGCGGGGCAGGCCGAAGAACCGGGCGGCGCTGGAGGCGTTGCGGTGCAGTAGCGCGTAGAGGCGCTCGCGCCAGATGGCCATGCCCGGGACGTCGGTGGGGATGATGGTCTCCTTGCCGACGAAGAAGGTGGCATCGGTGACGTCGAAGCCGAAGTCGGGGTGCACGATGTTCTCCAGGGCGACGGTGACGTTGTGATCCTCCATGAAACCGAAACGGAGCACCACCTGGAAGAAGCCCTCACCGAGGTCGTGCACCTCGGTCCGCAGTCCCTGGGGCACCTGGGGCGTATCGGTCGTGTAAACCGAGACCAGCACAACGGTGTCGTGGATCACCTCGTTCGAGCGGAGGTTCACCAGCAGGGCCGGGGGAGTGACCCCCGGCTCCGGGAACAGGTAGACGGCCGTTCCCCGCACCCTTTTCTGCTCGCTGGCCAGGATTGATCCGACAAAACGTTCGATGGGCAGCTCGCCGCGGCGCAGCCGGGTGGCGACGATCTCGCGGCCGCGTTTCCACGTGGTCATAACGGTGAAGACCGCGGCGCCGACGACGAGGGGAAGCCACCCGCCGGCGGGGATCTTGAGGATGTTGGCCCCGAAGAAGGCCAGGTCGATGCATAGGAACGACCCGGCCACGGTCCAGACCACCGCCGGGTGCCACCGCCACCGCTCGCGCATCACCACCGTCATCAGCAGCGTCGTCAGCAGCATCGTCGTGGTGACCGCCACGCCGTAGGCGGCGGCCAGGTTGCTCGACGAGCCGAAGGTCACGACCAGAGTGACGCAGGCGGCCATGAGGGCCCAGTTGACCGAGGCGACGTACACCTGGCCGATCTGGCGGGGCGAGGTGTGGTCGATGTGCACTCGGGGCAGATAACCGAGCTGCACCGCCTGCATGGTGAGTGAATAAGCGCCCGAGATGAGAGCCTGGGAGGCGATGACCGTGGCCGCGGTGGCCAGCAGCACCAACGGCAGTACCGCCCACTCCGGGGGCAGGCGATAGAACGGGTTGACGATGTTCTCCGGGTTCCGGATCAGCAGCGCCCCTTGTCCCATGTAGTTGAGGATGAGGGCGGGGAACACCAGGGTGAACCAGCCCAGGCGGATCGGGCGCCGGCCGAAGTGGCCCATGTCGGCGAACAGCGCCTCACTTCCCGTCACCACTAGGAACACCGCACCCAATGCAAGAAAGGCCAGGCGGGGGTGGCTGACAAAAAGCGTCACCGCGTATCCCGGATTGACCGCCGACAGCACACCGGGCTCGACGGTGATCTGGTTGACGCCGAGCACGGCCAAGGTGCCGAACCACACGATCATGATCGGGCCGAACATGGCCCCGACCGTCGCCGTGCCCCGCCGCTGGATGCTGAACAAGGCGACCAGGATCACGGCGGCGATCGGCACCACATAGGACTCCAGACTCGGGGCGGCGATCTCGAGGCCCTCGACCGCCGAGAGCACCGAGATCGCAGGCGTGATCATCCCGTCCCCATACAGCAGGGCGGTGCCGAACAGGCCGAGGAGGACGAGGCCCCAGCGGACCCGGGAGCCACGCGACTGTGCCGAGGGCAGTATCAGCGAGGTCAGCGCCAGGATGCCGCCTTCTCCGTCGTTGTCGGCCCGCAGCACAAACGCCATGTACTTGATCGACACCACGATGATCAGGGACCACACCATCAGCGAGATGACGCCGAGCACCGTCTCTCGCGTGACGGCCAGGCCCTCGGCGGCGATGAACGCCTCACGCAAGGCGTACAGAGGGCTGGTGCCGATGTCGCCGTAGACGACGCCCAGAGCGCCCAGCGACATCACCATCAGGTAGCCGGAGCCGGGTCGGTCGATGTGATGCTCCGTCACTTGCCGCCCTTCATTCGTGAGGCCGAGCGGCAGGTGGCGCGGCGCAGGAAACACGGCCCGGCGGGCCGATTGGTCACGTGGTCTGGCGCGGCGCTGATCACGGGGGGTCAGCCTACGCCTGTCGGCGCCGGGCAGGAACGACCGAGGTGGACCAGAGCGGCGATCCCCCTGGCGACCCGTTGAGCTGGCGCAAGCCTTTTGTCACCTTGCCGGCCGTGCAGCACGCCGATGGGGCTCACCATGGCCTCCGATGAGATGATCCTGCTGAGGCCGGAGGGCCACGCCGTTCTTGGACCGGCCGAGTTCCACCAGGAAGGGCTCATCACTCTCGAGTCGATCGGTGCTTTCACACGCATCCGCCGCTGCGAGCCACTCACCACCATCCACGACTCGGTAGTCGAGGCCGGAAAGGGCATCGGCCACCACCCACACCGCCACGTTGCGGTTGACCGCCGGGAGCTGGTCCGCAAGTGGACCGTCCTCGTTCCGCCGGCTGCCGAGGAGCGGTTGGTGGGGATTCGGGCCGGTGGCGACGGCTGGGTCATCCGCGCCACATTTGGGCCGCGCTTGGGCCTGGTCGTGGAGGACTGACCCGGGACTGCTGACGGGCCCGGCGCCTATCGGATGGTTCTCCGGGCGACGTTCCAGCCTTCCACCACCACCACCGGCTCCGACCCGCCGAGATCGCCGGCGTCGAACCGTGCGTTGATCTTCCGGCGCTCGCCGGGCAGGAGCGTCACGTAGTTGTCGTCCCAGAGAATCGGCAGCAGCTCCCCACCGTCCACCCCCTCGTGCAAGCCGAGGTGCACGAAGAAGGCAACCGAGTCCGACGTGTTGTCCAACACCACCGATGCTGTCCCCTCTCGGCCCGAGGTGTCGAAATGTGCAGAAACCTTGACCTCGGCGGCGGGCAGCGTGTTGAGAGCGGTCAGGTCGGTGTAGCGGCGCACCGGGGTGTAGTACCAGTCTGATCGTTCCCAGGCGAGAACGTCGGTCGTGGGCGACAGCCAGTAGACGTTGCGGCTGATGGTGTTGCCCTTAGGGTCGTCGAGGGCTAGCACCACGAAGTAGGTGGGGGACAGGGCGGCGAGAAGGGGCAGCTCGAAGACGGTGGCGACGCCGTTGGCCGGCACGTCGACCGGTTCGGTGCGCTCGGCCTGCCGGGTGCCGTCGAGGTTGACCATGAGGGCCGTCGCCCGATGTTTCGGGAACGCCTGAAGCGTCGCGTTCGTCACCGTCACCAGACGGTTGTCGTACGCGTACTGGATGTGTAGCGGCTCGTTGGCCTTCTTGGTGCCGAAGTAGGAGCCGCCCGGCCGCAGGAAGAAGTCGTACAGGTGCCAGATCAGCGAAGGCCAGGCATCGTTGAGCATCCACTGGATGACTCCGGTGGCGGCGCCTTGGGCCGCCCGGAACGACTCGAACATGGCCCGGTGCGACTCGTACGCCGCCACCTGCGCCTTCAGGGTGTACTCCTCCAAGGTGGTCGGCGGTCCGTAGCGTGCATCCAGTCCGGCGTTGAACACCTTCAGGTTGCCGAAGGGCCCGCCGCCGCAGTGGTAATTCCACGTGTCGTTGACCGGCCAGAGGTCGGCGTCGCGCAGGAAACGGCGCAGGCTGTCCACCGGGGGCGGCGCCGGCCCGGCGCTGATCTCGGTGGCGAAACCGTGCGGCCCGCCCAGGTCGGTGTCGGTGTACCAGTAGAGGGGAGGAACCCACTCGTAGGGCCCGCGCATCTTCACCCCGCTGGGCCCGGTGTGCTCGGTCGCCTTCTCGGTGGCGGAAGAGACGATCGGATTGGGGAAACCCAGCTGCTCCAGTACGTCCAGGTAGGCCTGCTCAACACGCGCCGGCGGCGGGTTGTCGCTGCCGTTCAGCCAGACGAACACACAGGCGCGCCCGCGCAGTCGCAGGATCTGGTCGCGCAGGGAAGCGAGCGCGACGGCGAGGTGCTTCTCCGTCCAGTCCTCCCACTTTTCCCAATGGGAGCAGCAGGTCCAGCCGGGCATCACCACCAGGCCCTCACGGTCGGCGATGTCGAAGAAGCATTCGTCCTCGAGGGTGCCCTCCATGCGGATCGTGTTCAGCCCAAGATCCTTGACGTACCGAAGCTCCTGCTCTAGCCGCTCGGGGGAGTAGCGAAGCGTCATCTCGGGGGTCCAACCGGCACCCCGGATCAGGATCTCCTCACCGTTCACCCGGAACCGAAGGTGACCGTTGACGTCGATGTTGGCGGTGAAGTGCCGGATCCCGAACCGTTGTGTCACATGGTCCGAGACGGCCCGATCGAGCTCGAAGGCAAGCTCGAGGCTGTGCAGGTGCGGCTCCCCGAATTGCACCGGCCACCACAGCTTTGGGCCCGAGAGCACGAGCTTGGGGAACTCCGCCGGGCTCAGGCGTATCTCCTGCTCGCCGGGGGAGAGAGTGACCTTGGCGGCGAAATCTGCCGGGCCGACGCGGGCCCTGAGCCTGCCGGCCAGCTCCCGGTCGGTCGTGTTGCGAGCCACCACCTTCACGGTCAGCTCGGCCCGGTCGAGTGTGGCCAGGTCCGTCACCACCTGCGGGTGCCTGAGTGTCACCGGGCCTGAGGTCGCCACCGTCACCGGGCGGAACAGGCCCATCATCTTGTCGGGCGGCATGGGGTTCCAGTCCACGAATGTGAGGGCGAGATCGTCGTGGCCCGGAGCGAACACCTCTACCGCCAGCACGTTCCTGCCCGGCCGTGCGGAATCGGTGACGTCGAACTCGTGGATCCGCCACGCTCCTGCTATGGCCGGCGCCTCGGCGATCTGGCGGCCGTTGAGCCACACGTTCGCCGTGTAGTTGATGGCGCCGAAACGAAGCCATACCTTCTGGCCCTCGATGTCGTCGGGCAGGGTGAACTCGGTGCGGTACCACCACGGCACCCGGAACGGGCTGTCGTCCGACATCGGCAGCGCCGAGAAGTCGGCTCCGATGTCGTAGTCGGTACCCGGGATGTCGCGCAAATTCATGCCGAAGTGGGGATCCGGGTAGGTGCCGTCGGCGACCAAGGCGCCGACGACGGTGGTGGGGACCGTGGCCCGGTGCCACCCGGTCAGATCGATACCGGGAGAGGAGAGAGACTTCCCGGTTTCGTTCACCTCGGCCGAGGTCTGGATCCACCAGTCCTCGCGAAGCTCCAGGTGCACGCGGTCCGGCGTCGTGGCCTTTCGACGCCGTCTGCGGCTGAAAGCCGGGCGGCCGGCAGGAATGACGGTCATCGCCGATGAGCGTATGAGCGGCAGCGCCAAGGGTCAAGGAGCCGGAGCGACGGAGGAAGGTCTTCGGCGGCTTCACCACTGCTGGCGCGGCGTCACTCCTCGTCAGGTTCGCCCCAATGCACCTGTTCCCAGATGTGATCAAGGATGCCATCGAGGTTCTCATGGACCTCGCTGTCGGAGAAGTGGATGACGAGGTACCCGGCATCGGCGATGCCGCGATCGCGGGCTGCATCCTTGTCGGGGTGCTGTGTGAATCACCATCGGTCTCCACAACGACGCGCCGGCTCTTGCACACGAAATCGACTATGTGCCCGGCGATCGGTTCCTGCCGGCGAAAGCGGACTCCCAGCTCATCGCCACGCAGACGCCACCACGGGATTTGCTCTGCAAGTGTCGAGTCGGATCTCCTGGTGCGGGCGAACCGCAGCAGGCGGCGGTTCCGTCGGTGCATGCGTCACCTGTAGCCCGCCAGATGGAGGCGGGGAAGGCCCCCGGTTGCGATGGGCAAGACTCCCTCCGCGCCGGGCATGGCCGCGAGCGGAGAGGGTCTTCACCACCGCTCGCGCGGGAAGGGCCCTATCTCGCGGGGACGGTTTCGGGTTCGCGCCGCGGCACCCGCATCGGCTCGCGACGGGGCTCCTCGGCCGGTGGTTCCACCAGAGGCACCATCAGAGGCACCGGCTCCACCTGGATGATCCGCTGCGGCTCGCCTATGTTCACCGCTCCATCTCCCTTCGTTTCTGCTCCTCGAGCCGGTCGGTGCCGGTGGGGTCGAGGGGACTGAGATCTCCTGCCCCCGGCGTCAGTGGGTCCGGAGGCTGCGCCGCCTGCTTGGCCCGGTCCAGATAGGCAACCACCTGCGCCACTGCACCCAGGCCGCGCCCCAGCTTCTGCAGACGGTCGGGCTCGTAGGTGATGATCCCGGCGATCGTGCGCGGCGGCGAAGCAAAGAGTCTCTCCAGCCGGGCCCGGCCTTCCACATGCACCAGCAGACCCTGCTTCACGACTCCGACGGCAAGCGCGGTGGCGTGTGCGGCCCGGTACCCGCGTTCGTGCTCCACGACCTTTCCCCGTAGTGCCACGAGGCCGTAGGCGCGGCCCCTCATGGTCGTGTGGTCATCCTCCTCGTCGAACAGCGAGGCCGGATCCTTGGCGGCGTAGATGCCACAGGGCGGCTCCCCACAGCGCCCGTCGGTGTGCGGCACGTGGGCGTCGTGGAACTCGCCCAAGCCGCGGGAGCACCCAGCCTCATACTCGGGCTGCGGCCAAGGTCGAAAGACGCCCTCTAGCTGCGAATCCACCTGCCAGAAGCGAAAGCCCAGGACGGGCTGAGGCGACCAATACAACGGAAGGCCGTCTTCATAGCAGGTCTGGGCAGAGTGAGCCTGCTCTGTCCACGGCTGAGGCTGGCGCGATGTGAGCGGCGCCGGCCATCGAGTCCTCCGAGGAAGGGGGCGTTTGAGCGGCACCATTCTCATTGAGGCTGGAGGAGTGTCTGGCGCCCGCCGCACCAGGTCGGCGATGATCTCGGCGAGGCACTCCTCCAGGCGCTCGAGGCCCTGCCTGACCTGTTCCTCTCGTGACGTACGCACTTGCTCGTCGATCTGCCGCCCGTGGAGTCGGCGATGGACGGAGCGGAATAGCTCCGGGGTCAGATCGTGGAGTTCGAGACCGCCGTCGAGGGCTTGCAGCTGGCGCTGAAGGGCGGCGAGGCGCTCTCGCGGATCGGGATCGCCGGTGGTGGCCTCGGTGCTCATTCGGGGCTCGTCTCGATGCTGGAGGCCCCAATTGTATCGTCGAACACCTGTTCGGCAACATCGCGAAACTCGTTCTATTCCCTCGCGAAATCGAGGCCTGTCCGCCGTGGGTGGCGGGGTGGGCGCTGAGTGGTCGGGTGGACTGCCGAGAGGGTTCAAGAGGGCCGCCGAGTAGCCTTGCGTCCTATGCGGGGGGATAGCTCTGAGACCGGTGACGGTCACGAGGACGGGCTGCGGACGGGCTTCCGGCCGGTGTGGTCGGACAGGCGCCTGTTC
The DNA here is from genome assembly GCA_964633975.1 of uncultured Acidimicrobiia bacterium. Taxonomy (GTDB): domain Bacteria; phylum Actinomycetota; class Acidimicrobiia; order Spongiisociales; family UBA11373; genus CAZWKX01. The sequence goes on from CAZWKX010000019.1 coordinate 11,027, forward strand.
TTGTGGATGGCGGTGTGTGGCGGTGCCACCGTCCTTGCGGTCTTCTGCTGGTCGCTCGTCGGCGTGACCCGGACGATATGGATGTGGATTGGCGTGGTCGTTGGCGCCTGCGGTGTGTGCGCTTTCGGTGTGTTCCTGGTAAGGGGCTTTGCCACGCGTTGGTCGCGCGGTTCCCGTCAGGGGTAGAGAAGCTTCTCCGCTGAGGCAGCTAGCTGCCGAGGAGGCCGTTGAGGTAGGCGATGACGGCGTCGAGTTCGTCAGCGCTGAGTGTCACCCCGGCGTGGCCGGCGCCGATCAGGTCCCTGATGAACGTCTCATCCAGGCCGGCATCGACGAGGTTGGGCGCCGGGCCCTCGGTGCCCGTCGATCCGTGGCAGACGGCGCAGCTGTCCTGGTAGGCGGTGGCACCGTCGATCTCCGGCGCGACCCCAGTGGTCGTGGTCGTCGTTTCCGATGGCGCCGTCGTTGTGGTCGTGGATGCCGTTGTCGGTTTCGGGCTCGACGTCGTCGTGACGTTGTCGTCCCCACAGGCGACCGCCACCAGCATCAGCAGCAACGCTAGGACGACGACCCTCCTGACCATGACCCCCTCCTTGGAGCGTGGCGAGTGGATTGCTCTACCCAGCACGCCGGAAACGGCCGGGCTACATGAGGTCGAGGCTCGAGTAGTTCCGCATGAAGTCGCTCATCACCGTCGGGTCGACGACGGCGTCGATAACGGCGGGCACACCCTCGGCGGTGGCGGCCAGCGCACGTTCCAGGGCCGGGACGATCTGGTCCGGCTCGGTGATGCGCTCCCCGTGGCCCCCGACGGCCTCGGCGAGCAGGTCGTAGCGCATCATCGACGGAGCGATGCCGATCTCGCCTTCGTCGCCCCAGCCGCCATTGTCGACCACAACCACGACGACCGGGACGCGGTGGCGAGCGGCGGTGTCGATCTCCATGGCGGACATGCCGAATGCCCCGTCGCCGGTGTAGAGGAACACCGGCCGGCCGGGGCGGGCCACACCGGCTCCGACGGCAAACGGCAGGCCCACGCCGAGCGTGCCCATCGCCGAGCCTATGTAGAGGGCGCTGCCCGGGCGATGCGCCGCCGCGAACGAGATGCCCCAGATGACCGAGTCGCCGCCGTCGGCGACGAACACCCCGGCGCCGCTGGCGTCGGCGAAACCGGCGACCTGGAGGGCCAGATAGCCGGGATGGATGCCTCGGACGGGGCGCTGCGCCTCGGCCTCCCACATGGACCGGCTCGCCGCTGCCGCCGCCGTGGCCTCGGCCAGCCAGCCCGAGTGGCGATCGGAAGGCGCCGGCCATGCGGCGGTGAGGGCGTCCAGCGTGGCCGCCACGTCGCCAACGAGGGCAACGTCGGGCCGCCGCAGACCGCCGATGTTCTCAGGCCGCACGTCGACCTGGATGATCTTCTGATCGACGCCGAACAGGGGAGGGCCGCCGTAGGTCACGTTGGCGTTGAAACGGGAGCCGAGCACGAGGGCGACGTCGGCCGATACGAGAGCGACACCGCCGTGCACCAGCGAGCCCAAGCACTGCGGGTGGTCGTCGTCGAGCAGACCCCGGGCCGCCGCCGTGGTCGCCACGGGTATCCCGGTGCGTTCGGCAAAAGAGGCCAGCGCCGCGGCGGCGCCGGAGAAGAAAGCGCCCGAGCCGGCGAGTACTGCCGGGCGTTCGGCCTGGGAGAGCAGCGCCGCCGCCCGCTCCACCTCGCCGGTGAGCGGCACCGACCGGGCCTCGGTGACGAAGCCGGTGGGCCATGGCGGATCGAGCGGGTCGACTGTGGCGCTGAAGACGTCCTTGGGCACTTCTACGTAGGCCACTCCCGGAGGTCCGCTGCGAGCCTGGTGGACCGCTTCGGCGATCACGGAAGGGATCTGTTCTGTGCGCAGCACCTCGGCCCGCCATTTGGTGACCGGGGTGACGATGGCTCGCTGGTCGACGTCTTGGACGGCACCCTTCTGCCTGTGGGCCAGGCCGGTGCGTCCGGCTATGACCACTACGGGGATGCCGCTGGCGTTGGCCTCGGCGATGCCGGGCAGGGCGTTGGTGAGCCCGGGCCCGGCCGTGACCGCGGCGGCTGCGGGTTTGCCGGTGGCCAGGGCCCATCCGGCGGCCATCAGGACTGCATTTTCCTCGTGACGGGTCACGCAGAGGTCGAGGCCGGCCGCGGCCACACCCTCGAAGAGGGGATGAATGTGGCCGCCGGGAAGGGCGAAGACCGTCTCGATGCCGGCGTCGGCGAGTGCTTGGGCGGCGAGAGCGCCGCCGTACTTGGGGTCGCTCATGGTTCGGCGAGTATATTCGCGGCCACTCTGCCCCGGCGATCGGGGGGACAGTCATCACCGGAGGGATCGACATGGCGGTCGGCCCATCGAGCATGAGAGCGGTGTTTTTCCCCACCCAGCGCACGATGGAGGTGCGTGAGGTGCCGGTCAAGGAGCCGGGTCCGGGAGAGGTGCTGCTGAAGGTCCGCTGCTGCGGTATCTGCGGATCCGACGTCTCCGTGTACAAAGGCGGGGCCCTGGCCGGGCCCGACGTCGTGCTGGGCCACGAGATATCCGCCGAGGTGGTGCACGACCCGGCGGGGGAGTGGCGGCCGGGGGCCAGGGTGGCGGTCTTTCCCCCCACAGGCTGTGGCGGCTGCATCTGGTGCCGGGAGGGAGAGCCGCGCTACTGCCTGAACCCGATGATGCAGAAACGCTGGGGTGGCTACGCCGAGTACACCGTGTACCCGTCGAAGAACCTGATTCCTATTCCCGATGAGGTGGACGATGAAGCCGCTTCGCTCGGCGATCCCCTCGGGGTGGGGACCCGGGCCGTGGCTATCGCCGACCCCAAGCCCGGGGATGCCGCCTATGTGGCCGGCCTTGGAGCCATCGGGCTCTGCACGGCCTCCGTCCTGGCCGCCGCCGGGTGCCGGGTGGTGGGCGGCGACGTGCGCGAGGACAGGCGCGCTCTGGGCCTCGAAGTTGGCTGCGAGTCTGTGATCGACCCCACAGCCGAGGACGCCTACGGGGTGGGTCTCGAGATCGATCCGCACGGCTTCCGCTACGCCTTCGAAGCCTCCGGGGCAGCGGCGGCACTCCAGGAGATCTGGGACGCCTGCGGCCACGCCGGCACGGTGGGCGTGCTCGGTATCCCCACCATGCCGGTGCTGCTGCTGCGCATGACCGTGCGCGAGCAGCGGGCTTTCAGCATTTCCGGCCCCACCTGGGATTCCATGGCGGATGCCCTGGTGCATGTGCATCGGCACCCCGAGCTGAAACGAATGATCACCGGAAGGGTTCCCCTCGAGGCGGTGCCTGACGCTATGACGGCTCTCGCTGAGGGAAGGGGCGGCACCAAGGTGCTCGTCGATCCTTGGAGCAGCGGGTGACCCAGGCGGCGCCGCCGGCGCCGTCGCCGCGACGGACGGCTGCGCTGCTCGCCCCGGCCACTTTTTTCGAAGGCTACGACCTTCTGCTGCTCGGGTTGGCGCTGCCACTGATCAGGGAGGAGTTCGGTCTCAGCCTGGCGGCCGCCGGCGTGGTTGGCTCCGTCGTCTTCTCGGGGCAGTTCGGCTCGCTGGTGCTGCTGCTGCTCGCCGATCGGATCGGCCGCAGGCCGGTGCTCACGCTCACGATCGCCGGCTACACCGTCGCTACTGCGCTCACCGCCATGTCCCACGGCGTGGTTGATTTTGTGGTCTACCAGTTCGTGGCCCGAATCTTCCTTGGAGCCGAAAAGCCGCTGGCGAACATCCTCATCGTCGAGTCGCAGCCGGGGCCGCGGCGCGGCCGCAGCCTGGGCCTGCTGTCCTCGATGACGGCTCTGGGTCAAGCGTCCGCCGGTCTCGGCTTCCTGCTTGCTGTGGGCACCGGGGCCTCGTGGCGCTGGCTGTACGCGGCGGGCCTCCTGCCGCTGGTGCTGGTGGCCCGAGCCCGGCGCGACCTGCCCGAGACGGTCAATCCGGTCCATCGCACCGTTGTGCTGTGGGGCGGTCTGGCCGGGGTGCGACGCCGCTGGCTGGCCGGGGCGTCGGCGCTCAACTTCCTATTCGCCGTGTTTCCCACCGCGGTGATCTTCTGGGCATCGAGCCTGGTGCGCGATGAGTGGGGCTGGAATCTGAAGGCCATCAACCCGGTCTTTTTCGTGCTCTGGGCGGCCGGCCTCTCCGGTTTTTTCGTGGCCGGGCGGATGATGGATGAGCGAGGCCGGCGCCCCACCGCAATCGCCTTCTTCGCCCTGGCCGCAGTCGCCGGCGTTCTGACGTTCTCCATCGAATCCGATTTCGTGCGAGGGGTGGGTCTGGCGTTGGTCATCTTCGGCCTCACCGGAGCCACCCCGTGCATGTCGGCTTTTGCCACCGAGCCCTTCCCGGCCCGGCTGCGCGGCCACGTGGGCGCGGTGGTGCGGGTTGCCGACATGGCCGGCAGCGCGGCGGCGCCGTCGCTGGTGGGGCTGCTCGCCGGGGCCGTCGGCGGCATCGGCCCCGGGCTCGCCATCGCCGGCCTCTCCTACGCGTTGGGCGCCCAGGTGGTCATGCTGCTGCTGCCCGAGACGAAGAGCGCCGAGACGCTCAACTGAAACGAGGTCAAAGCCCGGATCGGGCCCGACGTGCGGCGCAGCGGGCGGCCCGGATCGGCTCGGGGGTACGGGACCGGCCACCGGCGGCGAGCACGATGTCAACGGCGAGGCCCGGGTCGGTCCGCCATGCTGCGCTCACCGCCAGAGGGCGGGTGCCGCGGCGCGTGCGGACCCAGTACCCGACCAGGTCGCCGTCGAGCAGCAGCGGCGACGTGGCCCCCTGCTCTTCGCCGGGCCATTCGCCGGTGGCGAGCAGGGGTCGGTGTGTGACGCCCGCGGTAGCGACTTCGAGTGCTGCGCCGAGATGGAGGGCGAGACCGGCGCGGCGGGGGTGGTCTCGGCCGGTGGCGTTCACCAGCAAGACCCCGGGCAGTTGGTGGAGACCTCTGACCGCCGCCTCCAGCAGCGGGCCTTCCCGCATGGCCAGAAGCCCCGCCTCGTAGGGTCCGGCCGACAAGCCCTCCGCGACGAAGACGGCGATCGTCTCGGCGTGGGCGACGATGGCGGCCCCGGCCCAGCCCCGGTCCCCGGCGGAGCCGGGGCCCTGCCCGCCTCTTTCGAAACACACGAAACATCCGGCGACGACGTCGGATTTCGCCACCCGGGGCGGGGGAGAAGCGGCGGCGAGCCGCTTCTGCAGCGTGATGAGATCGGCGACGTCGCCGGGCCACATGCCCAAAGCATGGTCCCTAGAGCTGATCGGTGAAGCCCCAATCCTCGGCGATGATCTGCAGCACGTAATCGGTGAGCCGATAGGCGCCGGCCCAGTCGTAGTGGTTGCCGTCGGCGGCACGCATGTTGACCAGGTTGCCGGACTCGTCCTGCAGGTAACGCGTGTACTCGCCGTTCTCGTCGGCGAACAGGTAGAACACGTCGACGTAGACGACCTCGGGCCGCCTGGCCGCCTCCTCCGCGTAGACCTCGTTGAAGCCGAGGACCCGCTGCGTGAAGTCGTTGCTGCTCATGATGGGCATGCCCATCCAGTAGATCCGAGTGACGCCGCCGTCGATGAGCGTGTCCATGGCTTCGCCGACCAGGGCTCCGTACGCCTCGAGCCAGGGTTCGGTGTCCGGCTCCAGGTATTCGCCGTTCCACACCATGGGCTGGCCGTCGTTGCCGCCGTAGAAGACGACGGCGGCGTCCGGGCCGACCTCGGGAACCCGTTCTCGCCAGAACTCGGGGGTGTTGAACACGTCGGGCCGAGTCAGGGCCCGGAAGAAGTCCCAGTCGGTCTGATCTTCCGAGACCACTTCCACGACGTCGATGTAGGTGGTGTCGTTGATGAAGGCATCACCGACCATCTCCACGAATGAGTCGCCGGTCACGTAGAGGACGAGCGGGTCGGCTGCGGTCGGCTGCCGCAGGCCGGCAGGGGAGGTCGTGGTGGTTGCCTCACCGGGCACCGTCGTCGTGGTTGCCTCACCGGGCACCGTCGTCGTGGTGACGGGCACCGTCCCGCCCGTGGTGGCGCCGGTCTCTCGACCCAGTGCCATGTCGACCAGCTCCCGGGGCCGGTCGAGCTGGAGGAAGTCGCTGATATCGACGATGGGCTTCATGATCCCCACCGTCAGGCCGCGGATCGGCGAGTCGTATGGTTGGCGCTCGGCCGTTCTTAGGAGTGACGCCGCGTTCAGGAACGTGCCCAGGCCGAGGGCCACCAGGCCGGTGATCAGCACATAGCCGGCCGGGGCCGCACGGCGGCCTCCGATGAGCGTTTCTCTTCGCTGGCGTGCCATCAGAACTGGAAGTAGATGAAGGCGGCGACGCCCTCGGGTCCGAGGGCGTCGATGATCATGAGGGTGAAGGCGAGGGTGACACCCTGGAGCACCGGACCCACTCGAGAGAACAGGGCGAGGGCGTGTTCGACGGAGGGCCGGGGCACGTACTGGGCGCCGAGCCCGACGGCTATGGCGATCAGGACGGCCGGAGTGAGGATCGGCGCCGAGAGCTGGAACGTGGTGAAGATGCGGCCGATCATGGTGAAGGCGGTGGAGAGCGAATCGGCGCGGAAGAACACCCAGGCCAGGCACACCAGGTGGAAGGTGCCCAGGCGCTGGAAGGCGTGTAGCAGGGGGCTGGGCCGAAGAGGCGCGATGCCTTGGGCGCGGCGCCAGTCGGTGACGGCGCGCTCCAGCGCCAGCCAGAGGCCGTGCAGGCCGCCCCAGACGACGAACTTCCAGGCGGCGCCGTGCCAGAGGCCGCCCAGCAGCATGGTGAGCATGAGGTTTCGGTAGGTGAGCAGGCGGCCGCGCCGGTTGCCGCCGAGCCCTATGTACAGGTAGTCGCGCAGCCAGCGGGACAGCGTCATGTGCCAGCGGCCCCAGAAGTCACGGATGCTGGTGGCGGTGTAGGGAGCGTTGAAGTTCTCGGGGAAGTGGAACCCCAGGATCAGGGCTATGCCGATGGCGATGTCGGAGTAGGCGCTGAAGTCGGCGTAGATCTGCACGGCGAACCCGTAGACGGCGAAGAGGATCTCGAGGCCGCTGTGCAAGCCGGGGCTGGCGAAGACCGGATCGACAAGTGTCGAGGCGAGGAAGTCGGCGATGACGATCTTCTTGGCCAGGCCGATGAAGATCAGATAGAAGGCTCGGCTCGAGTCGAGGTGGCGGGGGTCGCGCGGCGGGTGCAGCTGGGGAAGGAACTCGGTGCCGCGCACGATGGGGCCGGCCACGAGCTGGGGGAAGAAGGCCAGGTAGACGGCGACGTCGAGCCAGGTGCCCGGCGCCAGTTTGTTCCGGTACACGTCGATGACGTACGACATCGCCTGGAAGGTGAAGAACGAGATCCCCACCGGGAGGATGATCTCGAGCAGCGGCAGGTTGGCATGAAGGCCCAGTGAGTTGAGGGTGTTGGCCACCGAGGTGACCAGGAAGCCGTAGTACTTGAAGAAGCCGAGCACACCGAGGCTGACCACGAGGGCGGCGGTCAGGACGAGCCGGCGGCCGCCCTGGGTTCTGGCTGCGGCGATGCGGGTGGCGGCGAACTGGTTGACGATGGTCACACCGGCGAGGAGGAAGGTGAAACGCCAGTCCCAGAAGCCGTAGAAGAAGTACGAGGCGGCGAGGATGAACCAGCGCCAGCGAATGGGATGCTGCATCAACAGCCAGTTCCCCAGGAACACGACAACCATGAACACGGCGAACTGGACTGTCGGAAACAGCATGGCGCGGGCTCTTCTCGAGTCTGGCGGCGGAAACCATACCGCGGGCGGCGAAGTGGCCGAGCGTTGCCGGGCTCGTGCCTTCTCTCAGATCTGCCATCATGCGTTGCCGCACCAAAGGAGCACCGTTGAAGAGCCTGCCGAAGCTGGTGATCACCTGCGTGATCGTGGTTCTCCTGCTGCGCAAGTTCGGGCCTCAGCTGAGGGAGCAGCGAATGCAGCGCATGGCCGAGATGTGTGATCGGCTACCGGAGAACTTTCCCCCGATACGCGCCATACGCGACCTGGCCGAGATACGCAGGACCAACGAACGTATCGTCGAATTGCTCGAGCAGAGGAGCTAGGCGGCTCCTCGTGCCGATCTAGCCGGGCGTCCAGTACCAGATGGCGCCGTCGCTGCCGTCCTGACCCACGGCGACGAGCCCGGAGCCGTTGCGGGCCACTCCATACATCAACTGGTTGCCGCCTCCGGCGAAGGGACCCTCGTCTGCAGGCAGGCGAGCCCAGGTGGCCCCGTCGGTCGATACCCAAACCGCGGCGTCGTGATCCCCGTCCAGCTGCGAATCGCCCACGGCGACGAGCCCGGGACCGCCCGCGGTCACCGCGTACATTGCCTGGGCTCCTTCTCCGCCGAAGGCTGCATCGTCGCGGCCGACCCGAGTCCAGGCGAGGCCGTCGGGTGAGCTCCAAACCGCGGCATCGGACTGCTCGACAGGGCCGTCCCAGCCCACGGCGACGAGCCCAGGGCCGCCCGCGACCACCGCATACATGCCCTGGTCGCCGTCCCCGCCGAGGCTGCCTTCGTCGTGCTCGACTCGGGACCAGGAAACGCCGTCGGGAGAAACCCACACGGCCGCGTCGAGATCACCGCCTGATGCGTCCCAGCCCACGGCGACGAAGCCGGGCCCGCCGGCGGTAACCCCGTACATCCCCTGGTCGCCTTGCCTGCCGAAGACGCCGTCAGAGTTGGCGATCCGGCTCCAGACCCAGCCGCTCTCGGAAGTCCACACCGCGGCGTTGGCGGAACCGGAGGGGCCGTCCCAGCCGACGGCGACAAAACGCCGGTCCGCGCTTGCCACCGAGCGCATCACCTGATCATGTGAGCCTCCGAAGGTGGGAACGTCGTGAGGCAGGCGATTCCAGCCGACGCCGTCGAGCGACAGCCAGGCGGCGGCGTCGGCATCTCCAAAGGATCCTTCCCAGCCGACGGCAGCCACGTTGGAGCCGTTCGAGGCCACGGACCACATGACCTGGACCTCGTTGCCGGTGAGGGCGTTCTCGTCGGGGGGCGTGCGGTACCAGGTGCTACCGTCGGCCGAGTTCCACGCCGCCGCACTCCACTCGCCGGCTGCTCCGGCCTCGCCGACCGCGACCAGGCTGGGGCCGCCACTGGCAACGGCTCGCAGCACGACATATGGGTCAGTGCCAAAGAGCTCGTCGCTGTCGTCAACCCGTTGCCAAGATCCGGCGAGGAGAGCGGCGGGAATTGTTGTTGTCGTGCTCGTGGTGCTCGACGGCGCTGTGGTGGTGGCGGCGATCGTCGTCGTAATCGTTTCGGCCATCGATGTTGTGGCAGCCGAGTCGCCGCTACAGCCGGCCGTGATCAGCGTCAGTGTCAAAGTGATCAAGACCACTGCGGAGCTTGGGTTCACCTTGTTCCAGGCAACCCGGCCGTGGCGCCGTCCTTCACCCATGGGTCCTACCTTCTCTGCCGTTCACCTTGGCCCGGGCGCAGCCGCAATGGCAAGGGATGCTAGGTGACCCGACGCGGCTGAGGCGAACATCGGCATGTGGAATGGCGACGGCTATGGCGTGGTCGGCGAGGTTGCGGAAGGCCCGTACCAAATGGGCGGGCCGTCCGAAAATGCTTGGCTATACCAGTGACCTACCGCGACAAAACCCGGGCCCCCGGCGGTGACGGCGACCATTGCCGCGTATGTGTCGCCCAGGGTGCCGGCCCAGGCAACCCCGTCGGTGGTTTCCCACACGATGGAGACCCCGTCGGTGGTTTCCCATACGATGGAGTCTTCACGCAAGGCGGCGCAGTAGTCGCATAGGCCGTAGCCGACGGCCACAAGACCTTGTTCGCTTGCTGCCACTCCGTACATTCCGTACATTCCGTACATTCGCGCGGGGTAGTAGTCGAGTTTGTCGTCGGGCACACGACTCCACTCGAGGCCGTCGGGTGAAGTCCACACTGCGGGACCTTGACCTGGGGGTTGCTCGTCTCGGCCGACGGCGACAAACCCAGAGTTGCCGACGACCACTGCGTTCATTTCCGCAGGGGTCACTCCGTCGCCGAAGACGGTGCCGGTGCCCACGATCCGGCTCCAGGTGAAGCCATCGGAGGAGACCCAGACGGCGGCGCCGGGTTCATCTCCCATTGAGGCCCGGCCCACGGCGACGTGAAGCCCATTCCCGAAAGTCACCGCGTTCATGACCTGATCGCCGTCGCCGCCGAAGGCGTCTTCGTTGTTGGCAACTCGGCTCCAGCTGAAGCTGTCCACAGAGGTCCAGACAGCGGCATCCTCGTCGCCTTCTGCGGAGTCGAAGCCCACCGCGACAAACCCTAGGTCTCCGACGGTCACCGAGGTCATGGCCTGTTCGCCCTCTTCGCCGAAGACCTGCACACCACCCGGTGCTGGAGACCATTGTCTGCCGTCGGGAGAGGTCCATACCGCGGCGTCATCCTCATTGGTGCCGACCGCCACGAGTCCCCCGCGCCACGAGACCACCGAGTACATGGCTTGGTCACCCAGTCCGCCGGGGATGATTTGATTTCTTGCCACTGGGGTCCAGTTGACGCCGTCGTTGGAGAGCCAGACTGAGGGATCGATATCGTCGCCGCATGTGTGGCCGACGGCGACCAGGCGTGATTCGGTGGCGGTCACCGCCTGCAGGTGGTCATCCGAGGGGGAGCCGTTGGCCCGCTGCCAGCTCTCCAGTGGCAGGCTGGTCGTCGAGCCGGTCGTCGAAGATGTAGACGTGCTGGCGGCCGTCTCGCCCTCGGAGCGGAGCACGGCGAAGACGGCAAGCACGGCAATAACGGCGGCGATGGCGGCACCGGCGGCGATCGTGGTCGATCGTCGCGGCCAATTCGGAGGGAGCACATGTCCCGAGAGCGGTCGTACCAGGATCTCGCCTGAGTCGCCGTTGTCGTTCCTTTTCATGGGCGCTGCCGCCTTCCCGGGCGGGTGCCCGACAGGCTCGCTTGTCGATCATAGGTAGCCGTCTGCTCGGAACCCGTCGGCGGCCTACTCGGGAACCGGCCGGTCTCAGCCCTCGGCCAGGATGCCCTGAAGGAGGATGGAGATCACGGTGTTGTAAACCGCGGCCGGTGTGATGCCCTCCTCCCGCAGGGCCGGGCTTTCGAGGAAGCCGGTGAGCACATCCCAAAACAGGACCTCCACCACCCGCCTGTCGAGGCCGGGCCGGATGCGTCCCTGTCTCTCGGCCGCCGAATAGAGGTGATCGAAGAGGCGGCGTATCACCTCATGCTCCCGGCGACGCACGTCGGCGTACACCGCGGGTTGGGCCGTTTCCAGGTCGCCCATGGCCCTAGCGATGCCGTCGGGGAGCGACGTTACCACCTCGCCGACACGCTTGAGGAAGGCCTGGATGTCGGGCTGCTTCTGGCCCTCGAGTTCGTCGGCAACGCCCTCGAGACCCTCGGCGAGCAGTGAGAAGGCCGAGCCGACCAGCTCTTCCCTGTTGGCGAAGTGGCGGTAGACGGTGACCCGGGTGAGCCCAGCGCGCCGGGCGGCCTCGTCGATGCTCGTCTTGCTCGTACCCTGCGCGAAGAACAGCTCACGAGCCGCTTGAAGTATGCGCCCTCGGGTGGTCTCGTTCTGGCTAGTCACGATACGAATGTAACACACTATGTATCACCTGTTAAGGTTCCCCGGGCATGAAGACCATCGTTCGCCTGTTGTCCGCGGCCGTCGCCAAGGCGCCGGCCGTCATCATCATCGTGGTCGTCGGCATCTCCGTCGTGGTGGGGCTCTACATCCCGCAGCAGGAGCAGGCGGGCACCATCGAGGCCTTCGCTCCCGACTCGCCGGAGTGGCTGGCGCTGGAGACCATCATCGATGAGTTCGCCGGCGCGGAGATCGCCATCGAGGTGATCATCCAGGCCGACGACGTGCTCACCGTAGGCCCGGTGAAGGTTGCGATGGAGGTCGAGCAGATCGCCCGCACCGGCAGCGCCGCCCAGTACCTCAACCCCATCGAAGACGAGGACGTCGCCGGGTTCCACACCCCAGTGGTGCGGGCCCTTCGGGCTGAGGGCATTCCCGAGGAGGAGTGGACCGATGCCGCCGTGAAGGAGGGCCTGCAGCTGGCCCGCAGCGTCATGACCGAGGCGCAGAGCGACCGGCTTGAGGCTGCACTGTCTTGGAAGACGACCGATCTCGGTGTGCCCTCGTCGACGGCCGGCATCGTGCTCGTCTCGCTCATCGTTCCAGAGGGCTTCGACGTCGAGCAGCAGGCCGAGATCGCCGAGGCCGTGGCAGCCGATCTTTCCGGGGTCGGAGGCGACGGGATCGAAGTGTCGGTGTTCGCTCGCGAGCTGCTCCTGGCCCAGGACACGCTGCAGCGTCAGATCAACGACCTGATGCGCAAGGCGGCGGTCATCATCGTGGTCATCCTCGTCTTCGTGATGTGGGTGCGGGCGTCGGGCCGCCTCAGCCGACTTCAGGCGCTGCGCCGCACCGCCGCCGACGTGGCCGTCGCCTCCGCGGCCGTGGCCATGACCCTGGTGTGGGTGTTTGGAGCCTCGGTGTTGCTCGGTCCCAGGTACCTAGGTGTCATCGGGCGCTCGAACGCGATCAGCCGGATCGTGCCCGTGCTCCTTATTGGGCTGGGCGTCGACTACGCCATCCACCTCGGCGCCCGGTATCGGGAAGAGGTCGGCGGCGGCCTCGCTCCGAGGCAGGCCATGGTCAGGGCCATTAGGTCGGTGGGATTGGCTCTGGTCCTGGGCGCATTGACCACCGCTGTGGGTTTCCTCACCAACGTGGTGAACCCGGTGCCGGCACTGCGGGACTTTGGGGTGCTGGCCGCGGTCGGCATCATCGGCGCCTTCCTCATCATGACCACGTTCGTGCCGGCGGTGCGCCTGCTGCTGGACAGACGGGCCTACCGGCGAGGGCGCCTGCCGACCGAGGCGTTAGAGCGCCACGAAGGCGGCCCGGCCGGACGCCTCGTCGGAAGGACCGCGGTGCTGGCCGAGCGGTACTCGGTTTGGGTAGTGGCGGTTGCGCTCGTGGCCGCCGGCCTGGGTGGCTACGGCCTGTCTCGCCTCCACGTGAGGTTCAGCCTCACCGACTTCGTGCCGCGGGACGATCCGGCGATGCTGGCCCGTGACATCCTCCTCGAGGAGTTCGGCGGGGGATTCGGTGAGCAGTCCCACCTGCTCATCGAAGGCGACGTGGCGTCGGCCGATGTGCACAACGCCCTGGTGGATGCGGTCGGGGCCTTGCCCGCAATCGATGGTGTAGTCACGTTCGCCGGACGCGCCGCCGCCGAGTCGCCGCTGTCGGTGATCGAAGGCCTCATGAGTGAGGACGACGACTTCGCCGGGTTCGCCGCCGACTCCGGAATTGGGACCGATCTCGAAGCGGCGCCCGGTGCCGACGTCGAAGCGGTGTATCGGCGCGCTCTCGAGATCGCCCCCGACGAGATGGGCTCGGTGGTGGCTGAGGACGACACCGGCGAGCTGGCGTTCGCCGACGTGCGTATCACCACGCAAGCGGGGGAGGAAGGTGCGCTTCGCCTCGGCGACGATCTCACCGCCGCCTTCGGCGCGGTCGACGAGCTGACGGGCATCTCGGTGAAGGCGACCAGCGAGCGGATCGTGGAGCAGAGCGTGCAGGAGAAGCTGGCGGCTTCGCAGGTGATCTCACTCGCTTTCACTCTGGTGGCGGCGATGACCCTGCTGGTGGCCACATTCGCCTATGAGGCCCGCCGCCCCTTGCTCGGCGTCATCACGATCCTTCCGGTGGCGCTTGTGGTGCTGTGGACGTACGGGATGATGGCGGCCACCGGCATCCCCTTCTCTCCGGCGACGGCGACCGTGGCGGCGCTGTCGATCGGAATCGGTGTCGACTACTCGATCCACCTGGTGAATCGCTACCTGGAGGACCGCAGTCGGCTGGGCACCGTCACCGAAGCCCTGCGATCCACGGCGACCCACACCGGGGGAGCGCTGACCGGTGCGGCCCTCACCACGCTGGCCGGATTCGGGGTGCTCGTCACATCGACGCTGGTGCCCTTTCAGCAGCTCGGTGGCGTGATCGTTTTTGCCATCGGGTTCTCTCTGGTGGCATCGGTGGTGGCTCTGCCCAGCATGCTGGCGCTGTGGGATGCCTGGCATCGGCGCCGGGGCCGGCACCCGGTGGCCCGGCTTGTTTCAAACAACAGTCCCTCCTCACTACCTAAGTGATTTGACCACTGACGCATCACTGGTGTAGACTGTTTGGTAGTGACCATGTGATGAAGTGTATGGAGGGGATGATGCTGCCGACTTGTGAGATGGAAGTGGTGAGAGCGCACGTCGAGGAGCTGCACCGGCAAGCGGCGCGGGCCTGGGTTCCCGCGGATATCGCCGGGCGGGGACGGGGGCGGTTGCGTCGAGCCGTTGGCGAACGTCTGCAGTCGTGGGGTGAGAGGCTCGTCGCGGGCTCCATGCCCCGAGGGAAGCAACGTGTCTTGGCGGGCGACTGCGATTGCTGACGGCGCCGGCCGACGAAAGCGGAGAAGGGGAGTAGGCAATGGCAAAGACGGCCCCCGGTGAGCTGGAGCTGGTGAGGCGGTTCGTCAACACCGCCGACATCGCAGAGGGCACCGACAAGATCGGCGACCCGGCAGCGCTGCAGGAGTGGCTGCTGGCTCAAGAGCTGATTCCGCATGGAGAGACGGTCTCCGCCGCCGATTGGGGGCGAGCGATTGCGTTTCGGGAGGCGATTCGTGCGTTGGCCATCGCCAACGCCGGTCATCAATGCGTCCCGGTCGATTCGCTGCGGACGCTGAACGACATCGCCGCCACGGTGATGTTGACGGTGAGGCTCGACAAGAAAGGGCATCCCCGGCTGGAACCGGTGGTTTCCGGGATCGACCGTGCCCTGGGTCATCTGCTCGGCATCGTGCTCACTGCGGGTGTGGAGGGCACGTGGACCCGCCTCAAGTCCTGCGCCAACGATGAGTGCAGGTGGGTGTACTACGACCGATCCAAGAACCGCTCGGGCCGCTGGTGCAGCATGGAGGCGTGCGGCAACCCCATCAATGCCCGGGCCTACAGGGTCCGCCGGAAGACCGACGGCAAGGCCAGCTAGGCCGCTTCCTGCAGCCGAATCCCACCGACGGCTACTCAGTGTGACCTGTGGCGTGTTGTCTATTCACCGGGCAACACGTGAGACGGTTGTTTCCCCAGGCTTATTGATCATTTTGGCCGGTCATTCCTCAAGAACTCGGGGCCGAACACCGATGCTCTCAGTGGCAAACGCTGGTATACGCCACATGCGCGGGAGGTGACTAATGCCAGCCACACGAGCACAGAAAACAGAGGTTCACCACGAGCAGAAGTGGAGAACGAACAAGGCCGTGGTCGCCAGAGGCTTGGCACTCGTGGCATCATTGCTCTTGGTTAGCGTCGTGACGATCACGGGATCGCGGGCGGCGTTCAACGACACGACCGACAACAGCGCGAACTCGTTCACTGCTGGGTCGGTCGATCTTGTGGACGACGACAGCGGTTCTTCCATGTTCTCAGTCTCCAACATGATGCCCGGCGACACAGAAGTCGAGTGCATCGTGGTGACCTACCAGGGCTCGCTCTCGAATCCGTCGGCTGTGAAGCTGTATTCGGGCGGGTACACCGATTCGGGTGATTTCGGCGACTACCTCAACCTCACCATCGAGGAAGGTAGCGGCGGCTCCTACGGTGACTGCTCCGGCTTCTCGGCGGAGAACACGATCGAGTCGGGCGGGACGCTCGCCGATTTCGACAGCACTCACACCAACTACGCCACGGGAGCTGGGGTGTGGGATCCCTCCTCGACACCTGAGTCGAAGACGTACCGGATCACCGTTGAGCTGGACTCGTCGACTCCGAACGCCGAGCAGGGTGAATCGGTGACGGCTCTGACCTTCACTTGGGAAGTCACGAGCTAGGGGCTCATCCCTAGCCCGTCGTTCTGAACGAGGGAACCGTGGGTTCGTCGAACCCGAAACGCGATGAGGCGATCCCGGTTCGTGCAACAAGTTGGACGATCGGGCGCTTCTTCGGCGGGATAGTCGCGGTCAGCATCCTGCTCTCAGCACTGCTGCTCACCGCGATAGCCACGCTGGTGCCATTGGCCCTGGGATGGGATCCCGTGGCCCTCACCTCCGGGTCGATGGCACCAGCCGTGGACTCCGGCGACGTTTTGCTTGCCGCGCCCCACGACGGTCTTGGATTGGGACCGGGGACCATTGTGGTGTTCGAAGATCCAAGTGGGCGGGGGACTCTCACCCACCGTATCGTCGCCGTCAACCCGGACGGCACCTACACCACCAAGGGTGACGCCCAGCCGAGAATAGATTCGACTCCTCTCGAGCCGGATCAGGTGATCGGGGTCGGCAGAGTGGTCGTGGCCGAGATCGGCTCGCCTCTGGTCTGGTGGTGGCATCGCCAGTGGTTCCAGCTCGTGCTGTTCACGATGGCGGCCGCCGCGGTCATATGGGCGAGTCGTTGGGGGCTGCTCGACAAGTTTGATCCATGGCTGGAACCCGCGCCTCTGTTCCCGCCCTGGGCGGAGGCGCGGCGGGCCCGCCGCCGGGAAGCAGGCAGGCAGCTCAGCTTCCAGTGGCGGCAGGGTCATGTCGTGCGGGTAGGGCGCTGGAGTCTTCCCAGCAAGCTCTATCTGGGTCGGAGGCCCAATCCAGGGGCTCCAGCGCCCACCCGTCGTCGTGCCCCGCGTCGCCAGAGGACCGGAAAGCAGCTCAGCTTCCGGCTCGGCTCGCTGGCTACGATTCTGGCCGTGGTGATGGCGGGGGCGCTGCTCACCATGACGGCCGTTCCCGGAGCTGCGGCCTACTCGGATGCCACCGGCAACTCAGGGAATGCCGTGCAGGCGGCGGCGTCGTTCTGTACCGCACCGGGCACTCAGACGGTGTACGCGTCGGCCGACTCCTGGGTGGATCAGCACTCTCCAAATGCCAATAACGGTGGTGACAGCCGGCTGTATGTGCAGACCACCAGGCGAGGATCCGGCTGGGCCCAGCGCACCCTGGTGAGGTTTACCCTGCCCACCATTCCCGCCGGTTGCACCCTGATCTCGGCCACATTCCGCCTCTACAGCGACAGCGCCACTACAGGTCGGACCATTGCTGTGTACCGAAATGCCGGATCCTGGACCGAATCCGGCGTCACTTGGAACAACATGCCCGGCTACACCGGAACCGCGGCCACCGCCGCCGCCGGTACCGGATGGATCAGCTGGACGGTTACCGGCCACGTGTCGGCCATGTACTCGGGCAACAACTACGGGTTCCTGGTCATGGACAGTGACGAGACCGATCGAAGGAGTAATCGGGAGACCCAGCGCTACCGGTCCCGAGGGGGCACGCGCAGCCCTGAGCTCGTCATCACCTGGGGCTAGCACCGTGCGCAGCAGTCGGACGACGGCCTGTGCTATCCGGGGCCTCGGTCGGGTCGCTTCGGCTGCTAGCACCGCAATGCCGCCGGAGCGTTCTCTGGGACCGCGGGCCGGTGGGGAGCCACCGGGTCGACGCGTCGGTAGGCCTCGTTCTGTGGAGGCCGGGTGTCGGGCTCTCCTTTGTTGGGCCACAAGGCGGCTGCCCTCTCGGCGAGAGCGGTGATGGTGAGCGAAGGGTTCGAGCCCAGATTGGCGCAGAGGGCAGACCCGTCGACGACGTGGAGTCGCGAGTGCCCCCACATTCGGTGGTAGGGGTCGACGGCGCCGGTCTGCGGGCCGTCGGAGATGACGGCCCCGCCGATGATGTGGGCGGTGATGCCGATGCCGGCCAACGATTCATTGATGCTGGCGGCGGGATGACCATCGACGATCTCGGCGGCGATGCACGCCGCCTCGTGTCCCACGGGGAGCCAGCGAGGGCTGGGCGGGCCGTGGCCGTGTCGTGAGGTGATCCGAGGGCCGAAGATGCCGCGCTTGCGGTAGAGCTGCACGCTGTTGTCCTCACTCTGCATGACCAGGAGGATCACGGTGCGTTCGGCCCAGCGCCGCACCGAGAGCGAGCGTGCGAAGGCGATCGGGTGCCGGATCGCCCGTCCGAGGAACCGTAAGGGCTGGGGGAGTCGGCCCTCGCCGGGCACGAGGATGCTGGCGATGAGCCCCATAAGGTTGCTGCCCTCGGGGTAACGCACCGGCTCGATGCGGGTATGCGGCTCGGGGTGGAACGACGAGGTGATGGCCACACCGCGGGAGTAATCCACGTTCGTCTTTCGGGCCACGGCGCCGAGGAGCGATTCGGAGTTGGTCCGGGTCAGGCGCCCTAGGCCGGCCGGTAGACCGGGCAGGCGGCCCTTGTCGCGTAGGCGGAAGAGCAGCTTGGCGGTGCCTAGGGCGCCTGCGGCGAGAACGACCTGATCGGCGCTGAAGGTCCGTTTCCGTCGTCTCAAAAAGGCGCCGGGACGGCGGGTGGTGATCCGGTAGCCGTCCCCGTCCTCGACCAGGTCGACGACCCGGTTTTCGGCATGGACTTCGGCACCGGCCCGCTCTGCCAGATACAGGTAGTTACGGTCAAGGGTGTTCTTGGCTTCGTATCGGCATCCCACCATGCAGCCGCCGCACTCGTTGCACCCGGCCACCTCCGGGCCGGCCCCTCCGAAGTAGGGGTCCGCTTGGCGCCGCTCGGGTGTGCCGAAGAAGACGCCGATCTCGGTGGGGACGTGGGTGTCGGCAGCGCCGAAACGTCGAGCCACCTCGGCGACGACACGATCGGACGGTGTGTCGTGTGGAGCCGTGGTCACTCCGAGCATGCGCTTCGCCTGGTCGAAGTAGGGGGCCAACTCCTGTTTCCAGTCGGTGATATGACGCCACTGGTGGTCTTCGAAAAAGGCGTCGTGGGGTTCGATGAGGGTGTTGGCGTAGACCAGTGAGCCGCCGCCCACTCCGGCGCCCGACAGCACGAGCACGTCGCGCAGCAGATCGATGCGCTGGATGCCGCGCAGCCCGAGGCCGGGCATCCAGAGGAATCGGCGCAGGTTCCAGGAGGTCCGGGCGTAGTCGTCGGGCCCGTAGCGGCGGCCCGACTCGAGCACGCCGACCCGGTAGCCTTTTTCACTGAGGCGCAAGGCGGTGACGCTGCCGCCAAAGCCGCTGCCGATGATGGCGACGTCGTAGTGCTTGGTCTGCACCGGGCTCCTTTCGGCCCATGGAGCAGACAGCCTAAGGGATCGTGGGCCCGTTGACCCGAAGCCGGCTTCGGCCGGAGTACTAGGGTCGGCGAGGTTGCCGGATTAGCCGGAGCACCGGCAACAAGCTCAGGTAGGAGGTGCACCATGGCCGGCAGGCGCAGCTGGGCGGAGCCTTTCAAGATCAAGATGGTCGAGCCGATCCGGATGACGACCCGGGAGCACCGCCGCGCCGCCATCGAAGAGGCCGGCTTCAACACATTCCTGCTCCGTTCGGAGGACGTCTACATAGACCTGCTCACTGACTCGGGGACCTCGGCGATGTCCGATTACCAGTGGGCCGGCCTCATGCTGGGCGATGAGGCCTACGCCGGGAGCCGGTCCTTCTACCACCTGTGTGAGGCGGTGGAGGAGGTCTACGGCTATCCGGAGCTGGTGCCCACCCATCAGGGACGGGGAGCCGAGCACATCCTCAGCCAGATCCTCATCAGTGAGGGCGACGTCATTCCCGGCAACATGTACTTCACCACCACGAAGTTCCACCAGGAGTACGCCGGGGGCAAGTTCGTCGATGTGATCATCGACGAGGCCCACCAGCCGGCCACGGCCCATCCCTTCAAAGGGAACGTCGACCTCGGCAAGCTGGCCTCGGTGGTGGACGAGTACGGCGCCGATCGGATCCCGTACATCTCGCTGGAGACCAACGTGAACCTGGCCGGCGGCCAGCCGGTCTCCATGGAGAACCTGCGCCAGACCTACGAGTTCTGCCGGAGTCACGGCATCCTGGTCATGCTCGATGCCACCAGGGCGTTGGAGAACGCCTACTTCATCCAGCAGCGGGAGAAGGGGTACAAGGACCGCAGCATCGCCGAGATCCTGCTTGAGATCTGCTCCCACTCCGATGGGGCCACCGTGTCCTCGAAGAAGGACAATCTGGTGAACATCGGGGGCTTTCTGGCCCTGCGCGATCCCGAGCTGGCTCGCCGCGCTCGCTGCTTGCTGGTTGCCTTCGAGGGTCTGCACACCTACGGAGGCATGGCGGGGCGCGACATGGAGGCGCTGGCGCGAGGCATCCGGGAGATGGTGGCTACCGACGACCACGTGCGGGCCCGCGTGGGCCAGGTGCTGTATCTCGGCGATCTGATTGCCAAGGCCGGCGTGCCCATCGTGCAGCCGGTCGGGGGGCACGGGGTGTTCCTCGACGCGGCGGCCTTCTTGCCGCAGCTGTCCCAGGACGTGTTCCCGGCACAAGCCCTTGCCGCCGCCCTCTACGTCGATTCGGGGGTTCGTGGCATGGAGCGGGGCATCATCTCGGCCGGGCGCAACCCAGAGACCGGGGACCACAATCGCCCCAAGCTAGAGCTGGTCCGCCTGGCTATTCCTCGGCGGGTCTACACCCAGGCGCACATGGACGTCACCGCCGAGTCGGTGGAGGCGGTGTACGAGAAGCGGGACCAAGTGAAAGGCCTGCGTTTCACCTACGAGCCGGCCGAGCTGCGCTTCTTCCAGGCCCGCTTCGAGGAGGTCGACGGCTAAGGAAACCGACCGTCTTTTGGGGCTGGCGCCGGAGCTCCCGCCGATCGTTTCGGTAGGTTTGGACTTGTGGAGGGCACGGTCGCCGAGGCGTTCCGGGAGAGATACGGTCACGAGCCGGAGACGGTGGTGCGCGCACCGGGGCGGGTGAACCTCATAGGGGAGCACACCGACTACTCCCTTCTGCCGGTGCTGCCCATGGCCATCACCGAGGCGGTGTACTTGGCGGCGAGCGCCGACGACAGCGGCCGATTGCGCGGTATCTCGCAGGGTCACGAGGGAGAGCTGGACCTGGATCGATCCGAGGTGTCCCCTGCCGAGAACTGGCACCGCTACCCGACGGGTGTGCTCAGAGTCCTGGGAGAGCGGGCCGAGGGACGGGGCGCTCATATCGTCGTGGGTAGCACGCTGCCTGTCGCGGGAGGCCTCTCATCGAGTTCGGCATTCACGCTGGCGCTGGTGGAAGCGTTGGCTCGGGTGTGGGACCTGAACATCGAGGTCGAGGCCGAGGCCATCCTTGCCTCCGAGGCCGAGCGGGCGGTGGGTATCGAGTGTGGGCTCATGGACCAGACGGTGATCACGTTTGCTGAGACGGGATCGGCTCTGCGCATCGACTTCGAGCCGCTGCGCTGGCGGCCGGTGCCGCTGCCGGAAGGCATTCGTATCGTGGCCGCGTACTCGGGCAGCGATGCGCTCAAGACCACGGCCATCGGCGAGGCCTACGACGCCCGGGTGGTGGGGTGCCGCATCGCTGCCGCTCGTCTCGCCGGGATCCTCGGGGTCGAGGCGGGGCATCCGCCGGCGCTGGGCCGGGTGGCAGGAGCCGAAGGGGCGGCGGAGATGGTGTCCATGCTTCCGGACCGCGACACGGTGGCCGCCGCGGCCGACGAGCTGGGCCTCTGCCTCGACGATATCGGCGGACTGTCGGCGCGTTTCTTCCATCCCGATGAGGCGGTCCCGGTGCATGCGTGCGCCGAACACGTGCTGGGGGAGGCGAAGCGTGTAGACGAAGCCGAGGCGGCGTTGCTGGCGGGCGACATTGGCGTGTTCGGGGCTCTGCTGGATGCCTCGCATGCCAGCTTGGGACGGTACGGTGTGAGCACACCGGCTCTCGATGAGCTGTGCGGGCGATTGAGGGACGCCGGTGCTGTCGGTGCTCGGCTTACCGGAGCAGGTTTTGGGGGGTTCGCCGTGGCTGTGGCGTCGCCGGCGGCGCTAGAGCAAGTGATCGGCGCCGGCGAGGAGTACGCCGGATTGGCGTTCGAGGCGGTGCCGGCGGCGGGCATGATGCAGGGCGCAGCCGACGGCTGACTCGCCGAGCGGCCGGCATGTCCTCCCGCTGGTTTCCTGCCCACCTCGAGCACCAATTGTGCGAGTAAGGGGTGTGCAAGGCGTGTCGAGCCAGCAGGCCTCCGCAGTGCTTTGCATCGGGGAAGCGTCGTAGGGGGCGCATCGAAGAGTCCACGGCCTTTTTCCGCCGTGAGTACCGGTCGGTGGCCCGCGCTGGCATATGCGCTGTCGGGGAGCCGCCTGGGGGCCGATGACCTGGCCCAGGAAGCATTCCTCGCGGCGTACCGCGATTGGCAGTCCATCGGGAGATACAACAATCCCGGCGCGTGGGTGCGTCGGGTGGTGGACAATCGGTCGGTGTCGATGTTCCGCCGGCGATCGGCCGAACTCCGGCCGCTCATTCGGCTGCGCAATGTGTTGTCCCAGCGGCCGACCTCGGGATTCTGGCAACCCGGGCGGAGTAGCGCTGAGATCGACGGTGACACGGCGCTGTGGTGAGTCGTTCAGTCTGGTGGCTCAGGGCTGGTCATCCGGCGGCGCCGTTGCCGCCACGTGACCAGAGCAATCAGGGCGCCGGCCACGGCCCCGCCCATGGTCCAGAGAGGGGGAAGGGGCCGATACCACAGCTCGAAGTGGAACGATGATGGAAGGCCGAAGCGGTGTGCCAGTGAGGCGGCCAGCAGGGCGCCGGCGAAAGCGCCGGCGGAGCACGGCTTCCATACGGTCCTCCAGTCGGGACCCCAGATCGCGGCCAGCCCCATGCCCACAAGAACCGCCAGGGCGGCCAGCACCGCTAGCCAGACCGCGGAGCGCCCCAAGAACTCGAGAACGAGGCGAAAGGGGAACGACATGGCTGCTAGTGGGTCACTGCCTTTAGGAAGACTGATCTCGGAAGTGGATGTGACAGGCCATCTGTACTCGGTTTCCACGGTAGCCGCGGAGCGCGGCGGTGGAATGCAGAAGGCAGAGGGCAGGATTCAGAGCACGCAATGCCGGCTCTGGATTCTGAACTCTCGATTCTCAGAGCAGAGTGCGGCTTACAGTCCAGACCCCGGCGGCTACGCGCTCTTGCGGGTCTGGCGTCGTAGACGGTGGCTGGCGAGCGTCAGTGGACGAAGCGCGGCGCGCAGCCCTAGAAGCATGCGCCCCTTGGCACTTGCCGGCTTGAGAATCCGCAGGTCGTGGCGCACCTCGTTGCTCCAGCGGCTTTTGTGCTCCTCCTCGCCGCGAAGGAGGTCGAACTCGGTAACGCCCTCGGCGATCGAAGCGGCGATGGCGTGGGCGATGAGGTGCCGGCTCGGCCCGTACCGGGCGAAGGTGAGATCGTATGCGGCTCGGTAGAGAGACACAGTGTTCCCGTAGCGGAAGCAGTAGACGATGGCCGCCGGATCGCCGCTCGCATCGAGCCGGTGCAGCCGCAGCCGGCCGGCATCGAGGAACCGGACCGCGAGCCGGCGGTGAAACTCCGCCAGCTCGGGCGTGTGAAGGTCTTCGGCGGCGCGCGGAATGCCGCCCCCCTCGCGCTGGAGCCTGGCCAGAGCGTCGATGGTCGCCTCAACCTCCACGGAGTCGGTCACCAGACGGCGTGAGGCAGTCTCGCCGGCGTCACGCTCCAGCTTGCGGGCGTGACGCTGCAGGTTGTGGCGAAGATGCCGCCCCAGGGACTCCTCATACGCATGCCACGTCTTCGGCAGCCTGGCAAAAGGACAGGCGGTGGGCTTGGTGAAGCGGTCCAGGTCATCGGCACGGCGGAGGGCGGCGGTCACCAGCAGCGAGCCTTCGCGCACACCCTCGAAGTCGTGGACGTCGACCTGGGCGTGGCGCGACGCAGCCGCCCACAGCGCCGGGCCGACGATGGCCTCGTGGCCTCGGCGCACCACCAGATCGAGATGATCGGGCGCAGCCGGGCCCGATCCGATGAAGGTGAGGGCTCGGTATGCGGGCCGCTGCGGGTGATTTCGCTCTTCGACGGCAAAAGGTGCAATTCCCAGGAGCCGCCCGGTGGCCGGTTCACGGGCGGCGACCAACTCGAGTCGGTGGTCGGCCCCGAGAGTGGATCGCCACGCCTCGACCCATGCCCAGGTCAGGAAGACGGTCGGTGCCATGGAGTCGGCAAGAAGCTCGTCCCATTCGGCGGCGAGCCGTTGCAGTGAGGCGTCACAGGTGATGTGCTCGAGAGCGGGCACGACACGATGAACGGCATGGTGGCTCATCGGCTTGCTCCGGCGCCTTGCGTGTCCAGTGAGCCTGCGTTCGGGCGAATGTCGAGTCTGGAATCGAGTCGGGGTCGGGAAGCGGCGCCGAAAGACTCGGCAGACCCACACAGCGGCAGCGAGCTCACTTGTGACCCTCCAGGACTTGCCCGTAGATGTCCAGGATTCCACCGGCGACGCTCGTCCAAGAGTGCGGCTCCTGGGCGAGATCACGCCCACGTTGGCCCAGTGACGTTCTATCGACATTTTCTGCCAGGAACTTGACCGCGCCGCGGCCTTGCAGCCGGTGGATCTACCTTCGCATGCGGCTTGGTAAGGCTCCGAAGGCGGGCGGGTAGGATCGGCCGATGCCAGGAGAAGGCACGGTCGGCGGTATCGGGGGCGCCCTCGAGGAGGGGACACCGACAACGCATGTGCCTTCAAGGGATCCGGCGGGCCTGGATGTCGGGGAGGGCCGTCGTCGATCGACGACCCGCCGCGGCCAGATGCCCTGGGCTGGCGAGGTTGTACGCTGCGGTCGCCATATGGCCGAGGACGTCGCTTGCCTGACCGGGTTGGATGCGGACCCGTGGAGTTAGGTGTCATGGAGGAGATGAGGAGCCTGGAGGATCTTCTCGATCTCCAGCTCGAGGACATCGAGATAGACAGGCTTCTACGTCGCCGCGAGACCTTGGACGAGCTCCAGCTGTACCGCGAGACCCACTCCAGGATCACCGACCTCGACGCACGAGCGGCTGCAGTCGAGAAGCGTTTCCGTGAGGCCGACCTGGCCGCAGACAAGGGGGAGGGGGAGCTGACACTCGCCGAGCAGAAGCTGGAGCGAGAGGAGCGGCGGCTCTATGCCGGGGGTCTGAGCGCTCGGGACGCCGAGCACCTCCGCGCCGAAGTGATCATGCTCCGCCGGCAGATCTCAGAGAAGGAGGACCAGGTCCTCGCTCTCATCGACGCCAAAGAGGAGGCACAGGCCGAGCTCGAAGAGCTGCGGAGCGCCGCCGCCGAAGCACAGGCGGAGAAGGAAAGGCTGGATGGCATCATCAAGGTGCAGTGGAAGGAAATCGACGCCGCCATCGCGGCCCACGATGCCAAGAAGGTCGAGATCGTGCCGCTCATCCCCGCCGACTTGCTCGCCCTTTACGAGGAGCTGAGGCCGTCCAAGGAGGGGGTGGCGGTGGGACGTCTGGCCGAGGGGATATGCGGAGGCTGCCATCTGCGCCTGTCGGCCGCCGAGCAGGCTCAGGCGTTGAAGGAGGAACCACCCCGCTGCTACCACTGCCGACGCATCCTGGTCCCCCAATGAGTCTGCCGGAACGCTACGTGCTCTACTGCGATGGGGCCTCGCGGGGCAACCCGGGCCCGGCGGCAATCGGTGCCGTGCTGTACGCTCCCGGCGGCGGCGAGCCGGTGCTCGAGGTTTCCAGGATCATCGGGGAGGCCACCAACAACGAGGCCGAATACCGGGCGCTCATTGCTGGTCTCGAAGGCGCACATGCTCTCGATGTCCGTGACTTGCTCATCAGGCTCGACAGCCAACTGCTCGTCAGGCAGGTGGGCGGCGAGTACCGAGTGCGCTCTGCAGGCTTGAAGCCTCTGCATCGCCGGGTGCAGGCTCTCGTTTCGCGCTTTGCCGTGGTAGACATCGAGCACGTGCCACGTGAAGAGAACGTCTTTGCGGATGCCCTGGCCAACGCGGCGCTAGACCGATGATCCTCTGGCACATCGGGCTCACGTTCCTCATCGCCAGGTACGTCTTCCGCGACCCTGAAATGGACCTGCGCTGGGTGGCCCTTGGGGCACTGCTACCCGACATCATCGACAAACCGATCGGCTCGATCTTTTTCCACGGCACGTTCGGCACGCACCGCCTGTTTGCCCACACGCTGCTGTTTCCGCTGGCCGTGGTGCTTCTCGTCCTCGTGGCCACTCGCCGCGGCTCGCTGGTGCAACGCTCCCTGCTCCTGGTGACCCTGGGCCTGTTCGCCCATCTGTTGCTCGACGGCGTGTTCACCGACCCCAAGCTGTTCCTGTGGCCCATATTCGGCACGAAGTTCCCCACGCATGCCGACTCGACGATCCTGGCGCTGCTGGAACGTATGGTCACCGACTGGCGCACCTGGGTGGGCGAGGCGATGGGAGCCGCCTACCTCGTGTTCCTCTGGCTGAGGCGGCTCGATACGAAGGAGCTGAGGCGAGCCTTCCTGAGAACCGGCCACATTCCGATCGCCGAACGCTAGGAGGTCTGCCGGGCGGCAGTCTGGCGGGTCTTGAAGGCCATGCGGACGGCGGCAAGGATCAGGAGGCCGGCGAACATGCGCCGCAGCACCGGGCCCTCGAGGGCAAGCGCCGATTGCGCTCCCAGGAACCCCCCGACTATCCCCCCGGCGCCGAGGCCGGCGACCAGGCGCCAGTCGATACGTCCGGCCCGGCTGTGCACGAGGGTGGCCACGACGGCCGTGGGCACGATGACGGCGAGAGAGGTGCCCTGGGCCAGGTGCTGCTGGAACGTGTAGAGGGTGGCCAGAGCGGGAACGTAGATGATGCCGCCGCCGACGCCGAGCACAGCGGCGAGCGCTCCGGTGAATAGACCGATCAGCACTAGACCAACGGCCCCGAGCGCCGAGATGTTGGTGCCGACGGCGGCCGCGGCGATCTCTTGGCCTCCGCCGTCGAAGGCCATACGAATCGCCCCGGCGATGGCAAGCGACACGAAGACCCAAGCGAGCCAGATCTCGGGGATCCTGGCGAAGAGGCGGGCCCCGGTGTAGGCGCCGACCAGCGAGCCCAGCAGGATCAAGCCGGCGACGTCGAAGGCCACTCGGTCGTCGAGGGAGAGGCGGGCCACGGCGGCGGCCGCGACGGCCACGGTGGCGGCAAGGGCGTTGGTGTGGGCCCGGCTCTGGCCCAGACCCATCAGGAGCACGAGGCAGGGGACCATCACCAGACCCCCTCCGATGCCGAAGAGACCGCCAACGGTTCCTGCGACGATGCCGATGGCGACGGCGGAGGCGATGCGTCTCACGGGCGCCGATGATAGGGCCCGCCCTCTCGGCTACCTTTCTGCGATCCGGCGCAGGCGGGGCAGTACCTCGGAGCCGAGCATACGGATGGTTCCAAGCTCGTCGGTCGAAGTGGTGGTGATGGTGACGACGTCGGCGCGCACCTCCTCGACGAGTGGCCGGTAAGCGGCGACAAAATCGTCGGCGCCGGATACGACGGTGTAGCGGCTCAACACCTCCTCTCGAGGCATCTCATCGGCGAGGCGGCGCAGTTCCTCGGGGTCGACGGCTTCGAAGCTTCCGGCGACACGGAGGCCGCGCCAGGGCTGTAGCGCCTGCCAGGCCTCCTTGTCGCTGGTGGCGAACAAGACCCACCGTGTGGTCACGATCAGTGGCGGCGGGCGCCCCGCCGCTTCGGCGGCAGCCCGTGTCGGCTCGATGACCTTGGCGAAGGCCTCCTCCGGGTCTTTCACGCTGGTGATGATGCCGTCGGCCATCTCACCGGCCAGGGCCGCCGACTTGGGCCCGCCGGCGGCCAGAAGTATCGGCAGGCGACGTTTCGGTGGGCTGTAGAGACGGGCGCGGTCGGTTGTGTAGTAATCGCCGGAGAAGGTGAGCTTTTCGCCGTCGAGCAGGCGGCGCATGATCTCGAGCGCCTCCCGCATGCGGGCGGCCCGCTCGGCGTACTTGGGGAAGTGGTAGCCGAGGGGCCCCTCGTTGATGTTCTCTCCGGTGCCCACTCCGAGGTCGAAGCGACCGTCGGAGAGGCGGTCGAGCGTGGCTGCCGCTTGGGCGATGATGCCGGGATGGAAGCGGAACAGGGGGGTGGTGACTCCGGTGACCATACGGAGATTCTCGGTGGCCTGGGCGATGGCTCCGAGGGCGGCGAAGGCGAACCCTGAGCTGCCGGCGTCGTCGACCCAGGGATGGAAGTGCTCCGAGACCATCACCCCGTCGAACCTGGCCTGCTCGGCGGCGACGGCGATATCGACGAGCTGCTCCGGTTGCCAGGCCTCGTCGCCGCAGAAGTAGTAGAAGGTGGTCACCTCGACTCCCTTCGGATCGCCCCGACATCGGCAAGTCTGTTCGCCTAGTGTTGCAGCGCAGTGGAATCCGCGCGAAACGGAGTACCGGTTCGCGGGGTCCAACAAGGTGCAGGAGGGAAGAGAGAGAGAGGAAGGGAGCCTGCATGAAGGAGGACGTTCAGAAGTTCCTAGCCGAGCTAGTGGGCACGTTCATCGTGGTCGGCATCGGCTGTGGAGTGCTGGCAGCGACGGGGGGCGGGGATGGTCTCTCCGTTGCTCTCGCCTTTGGCCTTGCCTGGATCACGGCCCTGTACACGCTGGGCCATCTGACCGGCGGCCATTTCAATCCGGCGCTGAGCTTGGCGGCGTTCCTGGACCGGGCCATCTCGGCCAAGGACTTGGTCGTCTACTGGGTCGCCCAGGTGGCCGGTGCCCTCGGGGCGATGCTCATCTACGCCTGGATCTTCAGCAAGAACACCGTGGCGACAATGGCTGCGAGTTTCCCGGATGCGCCGGTCGACGGTGCAATCAGCTTCCCCAAGGCGTTGGTCACTGAGGCCATCCTCGTGACGATCCTTGTGGCGGCGTTCCTGGTGCTCATTCGGAGTAAGGCTGACACCAAGTACCTGGGCATGGGCCTCGCCTTGACGGCGGTGACGATGTTGGGCTTTGGTGTGACCGGTGCCGCGGTGAACCCGGCGCGTGTACTCGCCCCGGTCATCGTGGGCGGATCCAGCATCAAGGCGCTGGCGCTGGGAGGGCCCGCCAACACCTCACTGTGGGTGTACTGCGTGGGCGCGATCATTGGTGCCGTCGCCGGTTGGGTGCTCTACCGGGTTGTCGTCAAGGGCGACCTTGACTTCAGCGATGACATCACCGAGATCAAGCAATCCATGATGTAGCTCGCCAGACGGTGAGTATTGGAGAGGCGGCCTCCGGGCCGCCTCTCTTTTGTCTGCTATCGAGAGGGGGGTGAGCCCGCCTATAAGCCGGATTCTGTACCGGCCCGAGGGCCGGCGGCGACCATCTATCTAGGCCCGCCGTTGCCGGACGGGCTCGTGCGGCCTACCCGGGACCATCGGACGGGCCGCCCGGTCCCTGCTTGGCCTTGCTCCCGGTGGGGTTTAGCGAGCCGCCGCGGTCACCCGCGACGCTGGTGGTCTCTTACACCACCGTTTCACCCTTGCCTGTGCCCGAAGGCCATCG
>CAZWKX010000020.1:0-3285 GCA_964633975.1 uncultured Acidimicrobiia bacterium
TGGGGCACCCGGGTCCAGGTGAGCCCATCGGCTGAGGTCCACACCGCCGCATCCGCATCGGCAACCGGCCCGTCGTATCCGACGGCTACCAGCCCCGGGCCCCCAGCAGCCACCGAAAACATCGCTTGGTTGTCGGTGCCGCCGAAGACCGCCTCATCATGGGGCACCCGGGTCCAAGTGAGCCCATCGACTGAGGTCCACACCGCCGCATCCCAATCGTCAACCGGCCCGTCGGCTCCGACGGCGACCAGGCCCGGGCCCCCAGCAGCCACCGACCGCATCTCTTGGTGGTCGGAGCCGCCGAAGGCCGCCTCATCGTCCGACACGCGAACCCAGACACCCGCGCTCTGGCCAAACGTTGCCGTCGCCGCGAGCTGGCCGGTGGTTGTTGACGTGAGGTCAGAGGCACTCTCGCTGCCACAAGCAGCGCATAACACGACTGCCAATAGCGGGATGGTCAACCGTTTCAACGTTCCCCCTTGAAGATGGCTGGCGTCACCCTAGTGATCCCCCTTGGGTCATCGATTCGCGCCATCTTGCACATACACCTTGCTTGCATTAACACCTTGCGACACTGGCCTGGGCGAGAGTGATGTCACGAGAGATCCGCCGAACGCGCCATCCGGCGGATCTCGACTTAAGGGTGGGCCTCACTCTCGGAAAGTAGTAATCGCGGAGGCTGCCATCGTAGCGCCGCTTCGCATACAGCAGTTCTTGAAAGCGCTTGGTGCTGCCGCAGGGACGGGGATCGTTTCGTCCGAGCTTCTCCATCAGCTCCTTGTGGCCATAGACGACTCGGTGACCGCGTTTGATCCTCGTCTCGGATGGGTAGCCCTTGCGGCGTTTGCTAGTCCGCTCGAAACGACGGGAGGTCGCTGCGGTTGTCGTGGTTCCTCATGATGTGCCTCCTCGTCGGACGGCCGGGGATCATAGGACAGTGGCGAGGCCACAACCAATGGTGACATTGAGTGGCGGGCCCCGGCGAGAGTGGCCTCACCCACTTCGCTCGAGGAACAACGGCGAACGCTCGGCAGGGGAGTGTGGTGTGGTGTTTGCCGGTTCAGGGTCGACTCCCGCTGATCACGAGTAGTTGTTGGGGCGGGGCTACTGGTGAGGCGCCCGGTGCAGCGGGTCGGTCTTAGTCCCCTTCTCCTGCAGACCCCAGGGCTCCGTCAGCTTGAAGTCCGCCGCCGAGATGATGCGAGCCAGGAGGCTCACCGTCCCGAGCTCCACACAGACGATCCCGATTGCGGCTTATGTAGTCACTCGCCCTGCCTCGTCGCTCCTCGACCATACGTCGTCGGGTGATGTTCCCCTAGGGTCGGAACGCTCGGCTCCGGCATGAGCCGTCGGAGGATACGGCTCGATCGCTCTGCGACGCCTCGGCACCCTTGAGCTTCACGAGGATGCGGATAGGAGCTCTTGACTGCATTGCAGACTGGAGCTACTTCGCTCGTCCCCGTCGGGAGCACTAGGGCCAGGGGAGGATCGCCTTGCGAAATTGGTCCGGCGGCCGGCCAAGTGCCCCCGGCTAGCCTGGGCGGGTCGTGAAGCGAGATGCCTGGCTCGATCATCTCAATGGTGATCCGCGCCCGTGGCTGTTGGAGGAATCGAACCAGGCGGTCCGGGCGGCGACCTTGGTCCGTCTGATGGGCCGGGAAGAGACAAATCGCGACGTAATCGAGGCCCGGTCCCGCGCCATGAAGACAGATCCGATCAAGGGGATACTCGACGCGCAGGATCCCGAAGGCTTCTGGATCAAGCCAGGCCCCGGATACTCGCCGAAGTACCGCGGCACAGTCTGGAGCTTCATGTTCCTGGAGCAGCTCGGTGCCGACCCCGATCACGAGCAGATCCGGACCGCCGCCGAGTATGTACTCGCCTGGACCGCAACTGCGGCCGGCGGGTTGGGCTGCTCGGGAGGCCTGTCCGCTCCGCCCCCCTCCTCGGTGCTGCACTGTCTGAATGGCAATCTGCTGCGAGCCTTGATCAGGTTCGGGTATCTGGACGACCCGCGGGTGCGGGCGGCCATCGATTGGGAGGCTCGAGCGATCACCGGTGAGGGTGTCGAACGCTGGTACAAGTCCCGGACCAGCGGGCCCGGCTTTGGGTGCGGCGTCAATGACGGTCGGGCCTGTGCCGGGGGCGGTGAAGGCGATGCGAGGGCTGGCGGCGATCCCGCCGCGGCGCCGCGCCAAGGCGGCCCGTCGCGCCATCGAGGTAGGTGTCGAGTTCCTGCTCTCTCGGGATCCGAGCATCGCCGACTACCCGATGCCGGTCGGTGACACCGAGCCTTCCAAACTATGGTTCAAGCTGGGTTTTCCCTCCGGATACGCGGCCGACGTCCTGCAAGTGCTAGAGGTGCTCGCCGAGCTGGGACATGCTCGTGATGCCCGGCTCAAGCCGGCCGTGGCGTGGCTGCTTAGTCGGCAGGACGGCCAGGGTCGGTGGCACAATCAGTATGCCTACAACCGCCAGACCATCGTTGACATCGAGCGGCAGGGCCAACCCTCTAAGTGGGTAACGCTGCGCGCGTGTACCGTGCTGGCCGCGGCCCTTCCCTGAGTCGGTTCCACCGCCGCGGTCTCCCCTTATTCCCCGTCGCTCCTTTGCCGCGATCGGCCCGCAGATGACATCCTGCGACGCTGGCGCAGGTGAAAGCGACGTCATCAGATTCGCCCCAGAGACGGTCGTCCCCTTTGGGGATAGCTGGATTGCGCCGGAAGCCTGCCGGCGGGATCTGCCGAAGGTCTCTGTGCGGGATGCTCTTGGTCATGGACCCTTGTGGAAGCCGCACCTCGAGACGGATGGGAGGAGACGATGCACAACCTGGTCGATGTGGCCGTGTTCTTTATGGGTCTAGGTGTCTTTTTTGCGGGGATTGGAGTGCTCTACGGAGTGTCGGTCTGGGAAAAGAAGAAGACCGGCGACTGACCCTGGCACACGGGCGCATAGGGAACGGCGGCATATGGCGCCGCCGCCGCTCCGCTTCGGAGTCGGTTGACATACCCCTGCGCCTGGTTGCCGGCCTGTCCACGAGGGGTTTCCCGATGTCAGACCCCGCGCTCGGGTAGGGACCAGCTTCTGGAGCACTCCGCCGGTCCGGGCGCCAGCCGCCTTGCGGCGCTTCCGCGCCGGTGTCTGGGGTGTGCGGCCGTTTCCTCGATCCACGGAGACTGATAAGTCGTCTTCCTGAGGGCAACGCCGCTGCCATCCATGTGTCCGGACTCTTCCGTTCTCTGGGTGACCTGGGGGCGGTGGATGGCATCGACCTGGCGGTGCAGG
>CAZWKX010000020.1:3295-39147 GCA_964633975.1 uncultured Acidimicrobiia bacterium
GCCGATGCTCTCGCCGAACTCGGTCTCGTCGCCGTGCAGGGCGGCGAGTTGTTCTCGCTCTTGGGGCCCACCGGTGCGGGCAAGACCACCACCATCAAGCTGCTGTGTTGCCTGCTGCGGCCCACCGCCGACAACCGACGCGGCAGTTGCGGGAGCCAAGGCGGGTGCACAACTGCGAGGGGACGGTGGGGCGAGCCGACGGGTAGGGTTGATCGTGTAACAGTGTGAGGAGGCAGACCGTGATTACTTCGCCTGAACCTTACGCAGCCCGTCTCGAAGTCGATTACCCGGAGAAGCTCGATCGATTCACCACGTTCTTCCGGGGCATCTGGGCCATCCCGATCGCCATCGTTGCCGGTCTGGTCGGCGGGGGCGTAAGCGATCTCTGTTTTGCGGTGGGCCTGATGATCGTGTTCCAGGTGCGGTACCCACGGTGGTGGTTCGACTTCGCCCGAGAAGCGACGCGTTTTGGGGCCCGGGCCGGCGCCTACCTAGGGTTGCTCACCGATCGGTACCCATCGACGACCGATGAGCAGTCGGTGCATCTCGAGATCGACTATCCAGATGTGGAGCAAGACCTCAACCGCTGGCTGCCGCTGGTGAAATGGCTGCTGGCGATTCCGCACTACATGGTGCTCGTCGTGCTTTGGGTGGGCGCGATCTTCGCAGTCATCATTGCCTGGTTCGCCATCCTCTTCACCGGGCGCTATCCGCGGTCGCTTTTCGACTACGTGGTGGGAGTCGGCCGATGGACCCTGCGAGTGGACGCCTACGCCTCCTTGCTGGTCACCGATCGATACCCGCCGTTCAGCCTCAAATGAATCGATAGAAGCTCTGTGGACCGGCTGACGGAAGGCTCGGCGTGATGAAGGCGATAGTCCAAGACAGGTACGGCCCTCCCGACGTCCTCGAACTGAGGGACATCGACAAGCCCGAGATCGGCTCCGACGACGTGCTGATACGTGTTCACGCGGCCGCAGTACATCCAGGCGACTGGCTTCTCATGAGAGGCCGGCCGTACGTCATCCGCATGGGATTGGGCCTCACCAAACCGAGGAAGAGGATTCCTGGATTCGATGTGGCCGGGAGTATTGAGGCGGTCGGGCAGAACGTGACAAGTTTCCGGCCGGGTGATGAGGTGTTCGGCAAAGGCAACGGCACCTGTGCCGAGTTCGTGTCCGCCGCCGAGGACGAGTTGGCCCCGAAGCCGGCCAATCTCACCCTTGAGCAAGCCGCAGCAGTGGCGGTCTCCGGGGTGGCCGCTCTGCGTGCCATCCGTGATAGAGGCAACGTGCAGACGGGGCAGAAGGTGCTGATCAACGGTGCGTCCGGAGGGGTGGGAACGTTCGCCGTGCAGATCGCCAAGGCTTTGGGGGCCGAGGTGACCGGCGTGTGCAGCACCAAGAACGTGGAGATGGTGCGATCGATAGGCGCAGACCACGTGGTCGACTACACCCAAGAGGACTTCACCAAGGGTGCGGAGCGTTACGACCTCATCCTCGACAACGTGGCCAACCATTCGTTGTCGCGTCTCAGGCGGGTGCTCACCCGCGAGGGGACTCTTATACCCAACAATGGGACCTCGGGCGGTCGCTGGGTTGGAACGGTGGGTCGCACCCTGAGGGCGCTCATGTTGTCGCCGTTCTTGCGCCGTCAGGGGCGTCCGTTCGTCTCGATGGAGAAGAGCGAGTACCTGGTTGCCCTCAAGGAGCTGATCGAGGCCGGCGAGGTGACACCGGTTATCGACAGGACGTATCCATTGAGCCAAACCCCCGAGGCCATGGGTTATATCGGAGATGGGCACGCTCGGGGCAAGGTGGTCATCACCGTGTCGATTCTCCCGTGAGTGACATTCAGTGTGGCCGCTATGGGGCAGATCCACGTTAGACGTGCCGGTTTGGACGGCGAGACGATCCTTCTCGCAGGGCTTGTCATGCTTGGCGCTTCGTTTTTCCACCCCTCGCCGGTGATTCCCCACACTGACCCGTGTTCAGAGATCAGTGGTATGCGTCGGTGACCAGAACCATCTTGCCGGCGTGCCCGCCACGCTCGAGCAGTTCATGAGCACGAGCCGCCTCGACCAACGGCATACGATCCGCCACCACCGGCTTGATACGGCCCGCTGCCGCCGATTCGAGGAGTTCCGTCAGTGTTTCCCGGTACCAGGCGTTGTGCGTGTGAGGGAACTTCAGCATGCTCGGGGACAGCGGCACCCTCCGGCCGTCCGGAATGAGCTTGAGCCCCAAGATCGTCAGCAGGGTGAGTGGAATGACCTTCCTTCCCGCCTTGGATGAGGCGACGCTGCCGAGCACCACCAACCGTCCACGCTTACGCAGGGCTCGGTAGGAGCGCCAGATTTGGCGCGCGCCCCCAATGAGATCAAAGAGAACATCCACACCATCGCCGGTGAGACTGCGGATTCGCTCGACGAAGTCCTCTGCGCGGTAGTCGATCGGGGTGGCTCCGAGGGCGAGTACAAGTTCGTGGTTGTGTTTGGAGGCCGTGCCGTACATCTCCAGCCCGGCCAGCTTGCCGAGCTGGAGCAGAGCGGAGCCCAGGCCTCCAGCCGCGCCGTGGACGAGGATGCGTTCGCCGCTCCGCACGCCGGCGGTTAGGTGCAAGTACAGGTATGCGGTGAGGTAATTCACCACCAGGGCGACGGCCTCGACAGGATCCAGGCCCGAAGGGACGGGCACCACGTGGCCGGCGGGCAGACAAATGAACTCCGCGTAGCCACCGCCAAGACCGAAGGTCCACCCGGCAACCCTCTGCCCCGGCTCGACCGCCAACACGCCCTCGCCCAGCTTGTCCACCACACCGACGATGTCCTCGCCCGGGGTGAACGGCACACGCGGACTCCCGGGGATCCAGAACGACCGGGCCGAGAGATCGTACGCGGAGACCCCGGCCGTCAAGACCTTCACCCGAACCTTGCCCGCCTGAGGTTCGGGGAGATCCTCTTGCACCACCTGCAACACGTCCGGCCCACCTCGCCGCGACACAATGACGCGGCGATGTTTCTTGACTTGCATCTGATGTCCTTCCCGAGACGTGGCGGCCTCCCCGGCGCCGGCTCACACGGCTTTCGGCCGGAACCAGACGCCATATGAATCCCTAGACCGGTGCCCGCCCTTGAGATGGAGTTGACCCGCTTTGGCGGGCACTGTTGGGCTTTGGTTCTTGGCGGCGGCGAGAAGTACCAGCACCACCAGGTTTCCGAAGCCGGTTCGCCGCAGCGACAGGCCGTGCGGGGAAGCGGGGCGGGAGCCTTCCCGCAGCGGGGAAGAGCGGCCGGAATCCCGCCCGGGCTCCCCGCGTCTGCCCCATCCTTGCATGGCGTCTCCTGCAGCCTCCTGAGAGCGGTAGGCCGCTCTCGCCGCCTAGAGCCGGGCGCTAGTCAACCCAAACAGGGCCGGAGAGAGCAAATCGGCGCACCGGAGCCGGGCGGCGCCGCCGCATGGAGGGAGCGCAAAGTCGTGGTGGGTGAGTAGTGCGGGGCGTCTTCGCCTCGCACCCCGCGCTACCCACCCCGGACGGCCACGCCGCCCTCGTTCAGCTGTCAAGACTCCAGATGCGCACAAATCCGCCGGAATCGCCGGAGGCCAACTTGGTGCCATCCGGCGAGATGGCCAAGTCGATAACCGCGTCCGGTCCGGTGGCGAGCTCGCCTGCCTGCTGGCCGGTTATCGGATCCCAGAATGCGATTGGTGCTCCGCCGACGGACGTCAGTAGGAGCGTGGTGCCGTCTGCGGCCCAGTACGTGCTGCCTTCCACGAGGTTGATGGTGGCGAGCAGGTTTCCGCTCGCCGGATCCCAGACGAAGGCCATCGACTCGTCCCACGAGTAGCCGACGATCACGGCTCCATCGGGCGACCAGCTCGGAGGGCCGAGCCGCTCGTTTGGCCCCGTGTCGCAGGGCGCTTCCCAGTCCTGAGGGAAGCCGGAGCACCCGAGAGTGCGGACGATCTCGAGCGTCTCGGCGTCGTACAGCACGTAGGTCACAAAGAACGGGCCCTCCAGTGCGGCAAGCATGGCGCCGTCGGGCGACCAGGCGGGGTCCGACACGTAGGGATCCGTCAGTTCCACACCGCTGTCCCACTCGCCGGCGTTGAACACCTCGATCGTGGTGCTGCCGACGGCAAGCTGGGAGCCGTCGGGTGACCAGGCCATGGCCATGGTGTACTCGGAGGCGGTCGTGATTCGCTCGGCAATCTCGCCGGTGGCGGCGTCCCAGAACCGGATCGAGGTTCCGCCGGCGGTGGCGACGGTGCCGCCGTCCTCATTCCACCCTCCGAGCGAGAGCAAGCCGGAGGCCCCTATGTGGTCCAGTGTGAAAAGCTGTTCACCGGTGGCGACGTCCCAGAGCACGGCCTGATCTGTTCCTTGGGTGACCACCGCGATACGCGAGCCGTCGGGCGACCACGCCAGCTGCGTCGTGTTGCCCGGGTTGGGGCCGAGGGTGACGATGGTCTCACCGGTGGCCGTGTCGAAAACGTCGACGTTGTTCGAGTTGGAGGCGGCGAGCATGGTGCCGTCGGGTGAGAACTCCACGTCGTCGACCCTGAAGCCGCTTGGAGCCAGCTCATAGGCCAGAGTCAGTCGGTCGACTGACTCCGCTCCGACAACCGGGGGCAGCGTTGTTGTGGTCGGGGCCTCCGAAGTTGTAGGTGCTTCGGTTGTGGCCGGCGCTTCGGTGGTGGTAGCCGCTCTGGCTGTGGTTGTCACGGCAAGCGTCGTGTCGGCGCTTCCGCCGGATCCGCCACACGCAGCCAGCAGGACGGCGAGCACGATTCCGGCGGCAGACGGTCGATGCATCAAATGGGCCTCCCGGGTGGCTCAGCTTCGTGGGGACCGGCGGCCGGCGCATCCCAGCCGAATCTGTTCCGGGAGCAGTATCGCCCGGGATCGAGCGCCCTTGATGCCTTTGGGCCAGATCCCAGTTGCGGAAGGGTAGGCAGGACGGGCGTGAGCTAGGGGTCGTTGGCAACCGACTGCTCTGAGCGAGTCAGCCAGAGGCCGCTGTGGTTGATTTCCTCGACCGTGACCACGATGGGGGACAACTTCTCGAGCTCGAGCGTCTCATACACGGCGTTCACCTCTCGGAGCACCTCCGCCTCGGCGATCAGCTCCTCGAGCGTTCCTTGGTCGGCTTCGTCGAGAGCCACGTAGTAGAGGACCGAGACGATGTCGTTCTGCTGATACATCGCGGTGAGATTGACCAGCCGTTCCGTGTCGCGCTGCTCCGTGACCTGGAAGGCGACGCCGTTGCCGGGAAGCGCGATGTCGATCATCGTCACCGCGTAGTCGATCGTCACCTCGTCGTCTTCGTAGGTCCAGCTATCACAGGTGGTGAGCGCCTGGCGGTGGATGTCGATGAAGGCGGCGGCCTCGGTGGCGTCGGCAAAGCGGTCGCGGGAATGTCGGGCGATGGGGAAGGACTCGGCGGTCAGGGGAGAGGGCTCCCCGCTGAAGAACATTCGGCCGGCGTGGGCCAGCGAACGCGGCACGTCGTTGGGAATGGGGACGCCGCATACCGGTTGCATCAAGTTGACCGGGACGCCGTCATCGGGCTGTACGGTCCACGGACCGCCCGACGCCGGCGCGCTGATGAGACCGGTGGTGAGCGAATCGGCCTCCGACGTGGTAGGCGGGTGCAGTGGGATGGTTGTTCGGTCGGACTGCAGCGTTCCTGTGCCGGAACATGAGGCAAGCACGAGCGCCATCAGCGTGGAGACGCCGGTCCACCGCAGGCTCGAGGTCATGACGCGCAAGTGTACGCGCGCCGCTGCGGGCCGGTGCATACGGATCGCTCGATGTCCCGGCGCTCCGGTATGGACCGGCCGATGCCTAATCGCCGCCAGCGCAGACGTAGCCGGTGCCGGATCCGGCGTGGAGCGTCTCGGTGGCGAGGTCGGCGGCGATGACACCGTAGATGTCCGAATACGCCGGGTGGTCCATGATGCCGACTGCCTGCTGGCCGCCAAAGTCGCCCTCGTAGCAGTCCGTAATGGTGAGGGCGACGCCGGGCTCGGAGAACGTGTACTCCTCTGCGTCGACCACACGCCACAAGGTGTCGTCGCCCTCCGAGCCGACGTTCTTGCTCAGCAACACGATGAACTCGAGTGGAACGCCTGGAGCGGCGCCGGGAACGAACTCCTCAGTTCCAACAACCTCGAGGGCGTAGGAGCAGAGCGGGTCTCCCAGGCATGTCGCCACCCTGGAATAGAGCCCTGGGGGCGGATCGCCGGCGTACTCGACGCCGATCCACTGCTCCGGTCCGGGGAGCGCAGCCGTCGTGGAGGGAGGTTCGGTTGGGACCGGGGCTTCGGTGGTGACGGCGGCTTCCGGCGTGGTGGTCGCCGCAGTGGTGTCAACCGTCTCGGTCGTCGTGGTCACGACAGTCGTGGTGGCCGGCGTGTCGTCGCCGCCGGCGACCAGGATGATGATCACTCCAATGAGGCCGCCGAGGATGAGGCCGGCGGCGAGGAAGGTGAGCGGATGGCGGTACCAGGGCGGGGCCGGCGGAGCGGCGGATTCGGGTGCGGGTGGCTCTGGCGGCGGTTGAATGGTCACGGTGTCTCGTTTCCTTGTGAGGGCGATGTCAGGCTCTCGATGGCCGTCCCCCTGTTCCGGCAGGAGTGTATGCGCCGCAACCTAATCGCGCCGTGCCGGGAAGGCGTTGGGCCTGCACGGCGCCATGGTCGGTGATCCGGATCGGCGGCGGCGCTCATGGAGGAACCGATGGCGCCGCGGAACGGCGCCATCGTGTTCGTTGAACTTCTTGGTGCCTCTAGCTCTCGCCTGCCGGTTCGGCTTTTTCGCCCTCGGCCTTCTTCGATTTCTTGAAGAAGGCGACGAAGGCCGCGAGCACCGCGGCGATGCCTAGCCACTTCTTTTTGACCATGGCTTGGTCCACTCCCTCTGGGATCGTCATTCGAGTGTACTCGGCGCCCCCGAGGGCTAGTCGAATACGACCGTCTTGTTGCGGTAGACGAGGATGCGGTCATCGAGGTGGAGCCGAACCGCCCGTGCCAGCACGATCTTTTCGAGATCGCGGCCCTTCTGGGCTAGATCCTTGACCGTGTCGCGGTGGCTCACCCGGATGACGTCCTGGTCGATGATCGGCCCTGCGTCGATTTCGACGCTCACGTAGTGGGCAGTGGCGCCGATCACTTTCACGCCGCGCTCATATGCCTGGTGGTAGGGCCGGGCTCCGGCGAAGGCGGGAAGGAACGAGTGATGGATGTTGATGATCTTGTGGGGGAAACGGTCGACCACCTCAGCGCCGAGCACCTGCATGTATCGAGCCAGGATGATCAGGTCCACCTCTCGATCATCGAGAAGCCTCATGAGCTGCTTCTCCTGCTCGGACTTGGTTTCTTCGGTCACCGGCAGGTAGTGGTATTCAGCCCCAAAGTGCTTGGCGACGTCCGCATGGTCCGAGTGGTTGCTGACGACGGCGGCTATGCCCATGTGCAATTCGCCCATGGTCCAGCGGGCGAGCAGATCGATGAGGCAGTGAGGCTCGCGTGACACGAGGATGGCGGCCCGGCGCGGCTCGGAGGAGAAGCGGAGCTGCCAGCGCATGCCGAACTTGTCGGCCAGCGGGCTGAATGCCGAGTCGATCTCTTCCGGGCCCAGGTCCATGCCTTCCAGCTCGAACTCGACTCGCTGCAAGAAGAGGCCTTCTTCCTGGTCGGTGTGCTGATCGGCGTGGATGATGTTGGCGCTGTGGCGAAAGAGGAAATCGCTGACGCCGGCGACGAGCCCCTTCCGGTCGGGGCAGGACAGCAGCAGCGTCGCCGTAGGTGTTCGCTCCATGGCCGCAGGGTAGTGGGCTCTTGATGGGGTCTACATTCGATCATGTCCACGGGGAAGTGCAATGAGCCGCGTCGGCAGGCATCTGCTTATGCGGGTCCGTTCTGCTGTCCGGCCCGCTGTATTGTCCGCGATCCTGAGCGGCGCCACCTAGCGTCTCGACATAGCTAGAACAGGAATGACCTTGGTGAAGATCGTGCGTACCCATATCG
The DNA here is from genome assembly GCA_964633975.1 of uncultured Acidimicrobiia bacterium. GTDB lineage: Bacteria > Actinomycetota > Acidimicrobiia > Spongiisociales > UBA11373 > CAZWKX01. The sequence continues at coordinate 11,326 of CAZWKX010000020.1, forward strand.
GGCTTTGCTGCCTGCTTGGGATTCTGCTGATCACGGGTGCCTGCGGCGGAGCGCCGACGAGCGGTGATTCTGTCAGCACCTCGACGGCCCCGGCATCGTCGACGTCGGTGGCGCCGTCGACGTCGGTGGCGCCGTCGACCACGAGCGCTCCGGTCGGGCTGGCCCTCTACGACGCCGGTTCCCGGCGGGAGCTCGGCGCCCTGGTCATCGACGGGGTGTCGCTCGATGCGGCCTTCGGCGCTGTCGGCTACCAACTCCCTGCCGGCAGTGAGGTGTACCTGGTGGAGGTCGTGCCCGGCGTCGAGCAGCCGGCCTATATGCTCTATGAGGCCGGCCAGGGCGCTTTCTCCACGGACTTCTATCCGGCGTCGACGGTGAAGCTGCTCACCGCGGTGGGGACACTCGAGTACCTGGGTGATCTCGGGTTCACCGGGGCGGCGGAGGTGCGGTTCGACGACGGGTTCGGGGCGACGGTGGCTTCGCTGTACAGGAACGCCATTGTGGTGAGCTCGAACGAGGCCTACGACCGTCTCGTCCAGATCGCCGGCCTGAGCTATCTCAACGAGGTCTTCCTGGCCGACTACGGCCTCGATGCGTTTGCCTTTCGCTACTCGATGTCGATGCTGGACTTGGAGCATCCGCCCGGCTACGTGCTCATCGAGCGCATCGCCGACGGGTCTTCCGGTGGCGAGTTCCGTGTTGTGGAGGTGGAGGGAAGCCCGGTCACCGGCCCGACTACGACCACGACGGTCCCGTCCTTCGAGGATAGGAACGACACCGATCTCTTCGACCTCGTCGAAGGGCTGCGTCGAGTCATGCTGGCCGACGAGATCCCGGCCGGCGAGCGCTTCGACATCTCCGACACCGATCTCGAGAGTCTGCAGCAGAGCCTCGCTGCCGCCTACCCGAGCTTTTTCGAGGCCGGCATCCGACAGACGCTGGGGGCTGACGTGGCCATCTGGCACAAGGCCGGGTGGATGCCGGGTGCCGAGTGCCTCGACCACGCTTATGTGGAGGACCCCAGCAGCGGGCGCCGTTTCTTCCTGGCCGCCACGATGCCGTACGAGGTCGATTGTGGAGGACTGGCGACCCTGGCCGCGGAGGTCTTCGGGGCGTTGGGCCGGCTTGAGCCCGGAGTGCCGCTTCAGGCCGACGCCGGTGACGAGTTGGGGCTGACTCTCCGGACGGACGGCGCCAAGCTGCTGATTGATCTCGGTACTACCGCCGATTCAGGCCGCTTCTATGTCGATGGGGCGCCGGCTCTCGAGGCATCCGGTGACGGCGCCCTCGACGAGGTGAAGGTCGGTCTGCCGGAGCCGGGTTATCACGTGCTGTTTGTCGTTCTGTACTCGGGTGGCCGACCGGTCTCCTATCGATCGGTCGGCTTCACCGTGCCGTAGGCGACGCCGACGGCCTTTTTCGGTAACGGCGCGGTCCCCTTGCGCCGGCGGGTAATCGGGATATCCGGCACAGTCCGGACGCAGGCCACGTTCTCGTACCGCGCGCTGGATACACTCGCCGCATGGCCTATCGGCGCGAAGACATCGAGCAGGTGCGTGCCGCCACCGACCTCGTCGAGCTGGTTGCCGAGGTGACCAAGGTGAAGAAGTCGGGCCGCTCGGTGATGGCGGTGTGTCCTTTCCACGAGGAGAAGGCACCTTCTCTGTCGGTAGACCGGGGCCGCGGCCTCTACCACTGCTTCGGCTGCGGCCAAAGCGGCGACCTGTTCCGGTTTGTGCAAGAGACTCAGGCGGTCGACTTCAACGACGCCGTGGAGCTGCTGGCCCGGCGCGCCGGCATCACCCTGCACCGCGAGCCGGGTGCCGCCCGCCGACGCGACCGGCGCGAAGTGCTCATCGGCGTGGTCGAGAAGACGGTCGGCTTCTACAACGACCGCTTGCGCCGGGCTCCGGATGCAGCCGGAGCCCGCAAGTACCTGCGCACCCGGGGCTACGACGCCGACACCGTTGCCCGGTACCGGCTCGGCTTCTCGCCGAACGCAGGCGACGTGCTGGTTCGCCACCTGCGTGAGGAGCAGGTGGGGGAGGACGTCATGGTGGCCGCCGGAGTAGCGGCGCGGGGCCGCTCGGGTCGCCTCTTCGACCGATTCCGCGGCCGTGTGATGTTCCCAATCTTCGACCTTCGGGGTGACGCCGTCGGTTTTGGAGCCCGGATGCTCCAGGGGGAAGGGCCCAAGTACCTGAACTCGCCGGAGACGGCGGTCTACCAGAAGTCGCGGCTGCTGTATGGGCTGAACTGGGCCAAGGCTCCCATCGTGCGTCAGAACACTGCCGTCGTCGTTGAGGGCTACACCGACGTGATCGCTCTGGCCCGTGCTGGCCTGGAGACGGCGGTGGCCACCTGCGGCACCGCGCTCGGCGAGGGCCATCTCGACCTGCTGCGGCGCTTCACCGAGCGGGTCGTGCTCATGTTCGATGCCGATCAGGCCGGGGTGGATGCCAGCTTGCGGGGCTTCGAGCGCAGCATGCGCGGCGACCTGGATCTGCGGGTGGCCCTGCTGCCGCCGGGCCGCGACCCGGCCGATGTCGTAGCCGGCGGAGAGACCGCGGCGCTCAAACGAGCCGTCGAGAAGTCCGAGCCGCTGCTGCAGTTCCGCATCGAGCAGGAGTTGAAGCGTTTCAACTATCTGGGGGAGAGGGAAGCGGCTGCTCGAGCGCTCAACGCCGTGGCGCCGCTGGTCGCCATGCACCCCGACGGTGTGGTGCGTCGCGAGTACGAGGAGGATCTGGCCAACAAGCTGATCGCCGCCGACGTGCAGATGGTGCACGACGCGGTGGAGCGGGCCCGGCGGGGTCGGGCGGCGCCACAGGAGAGCCGCGTCGAACCTGCCGAGGAGCTTTCGGGTCTGGACAAGGCCGAGCGCGAGCTGCTGCGGCTGATGCTGGCCAACGACCCCGGCCTGGGCGGCGTGGCTATCGACGAAGGGCTCTTCGGCCGGCCCGAGCACGTGACGGCCTACCGTCTGCTCGCTCCGGTCATCGAGGCTCTCGATCCGGGGGAGCCGCCCGACCTGGGCTCGCTGCTGGGCAACGAGGAGGAGTCGGTGACCGAGATGCTGTCCTCACTCGCCCTCGCCGACCGACCCCTTGCCGAGGATCCGCAGGCATTGGTGAACAGGATCAAGCTTGGTGTGCTGGACAAGAAGATCGAGGAAGTCCGTCGTGAAGCCGATGAATGCGAGCGTACCGGCAATCCAGACCTGGCTTCTGCCCGCCTCAAGGAGTTGATAGCTTTGCAGAAGGAGCGGGAAGCGTTGAGGAGCTCCAGGTGAAGTTGGTCACCGGGCGGGTGCTTGATGATCTCATTCGGCGTGCGCGTCAGCGCGGCTTCATCATGACCGCCGAGGTGCAGCAGGAGCTCGAGGACGCCGAGGCTCCGGCCCAGGCCTTCGACGAGGTCGTCGACGCGTTGCGTGAAGCGGAAATCGAGGTGCGGGAAGAGGCGCCGGAGGCCCTGTTCGACGTCTCCGCCTCGGCCGACGAAATCGAGGTCTCCGATCCGGTTCGTATGTACCTGCAGGAGATCGGGCGGGTACCGCTGCTCGACGCTCAGCAGGAGGTGGAGCTGTCGATGCAGATGGAGACGGGCCGGCGAGCCGCCGAGAAGCTGGCCGGCGCCGGGGATGGCCTGGGGTCGGCCGAACGGGTAATCCTCGAGCGTTCCAAGCGGGCCGGCGAGCGGGCGCAGCAACGGCTAGTCGAGGCCAACCTTCGGCTGGTGGTGTCCATCGCCAAGAAGTACGTGGGCCGAGGCATGCCGCTGCTCGACCTGGTGCAGGAAGGGAACCTGGGCCTGATGCGGGCGGTGGAGAAGTTCGACTACCGCAAGGGCTTCAAGTTCTCGACCTACGCCTCGTGGTGGATTCGCCAGGCGGTGACCAGGGCTCTGGCCGACCAGGGCCGCACGATTCGGGTGCCGGTGCACATGGTGGAAACGATCAACAAGCTCGCCGCGGTGCAGCGCAACCTGAGTCAGGAGCTGGGGCGGGAGCCCACCATCGAGGAGATCGCCTCCGATCTGGAGCTGGCGCCGGCCAAGGTCACCGAGCTACGGCGCATTGCCCAGGACCCGCTGTCGCTGGAGACGCCGCTCGGAGAGGAGGAGGATTCGACCCTGGGCGACTTCGTCGAGGACACGGAAGTGGAGGCGCCGGTCAGGGCGGCATCGTTCAAGCTGCTTCAGGAGTACCTGGGGGTGGTGCTCGAAGAGCTGAACGAGCGGGAGCGCCAGGTGCTCATCATGCGTTTCGGGCTTGCCGACGGCAAGATCCACACCTTGGAGGAGGTGGGCAAGCACTTCAAGGTGACTCGCGAGCGCATCCGGCAGTTGGAGACGAAGGCCTTGGCCAAGCTGCGCCAGCCTTCGCGGGCGCGCAAACTCGAGGGCTATCTAGGAGACGCCTGAGATCTAGTCGGAGGAGAGCTGCTCCGCCGACTCACGAACCTTGTCGGAGGCGTTGTGCAGCGTCTCGCCCACCGATCCCCGGATACGCCGGGCGGTCTGGTCGACGTAGGTCTTGCCTTTGTCGACAACCGTTTGCACCCGCTCGTTTCCGGTGAACGAGGCCCACAGTTCGGTGATCTGTTGGTAGCGCTCCCGCCCTGCCTTGGCTCCCAGCACGTAGCCGATGGCAGCGCCCGCAATGAATCCGGTCTTGAAGCTCACGCACCTATTGTCCCACGAGGGCGGTGGTACCCTTCCGGGGCCTTCGACCCTTTCCGGGGTAGCTCAATCGGCAGAGCAGCGGACTGTTAATCCGTTGGTTGGGAGTTCGAGTCTCCCCCCCGGAGCCAAACTGCCTATTCGTGGAGCGAAACCATCTCTTTCTCGGTTGCTTCGCCGGGCAGTTTGCCCATGATGATCATGGCGAGCACCTCGTCCTTGGTCACGTCCTTCTTGTTGACAGTGCCGACGATCTTGCCTTGGAGCATGACTGTGATGCGATCGGCCAGGTCGAAGACGCCGTGGATATCGTGGCTGATAAGGAAGATGCCGATTCCCTCGTCCTTCAACTGCAGGATCAGGTCCCCTACTTGCGCGGTCTCGCCGGGGCCGAGAGCCGCAGTTGGTTCGTCCATGATCAGGATGCGGGCGTTGAAGTGCACCGCCCGGGCGATGGCGACGGCTTGGCGCTGGCCGCCGGACAGCGACTCTACGGGACTTCTGAAGTTCTCGAACAGGGGGTTGAGCCTTCTCATTACCGTCCGGGTGGCGTCTTCCATGGCCGCGTCGTCGAGTATTGCCCAGCGGGTGCGCAGCTCTCGCCCCAGGAACATGTTGCCCGGTGCGTCGATGTTCTCGGCGAGCGCAAGAGTCTGGTAGGTGGTCTCTATGCCCCGATCCTTGGCCTCACGGGGTGTGTTGATGAACACCTGCTCTCCGTCGATGTAGACCTCTCCGGAGTCGGCCTTGTGGGCGCCGGACAGGGTCTTGATGAGTGTGGTCTTGCCGGCGCCGTTGCCCCCTACCAGTGCCACCACCTCTCCGGGGTAAAGGTTGATGTCGACACCGTCGACCGCGTGCACACCTCCGAAGGCGACACGAATGTTGCGCATCTCCACCAGCGGGACTCGCCCGTTTTTTACTGCTTGTGTCATTGCTGCATCCTTCGGCGATAGATGGTGTCGATGGTCACTGCCAACACCAGGACAACACCGACAACCACTTTCTGCACTGAGTTCTCCACTCCCATGAGCACCATGCCCGATGACAGGGACTGCATCACGAGCGCACCGATTACTGCTCCTGGGATGGTTCCGACGCCACCCGAGAACGAGGTTCCACCGATCACGGCTGCCGCTATCACGTAAAGCTCGCTCAGCTCACCGAGGCTGCCCACAGCGGCGTTGAGGCGAGCTGTCTGCACCGCGGCGGCGAAGGCGACCAGCACACCCATGAGCATGAAGACCTTGACGATGGTCCAGCGGGTCCGGATACCGCTGAGTTCCGCAGCCTCAGGGTTTCCGCCGATGGCGAACACGTAACGGCCGAAACTCAGCCGGGTGGCGATGAAGGTCATGACCAGGGTCACGCCGATCAGGATGAGTACCGGCACGGCGATGCCGAGGGAGATGCTCAGCCCGGTTTCCGGCCAGGCAATGCCGTGGTCTGCGGCGTACTGTCTGGCGAGCAGATCCGGCATGTAGTAGCGGTTCAGCCAGAAGATTGCCACCAGCACGGCGCCACAGCTGATCACACCCAGAGTGATCTCTACCGGTATGGCTCGGACCGGGAACCCGTATTTATGGCGCTGCCGGCGACGGTTGATGATCAGGGCGACGATCCCCACGCATCCGGCGATGCCGAGGATCCAGCTCCACATGCCGCCGATGGTGCCGCGGGCGCCGCCGCCGAGCAGCTGGAAATACGTATCCAGAGGGGCCACGGTTTTGCCGCTCGAAAGCACCCAAGCGATCCCCCTCCAGGCCATAAACCCTCCCAGGGTGACGATGAAGGAGGGGACGGCGAGATAGGCGATGACGACCCCCTGCAGACCGCCGGCCAAGGCGCCCAGCACAACACCAACGATGAGGGTGATGATCCAGGTGGCCGGGTGGTCAAAGCCCCAAAGATTGGGGAGAAATCTGACCTGGACCAGTGCCATCACCACGCCAACGAACGACATCAGCGCGCCAACGGAAAGGTCGATGTTGCGGGAGACGATCACCAGCACCATGCCGGTGGCCATGATGGCGACGGCGGAGGTCTGGACCGATAGGTTCCACAGGTTGCGCGGGGTCAAGAAGGTGTGGCCGGACAAAAAATGGAAGAGGATCCAGATGCCAGCCAGAGCCACCAACATGCCCAGCATGCGGGCATCGATTTCGGTGGCGCGCAGAAAAGCGGCAATCGGCCGTTTGCGCCTTTCCCCCGGCCGGTTCTCGCCCGCGTCCTGTCCTGAAGTAGCTTCTGAGCTTTGCGTCATGGTGTTACATCCCGAGCCGACCGGACGCAGCCACGCTCACGACCTCCGCCGCGAGCGTGGCTGCGTCTCATAGTCGATTGGCGGCCAGCCCTGTTCGGCTAGTCGCAGACGTCCACGGTTCCGGCCGGCACGCCCTGGCAGAGAGTGTCAACGTCGATCCAGTCGGCGTCGAGTACCAGCTGCAGGTTGTCCTGCGTGATCGGGACCGGGGCCAGCAGGATCGAGACCATCGAATTCCCACCTGGGGAATCGAAGAGCACGGTGCCTGCCACGTCTTCGAGCGCGGTGCCTTGAGCCATGGCAACCGCGGCTTCACCCGCGGCCTTGCCCAGGTCACGAGCATCCTTCCAGACCGACACGGTCTGCGTACCGAGGGCAACACGGTTGAGTGCGGCCGCGTCGCCGTCCTGCCCGGACACCGGCACGAGGCCGGCCATGCCCTGGGCCGTAAGCGCGGCGATCACGCCGCCGGCCGTGCCGTCGTTGGAAGCGACGACTGCGTCCACCTCGTTGTTTTGCTGAGTCAGGATCTGTTCCATGTTCGTCTGAGCAATGGCGGGATCCCAGTTGTCTGTGTACTCCTCAGCGACGATGGTGATGTCACCGGCAGCAATGGCGTCTGCCAGGACCTCGCCCTGGCCTTCACGCAGGAAGTCGGCATTGGCATCCGCCGGGTTGCCCTTGATCATCACGTAGTTGCCGGTCGGTTGGACCGCATAAACGGCACGCGCCTGCATGCGCCCGACTTCAACATTGTCGAACGTGATGTAGAGAGCCCCAGGGTTCTCGATGAGTCGGTCATACGCGACCACCGGGATGCCCTGGTTCAGAGCGCTCTCGACTGCGGGCAGGATGGCGGTCTGATCCTGAGCCAGGATGATGAGCGCATCCGCTCCATCCGCGATCAGCCTTTCCACGTCGGTGATTTGCTGCTCCTCCGACGATCCGGCGTCCGACGAGATGTACGTTCCACCAGCGTCCTCGATGGCGGCCACGATGGCGGGTTCATCCCAGTTCGCCCAGCGCTCTTCCTGGTAGTTGTTCCACGAGACGCCGATGGTGAACCCTTCGCTTGCGGCCGTTGTGGTGGCGCCTTCTCCTGCCGTTGTGGTGGCGTTGTCGTCACCACAGGCCGTGAACATCACCCCGAACAGAACCGCAAACACTGCGAGGAACACCCAAAGTTTCCGTTTGGTCACATTTCCTCCTTGTTGGTGGCACCCCCCGACACGGATCGACCGACGCCGTACCGTTCACCCCCCCATCGACGGGGGAGCACACTGCGCACAGCGCCTCGGCTCCTTCGGAGGGTTTCACTCCTTCTTGGACCCTAAAAGTGTAGGGCCCAGTATGTGAGCCTAAGCGCCAGGTGCGGGTCCCTGCAACTGCACCTGCGACGTGAGCCCCGGATAGTGGTCAATTCTCTGTGGGAGTCCGACCCTGAGAGTGGGGGATGACCATGATGAAACGGCATCGACACACCTCTGAGCGGGCGGTGCGGGAGCTGCGTGGGGGGAACGGTTGCTGAATGAGGGCCAGGATCTGGCTGAGGTGCTGCGGCATCTTGAGATGGCGGAGTCGACTTGGAACCGGTGGCGGAGCACCTACGGCGGGATGAAGGCCGACGCGGTGAAGCGGCTGAAGGAGCTCGAGGCGGAGAACGCCCGCCTGAAGAAGCTGTTGGCTGAGGCCGAGTTGGATGAGGCGATGCTCAAGGAGTTGGCCGAGGGAAAATGGTGTCCCCGGATCGTCGCCGCGGCGCCGTTGGGGTGCTGCAGGCCCGGTTCGGGGTGTCACGGCGTCGAGCATGCCGGGTGGTGGGCTAGTGGCGCTCCACGCAGCGTCGTCGTGTTCGGTCGATACCCGTCGAGGATGAGAAGCTGCGGCGCCGGCTCCGTGAGTTCGCTCGCCGGCATCCTCGTCTGGGGTGGCGCAAGGCCCACGACGTGGTGCGCCGCGAGGGATGGGAGGTGAATCACAAGCGGCTCCGGCGTCTGTGGCGTGAGGAAGGCCTGCGCCGGCCGCCACCACGCAAGGACAAGAAGCGCCCCCCCGGCACTACCGACGGCACCCTGTTGCGTGCCGAGCACCCCAACCACGTGTAGGCGTTGGACTTCCAGTTCGACGAGACCGCCGACCAGCGACGCCTCAAACTGTTGAACATCGTCGACGAGCACACCCGGGAAACTCTCGCCATGGACGTGGGGCGCTCCATGGGCGCCGACACCGTTGTGGCAGTCATCCAACGCCTCGTCGGCAAGCGAGGCGCTCCGGCGCATCTGCGCATGGACAACGGGCCCGAGCTGATCGCCTGGGCGCTGCGGGGCTGGTGCCGCCTATCAGGTACCGGCACCAGTCACATCGAGCCCGGATCCCCCTGGGAGAACCCCTGGATCGAGTCATTCAACCAACGCGCCCGTGACGGACTGTTGGACATCACCGAGTTCGGGTCGCTCACCGAAGCCCGCGTCGTCATAGGAGACTGGAGGAACGAATACAACACCTGGCGACCCCACAGCAGCCTCAGCGGTCTCACCCCCGCCAAGTAGGCTGCCCAATGGACCCGAAACGACCAACCCCGACTCCCATAGCGGCTGGACCAACCACCGGGGCCCCGTCACCTGCGGTGCACAAGAGCACTTGTTTATGCGGAAGCGTCGAACGGCGACTGCGCCGGCAATAGATGACCTGTTCGGGCCGTTCGTAGTGTGGCTGTGAGCTTGCCTCTTTGCGGAGCCGTGACCGTCTCACGCGCTTGCGGCCTGCCCCGACGCCGGCACAGTGTCGATCAACGCGGCCGAGCCAGCATCCGCCCCCCGGTACACTCCGCCGGGCCGGGCGGCGCCCTTTTCTGACCCGCCTGGGGTGCCCATGAGCTTCCCATCAGCAACCCTCACAGCGCCGTTCGGGGACGTCCGATGAGTGCCGTCCACCGCCTTCGTGTCGAGGTGCGCGGGGCGGTCCAGGGAGTCGGATTCCGCCCCTTCGTCTACCGGCTGGCCCACGACTTCGACCTCGCCGGATGGGTGGTCAACGACACCGGCGGCGTCCATATCGAGGCGGAGGGCCCGCGGGAGCGCCTCGAGGCCTTCTCCAAGCGCCTCGGCGCCGAAGCTCCGCCGCTTGCCGAGATGCACTCTATAGAGGAGGAATGGCTGGAGCCGGTCGGATATCGCTCCTTCGAGATCCGGCACAGCGACGAGACGGGCGCCAAGAGCGTTGCCCTGCTGGCCGACATCGCCACCTGCGAGGACTGCCGGAGGGAGGTGCTCGACCCGTCCGACCGTCGCTACCGCTATCCGTTCACCAACTGCACCAACTGCGGCCCCCGGTTCAGCATCATCGAGTCGGTGCCCTACGACCGGCCCAACACCACCATGCGGCGCTTCGAGATGTGCGACGACTGCCGACGCGAGTACCGGGACCCTGCCGACCGGCGGTTCCACGCCCAGCCCAACGCCTGCGGGGTGTGCGGCCCGAAGCTCACCCTGCTCGACCCCTCGGGCGCCGAGCTGGCGGAGGGGGACGAGGCCATCGGCCAAGCGGCCGCAGCGGTGAAGACGGGGCGTATTCTCGCCCTGAAAGGGCTGGGCGGTTTCCTTCTCATCGTCGATGCCGCCGACGAGGAGGCGGTGTCGCGGCTGCGGGAGCGTAAGGGGCGCTACGGCAAGCCCTTGGCTCTCATGGCGACCGACCTGGGCGCGGTGCAGCGGATCGCCAAGGTGACGCCTGAGGAGGCGCAGCTGCTCGCCTCGCCGGAGGCGCCGATCGTGCTGCTTTCGGCGAGAGCGGACGCCGGTGTGGCGGAGGCGGTGGCTCCGGGGAACCCGTACGTGGGTGTGATGCTCCCCTACACACCTCTCCACACGCTGCTAATGGCCTCTCTGGGCACCCCGGTGGTGGCGACCAGCGGGAACCTGAGCGACGAGCCCATCTGTATCGACGAGGCGGAGGCGCTGGAGCGCCTCGGGGGCGTCGCCGACCTGTTCCTGGTGCACGACCGACCCATCGCCCGTCACGTCGACGACAGCGTCACCGCCGTCGTGGCCGGGGCTCCGCAGCCGATCCGGCGGGCCCGGGGCCTGGCCCCGCTGCCGGTACGGTTGCAGGAGCCGATGCCCACCGTGCTTGCCGTGGGTGCCCACCTGAAGAACACTATCGCTCTCTCCGTCGGCGGCAACGTGTTCCTGAGCCAGCACATCGGCGATATGGAGACTCCACAGGCCCTCGACGCCTTCGAGCGGGTGATCGGGGACTTCCTCGACATGTACGAGGCGGAGCCGGTGGCCATCGCCCACGACCTTCACCCCGACTACGCCTCGACCAAGTGGGCCGCCGATGCGGTCGCTTCTGGAGGTCCAGGCTGGAGGGGTCGCCTCGGCGGCCTGCCCTTGATCGGCGTGCAGCACCACCAGGCGCATCTTGCCGCCTGCCTGGCCGACAACGGCGCCGATCGGGCGCTCGGGGTCACCTGGGACGGCACCGGCTACGGCGACGACGGCACCGTGTGGGGCGGCGAGTTCCTGCTCGGCGGCGCCGCCGGGTTCGAGCGGGTGGCCCATCTGCGGCCCTTCCGGCTGCCGGGTGGCGAGGCCGCCGTCGTCGAGCCGCGGCGCGTCGCTCTGGCCTTGCTCTGGGAGCTACGCGGCGAGGCGGCCTGGGAAGTGCCGGCTGTGGCATCGGCTTTCACTTCGGGGGAGCGGGCTCCGCTCAGCAGAATGCTCGAGACCGGTTTCCGCGCCCCGGTCACCTCCTCTTGCGGCCGGCTCTTCGACGGCGTGGCCTCGCTGCTTGGCCTGTATCAGAAGATCTCCTTCGAAGGCCAGGCGGCCATGGCCCTGGAGTACGTCGTCGGCGGCGGAATCAACGACGCCTACCCGCTTCCGCTGGTGGAGAAGGACGGTGTGCTGCTGCTCGACTGGGAGCCGCTCCTCGGGGCGGTGCTCGGCGACCTCGAGGGCGGGGTCGAGGCGCCGGTGGCGGCGGCCCGATTCCACGGAGCGCTGGTCGAATCGATCGTCGCCGTGGCGGAGAGGATCGGCGAACGCAGAGTTGCTTTGACCGGGGGATGCTTCCAGAATCGGCTCCTGAGCGAGCGGGCCATCGGCCGCCTGGAGAGGGCGGGCTTCGATGTGCTGGTCCACCGCCGTGTTCCCGCCAACGACGGCGGCATCAGCCTGGGACAAGTGGCGGTGGCCGCAGCCGGTCTCGAAGCGAGGAGGTAGAGCCAGATGTGTCTTGGTGTTCCCGGCAAGGTCCTCGAGACCTGGGACGACGACACCGGCATGAAGATGGGCCGGGTCTCGTTCGGGGGCATCGTCAAGGAGGTGTGCCTGGCCACGACGCCGGAGGCTGGCGTCGACGACTACGTGGTGGTGCACGTCGGGTTCGCCATCTCGGTCCTCGACGAGGAGGAGGCCCAGCGGGTCTTCGGCTATCTGGAGGAGATGGGGGAGCTGGCCGAGCTGGAGATCGCCGAGGGCGGAGAGCCCGCCGGTGAAACGCCATGAGGTACGTGGACGAGTACCGGAGCGAGGCCGAAGCCAAGCGCTACCTCGACGTCATAGCCAAGACCGTCACCAGGCCTTGGAACCTCATGGAGATCTGCGGCGGGCAGACCCACACCGTGGTCAAGGCGGGCATCGACGAGATGCTGCCCCGAGAGGTCACCTTGGTGCATGGCCCGGGGTGCCCGGTGTGCGTCACCCCGTTGGGACTCATCGACAAGGCGTTGGCCATTGCCCGCCGTCCCGAGGTGGTGTTCGCTTCGTTCGGCGACATGATCCGGGTGCCCGGCTCCAGAGAGGACCTTCTTAGCGTCAAGGCGGCTGGTGGCGACGTGCGGGTGGTGTACTCGCCGCTGGACGCGGTGAAGATCGCCGTCGCCAACCCGGGCCGCCAGGTGGTGTTCTTCGCCGTCGGGTTCGAGACCACGGCCCCGGCCAACGCCATGGCGGTGCTGTGGGCCCGCGACCTGGGCCTCGACAACTTCTCCATCCTCTCCTCACACGTGCTGGTGCCCCCGGCGATGGAGGCCATCCTCGGATCCCCGGACAACCTGGTGCAGGGGTTCCTTGCCGCCGGCCACGTCTGCGCCGTCATGGGCTACTGGGAATACGAGCCCATCGCCGCCAAGTACGAGGTGCCCATCGTGGTCACCGGCTTCGAGCCGCTCGATTTGCTCCAGGGCATCACCATGGCGCTCATCGCCCTCGAAAAGGGGCGTCACGGGGTGGAGAACCAGTACAGCCGCGCCGTCACCCGTGAGGGCAACAAGGGTGCCCAGAAGCTGATCTCGCAGGTGTTCGAGGTGCAGGACCGAGCCTGGCGCGGCATCGGCGAGATCCCTCGGAGTGGGCTCGGCGTGCGCCGCCAGTTCGCCGCGTTCGATGCCGAGCGCCGCTTCGACGTCGAAGGCATCTCGGCCCGGGAGTCGCCGGAGTGCATCGCCGGGGACATCCTGCGTGGACTCAAGAAGCCGCATGAGTGCTCGGCCTTCGGCATCCGCTGCACGCCGGACCATCCCCTGGGCGCTCCCATGGTCTCGTCCGAAGGTGCCTGCGCCGCCTATTACCAGTACGGGCGGACCCGATGAGCGAACCCGACTTCCTCGGCGCCTCCTGTCCCATCCCGCTGGACGAGTACCCGACGGTGCAACTGGCCCACGGTGGAGGCGGCCGCTTCTCGCATCGTTTGGTCAAAGACATGTTCCTGGCCGCGTTCGGCAACCCGGCGCTCAACCTGCTTCACGACGGCGCGGTCCTCGACCTGGAAGGCGGGCGGCTGGCCTTCTCGACCGACTCGTATGTGGTCAAGCCGATCTTTTTCCCCGGGGGCAACGTCGGGACGCTGGCGGTGCACGGCACCCTCAACGATGTTGCCATGTGCGGCGCCCGGCCCCGGGTGCTCTCGGTGGGCTTCATACTCGAGGAGGGGCTGCCCATGGAGGACCTCTGGACGGTGGTGGAGTCGATGGGCCGGGCCGCCGGCGCCGCCGGCGTGCCCATCGTCACCGGAGACACCAAGGTGGTCGATCGGGGCAGCGGCGACGGCATCTACGTGAACACGTCCGGCATCGGCGTCATCCCCGAAGGGGTCGACATCTCGCCGGCCCGGGCCCGGCCCGGCGACAAGATCATCGTGAGCGGGCAGATCGCCGTGCACGGGATCGCCATCATGTCGGTGCGCCAGGGCCTCGAGTTCGAGACCGCTCTGGAGAGCGACACCGCCGACCTGTCGCCGCTGGTGGGGCACCTCCTGGATGCGTGCGGTGAGCGGGTGCACGTGCTGCGCGACCCGACTCGCGGCGGCGTGGCCTCGGCGCTGAATGAGATCGCCGCATCGGCCCAGGTCGGCGTCCGCATCGACGAGCGGGCCATCCCCGTCGGCGACGAGGTCCGGGGCGCCTGTGAGATCCTCGGGTTCGATCCCCTCTACGTGGCCAACGAGGGCAAGGTGCTCGTGTTCGTGGCACCGGAATCGGCCGACGAGGCGTTGGCCGCGGTGCGTTCCCACCCGCTGGGGGAGGGGGCGGTGGTCATCGGTGAGGTCGTCGACGACCACCCGGGAAGGGTCCATCTGCGCAGCCGCGTCGGCGGTGTGCGTGTGGTCGACATGCTCAGCGGCGAGCAGCTGCCCCGGATCTGCTGAGGCGTTTGTTCCAGCGGCAGGTTCCCGCCGGTGTGCGGAATCTGGCCCCGTTTTCATCGTCTAGCATGCCGCCCAACCTGGGGAGGTGTTCATGCTTGAGTGGGCCAAGAAGAATGACGCCCTTGGCACCGTGAATCGCGGCGACGCGGCCGAATCCGGGCTCTGCACCCTTTGCCGCGCCGACTGCAAAGGCAAATGCGAAGTATGGATGGCGTCTTTGCGGGGCCGTGAGCTTCTGTACCCGCGCGACTTCGGCGACATCACTGCGGGATCCGGCAATACCACCTCGATTGGGGTCGGCTATCACGCGCTACGCATCCAGGGTGGGCTGTATGGAGCACGGGGCCTTCCTGCCGGCGTCGGACACGACCCGGACAACTGCTACTACAAGGACGTCGACATAACGACGAGCTTCGGCCACGGCGACAAGATCACCTGCCGGGCGCCGATGATGACGGGTGCGCTTGGGTCCACGGCGATTGCCCGCAAGTACTGGGCTGCTTTCGCCACCGGCGCCGCTCTTGCCGGCATCCCCATCGTGGTGGGTGAGAACGTGGCCGGCATCGACCCCGAGTCGAAGATGAAGAATGGGTCGCTGGCCGAATCCCCGGAGCTGGACCGCCGCATCGAGATGTTCGGCCGCTATCACGACGGCTACGGCGCCATCATCGTGCAGGCCAACGTCGAGGACACCCGCAACGGCGTCCCCCGGTATCTCATCGAAAAGCACGGCGACGAGATCGTGCTCGAGCTCAAGTGGGGCCAGGGGGCCAAGGACATCGGCGGCGAGATCCAGGTGGACGACATCGAGTACGCCCGGTTCCTGAAAGAGCGGGGCTACTTGCTGGATCCCGATCCCACCGATCCCGAGGCGATCGCGGCGTTCGAGAACACCTCGTTGAAGTTCTTCGCCCGTCACAGCCGTCTCGGGGCCACGAACCTCGACACTGCAGAGCAGGTGCGCGAGGACTTGATGTCCACTGTCGAGGCCTATCGGAAGCTCGGCTTCAAGCGCATCACCTTGAAGACCGGTTCGTATGGGATGGAGGCGCTGGCCATGTCGCTGCGCTACGCGGCTGAGGCCGAGCTGGACCTCGTCACCATCGACGGCTCCGGCGGCGGCACCGGCATGAGCCCGTGGAACATGATGGATCACTGGGGTGTGCCCTCGCTGCCGCTCCATGCCAAGGCCTACGAGTACTGCCGTGTCCTGGAGGAGCGGGGCATACGTCCCCCGGACCTTTCGTTCGCCGGAGGCTTCGCCCGTGAGGATCACATCTTCAAGGCCATCGCCCTCGGCTCGCCCTACGTGAAGCTGGTGTGTATGGGCCGGGCGCTCATGATTCCCGGCTTCGTCGGCAGCAACGTCGAGGGTGTGTTCCACCCGGAGCGCCGGGCCGAGGTCCATGGGCACTGGGAACAGCTGCCGGCGCCGGTGGCCAGCCTGGGCGTCAAGCCCGACGAGATCTTCGCCGGCTGGGAGACGGTGCGTTCCCGCGTCGGCGAAGACGAGATGAGGAATGTGCCCTATGGGGCGATTGCACTCGTCTGCTATCTGGACAAGCTCTCCGCCGGACTCCAGCAGTTCATGGCCGGAGCCCGCAAGTACAACCTCTCCGAGGTGACGAGGTCCGATCTCATGGCCGGCAATCGAGAGACGGCGGTGGAGACCGGTATCCCCTATCTGACGGACGCCTACGACGAGGAGGCACAGAAGATCCTGCGCTCCTAGGCGTCGATCGTTGCAGGTGCGGCCGGGGGGCCGTCGTACCTGTCCGGAGTGCGACGAACCCCCGGCCGACTCCTGGCGGAGGATCTAGGCGACGTCGTCGATGTTGGCCCGGCCGGCGCGCAGTCTGGTGAGGCCCTCGTTGATGATCTGACGGACCCGCTCGGCGGTGATTCCGAGTTCGTCGGCGATTTCGGCGAGCGGGCGGGTGCGGCCGTCGTCGAGCCCGAAGCGCGCCTTGATGATCTCGGCCTGCTTCTTGGGAAGGCTGTCGAGCGCCACGTGCAGGGCCAGGCTGGCTTCGGCGCGGGCGGCCTCCTCCTCAGGATCCTGGGCTTCGGAATCGAGGATGAAGTCGCCGAAGAGGGCGCCGTCTTCGCCAACCGGCTTCTCCAGCGAGACGGTGTCGGAGACCTCGAGCGCCTCGGTGACCCTGTCCACGGGGATGCCGGTGGATTGGGCGATCTCGTCGGGGCCGGCCTCACGGCCCAGTGTGCCCTTGAGGGAGTTGGCCGCGGAGCGCACCGTTCCCAGGATCTCGTGCAGATGCACCGGGATGCGCACGCTGCGGGACTGGTTGGCGATGGCCCTGGTGATGGCCTGGCGAATCCACCAGGTGGCGTAGGTGGAGAACTTGAAGCCCTTACGCCAGTCGAATTTCTCCACGGCGCGGATGAGGCCCAGGTTGCCCTCCTGGATGAGGTCGAGTATGTCGAGGCCGCCGGCCCCGGCGTAACGGCGGGCGTTGGAGACGACGAGGCGCAGGTTGGACGAGATGAAGCGGTCCTTGGCTCGGACGCCGCGCCGCACCAGACGGCCCAGCCGTACTTTTTCGAGCTGGTCGAGGGCGTCTCCGTTGCGGAGTCGGCGGGCGGCTTCTTCACCCTCTTCGATGGCGCGCGCCAGCTCGGTCTCCTCCTCGGCGGTGAGGAGATCGTGCTCACCGATCTCGTTGAGATACTGGCTGAGCATGTCTGCGGTGAGGCGGCCGCGCTCGTCGAGCACGCCGCGTCTGTTGGTATCCATTTGTCCTATCAATACCTGGCTGGCCTGCTTTTTAAACATCGGCAGCAGTGGTTTTGTTCCCGTAGCGGTTTGCGCTCAGCGGCGTGGCCCCGGGGAGGCGAACAGCAGGATCGGCGCGGCGAGAGCGGCGGCCGCCCAGAGCCAGAGCCCGACGCCGGGGGAGATGCCGGCGAAGAATGAGTTGCCGAATATCGAGATGATGTTGATGAGGGCTCCGCCGAAGCAGATGACCCCGAGAATCGCGACGGCCACCGGGGATCTCGGGCCCGCCGGCGGCACCAGGGCGATGAGAGCTTGTATGGCAAGTAGGGCGCCGGAAACCACGGTGAAGAGGCCGCTGAAGAACAGGGCACCCTGTGTGGTGTAAAACAGATCGGCGAAGTTGCCACCCCCGAGCCTGGCGCTGTTGAAGAGGTCCCATCCGCTTCCGCTGCTGATTCCCATGGCGGAGAACCACGGCATAAACGCAGATCCGATGACGATGCCTGAAGCGATGAGCGCAAGCAGGATCGTCATTTGGGTTGCAGCCGGCCGAGTAGTGGGCGCGTACCCGGGCGCCGGCGTGTAGTAGGGAGAGGCGGATCCTCCCGGCGGCGTGTACGAAGCGTAGGGACTCGGAGTCGGTGGGCCCTGCGGCATCTGCGCCGGCGGGGGCGCCGCCATTCCCGGCGGGGGTCCGGGAGGTGGAGGCATCGGTGTCTCCTCCGTGGCCCACCTGTGCCCGCAGTACCCGCAGGCGGTTGATGTGTCCGGAATCTCACGTCCGCACGCGGGACACAACATGACGGCTTCCTCCGATCTTGTGGCCTCGGTTCTTGCGCTCAACACCATGTTGCCACGATGATGAGCCGGACGCTTTGTCGACGGGCGGTCCGCTCCGGGCGGGATGCCCTTCTGACTCTGCGGGCCGGGGGCGTGCCGGGTCGCGGTTGTGGAAGGCACGGCCCGGCGAGCGGCTACGGTGGGGGAATGGGACGGTCGAAGCCCGAACGGAGGAGCCCGGGGTGAAGGTCAAGCCCATCGGTGTGGTCCACAGCATCTTCACTTCACAGGAGGGCACGCCGGTGCAGCCGGCCTTTGCCTCCGTCGACGACACGGGCATCGTCGAGGTATTCGAGCCCTACGTCGAAGGGCTCGACGATCTAGAGCGTTTCGATCGTATCTGGCTCATCTGCTGGTTCGATCGTTCGGGCCCGCCTCGCATGAAGGTGATTCCGTATCTCGATACCAAGGAACGCGGCCTGTTTGCCACTCGGGCCCCTTCGCGGCCCAATCCCATCGGCATCTCGGCCGTTCGTCTGCTGGACCACCAGGACCGGTTCCTGTTCGTTGCCGAGCTGGACATCCTCGACGACACGCCTCTGCTGGACATCAAGCCGTATTCGGCCCACGTCGACGTGTTCCCGGAAGGCGAAGAGGGCTGGCTGGGGGAGCGGGTTCGCCGCCGTATCGAGGCCGACGAGCGGTTCGGCGAGGATCGATGAAGTGGGCCGGGGGAGCGCTCGGCTTGCCCCGGTCCTGCCGGCGGCCGGAGATGCGGATGGAGGGAAGGGTGAACCGATGAGGATCGCAGTGGCTTCAGACGACGGCACGACCGTGTCACAGCACTTCGGCCGAGCTTCGTTGTACGTTGTGTTGAGCATCGAGGAGGGCGGGATCGTCTCCCGGGAGGCGCGGCCCAAGGCGGGTCACCGCACCTTCGCCGGTGAAACGACGGCGGAACGTGCACGCGGCGTCGGCGTGGGTCCACAGATCAAGCACGGCGTGATGGCCGACGGCGTCGCCGATTGCGACGCGGTGATCGTCGGCGGCATGGGGTCGGGAGCCGTGGCCGCGTTCCGTTCGCGCGGCATCGAACCCGTGCTCACCGATGTGGGGGACGTCGATGAGGCGGCGCTGCGCCTGTCCCGAGGAGACCTGCCCAATCTCATAGATCGCCTTCATCCGGGGCGGGGCGAACGCTGAGACACAGGCGCGGCGGGGGACGGCCCCCGGCAGGGGCGCTGCTCAGTGGGTGCGGCGCAGCCAGAGATCGGCGATTCCATAGGTGGCGGCGCCGGCGGCGATGACCCCGCTCAGCACGTCGAGCGGGACCGATTGACGGCCGCGGGCGTGGTAGTAGAGGATGACGCCGGCAAGTGCGGCGGCGCCGACGGCAAGTGCGGCGCGTGCGGCGATGTCGGCGATGTGCCGGGTGCGCTCGTCTCGGCGGAACGGGGCGACGCCTCCCGGCGAGACCGTGACGTAGCGGCCGCTGCGGGCCATCCATACGAAGGCGCCCAAGGCGAGCGCGCCGGCTGCGGCGGCGGCCCACCAGGGAAGACCGGCGAGGGACATATAGAGTCCCAGCGCCGCGGCGAGGATCGCTCTGCTCAGGTAGTAGGTGGCCCAGGCCATTTCTCAGTCTCCCTCGGTATCCCTTCCCAGCCGGAACAGCTCGTCGACCGTAGCTCCGAGAACCCGGCTCAGCCTTAGCGCCAGTAGCACCGAGGGGGTGTAGCCGCCTCGCTCGATGGCGATGATGGTCTGGCGGGTGACTCCCACCCGTTCGGCCAGGCTCTGTTGGGTCAGCCCGGCCCGCCGGCGGAGTTCCCGGAGTCTGTTGCGGAGCATCGTGATTCCGGCAATGTAAAGCTGCCTTGACATTATATGTACCGATGTCGGATGTCAAGTTGGCTTTACATAGGTGGCAGTTGCCCGGTCGTCGGTGTCGCTGCCTGCTGAGTTCGGCAGCTAGCGTCGACCGGGCGGGTAGCGTTCCTCCCACCCAGCGGCGGTTTGTGGTCAGCGCCGTTGGGCGCCCGACCATACGAAGGAGAAAAATGCGCCACATGGTTCTGCTGTTGATAGTCCTGGCAGTTGTCGTGGCTGCCTGCGGCGACGACGGTGTGCTGAGCCCCGGCGGCGCCAGCACGACCCAGGCGGAGATGACTACCACCACCGAGTCGGTGGCTGCGACGACGACCCAGGGCCCCGTTCCCACGACCACGGTCGGCGCGTCTGAGGAATACGATCTGGCGGCGGGTGTGGCTGCCTGCCAGGCCGGGGACGACGTCGCCTGCGACCTCGTCTATCTGCTCAGCGATCTTGAGTCTCCGGAGGAGGCGATTGGGTTGGACTGCGGCGGCCGAGGCGCTCTCCCGGAGACGAGCTGCTCGGGCTACGAAGGATCGGATTCCTCGAGCGCCTACACCTACGGCGACGACCCGCTTCTAGATGCGCTGTGGGACATGTGTGCGGGCGGGAACGACGACGCCTGTGATCACCTCTACTTCATTTCCCCCGTCGGGTCGGAGTACGAGACCTTTGGAAGCAACAACGGGGTGCCGTAGAGGATCCGACGCCGCTGATCGTGTCGAGGACCGGTCCTGGATATGGACGAAGTCGAGACCCCCTAGGGGGTCTCGACTTCGAAGGAGGATGGCAGGCTATTAGCGGACCGCCGCCTGCCCGGCGGCACAGGATCTATAGGTGGCCGGCCAGGGCGTTGTTGGTTCGGCGCCGCATCTCGGCCATGCCGCCGTAGGCGGATCCATGGGCCCGCCTGCGGGCCGTGACGGCTTCACGGAGCCGATCCGTGTACATCGTCCCGATGACTTCTTGGCTCATGTGGCGCTGCATGGGAACCTCTTGTGATCGTGGAGCGCTTCCTCTGCTCCCGTCGATGCCACTGTATCACAGATTCGTCTATTCCTCTAGTACACAAATACCGAATGCTGAGAATCCTTCACAACAAAGCGAGTTGATAGCCCGGCGCTGGGGTATGAGGGAGGTCAGGTGTGCAGCGGGGTGCGGCGGAGCCGTTGGATGAGCGCTTCACGCGCAGGGAGCCAGGCGTCGTGCAGCTCACAGGGGTTGACGCCGCAGGGCTGATCGCGGAGGACGCATGTGTCGGTGGGGATGGGTCCCTCGACGGCTTCAATGACGTCGAGCACCGAGAGCTTCTTGAGGTCGGTGGCAAGGCGGTAGCCGCCGGTACGCCCGGGGGCGGAGGTGACCCAGCCTGCCTTTACCAGCGGGTTCATGACTTGGGCGAGGAAGGCGGGGGTGGTCTCGATGGCCTCGGCGAACTCTCGGCGCTGCACAGGATCCTCGAGCCGGGCCAGATGCCGCAGAGCGCGCAGAGCCAGATCGGACTTGCGGGTGATGCCCAGCCGCATGGCTACTCCTTGACTGGCCGAATGAACGTATTGTACGACCGAGGTGCCTCTGAATGGAAGGCATCGGCCCTGTGTCGGAGGGTGCTGCGGGCCGCTCCACCCGCCCGATCGCCGGCGGCGGCTTGCCGGGTCAGCCCGGCGGGCATACACAATACGCGCCGGTCGGCGCCGGTACCCGCATGGGCTCATAAACCCGGTCGGGGAGGGCCGTCTTCCAGTCGAAGGCCCAGGCCGACCGGCGGAGCCCGTGCTCTACCGGCCCCCACTCGGCGAAGCGGCCGAGGGCGGCTGAAGGGTGTCTAGCTGCGAGTGTTGATCCGGAGGAGACGTTCGCCCTGGTCGTTGGATACCACCGGTGCCTCCCACAGGCCTTTGACGGTGGGATGGGGCTGAACCGTGGTGATCCACACTTGTATGGGCCGGGAGTCGGGATCGTCGGAGTGTTCTTCCCCGATCTCGACTTCGTATGTCCATCCTTTTTTGGTGTCGTACTTGGCGCCTTTGCAGATCAAGCGGCCGGTGCCGACTACGACGGCGGCCGCTTGCAGTATGCCGTCCCTTCTCTCGAGGACTGCACAGACGCCACCCTTTGGGAAAGTCTCATCGAGTTGATCCTGGAAATGAGCTAGTGCCTTGTCTGTTCTTTCCAACGCGTTGACCATTACGCGATCCTCAGGGCGCCGCGTAGCGAAACGCCTTGTCCCGCACTGAGGCGAGTTTCAGGCTCGGTACAGGGGACCGCCGGCTGGGTTCGGATCCCCAGCCCAGTTGCCGTGCCGGTGGGCGCGGCGGACTGGCGAGGCTCCAGGGGAGTCACGACGGGGCAGTCTCCAGCGACCATGCGCTTTGCCCTCTCTGCCCAGAAGCCATCAGCCCAAGTCGGGCACTTGTTGGCGGGCCTCATCGCCGTTTACCGATGATACCGAGTTCGCGACTCTGCGAAACCGGCCGGTCGCGGGCGGATGAGGGGTGGGCGGGGATGCTGAGCGCTCAGCAGCGCGTTGACGGGCTTCTGGTGTCGTGTCGTGTGAACCCGCTTTTGCGCCGAGCGACGCTGCCCCGGAACGGGCCGTCGTCACTCGGCCTTCTTCTCTCCGTGACCGCGCCTGGGGCCATCTCGGCCGGGGAAATCCCCGCCGGCGAGGGCGCGCCTCTCGATAATCCGGACCATGGAGCGTTTTTTCCATGTCCCTGCCGGCTCCGACCATGCCGATGAGGTTCTCCCTGACGCCCGGGCCGGTGTGCGCCAAAACGGGGGTTGGATCTGGCGCGACTTCGTCGGGGCGTCGGCCCAGGAGGTGGAGGCGATCGCATCGGAGTACGGGTTCGATGCGCTGGCGCTCGAGGACATCCTGGCTTTGACCGAATTTCCCAAGGCCGACGAGTACCCGGGGCACACCTTCGTCGTTCTGCACGACATTGCCGACGACGCGACCAGGCTCCGCACCGTGGAGTGTCACGCCTTCATCGGGCCGGATTACCTGGTGACCTTCCACGAAGAGGACCTGCCCGCCTTCGCCCTGATGCGGGGCCAAATCCTGGAGCCTGGTCGTCCCGCCGCATCGGGTCCCGACGGGCTCTTCGGGCTGCTGGCCGAGACGGTGGCCACCCGATACGACTCGCTGGCGGTTGGGCTCGAAGAGGAGATCGAAGGGCTGGAGGAGCGGGCGATGGCGGGAGATCCCTCGGTCATCGCGGATCTGCATGCGCTGCGGCGTGATGCGCTGCTGCTTCGGAGGGTGGTGGCGGCCCAGCGTGACGCGGTTCGGCAGCTCGCCGACGAGGTGTTTCCCGGCATCGGAGAGCGGGCTCGGATGCGGCTCGGAAGCGCGCGCGACCACTACGCCCGGGCTGCGGAATCCATCGAAACCTCGAGGGCGCTGCTGGGGGCGGTGATGGAGACGCACCGGGCGTCTGTGGCGGAACGGACCAACGAGGTCATGAAGGTGCTCACCGTCTTCGCCGCCATGGTGCTGCCGATGACGCTTGTGACCGGCATCTACGGGATGAACTTCGACCACATGCCCGAGCTGGGCTGGCGCTGGGCCTACTTCGGGCTGTTAGGGACACTGGCCACCTTGGGCGTCTCGTTGTGGATCTACTTCGCCCGCCGAGGCTTCATCGGCGGTCCGCGCCTCAGTCGTTGGCCACGCGCTCTCGGGAAGGGAGTGACCGGCTTGGTGAAGTCGACGGCTCGGCCGGTGTCCGGATTGGCCCGGCTCCTGTCCACCGACAGACGCCCGCACCAGCCGGGTCCGGAGGGCTAGCGGGGTTATTACGGCGGCGGTCACTCGCGGCTGTCTGCGGCGACGATCCCGCCAGCGGCTGGCCCTGTTTTCTTGGTAGATTCGCCGAACGTGACGGAACCATTCGTGCCGACTGAATTCGAGGCTCCGGTCGAGTTCGAAGGGCCCGGCTTCCGGCTGGAGCCGCTGGGGCCGGAGCACAACGAACGGGACCATGACGCCTGGATGTCGAGCATCGGCCACATCAAGTCGACTCCCGGTTTCGAGTCACGGGATTGGCCGGCGCCGATGGGTCTGAAGGAGAACCAAGCGGATCTTGTTGAACACGCCCGGCATTTCGAGAGCCGGGAGGGTTTTGCCTACTCAATCCTGGACGGAGACGAGGTGATCGGCTGTCTCTACATTTACCCGTCACCTGCCACCGATCACGATGCGGAAGTGAGATCGTGGGTGCGTGGGAGCCGGTCGGAGATGGATGTGATCGTGTGGAGGTCGTTGAGCCGGTGGATCGGAGAGGCGTGGCCGTTCCAGAACCCCTACTACGCGCCGAGAGAGTGACCCTGTGTGCCGGACACAAGGGGGTTTGTCTGCTACGGCGGTGTCTTTCGGCGCGGACGCCGTTCATCTGGCCAGTGGCTTGACGATGCCGTTGTCCGACCTTCTGATGGCGGCATGGACGATCGGCTGTGTGGCGCCGCCATCGAGGCCGGGATGAGCGTCGCCCCCATCCGGATCTGAGCCGGCCTTTCTGGGAACGGGCGCCTGCTATCGCCGCCTGGGGACCGGGCATGAGGCAGCTTGCAGGCCGGTACGCCGACGAGTGGTCCTCTTCCGGCACCCCTGCAAGTCTGGGGGATGATGCCCCCGGTGGTCGCCGGCTTTCTACCCGCGGTTGACTTCGAGTTCGCCCTGCAGAAGGGCAATGCCGAGTCCGCTGACAAGCCGGAGCCGGGTCTCCTCGAGCCGGCGCCGCGCCAGAGTGGCCAGCATCGTCATCACCTTGTGACCCAGTGCAGGATCGGCATCCATCTTCCCGCGGAGTATGTCGCTCTTGATGGCCAGCACCGAGCTGCTGGCCATACACCGGCTGGATAGGGAGTAGGTGTATGGCTCAACGAGTGCCGACCAGCCGAAACAGTCGCCCGGGGTCAGCACGTTGACGGCTGTAGGTATGGCCGGGCGGTCCGGCACCGGCTGCAGGCTCATTTCGAGCGCGACACTCCCGGTCGAGAGCACATAGAGTTCGCCCGCCTCGTCCCCCTCGGCGAAAACAAGATCTCCTCGTTTGAAGGATCTGCCGCGGCACAGGCCGGCCACAAGATCCAGGCGAGCGGCGTCCAGATTGCCGAAGAGCGTGCAGGCGCTGAGCGTATCGGTGATTGTTGACATCCGATCGACCCCCTCCTCGCTTTGGAGGCTCAACTAGTAGCACACTGGATGGTTCCGTGTCGCTGGTTCCCCCTTGTAGCGGCGTGATCCTCAGGTCTCGATCTGCTCCGGCGCTTCCTCCCATTCATCGGTGAAGGAGCCGACAACGTCGATGCCCCAGCCGTCGTCGTCGACGGCGTAGGCCACGCAGTAGAAGTCGCGGATGCCGAACTGCCACCCTCCGACCAGGTAGCTCAACGATTCGACCTCCACGTCGAAGTCACCTTCCTCGACCTCGTAATCCTCGAGCGCCTGGACGCACACGCCGTCCATGAGGTCGGACGCCTCGTCCCAGTCGGGCATCGGCTCGTCGGGTCCTGCCGGGTACTCGCCGATCTCGACGATCTCGCCGTCGTGCGGGTCGGAGCAAGGCACGGGGAAGTTCCAGGCCAGGCATGTGCCCTTCTCATACTCGACGGCGGTGTCCTCGCCGCGCCCTTCGAGCCTGCCTTCGACGGCGACCGAGCCGTCGGCGTCTCGTTGTGTGATCACACAGGCAACGTAGCGATCACCCCGGGCCCATTCGTCTTCGTCCGGAACGTAGGTGATGGAGGCGATGGAGCTTTGCAGCTCATGGACGCCCACGTACTCGTAGTACACCTCTGCGCACCTAGCCTGCGCGTAGTTCCACAGCTCGTCGTCCGGATAGGCGGCGTCGGGGCCATCGGGTCGGACTTCGCTGTGCGTGACCTCGTAGGTGTGCTCGTCGAGGCAGTGACGCAGTCCATAGACCCCGAAGGGGGCGTAGGGCGTTCCGCTGGCGTACTCGTCCTCGAAGCCGAGACAGTCGCCGGTCTCCCAGAAGTACGGCTCACCTCGTGCGACCAATGTCTCCATGACCGACCTGGCGATGTCAATCCGGCCGCTGACGAGGAACAGGTGGGTGCGGTCGCTCCATAGGAACCACTCGCGGCCGTCGACTGTGAACCGATACGCCGTTGTGTCCAGAATGGTCATTCGAGCCGGCTGGTAGCCGATCCAGTACCAGGCGAGGTCCTCGGCCAGCGTGGGCGACCCGCGGAGGTCACCCCCCAAGGTGATGGCAACGACCAGAGCGCTGTCTTCACTGTCGTCGTCGGGGATCCCGGCGTCGGCAAAGGCGAAGCCGGCGAAGATGTCGGCCCTCGTCTCTTCTATCAGCGTGAAGAGGGCCTCGATATCCTCGGCCGGGGGATACTGGAGATCGAACATCCACAGGTCGTAGAGCTGCTGATAGGCCAGATCGTAAGGATCGGTCTTGAACCTGGCCAACATGGCATCCCGTTCCACGCCGGTTGCCTCATCTGCTTCCAGCAGCTCGATCTCGAAGGATGCACCCACCGTCATCGCCATGGTGCCGGCGACGTCATCGGCCGTCCACTCGATCTCCTCGTCGACCGAGAAGGCAGTCGTCGCTTCGAGAATTCGGCCGCTGCCGGGCTCGAAGAGGGACGTGCCGGAGACATCGAAGGCGGTGAAGCGGACGACGAAATCGGGGTCGGCGGCGCCGGCGATCTGGAGGAGGTCGGCCACGTCTTCCTGGGAGGCGGCGGATCCGGTGATGGCGAAAGCGTCGTCGAGGGTGAGCTCGATGGGCAGGGTCGGCGCCTCCGCGGTGTACTCGATCGAAAAGGCGTAGCCGTCATCGGTCTCCACCTCGTCGACGACCTCGGCCTGATATGTGACGGATCCAAGGGCCGAGTAGTCGAGACTGGCGGTCCAGGTGTCGCCGACGTCGATCTCATGTTCGGAGAGCGGCGGTCCCGGCATGATCAGGATGTCCAGAGGGTTGGGGGCGCCCCGGAAGTAGCCGGGGGCCCCTCCGATATCGTCGGTGGGCATTCCGAGCATGTTGAAGACGAGGGGCGGGAAGAGGTACGTGAGATCGGCGAGGTCGGCCTCCTCTAGCTCCTGGGAGAAGCTGAAGCCGCCGATGTCGCCCGCGACCGTGCCTGCTTTGGTCTGCAGGTCCCCGATGAGCTCGAAGGTGTCGCCGGTGGGCCCCGGTACCGACAGCTGCCACATCTCGCCGGAGGCGGTGAAGGTGAAGGAGATGGCGCCTGGCAGATACTCATCGGGGATGCTGTCTTCGGGTATGGAGACGGTGGCCGTCTGCGTGTAGTTGTACTTGGCCAGGTCGTCGGCGCTGAACCCGTAGGTGACCTGCTGCGGCTGCAGGCCCGGCGGCAGCGTTGTGGTCGTCGTAGTCGATTCGGTGGTGCTCGTCGATGTGCTCGTCTCGGCGGCGCCCCCACCGTTGCAGGCGGTGATGATTGTGACCACTGCAATGGCTCCGACCGGCAATACCCTCGAGCGCATGCTCTCCCCCTACACCGTCATGTGGTTCGGACCCTACTAGGGCTGGAATTGGCTAATCGCCCGCGGAATCGAGCCAGATTCTCAGAGTCATTTCCTCGTCGTCCCGCAGTAGGACGACCTCGACGCGGTCACCGGGATCCCTGGCGAGTATGGCTGCGCGCAGCTGAGCGCTGTTGACGATCGGCTCGTCATCGATGCTAATGATGAGGTCACCCACTTCGATGCCCGCCCTCTCGGCGGCCGAGCCGGACTCGACTTGCTCGACCTGGGCCCCAGTCGTCTCACCGGTGGACGCACTGACGCTCACTCCCAGCGAAGCGAGCTGCACCTCCTCGCCGG
>CAZWKX010000021.1:0-36709 GCA_964633975.1 uncultured Acidimicrobiia bacterium
CGGAAGATTGGCAAAAGAGATATTAAAATATAATACTACCGACAAGCACGTTCACGCCCGGATCCGGCTCAAAGTCCAGCTGTCGGTGGCACCGGAAGTCGACCAGCTGAAGCCACCGCAGCCGCATGCCGCCTACAAGCGCACCGGCATCAGCAAATACGAGAAATCGGGGCTGCCGGCGCCTCTGATCACCCCTGGCTTCAACGGGTCGCTAACGTCGAGCACGACCTCATCATCATCCACGGCCGCCACCCCATCGTTGAGATACCGACTGTTGAAAGCGATCGTCATCTCTTCACCCTTGTAGTCGGCCTCAACGTCTTCGCTCTCTCCTCCCACATCCTGGCGAGACACACTCAGCTCCACACCACCCTCCTGGAGCTGAAGGCGTACCGGAATGTGTTCCTCCGCGACCAGCGATGCTCTATCGATTGCCTCCAGAAGGTCGTCTCTCTTGACCGTCAGATGACTCGGGTAGGTCACCGGGACCAGTTGGCGGTAATTGGGAAATGTCCCCTCGATCAGACGTGCGGTCAAAGTTCCCCGATCGGAGGAAATCTTCACTTCCCGAGAACCCATTCCGATCACCAATTTTTTGCTACCAATGGTCCGTCCCAGATCACGGAGAGCCCGCACTGGCACCAGTCCTGCGATCTCAGTCTTCACCGTTGGCAGATCCCGAATCGCCAGCCGATAGGAGTCAGTCGCCACCAAGCGAAGTCGACCTTCATTGCCTTCAAAAAAAACACCTGTGAGAATCGGCCGAGCATCGTCGGTCGACGCGGCGACGCAAACCTGCGCCAGTGCATCCGCAAAGAGATTCCCGTCGATTTTTACTTCATGCTCCGGTGTCACCTCAGGCAAGTGCGGATAATCATCAAGTGGAAGTTCTCGGAACCTGAAGCGCGGCCCCGCTCCTGTAATCCGTACCTCACCATCATCCGTTTCAATCTCCACAGCGCCGGCAGGCATCTTCCGAATCGCCTCCGTCACCAAACGACCCGGTACCACACTCCGACCCTCTTCCGTGACTTCCACCTCGACCTTCGTACGTACCGTCACCTCGAGATCGGTCCCCGTCACATGCAAAACCGATCCCTCCACCACCAACAAAAGCCCCTGCAGAATCGGCAGTGGGGACCGTGCTCCGATAGCCCGGCCTGCTCGACTGAACACATCAGCGAGATCATCTCGTTCAGCTCGGATCTTCACAGGTTGGTCCCTTCTTCAGCTATGAAGCTAAGCAGGAATCAGTATCGTCGTTGTAGTAGGTCTTGTGGATTGGGGATAGAAACGGAAAAGGCCAGGGTGGTGAGGAGGTGGGTTTTACTGGGTGGTGGGGATAACGGGCGAGTGTTCCCCAGGTGGGCCGGTGGGGCTGTGTAATCGGTTGAGAAGTCATACGGTTACCCGCAGACTTTGTAACAGGGCTGTGACTTGATCGAAGAGACCTTGGTCGGTCTGTATGAGGTCCTTGACGGTCTTGATGCCGTGCATCACGGTGGTGTGGTCGCGGTTACCGAAGAGAGCGCCAATCTTTGGGAGAGAGAGGTCGGTGAGCTCTCGGCAGAGATACATGCCGACCTGCCGAGCTCGGGCAAGCGGTTGTCGGCGGCTCGGACCTTCCAGGTCAGTGATTGTGGTGTCGAAAGCGCTGGCCGTGGCACCGAGGATTTGTCCTGGCGAGATGGGTGCCGTCGTGTGGGCGGGTACGAGATCTTGCAGTACGTCTGCAGCGATTTCTAGATCGATGGTCTCGTGGGTCAACGCCGCGTAGGCGGTCACTCGGGTCAAAGCCCCCTCGAGCTCTCGGATGTTGAGAATCACACGATCGGCAATGAACTGAAGGACCTCTTCGGGGATCTGCTGAGGGGCAAAAGCCGCGTTCTTGCGCAAGATGGCCAAACGGGTCTCGACGTCGGGAGGCTGGATATCCGTGGTGAGACCCCATTCGAAGCGACTTCGAATGCGGTCCTCGAGGTTGGCGAGGCCTCGAGGAGGCCGGTCGGAGCTGAATACGAGCTGGCGGCCCGATTCATAAAGTGCGTTGAAAGTGTGGAAGAACTCCTCGAGTATCTGCTCCTTCCCCTCCAGAAACTGGACATCATCGAGTAGGAAGACGTCGATGCTGCGATATCGGGTCTTAAATTCGTCCATGCGCTTGCGGCGGATACAGTCGATGAAGTCGTTGACGAAATGCTCGGAGCTGATGTAGCAGACGTTGAGATGGGGATGGAGGTCTCGGGTATGGAGGGCGATGGCTTGAAGGAGGTGTGTCTTGCCGAGGCCGGCACCTGCGTAGATGAAGAGAGGGTTGTAGTGATTGCCCGGCTGTTCGGCGATGGCCATGGCGGCAGCATGCGCAAAGCGATTCGACGGCCCGACGACGAAGTTCTCGAAGCTGTATTTAGGGGCTATGCGCGTCGGCATCTCGGATTCGCGGTCGGGCTCGGGAACGGAGCTGGGGAGTTCGTCCAGGTCGTCGTCGATGTCAACAGAGGGGTAGTCGGCCGTCGGCCGAGCGTGCATGACGAGGATGGAGTCGGGGCCGAAGACGGCTTGAACCGTCTCTTCAATGATCGTGTGATGCTTGTCGTTGATCCACCGGAGGTGGAACTCGGTAGGGACCGTGAGATGGGCCGTCGTGTCGTTGATGGTGTCGAGCTGGAGATCAGACAGCCAGGTCTGCCACGTGATTGGTGTCACACTGCTACGAAGAATTTGTCGGAAGAGTTCCCATTTGTCGCTTGGTGAAGGCGCCTCCACACTGTCCTCCGTGTACCTGCTCCAACCACTCCAGGCTTCTCCACAGCCCTATCCACACCTGTGGAGAAGAGCGCACACCCCATGGTGCGACTACTACTAGCCATCAATTACGCCTCGAAACCGGTTGAAGGGGAAGTACTACCGGAAACCCCGCGCGACAAGCGAGTGTAGGAGCCGGCCAGAGGGCGAGACAAGTATGACAAAACCGCGCGTATCAGCGTGTCGGGTGAGACAACAGACGGCAAAAACTGTTGTAAATCAACCGTTTTTCGCCTGGCGGTCGAGCGGTGCGTGGAGGCCGCTGGCCCGATATGGGGGAAGCCAATCTTTCGCGAGGCAAGTGCGTTTTGCGCGAGCCGGCCTTGGCGGCCTTGGTGCGGCACCCCCACCTTTGACAAGGTAGGCGGGCATTCGTAACCTGGCGCCCCGACGCACCGACCGATCAGA
The DNA here is from genome assembly GCA_964633975.1 of uncultured Acidimicrobiia bacterium. Classification (GTDB taxonomy): domain Bacteria; phylum Actinomycetota; class Acidimicrobiia; order Spongiisociales; family UBA11373; genus CAZWKX01. The sequence continues at coordinate 3,214 of CAZWKX010000021.1, forward strand.
GCAATCCTCATGAAACGGACGTATCAGCCCAACGCTCGTCGACGCAAGCGGAGACATGGATTTCGAGCCCGCATGCGGACACGCGCCGGCCGCGCCATCATCAAACGGCGCCGCCAGAAAGGACGTCAGCGCCTCGCCGCGTAGAGGTCGCTCCTTTTCGTCGCTTCGGGGGAGAGCCGATTTCCGGAGGGTGTGTCAGACCGGGTCTCGCTCCGAGGTCGAGGGCATAGTGCTGATCTCGGCCTCAGGCGGGGCCGATTCGCCACGGGTGGGCGTTGTTGTGGGACGGCAAGTCGGTGGCGCGGTGGACCGCAATCGAGTGAAACGCAGGATACGAGAGGCAATGGCCCGGGCGGGGCTGAAAGGGAACAGAGACTACGTCGTGATCGCCAAGCGGCCGGCCCGCCGTGCTTCGGTGGAAGATCTCGTAGCCTGGGTTGCCGAAGTGATGGAGGTTTGAGTGGAGCAGGTGTGGAGAGCGGCTCGGGATCGACCGACGCATTGCCTTCGGACCTTTGTTCGGCTCTATAGCCGTCGAGTGTCGCCTCTCCTGGGCCGCCGGTGCAGGTATCTGCCGACCTGCTCGGCATACGCGTACCAGGCGATCGGGGAGCACGGGGTGATAAGGGGAACGTGGCTGGTGATCAAGAGGGTTGGTCGATGTCATCCCTTTGGTGGAGCGGGGTACGACCCGGTGCCGAGGAGGGCGAGGTAGGCCGTGAGCTGGCTGCATAAAGGCTTCGGTGCGGCGATTACCTTTTTCTACCAGGGCATTCCTAGTTTGGGCGTAGCGATCATCCTGTTGACGATCGCGGTCAACATGGTGATGTTCCCGCTGACGCTGAAGCAGACGCGATCGATGCGCAAGATGCAGGAGCTGCAGCCGGATATCAAACAGCTGCAGCGTGATCTGAAGCACGACAAGCAGGCGCTGCAGCAGGCGACGATGGAGTTGTATCGGGAGCGGGGTGTGAACCCGTTGGCGGGTTGTCTGCCGTTGGTGCTCCAGCTGCCGGTTTGGTGGGCGGTCTTTCAAGTGCTGCGGTCGTTCGCGGGGGCAAATCCGACGGCGTATGTGATCAAGGGCTGGCGCCTGTTCACACACATCACCGATTGGAAGGTGGCTGTCGACCAAGGGCTGGCCGCGGTTGGCGCGTGGAAAGACTTCCTGTGGATGGATTTAGGAGTAACTCCCAGCGCAGCGTTCAGGGAGAGCTTTGTGACTGCCATCCCTTACTTGGTGACGATCTTGGTGGTGATGGGCACGGCCTATTACCAGCAGGCGCAGACGCAGGCGAAGCAGAAGAATCAGATGGCAGAGGGGGAGAAGACGCCGGGGCAAGCATTGATGAAAGTGATGCCGTTCTTCTTTGGTTTCATCTCGTTCACGCTGCCGGCGGGATTGGTTGTGTACTTTGCGGCGAGTCAGATCTTTCGGATCGGCCAGCAGGGATTGATCATTTGGTTGGACGGGAGGCATGAGGCGCAGGTGGAGACGGAGACGGCGTCCGAGAAGAAGGTGCGGCGGCAGAGAGGGGTGCCGGAGCGGCCCGGGAGGGCAGCGGAGCCGGAGAGGCCACCGCGGCCGGCGTCACCGGAGAGGCGACCGAGATTGGCTGAGGGAGATCGTGGACCGGGCGCGGAGGCGCGGTTCGAAGGGGGACAGAAGGCGCGTGGCAAGAAGCGCAAGAGGAGATGATGGAGATGGAGGACTGGGTGGAGGTACGGGCTAGAGACGTTGACGAAGCCGTGGAGCATGCTCTCAAGGAGCTTGGAGGCATCTCGAGGGACGCGGTGGAGATAGAGGTGATCGAGGAGCCGAGGCGGCGGTTCCTCGGTGTCGGCGGGCGAGATGCCGTGGTGAGAGTGAAGCCTTTGGCCCGGAGGAAGCCGCGGCGCCGTCGTCAGAAGGGGGGAGCCAAGGATTCGAGAGTGACTTCGGGAGGAGAGAAGAGCAGAGCTGCAGGGGGCGGCGCTCGACCGGGGCCCGGCAAGGGCAACGGGAAGAAGGAGAACAAGGCCGGCGCCAAGAAGGAAACGAAGGCGGCGAGGAGCGACACACGGGGGAAGTCGGGGTCCAAGGAGAAGGCGGGGCCGCCGAGGCAGCCGCGCACAGCGGAGGGAGAGAAAGTGAACGTCAATGATCAGGCTGGCGTCGTTTCGGACTTCCTCGAAGGGTTGTTGGATGCGTTCGGGATCGAAGGCGCGGTGAATGTGAGGGTCGATGAGGATGTGATCTACGCCGATGTGTCCGGCGGGCAGAGTGAGGCCTTGGTGGGGCAGAAGGGAGCCATTCTGCAGGCGGTGCTCGAGCTTGCGCGGACGGTTGTGCAGAGGAAAACTCAGGCTGGGGCGAGGCTGCGGCTCGACATAGGTGGATATGTGGAGAGGCGGCGGGAAGCTCTGAAGATCTACGCGGGCCGACTGGCCCAGAAGGTAGCGGCTGAAGGCGGAGAGATCATGTTGGAGGCGATGAACCCTGCGGATAGGAAGGTGGTTCACGATGCCGTTGCGGAGGTGGAGGGCGTCAGGTCGTTTTCGGAGGGGGAAGAGCCGGATCGATCTGTTGTGATCGCGGCGGAATAGACGTCTCTTCGCCTGGTTTCACGTGAAACGGTGGAGGCCGGCGCCGCAACGTCTTACGATGGCGTCTTATGGAAGCCGGCCTTGTCGCCAAGAACGCTGCCCAGTGGGCAGGGTTCGCCCTCGATGACCGGCAATTTGGACTCCTTGAGGCGTTTTCGAAGTGGCTCGTCGCTGAGGCTATTCCGGCGGGTGGCCTCGGGCCCCGAGAGGGTCGTCGGCTTTGGACCAGACACATTGGCGATTCTCTAGTGTTTGCTGCCGGGTGGGATCAGGCTCCACCGGAGATTCTCGATGTAGGTTCAGGTGTCGGCCTGCCCGGTATTCCCTTGGCGATTCTCTGGCCGGAATGTGCCGTGACTCTGCTCGACAGGGGAGCGCGCCGGATTAGGCTGCTGCACAGGATCGTTCGTGTCCTCGCTCTACCCAATGTCACGATTGCCCAAGGCGACGCGTTCGCGGTGGCAGACGAGTGGGCGGGGTTGGTGTTCCGAGGGGGAGTGAGGGCCGTTGAGGCGGTTGGATTGGCGGCTCGTCTGTTGACGGCCGGCGGAAAATCCGTGCTGGGTTTGAGCCGGCGAGCAGAGGTGCCGGAACGAAGTAGCGACCTCGTGGGGATAGCTGAGGCCTTGGGTCTCTCGGCACGGGTGGTGGAGGTGCCTCCGACAATCCTTGACGGTCCTGCGTGGCTCCTTATCATGCAGTCCAGTGATTAGGCATCGTCGGAGACATGGGGTCGTCGTAGCCATTGCCAACCAGAAAGGTGGTGTCGGCAAATCGACGACGGCCATCAATATGGGAGCTGCTCTCGCCGCGCAAGGTGAACGTGTTCTCATCGTTGATATCGATCCACAGGCCAACGCGACGTCGGGCCTAGGTATCGAGCGCGCCGACGTAGCTCACACAGTCTATGAAGTCATGATGGGAGCGACTCCGATAGAGGATGCGATTGAGGCCACCAAGGTGAAGGACCTTTTTCTTGTGCCTTCGTCGATTGACCTCGCTGGTGCCGAGATCGAGCTCGTTGCGTACCTGTCCCGGGAGAGACGGCTCGCGTCGGCCCTGGATGGAGTGCCTGACCAATACGACACGGTAATCATCGATTGTCCTCCGTCGCTCGGTCTGATCACGGTCAACGCGTTGAGCGCGGCGCATGAGGTGCTGATACCGATTCAATGCGAGTACTACGCACTGGAAGGGCTGAGCCAACTCCTACGTAACATTAGCCTGATCCAGAAGAACCTTAACCCTCGACTCAAGATCGAGGGTGTGGTCCTGACCATGTTCGATGGGCGAACTACTTTGGCAACCGAGGTTGCGCAACAAGTTCGAGAGCACTTCGGGAAGGTGGCGTACGAGACCGTGATCCCTCGGACCGTCAGGCTTGCCGAGGCGCCGTCCTACGGGGAGCCGATCGAGTCGTTCGATCGGAGGAGTCGGGGCGCTGAGGCATACCGCGATCTTGGCGAGGAGTTCAGGAGGAGACATGGCCGCACGTAAGACTGGACTGGGCAGAGGGCTTGGGGCGCTCATTCCCTCTGACGAATCACCCAAGGGCTACGTGACGTTGCCGCTCGAGGCCATCGATCCGAACCCACAGCAGCCCCGGGACGTCTTCCCGTCTGAAAGCCTGCAGTCGTTGGCTGCATCGATCCGCGAGGTCGGTGTGCTGCAGCCGATTGTGGTGAGGCCGGGGTCCGAGGACGACCGGTACATTCTTGTGGCTGGCGAACGCCGGTGGAGGGCGGCGCGGCTTGCCGGGCTTCGGGAGATACCCGCGATGGTCAGAGAGAGTGATGACGTTCGAGGCCTGACGGAAGCTCTCGTGGAGAACATCCAGCGAGAGGATCTGACGCCCTTACAGGAGGCCGCTGCCTACAGGCAATTATTGGAGGATTTTGGGCTGACTCATGAGGAGGTGGGGGCACGGGTGGGCAAGAGCCGGCCGGTGATCACGAACACCTTGAGGCTGCTGGCGCTGCCGGCCGGCGTGCAAGCTCTGCTGGTGGAGGGGGAGTTGAGCGCCGGGCATTGTCGGGCGCTGCTGGCGCTGGAAGACGAGAAGTACGCAGAGAGTGTGGCGCGTAAAGCTGCGGCGGAGGGGTGGCCGGTGCGGCGGATCGAGGAGGCGGTCCGGGCTCGTCTAGGAGAGAAAGTGGCCCGGCCGAAAGGGCGACCTCGGCGTGAGCGGCCCGCCGAGATACTGGCGCTGGAGGAGAGGCTGGCGGACTGTCTGGGAGCGCCGGTCGGGATCGACTATACGACGCGGGGCACCGGCAGGGTAGTGATCCGGTTCGGTTCCATTGAAGAGCTGGAGCGTATCTATCGGGTCTTGTCGGAGTCCTGAGTGGGCCGAGTTGAGAGCCAGGCTTCGATGCTGCGGGCCACGGCGGCGCCGAGGTTGCGACTGAGAAGGGGGACCGCCACCACGATTGCCGGAGCGCGCGTCTCCCGAAGGATGGGCATAGTGCGGCCGACGGCTTCGACACCCAAGTCTTCCGCGACTGCCCTAGCCAAGGCCTCTCCTGCTTCGCTGTGGCTCATCGTCGAGCAGAAGAAGTAGACGCCGGTCAGGTCAGTCCGGGGTAGGCAGAACGAAAGGACGATGTCGACGGCGAGCTGGTTGGCTTGACGGACTCGGGAGCGCTCGGCGGGGCGTGTGTCGGCACTTCGAGAGAGCATTGGCTGGGCGCCGACGTGGCGGAAGGCGGCGGCCGCAGCGATCGCGGCGTCCCAGGCAAGCTGAGCCTCGTGGTCGTCCCTGCAGAAGGGATCGACGAACAGGCGTTGCCCGGCGACGGTACGGGGCAAGGAGCGGAGCCAGGCGCGCTCGCGGACGACGTGCCGGCCGACCTTCTGGGTGGCGCGCACGAGCAGTGACAGCTCTGCGACGACGTCGGGGCCGACGATGCCGTCGGCGGCCATGTCGCGGTTCTCCTGGAAATCGAGCAGGGCCCGGAGGGTTACCGGCCCAAAGATCCCGTCGACGCGGCCGGCGTCGAAGCCGAGTGCGTTGAGGTCACGTTGCAGTGCGGCGACGTCGTCGCCGTGGAGCATGGGGAGCTTGTGGTAGAGGAGGCGGTCGCCCAGCCGGAATCCAGCGTCTACCAAGATTCGCCAGGTCTCGCGTCCTACGAGGCCATCAACGGTGAGATTGTGGGTCTCCTGGAAGGATCGGACCGCTTGTGTCGTGTTCGGCCCGAAGTCACCGTCGGGATCGGGATCAGGGGAGTATTCCAAGGCACGGAGCCGGCGCTGGATGTCGCGAACCGGCTCCCCTGAGTCACCTTCGCGATAGAGAGCCACAGCGGGCTCTATGGTCGCAGAATCTCATCGCAGGTATTGGGACAGTTCGGCGAGCAGAGCATGTTTGGGGCGGGCTCCGACAATGCGGGTGGAGGTAGGAGATCCATTCCGAAACACGATGAGCGTGGGGATGCTCATGACGTCGAATTGGATCGCCGTCTGAGGGTTCTGGTCTACGTTGAGTTTGGCCACGGTGATCTTGTCGGGGTGGTCCGCAGCGATTTCTTCGAGGATGGGCGACACCAGCCGACATGGCCCGCACCACTCCGCCCAGAAGTCGACCAGGACGGGCTTCTCACCGGCGATCAGGTCGGCGAAGGTGTCATCGGTTGCGGTGACCAGATTCGCTGCCATGTAGAGCGGCCGCTGTTGCGGCCTTCACCTCCTCATTTTGTGTGTTGATACGGCCGCTGGGCGGATGCTCTCATTTTGTCTCTTCCAGCCAGTGCCCCGCATCTATGGCGGCCCGGCAGCCCATGCCGGCCGCAGTGACGGCCTGCCTGTAGACGTGATCCACGACGTCTCCTGCGCCGAAGACTCCGGGTACCGATGTGGACGTGTTGCCGCGGGTCTCCAGGTAGCCCATCTCGTCGAGGTCGATCTGGCCCCTGAACAGCTCGGTGTTGGGCTCATATCCGATGGCGACGAAGACCCCTTGTGTGGCGAAGTCTTCGATGTCGGCGGTCTGTACGTGGCGAAGCCGGACCGCCTCGACGGTCTTGTCTCCCAGGATCTCCTCCACGAGGGTGTTCCAGCGGATTTCGATCTTCGGATGGTCGAGCACGCGCTGGACCATGATCTTGGAGGCTCGGAACTCGTCGCGGCGATGAATGATCGTCACCTTCGAGGCGAACTTGGTGAGGAAGAGGGCGTCTTCCATGGCCGAGTCGCCGCCACCGACGACCACTACTTCGTGTTCTTTGAAGAAGAAGGCGTCGCAGGTGGCGCAGGCCGAGACACCGTGGCCCCGAAGCCGGTCTTCGCCGGGCACGCCGAGCCAGCGGGCCGAGGAGCCGGTGGCGACAATGACGGCGTCGGCCTGATGCTGATCTTCGCCGGTGAGAATTAGGAAGGGGCGCGACGAGAAGTCGACGCTTGTCACGTCGACTGGGCATAGCTGTGCGCCGAACTTCTCGGCCTGACGGTGTAGCAGGTCCATGAGGTCGGGTCCGAGGATTCCGTCGGGAAAGCCGGGGAAGTTCTCGACTTCGGCGGTGAGCGTGAGCTGCCCTCCGGCCTGGGAGCCTTCAAAGATGATGGGCTCGAGAGCGGCCCGGGCCGCGTAGAGAGCCGCAGTCAGTCCAGCGGGGCCGGATCCGATGATGGCGAGCCGATGATTCATGCGGTCCTGTCCTCGGTTGGCGTCTTTCTGGTTCTCTTCGACCAGAGCAACGCTCCGAGGAGCAGGAATACTCCACCGAGGACGCTGTAGGCGATCTCCATGGAGTAGTCGCTATGGAATAGACGATCGATGAGCTCCTCCACGATACGGAAGAGGCCGACGAGGAGGAAGATGACAGCAATGACGATGAGGGCCGCCGCCACCAGGCCCAGAGAGACGTACTTGATCGCGCGGGCGAGTGGATCGACGGTAATCGCCCGAATGCGTTTGGTTACGGATTCGAGCAGGCTGGGAATGCGCTTGGCGAAGTCCTCCACGATCGGTGAGGTTAGTCGGCATAGGCGGAGAGGCTCGCCTTACGGGCGCTGCTCCAGCACCGTGCAGTCGAGTGAATCGACGATCACGAGTCGGTCTATGCGGGCGTCGTCGAGCGGTGTGAACCACACGATTGCGGTTTCGGAAGGTGACTCAATCTGGACGGCCAGGGCTGAAGGGTCTCCGAGGATCCTGGTCGCGTCGGCCCGGCATGCGTCGAGGTCGGGATCGGCTCTCTCTAGGAGCGCTTCCGGATTCGAGTAGAGGTCGTCGGCGAGATCGGACCACGTCGTGTATTGCTCGCCGCCGACGCTGACCCATCCGGCGGCGGTGGTTTGCTCGCTCAGGTCCCCGTTGAGGGGCGCGGCTTCGGTGGCGGTGCCTTCGGCTCCGTCGGGAGCGGCGCCGAGCAGCGCCTCGTCCGCTTGAGTCTCCTCCCTGACGGATGTGTCGGCGCCGTCGCCGGCGAGGCGCGTGGAGGTTGCGTCCTTGGGGCCTGAGAAGAGCGTGAGCGGGAGGAGAACGGCGGCGGCGACCACCGTGGCGGCGGCGACGGCGATCGTGGTCCAAGGGGTGCGCCTCCGGTGGATGACCACGGATGCCTCAGGATGCAGGTTCAGTGCTTCGGCGATGTTGGCCCGGAGTCGGGCACTCTCGGCCGTCGTCATGAGCGGAGGCTCCACCTCGCGCCATACCGCTATTGCCGCCTTCTGGGCGGCGAGCTCCGCTGCAGCGTCCGGGTCGGATGCGATGCGGCGCTCGAGGGCGGCAGCCGTCTCGGAGTCGAGGGTGCCCTCGGCAAGAGCGGCTATGAGTTCAGGGTCGTAGCTACGCATTTCTCTCGTCCATAGGAGGGTTGGAGGATGGTCTCAGGTTCCCGAGGGCGTTGACCAGCATGCGTCTTCCGCGGAACAGGCGGGATTTCACCGTGCCGACGGGGACGTCGAGGATCTCGGCCGCGGTCTGCAGAGCGAGGCCTTCTGCGTCGCACAGCACTACGGCTGAACGGAACTCCTCGGGCAGGCCGGCGAGCGCGGACTCGATCGTGGGCCGCATGTCGGCGGAGGCAAACTCGTCGGTTGCAGCCAAATCGGCGGGATCTGCGTTCTCGGGAAGCGAATCGGCTTGGGTCCGGTGGAGGCGCCGGGCGGTGTCGTGGCAGGTGTTCACGGCGACTCGGTACAGCCAGGTGGAGAATGCAGACCGGCCGGCAAACCGATCGGCCTTGCGGAACACGGTGATGAAAGTCTCTTGAGTGGCGTCGAGGGCGGCTTCCCGATCTCGCAGCGTGCGGAGGCAGATGGCGAAGACGCGGCTCTCGTGGGCACGCATGAGAGCGTCGAAGGCCGCCGCGTCGCCGTCGAGGTATCGCTCGACGAGATCCGCATCTTCGCGTGCCCGGTCGCTCACGATGAGAACGGTAACGACTCGGCGGCCGACCCGTTCAGCGGAGCCGGTATGCGGCGGCTATGACGCCGGGGCCGGTGTGGGTTCCCACGACCGGGCCCAGCGACGAGACGATGCGCTCTCCCGAATAGACCTTGGCCAATGAGACAAGGAACTCGTCGAGATCGGGTGCCACGGAGTGCACGATGGCAAGTCGCTGTATGCGGTCGGCCAGCCCGGCGATGTGGTCGATGACGGCGGCCAAGGCCTTGGTCCGGGTGCGAACGCGTCCGGCGGGAGCCACGGCTCCGTCTTTGACCGTGATGAGAGGCTTCACGCTCAGTACCTCGCCGAGGAAGGCTGCGGCGCCTCCGATGCGGCCTCCGCGCTTGAGGTACTCGAGGGTGTCGAGGGCGGCGAAGATGTTACTTGAGGCGGACGCTTCCTTGGCGGTTGCCACGACATCGCGAAGTGAGGCGCCGGCCGCGCTGCGCTCGGCCGCCTCCAAGGCGACCAAGCCGAGAGCGGTGGAGACGAGGCGGCTGTCGACCACACGGACCGGCACTCCCGAGGTGAACTGTTTCACGGCGGCCTCCGCCGCTTGTATGGTGGCGCTGAGGGCCGATGAGACGCAGATCACGACGATCCCGTCGGCCCCCTCCGAGGAGAGCCGCGTGTAGACCTGGTGGAAGCGGCCAATGGATGGCGCTGCGGTCTCAGGCAGCACGTCGCCCGTCGTGAGCATGTGCCAGAAGTCGGCGGTGCTGAGGCCTTCTCGATCGAGGTATTCCTTGTCACCGAAGCGGATGGTGAGCGGCACGATCTCGATGCGGTGTGATTCGATGAGCTCGTCCGGTAGATCGCACGACGAATCGGTAACGATGCGGATCATCTTCTCCTCGCGCGTCAGCTGGCTGGACCCTACCGGGAGAGGCGGCGGCTTGCTCGTTGTTGGCTCAGGACGAGAGATGCAGGACGGCGAGGCCCTCGTCGAGGAGTCGGAAGTCCTCGGATTCGTAGAGGCTGGTAGAGGTCCGGTTGCCGATCGGGGTGTTGAGAACGATGGCTCGGGCCCCTTGGCGCTCCGCCCAACGTGCAGAAGTCCGCACCAGGGAGCGGCCGATGCCGCGGCCTTGCCAGCGGGGGTCGACGGCGACGCGCTGAAGGTAGGAGATGGCGACCCCCATGCCGGTGATGGCGAAACCGGCCAGGCCGCCGCCGGGCCGCCGCACCACGTGCATCGCGGAGCGGGACGTCGAGTTCAACGCTTCGAGCATGGCGGTGCGGTCGAAGCGCCAGAACTCGTCGAAGGCGTCGGTGTCGATACGAAGGGCCTCGTTGAGATCGGACAAGTCACCTGAGGCGACCAGGTGGTCGGGTGGAGGAGGATGGCCAAGCTCGCGCCGCATGAGCCCAAGGCTGGCGTAGATATCGAATCCGGCGTCGCGCCAAGCCGACTGTGCCGATGGGGGCAGAGGGGGAGAGAGCACCCCGTCGACGCCCGTCAATTTGAACAGAGCACGGCCGCATTCATCGATGAAGCCGGGGCTGCCGCGTTCCATCCGTAGATGGGCCATGGGAACGGAGCGGTTCCAAGGCCGCGACATGGCCCGTGCCCAGCCCTTGCGGAGATGGATGGGTCCCGGCCACGTCCCGTCGATACGAAGTCTCATGTGCTCACCGTGCCTAAGCATGCTATCCGACCTTCACGCGGCTTCCGCGGATACCACTTGGAGGTGATAGTCGAACGGCAATGCGCGAGAGTGTGAGTGTGCGTTGCGCCTTGTACACCCATGAGGCATGCTGGCGGCACGACACCGGGCTCTGGCACCCGGAGCAGCCGGAGCGTCTCGATGCCGTCGTGAAAGGGGCGCGCCTGTCTGGTGTCGAGCTGGTGGAGCGGGAGGCACCCGAGGCGTCGCTGGAAAGCCTGCAGACGATTCACCGGCCCGCGTACATCGCCCAGATACACGATTTTTGTGCTGCGGGCGGAGGGTCCCTCGATCCCGACACAGTTGCATCTCCGGGTTCGTGGGAAGCGGCCCTTCGGTCGGCGGGAGCGGGGCTCGCCGCCATCGATGCTCTGACGGCCGGGGAGGCGGACGCCGCCTTCCTCGCCGTGAGGCCCCCGGGGCACCATGCGACGAGGGACCAGGCCATGGGCTTCTGTCTGTTCAACAACATCGCGGTGGCCGCGGAGCACCTCACCCGCCGTGGCGAGAAGGTCGCCATCGTCGACTGGGATGTGCATCACGGGAACTCGACGCAGGAGATGTTCTACGACCGAGGCGATGTGCTGTATCTGTCGATGCATGAGTTCCCCTTCTACCCGGGGACGGGTTGGATCGATGAGACCGGAGCGGGAGACGGCTCGGGGTTCAACATCAATCTGCCGTTCCCGGCCGAAACGGCAGGGGACGCGTACGAGGAGGCGTGGGTACGGGTGGTGTTGCCCGTCTTGCGGGCGGTGGAGCCGGACTGGGTGCTGGTGAGCGCCGGATACGACGGTCATGCCGACGATCCGCTTGCCCACATTCGGCTCCAGGCCGGCGACTACGGGCGCATGGCCTATCGGCTCGCCGAAATCGCTCCGGGCCGCCTGGTGTTCTTTCTCGAAGGGGGATACGACATGGAGGCGATGGCGGAGTCGGTGTCGGCGACGCTGCGCGGAGTCGCCGGCGAATTCCCGGATCCCGGTAGGGAGACGTCTCCGGCGCGTGCTTTCCACATGCTCGAAGTGGCGGCGGCGCAGGTGGGCCGCTCCTGGGAGGAGGTTTGAGGATCAAGGGGCTTGGGAGCCCAGCCGATAGAGACTTCGACCGTGACACGCGATCTGCCGTCGATTGATGAGTTGCTTTCTGGAGCCGTCAGCTCCGGGGCATCCGACGTCCATTTGAAGTATGGACGCCCTCCCGTGACTCGTATCGACGGAGTGCTCCACGCCACTCAGCTCCCCACACTCGAGGAAGAGGACGTCGAGCGCTACCTGGAGGCGCTCATCCCCGACCGTCTCAATGTGGAGTTCAAAGAGCGTGGCGAGGCCGATTTCGCTTACGGTCGGGACGATCTCGGCCGGTTCCGGGTCAACGCGTACCGCCAACGCGGTCACATCAGCATCGCCGTCAGGTCGCTGCGCATGCCGGGTGAGACCTTCGAGAATCTGGGCCTACCCGCGGTGCTGGGCCGTCTCATCTCGGAGCCGCGTGGATTGATCTTGGTGACCGGGCCGACCGGCTCCGGCAAGACTACGACTCTGGCGGCGATGGTGCACTCCATCAACAAGATGCAGCGGATGAACATCATCACGGTGGAGGACCCCATCGAGGTGCTTCATGATGACAGGCTGTCGATGATTAGCCAGCGCGAGGTGGGGTCCGACACGGCCGGCTTCGGGGAGGCGCTGCGCCGAGTTTTGCGGCAGGATCCCGATGTCATCCTCATCGGGGAGATGCGCGACATGGAGACGATCGACGCGGCTCTCAAGGCGGCCGAGACGGGCCATCTCGTGCTGTCCACCCTTCACACGCTGGACGCCGCCGAAACCATCAACCGCATCCTCGACTTCTTTCCCTCCGAGCTGCAGCGGCAGGTTCGGCTGCTGCTGTCGGGGTCGCTCAGGGGGATCATCAGCCAGAGACTGATCGCCAGGGCCAACGGGTCGGGGCGGGTGCCTGCGGTGGAGGTCTTTATCAACACAGAGCGGGCGGCGGAGAGGATCGCCGATCCGGCTCTGACCCATGAGATCCCCGATGTGATCGCCGAGGGGGGCTACTACGGCATGCAGACCTTCGATCAGGCGGTGCTGGCGCTGTTCGAGGACGGGACGATCACGTTCTCGGAGGCTATGAGGAGCGCGACCAAGCCGGCCGACCTCAAGCTGCGGGCTCAACAGCTGGGCCTCGTTCCCACCTAGATCGAGGCTTCGCTCTCCTACGATGGCGGCATGATCCCTGCGCGTTTGAAGCCTTTACTGCGTCGTGACGGTGTACCGATGCGGCTGGCGGAGCGTTTCGCCGGCGCCGACCGGGAGCTTTTTCTCGTCGGGGGGAGCGTGCGCGACGCTCTCTTGGGGAGGGAGCGGGGTGTCGCGGAGTACGACTTCGCCACCGATGCCCGCCCGGGTCAGGTCCGGGAGATCGTTGCCGGGTTTGGCCAGGTCTATCCGCTGGGCGAGGCCTTTGGGACCATCGGAGTCGCAGTGGCCGGGGTCGTCGTGGAGATCACGACGTTCCGTAGTGATGTCTACCGGGAAGGGAGCCGCAAGCCTCAGGTCGAGTTCTCCGACGACATCGAGAGCGATCTGTGCCGTCGCGACTTCACCGTGAACGCCACCGCGCTGCGTCTGCTGCCGGAGCCCGAGATCCTGGACCCCCACGGTGGTCTCGTCGACCTTGGCGCCGGCGTGCTGCGTACGCCCCTCGATCCGGCAGTCTCTTTCGGAGAGGACCCGCTCCGCATGTTGCGGCTGTTTCGGTTCATGTCGACGCTTGGGTTCAGGGCCGATCCGAAGGCTGTGGATGCGGTGACCTCTATGGGTGATCGGCTGTCGATCGTCAGCGCCGAACGCATTCGAGATGAGTTCGACAAACTGATCGTGGGCGCCAACGTGGAGGTGGCGCTGCGAGGACTGGTCGACAGTCGGCTGGTCGACCGGTTCATTCCCGAGATGTCGGCCCTGGCGGAGTCGCACGACCCTCTACACCGGCACAAGGACGTCCTCAGCCACACCATGGCGGTTGTGGCCCGGTGCCCGGAAGATCGAATCGTGCGTCTTGCCGCCTTGTTCCACGACGTGGGCAAGCCGGACACCCGCGCTTTTGGGTCCGGGGGGGTGAGCTTCCACCATCACGAAGTCGTGGGTGCACGTATGACCCGTGCCCGTATGCGAGCGCTCCGCTACTCGAAAGACGACATCGAACGGGTGTCGCAGCTCGTGTACCTGCACATGCGCCCTCACACGTTCAAGATGGGTTGGACCGATCGGGCGGTGCGCCGTTACGTGCGCGATGCCGGAGAGATGCTCGACCGGCTCAACATGCTGGTGCGGGCCGACGTCACCACCCGCAGCTCCAAGCGGGAGCGGGCCATCATGCGCCGGATCGACGAGCTCGAAGAGCGTATCGCCGATCTTCGAGAGCGGGAGGAGCTCGACCGCCTTCGTGCCCCCATCGATGGGCACGCCGTGATGAGATACCTCGGCATCGAGCCCGGACCCTTGGTCGGAGAGGCCATGAAGATGCTTATGGAACACAGGATCGACCACGGGCCGTACTCGGAAGAGGAGGCCTACGAGATGCTCGGGTCTTGGGCGCAGGAGAGGGGATTGACGGAATCAGCGAGGACGGAGACGGACGGCGGATAGCCGGCCGCCGGGTGGGGGCTCTCGGAGCGGCCACGGCGAGGTGGTGCCCGGGGCGTTGGTGTGAGAGGTGCGCGTCCGGGGGGAGCGGGCCTCAGCGGCGGCGAATGGATGCGAGAACGCCGCTCTGTATTCCGCGGGGAGGGCGGCCGCCTGCCGCAAGCCAGTCGTCCCAGAGGGGTGTCTGCCAGAAGGGGTAGGGAATCTCGTCTTCGCCGCTGCTTGCGGCGATGGTCTCGGCGCAGTACCTCCAGAAGGAGGCGTAGCCGGCGAATTGCTCGTCGAGGTGCTCGATGAGGTCGGCGTACTGACCGGCGAGGTGCCTGGCGGCCCAGAGGGGAAGGGTTTCCGCCGGACCGGCGTGTATGGCGCCCCGCAGGTTCCCGTCGAAGGTGCCGTCGACGTCGAGGAAGGCGAGGATGCGATTGAGCAGCTCCAAGGGTTCTCGGGCGATGTCTTCGAGGAAGCCGACGAAGATGCGGTCCGGCGGATAGTGGCGGCCCCAGTTCTCCAGTGTGCGCCGGTAGTCGGTGTTGAGGATCGAATGGGTCAGCGCGAAGGACGACTCGTGATGCCGGCGCAGATCGGCGCCTCCGGCCCGTGAGGAGCGCATGACCGCGGCCGACCAGGCGCGCTCGATGGGGTTGCGCATGATGAAGATGATCTTGGCGTCGGGGACGATCGCGGCGGCTCTGGCTATCTGTGCCGGCTCGAGTGTGGCGTAATACGGCGTGAACTCTCCGCTGACCCTGTCACCGGCCTCGCGGAACAAGGACCTGTACCAGCGAGGGGTCGGTAGTCGGAACAGGTACCGAAGCTGCCAGCGCAGTGAGGCGGGCTGGCGGTGTTGCCTGAGCCGCGGGCTGAGGCCGCGCCGTACATGCCGCCGCCAGCGTACGAAGGGCAGGCGTTTACTGAACAGGAGCAGCGGGAGTGTGTAGGGCCGCCAGGAGATCTTCTCGTCGAAGAAGTGGAGTTCCTTCTCCGGGGGGAGCCAGAGGCCGGCGTGCTGGCCTAGGTGGATGTGGAGCCACGTCGTGCCGGCCTTCTGTGCGCCGATACCGAGGAAGTCGGGCGGCATTGTCTCCTCGAAGAGGGATGCCGGCGGATGATAGCGATGGGCCTGGTTGGGTCGGTCGGCGGCGCGCCGGGCATACGGTGACGGGGGCGGCGTCGGTCAGGGCCGTCTTGGTGGCCAAGGGAAGAAGGCGCTGGTGCGTCGGACGTACTCGTCGTAGCCGGGCCTTCGTGAGGTGATGGTCTTTTCGAGCATGGCCACGCCGCTGACCTTGATGAGCAGAAGCGACATGACCAGAGGTCCAACAAAGGTCCACCAGGTCCCTGTGCCCTCGAGCGCCGCCAGGTACAGGCCCCACCAAACGAGGAAGTCTCCGAAGTAGTTGGGGTGGCGGGTATAGCGCCAGAGGCCGCGGTCCATGACCTTGCCCCGGTTGGTGTCGTCGGCTTTGAACCGGGCCAGCTGAAGGTCGCCGACCGTCTCGAAGAAGAAGCCGGCGGCCCAGGTGATGCAACCGGCCAGCGCCAGGATTCCGATGCCGTCGGGCGTCGAAGCCAGCTGCCCCACTTGCACCGGGAGTGAGACGATCCACATGAGGACGCCCTGGAGGAGGAAGACCTTGAAGAGGCTGACGATCCAGAAGCGGTCGGGGGAACGCTCGCGCATTGCCGTGTAGCGGTAGTCCTCGCCCTTGCCCAGGTTGCGCCAGGCGAGGTAGATGCCGAGGCGCAGGCCCCAGATGGTCGTGAGGATCACGAGCAGGAGCCGGCGGCCTTCGCCGCCCTGGGCCACGTTGGCCAGGGAGGTCCAGGTGAAGACGACCCAGGCGGTCAGGACGAAGCCGGGCCCCCAGAAGATGTCGACGATCGAGGCGTTTTTCGACGGGAGGCTGACCAGCCAGAGCAGGAACACGGCAGTGAGGATCGTGAGGGCGGCGACGAGGAGAGTGTCCGGAGTGCGGGCCATCTGTGACACGGGGCTGCTCAGTAGGAGCACGAGTAAGCCCGTTCTTCGGCTGCGGCGGCCATTCGGCAGGCCATGCGGGGGAAGATGTAGCGGTGGAAGGGTGTCATGAGCCACCAGTAGAGCCTCCCGGCCAGCCCGCGAGGGCGGAAGGTGGCGGTCTGCACGAGGTTGGACCCGGCGTCAGTCGGTTCGATGTCCCACTGCAGCCAGGCTTCTCCGGGCAGCTTCATCTCGCCGTGGAGGCGAAGGGTGCTATCGGCGCTGATGTGGTCGACGCGCCAGAAATCGACGGTGTCGCCGGAGCGGAGCTGTTCGGGGTGGCGGCGCCCTCGGCGGAGCCCGGTGCCGCCGAGCAGCCTGTCGATGAAACCCCGCAACCGCCAGGCCCAGTTGAGGCCGTAGTAGCCGACCTGCCCACCGATGCGACTCAGGGCCCAGAAGACGTGTTGGGGAGAAGCGTTGGTTGGCATGACCCTGCGGTCGACGTACACCTTCCCTCCGCTCCAGGCGGCGTCACCCGGCGCCGGGACGGCGGAGAGGTCGGTTTCTCTCGCCGGCCCTTCATCGAGCCCGAGGGCGCGGCGGACGGCGGCTTCGAAGCTGAGGAGATCGTGGGGAAACAGCTCGGCGCCGTCGCTGTTGCGGACGACCATCTCGTGACGCAGGGTCTCCACGAGTGGCCGGGCCACGCGGGCCGGCAGCGGTGTCACGAGCCCGACCCAGAGGGACGAGAGGCGCGGGGTGAGCAGGGGGAGCGGAATGACGAGGCGGTGCAAGCCGGTGATGCGAGCGTAGCTCAGCATCATCTCTTGGTAGGTGAGAACGTCGGGACCGCCGATCTCCACAACGTGGTTGTCCGAAGAAGGGTGCTCGACGGCTGCGACGAGGAAGGCGAGGACGTCGCTGATCGCGATGGGTTGGCATCGGGTTCGGACCCAGCGAGGCGTGGTCATGACGGGAAGGACCTCGGTCAAGTGGCGGAGCATCTCGAAGGAGAGTGAGCCGGAACCGATGATCATGGCGGCCCTGAGCTCGGTCGTCGGCGTGGGCCCAGTGGCGAGGATGCGACCCACTTCATGCCTGCTTGCCAGGTGAGGGGACAGTTGTGTGGCTTCCGGGCCCAGTCCTCCCAGGTACACGATCCGGCGGAATCGCGCCACTGCCGCGGCATCGCTGAAGTTGGCGGCACCGGCCCGGTCGCGGTCGGCGAAACGGGGGCCGGAGTCCATTTGGTGGACCAGATAGCAGGCGGCGTTGCAGCCTTGAGCAGCGTCGATGAGGCTGGTTCGGTCGAGCACGTCTCCAATGACCGCCTCCACGCGGGCGCGCCAGGGCTGCTGGTCCAAGGAGGAGTCGTGCCGTGCGAGAGCGCGGACTTCGTGGCCCGCCTTCAGCAGACGGGGTACGAGCCGGCTCCCTACGTAGCCGGAGGCGCCGGCAACGAGAATGCGCATGATCGGCGCAGGCTAGGCCCGGTGCCGGGAATAAGGAGTGGCATCTCGACCGGCCGCGTCTGCCGTGGTGACGGGAGGCGCAAATGGACGAGACCGCATCGGGGATTCGACGCGGTGATGACCGATTGGGGAGAGCCGGCGTATGATCGGTCTTCAGCAATTGGAGATCCCGATGAGCTTCGGCGATGCGCTGCGCCGACCCCTGTACCGCGTCTATGAGGAGCGCCTGCTGCGGGCGCTCGACCCGGCGGGGCTCCCGCGTCACATCGGGGTGATCCACGACGGGCATCGCCGGTTTGCACGTCAGGCCGGGTTGCCCGATTACGCCTCGTCGTATCGGGCCGGCATGGACAAGTTCGTGGAGTTCCTCGATTGGTGCCGGCAGGTGGAGGTGCCCGCCGTCACCTGTTGGCTGCTGTCCAAAGAGAACTTGTCGCGGCCGTCGGAGGAGCTCGACCCGTATTTCGATGTGCTCGCCGATCTCTTCGATCGGCTTCCGGGTGAGCTCGGGGCCACGGACCTGCGGATCGGCGTCATCGGGAGCACGGAGCTGCTGCCGGCTCGGCTTCGGGGTGCGGCCAATCGAATGGTCGAGGAGTCGGCGGAGGGGCGTCGCCGCCTCACCATCGCCATCGCATACGGGGGGCGGCAGGAGATCGTCGATGCGGTCAAGGATCTCGTAGGCAAGCTGGTGGCCGACGGCGTAGAGGGCGACGAGATTGCCGGCCACATCGACGCCGACGCTCTTGCGGCTCATCTCTATACGGCCGATCTGCCCGACCCCGATCTGGTCATTCGCACCAGCGGGGAATCTCGCCTGTCCGGGTTCCTTCTCTGGCAGGCCGCATACGCGGAGTACTCCTTCGTCGACGTTTACTGGCCGGCGTTCCGAAGGGTCGACTTCTTGCGCGCCTTGCGCGATTTCACGCAGCGCGAGCGGCGTTTCGGGCGGTAGCCGATCGTTTCCTCGATGTTCTGGTTGGGGATCTCATGACGCTCCTTTTGCGGCGCTTTGACTCAAGCGTGCGCGAGCATATGTCGATTCTCTAATGCGGCCACGGGTCGGGCGGTCCTCGACTGCATTCCTGTCCGGATGCCGGTGGCACGAGCGTTGTGAGGGTCAGAATGAGCTGTACCGGCAGGCCCGTCCCGTGGGCACCGCTTCTCGTCGTGTTGCTTGTTGTCGTCTATGTGGTCGGCGGTGTGTTTCCCGGCGCACCGAACGTGGCCGAGGCGACTCCTTCGATCAGCCAGACCTACTTCAGCCCGTTTGAGGCCCAAGAGCTGATCGACATCCTGCGGTCTGTCGGGGGAGGTGCCGGCGTGTGCACCGGACCGGTGCAGTCGACGATCTCGATCACGTCTGGCGCTGATGGCAACACGATCTACTACGACCATTTCGAGGACGGCTACGAAGTCGATCCGATCAACCCGGTTCAGGGCTCGACGCTGATCTTGGCGATGGACGTCGGCGACGTGTGGACGCAATCGAGCAGCGTCCCGGTGGATCAGCCGGGACGCGGCGCCGGCAACTACTACGACGGGCGCGATCGTATCGTCTCCACTGCTCCGATCGCGGTGACGCAGGCGGTATACGCGGACGACCCCGGCGAGCTGCTGGCCGGGGCGGTGCAGGTTCTCGACGTCGACAAGTCGGGCATGCAGTTCGACATCCCCGTCGGCCAGGACGCCGACTTCAACCAGGTGTTCGAGTATGTGGGTCTCGTTCTGGTGGGCATCGAGTTCAACACGCAGGTGCAGATTGATGCCGATGCCGACGGCTCGTTCGAGATCTCGGAAACCCTCAACCTGGGTGACACCTATGTTGTCGACGGAGGGGTGAACCTGGGCGCGCAGGTGACGTCGGACCGGCCCGTTTCGGCCTACGTGACGACGGGCGATGTCGGCGCCACGTATGAGAGTCGCTTTTTTGAGCTCTACCCGACCTCTATCTGGTCCGACGAAATCGTGAGCCCGGTTGGGGCTCCCAGCAGCGATGAGGCCTACGACACCCGGGTGTTCCTCTTCAACCCGTCGACCGATCCGGTCACGGTGACGGCAACCACGGCCGGTGGGGCCACGACCGACATCCCTATTGCCGGCCGGAGCGAGGGGAGCTACCTGATGCCGCTGAATCAGGGAGCCCTGTTCAGCAGCGGGGACGGGTCGCCTATCTACGGGTTCCAGGCGAGCACGACGGGTTCGACGAGTTCGTCGTACGACTGGGGCTTCACCCTGGTCCCGGAGAACGCGGCTACCCCTTCGACCATCCTCCCCTACGCCCCCGGGTCCGCCGACGGAACTCGCAACTACAGCCCGGTGTGGGTGGCGGCGTTTGCCGACACCAGGATCTACGTGGATCTCGACGGTGATCCGACGACGGGGGGCAGCGTCGATCCACTCGGCGACCAGTACGACTTTCACTGCGATGTGACGGCCTACGCGTCGAAGACGGTATACGACGACGGCCAGGGGGTCTGCTACGACCCGAGCCAGACGGCAAACCAGTCCGGTGGAGACCGGGACATGACCGGATCGCGTATCTACACGGTGGACGGTACACGGCTCATCGCGGCATGGGGCCAGCGAGCCGGCTACACGGGAGGCACCCCGGCGCTCGACATGGGCACCACGATCCTCCCGTTCCCGTCCATCAACATGGCGAAGACGTCGGTGGTGTCGAACGATGTCGACATGGACGGCGAGGCCGACCCGGGCGACACGATCACCTACACGATCACGATGGAAAACAACGGCATCATCGACGTCGGAGCGGTCCTCGTCTTCGACGAGACTCCGTCGTACACCTCCTACGTTCTGGGCTCCACGACGCTGGACGGTGCGCCGGTGGCCGACGATGCCCCTCCCTTCACTCCGACTCCGCTCGATGCCGATTCGCCTGATGGGGGCCTGGACATAGACACGATCCCCGCCGGGGCCACCCGAATCGTCGTCTTCTCCATCAGCGTCGACGATCCGGTGATGCTCGGCGTGCGGACCGTGGGCAACCATGCTTCGATGTCGAGCGCCTACGGGCCGTCATCGGCGATGAACGTGATCGAGCTGGACGTGCCGCCACTCCAGATCGACAAGGTGTCGACGCCCGATTCGTCTCCCGTCGGATCCGGCGAGACGATCGAGTATCGCATCAGGGTCTTCAACGGAGACGACGCCTCACAGACCGGAGTGTCGCTCGTCGACACGATTCCCGCAGGCACCACCTATGTACCCGGCAGCATCTCGGGCGATGTCGATGGGACGCCGGTGGCGGTGAGCGCCCCGCCGAACATCATCTCGGGGCTCACACTTGCTTCGGGAGAGATACTGACCGTCTACTTCAGCGTGACCGTCGATGACCCGATGGCCGTTGGGGTCACCGAGTTTGCTAACTCGGCGACGGCCGACAGCGACCAGTACGACCCTGTGGTGGCGGACGTGACGGATCCGGCAGATCCCCAGGCAGACCTGTCCTTGGCCAAGGACGACAACACCGCGGTCGCCGTGCACCCCGGTGAATCGATCATCTACACGCTCACCCTCACCAACAACGGACCGGACGTAGGCGACGACCCGGTTGTCGTCGACACCCTGCCGGCCGGGGTGACGTTCGACGATGTGCTGTCGGATGCGCTTTGCGTGGAAGGCCCGGTCGGCACCATCACCTGCTCGCTGGCAGACCTCGCTCCCGGCTCCACTTCGTTAGACATTGTCGTGGACATCGACGCCGGCGTCGACGGCACCATCACCAACAACGCGGTCGTGTCGTCGTCGACCGCCGATCCGGTGGGGGCCAACAACTCGGCGTCGGTGGACACCCTCGTCGATACCTTGCCTTCGATCACCGTGACGAAGGATCCATCGGTTGGCTCGGTGCCCGAGACCGGAGGGACGGTGACGTTCTCCGTCGACGTCGACAACGATTCGGCGGAGGCGGGGACGTTGACGGCGCTGGACGACGACATCTTCGGGGATCTGCTGGACGGGGGTAATGGGGCGGTTTCGAACAACACCTGCCCGGCACAGGCCACTGCGATCCCGGCGTCGGGGACCTTCTCGTGCTCATTCGACGCCGTGCTCTCCGGCGACGCCGAGGGGCCGGATCATGTGAACACGGTGACTGCGACGGTGGAGGACGACGACGGCAACTCGACTTCTGGTTCCGATGACGCCACGGTCGGGTTCAGCGCGGTCGCCGGCACGCTGACGGGTCACCTGTTTGTCGACACGGACGCGGACGGCGTGCAGGATGCGGGTGAGCCCAACCTGGCGAACGTGTCGGTTGATGTAACGGATGGGGACGGCGTGACGGTCACGGTCGTGTCCAACGGCGCCGGCGACTGGTCGACTTCGGTGGGAGCCGGCTCGGTGACGGCCCAGGTGGTGGCGGCGACGGTCCCCGCCGGATACGTGCTGACCACAGCCAACGCCACTCAGACGATTGCAGTGGGTCCCGGCGCTACTGAGGCCGCCGACGATGTCGGCTATCGGCCCCCAGAGGGCGAGCTGTCAGGCACCGTCTTCTTCGACGTCGATGGAGATGATGCGTTGGACGCGGGAGAGCCGAGGCTCCAGGGCGTGACGGTTGACCTCCTCGGCGATCTGGGGGTGACGGTCGACACCACGACGACGGCGTCCGATGGTTCCTATGAGTTCACCGGCCTGGCGGGCGGGGACTACACGGTTTCGGTCGACGCGAACACGGTGCCGGCGGGGTTTGCACTGACGTCGGATCCGGACGCCATCGAAGACGGGGAAACCACCGTGACACTGCCGGCAGACGGGGCCGTCGATGATCTCGATTTCGGGTACAGGGGCACCGGATCGATCGGGGACACGATCTGGCACGATGCCGATAGGGACGGTGAGATCGACTTCGAAGAGGAGCCCCTGCCGGGAGTGACGGTCTCCCTTGTGTGGAGCGGGTTCGACGGAGTGCTCGACACCGGGGACGACGTCCAGTTCCCGTCCCGTGTGTCGGGAGCCAACGGCCAATACCTGTTCACGGGTGTGCCGCCGGGGCCGTCGCGGGTGGCGGTGGCCGACGTCGATGACGGCCTGCAGGCGACGACGGCCGAAGCGATCATCGTCACGCTGGGGGCGGGCGGGGTCTTCCTCGATGCGGACGTCGGCTACATCACCGAGGACGAGCTTCCCTATACGGGGCTCGATGTGCAGCGGCTGCTGTGGATGGCGGCTGTGCTCATCTTCCTGGGTGTGGCCCTTCTGGGCTTCGAGCGACGGCGAGATCTCGGCACCGGTGGGTTCTGAGTCCTCCGTGATGGCGAGCGGCCGCCGGAGGCGGCCGCTCGAAGGGAGGAAAGGATGTGCCGTCCGAGGACGACACCATCTCATCGGCGTGGCTTCGGTGGCCTTGAGGGGAACTGCCGGGGACGGCGTACAGTGGGGCCCGTGCGTGACCTAGTGGATCATTTACAGCGCTATTCGCTCCGCCGTGGAGGCGAGTTCAGGCTGCGATCCGGTGGCACCAGCGACTGGTATCTCGATGCTCGGCAGACGACGTTTGACGGGCTCGGCGGCGGGCTGGTGGCACAAGCGGTCATCGAAGTCTTGGATGCCGATGTAACGGCCATTGGGGGCATGACGATCGGCGCCGACCCCATCGCGGTGGCGGTGGCTGTTGTTGCGGCGTCGAAGGGCCGCCCACTCAAGGCGTTTTCGGTGCGCAAGGAGTCAAAGGATCACGGTACCGGGGGCCGGCTGGTAGGCCCCGTCGGGCCCGGGGACCGGGTGGCGGTGGTCGAAGACACCACGACGACGGGCAGTGCCCTCCTCGAGGCCGTCGATGCCGTGACGGCGGCCGGCATCAAGGTGGCGCAGGTTGTAGTACTCATAGATCGCAGCAATGGCGCCGCCGGGGAACTCATGGCCGAACGCAACATCGCCTACCGTGCCCTCGTGCTTCCGGAGGACCTTGGAGTATCGCCGTGACGAACAGGGTGTCGCGTTCCCTGCTGCTGGTGTTGGCGCTGTCGATAGTGGCGATGCCACTGATGATGCTGGGCCTCGACATGATCTTCACACACCGTTTGTACCCGGAGCCGGAGACCTACGAGCAGCAGGTGCAGGTGGTGACCGAAGGCGGGGAGACGGTGACATCCATCGAGAGGCCGTATACGGCCTGGGGAGCGGCGCAGAGGCGACGCGATCTGGCCTGGGGCAGCGTCTTGATCGCGGGGGGGCTGGGCTCGTGGCTGTGGGGTATGTGGAACGTCCTCAGGCCGCGGCGTTTCCTCGAGTACGGCGCCGAAGGGCTCGTCCTGTACCCGGAGGGCCGCAGGGCCGCGCCGATGCATCTCTACTGGGGCGAGATCGCAGAGGTGAGATCCGGAGTCCGCGCCGTCGACGGCAGTGACGTGCCGGTGCTCTCGTTGCGGCTGAGCGACCCGGAGCAGTTGCCGGACAACCCTTGGGCGGCGGTCGTCGAGCCGCCTTGGCTGCACCTCTTGGCGGAAGAGTGGGACCGGCCGGCGCACAAGGTGGCGGTGGCCCTCGAGGGGTACATGGCATCTTGGACCAAGCGAGAGGTGCAGGCGTAGCCTGGGCGGAGATGCTCGTCGGTGCCCACGTTCCGCCCGATTCCCCGATCGAAGAGGCAGCGGCCAGGGGTGCGGACATCGTCCAGGTGTTCCTCTCCAACCCACAGTCGTGGAAGAAGCCGCTGGCCCGTCCCGATGCGGACGTCCTGAAGGCATCCGGCATCGGCATCTACGCTCATGCTCCCTACCTGATCAACGTGGGATCACCCAACAACCGCGTGCGGATCCCAAGTCGCAAGATCCTCGGGGACACGATTGCCGCAGCCCACGCCGTGGGCGCTCGCGGTGTGGTTGTTCACGGTGGCCACATAGGAGACGAGGAGACGCCCGACGTAGGCTGGGAACGCTGGCGCAAGGCCCTCGAGTCGGTGGATCTGAGCGTCCCGGTGCTCATCGAGAACACTGCCGGTGGGGGCAACGCGGTGCTGCGGGACATCGGCGGCTACGGGCCTCTCTGGGAGGCTATCGGGGACTTGAACGTCGGTGTCTGCATCGACACCTGTCACGCCTGGGCTGCCGGCGAGGACCTAGAAACGGTCGTGGAGCGGCTCCGTGCGGTCACCGGCCGCATCGGTTTGGTGCATGCCAACGACTCTCGCGATCCCTTCGACAGCCGCCGTGACCGTCATGCCAACCTCGGTCACGGGGAGATACCGGAAGATCTGCTGGTGCACGTGCTGCGTCAAGCCGATGCGCCGATCATTGTGGAGACGCCGGGTGGGGCCGAGGCTCAGGCGGAGGACATCGCTTGGATTCGCGCTCGATTGGCGTGATCGTCAGGGGGCGATGACCCGGAAGCGGCGGCCGCATTGCCCGCAGCGAATCCGCCTTTCGGTGTCGTCGACGGCGCCGCCGCAGTAAGGGCAGTGGAGGACGGGTGGCGGGGTTTCGTGGCGAGGGCGGAGGCGGGCGGTGATCGGGGCGGCGAGGGTGACTGCGGCGAGGAGGACGCAGAGGACCCAGAAGAGCCGCCACGTGTTGCCGGGCTCGAATCCCCAAATGACGGCGACGGTGAAACCGGCGGCGACGACCGAGAGCACGTAGGCGATGGGGAGCAGCCAGCCTTCGATGTGCACGCCGGACATGACGGCGGCGTAGGCGATGGTGACCGCGATCGTGATGAAGGTGCCGCCTAGCTGGCCCACGGTGAGGGCCGAGAAATTGGTCCACACCGATGTGATGATCAGGGCGAATCCGAGAAGGGATGTGAAGATACCGATGGCTGGAAGCGGGCCTAGCCGGCCCTCGGGGATTGCGACGCTGCAGGTCAGGGCCACCACCCCCGAGCCGGTGATCAACAGCGAGGTCACCAGGATGTTGACCTCGAGGTCGCTCAGGGAGCCGGCGACGGCCCAGACACCGAGGAGCGCATTCACCACGATGGCAGCGAGGGCGACCCGGCGGAGCCACAGCTTGAAGATCTCGAAGGCCGTGAGGCGCGGGGCCTCGGCTTCCTGTGCGTCGTTGTTCTCGGTGGGCAGGGAGTTCTCTCCGGGTGTGTGTCCCCAGCCTGCCCGGCCCGGCTCCGCTGTGCAAGGTGCGGTGTGGATTTCAGTACCCGCCGCCGAGTCGGGTGTGGTCCCAGGAGATAACGCGCTTGGGCTGGACTGTGACTGCGGTGTTTTTCGCAGCGTGGTGGCCAAAGGCTGCCTTCAGCGCGTCGGGGCTCAGGTGGAGTGGCTGGTCGCCGACCATTGCGTACTTGGCCGCCATGGTTCCGTACAGCGCGAGCACACGGCCCGGGTCGTCGTCGAGGATGGCCGTCCCTTTGATCATCACGCCCTGCAGGTCGGCGTACGTGGAGCCCCGTTCGACGAGAACGGTGAGCCGGGGGCGCTGCTGCAGGTTGACGATCTTCTGCGATTTGGTGAAGGAGCGAAAGACGATTCGGCCTTCTTCGACGACGTACCACATGGGAACCAGATGGGGCCAGCCGTCGTCGCCGACTGTGGCGACGTGGGCGATACGCCCCTCTTCGAGGAAGGCTTCGATCTCACCCGGGGTCATGGCTACGTTCTTGCGGGCCATCGGTCTGCTCCTCTCGATATCGACGCTAGCGGGACACCGCGTCGGCATCAGTTCCTACAATCTCCTGCGCCGGCGAGACGGCCGACCTCAGGCGGCCGATCCCGAAAAGGCCGAGCAACGACTCGAGCGCCGAAATCCTTCGACCCACGAGGCGGAGAGAGGAGCAGGAGATGGCCGAGAAGGTCACCGTTCCCGATGTGCGGGCCGCAAAAGGCGGCTCACGGATAAAGATGGTCACCGCATACGACGCCCCGTCGGCTCGCATCGCTGACAAGGCGGGGGCCGACATCATCCTCGTCGGTGATTCGGTGGGGAATGTCGTGCTCGGGCGGCGTTCTACGCTCGAGGTGACGCTCGACGACATGGTCCGGCACGGAGCCGCGGTCGCCTCGACGCGGCCGCGTGCGCTCGTCGTCGGCGACATGCCCTGGCTCAGCTTCCACGTGTCGCCGGCGGACACCGTGCGCAACGCGGGACGGTTCGTGCAGGAGGGCGGCGTCGAGGCGGTGAAGGTGGAAGGTGGCATCAAGAGAGTGCCGGTGATCGAAGCGGTGCTCGCGGCCGAGATTCCGGTGATGGGGCACTTGGGTCTGACGCCGCAGTCGGTTCACGCCATGGGGGGATATCGGGTGCAGGGCAGGGCCGTGGAGACGGCGAAGCAGCTCATCGAGGATGCTTTGGCCATCGAGGCCGCGGGTGTGTTCTCGATCGTGCTGGAGGGGGTTCCCGGGATGGTGGCCGATCTCATCACGCGCCGGGTGTCGGTGCCGACGATCGGCATAGGCGCCGGCGCGAAGACTGATGGACAGGTGCTCGTGTTCCACGACGTGCTGGGCCTCAACGATGAGGAGGTGCCGCGTTTTGTGCGGGCCTACGCCTCCCTCCACGACGATGCGGTGAAGGCACTCCGGGCGTTCTTCGCCGACATCGAGGACGGGTCGTTCCCTTCGGCCGAGGAGACCTATGAGATGCCGGCAGATGCGGGCCGGGCGTTGCTCGAGGAGATGGGATCGTTCGGCGCCTGATCGTCGTCTTGGTGCTGCTGTGCGGCTGTTGTGGGACGCGGGGCGACGAGGCGCTTGCCGGCTTCGACCAGGCAGAGATCATCGTCGGTGGACGCACGTGGAACGTGGCCGTGGCCGCTGATGCCGGTGAGCGCAGCCGGGGGCTGATGGGCGTCACCGATCTCGGTGACCTCGACGGCATGCTGTTCGTCTTCGCCGCCGATACGGAGACGCCCTTCTGGATGAAGGACACGCTCATCCCTCTCGACGTGGCGTTCTTCGGTGCAGACGGCGAATTGGTCGATCTGCTGCGCATGGAGCCGTGTCTCGGCGACCCGTGTCCTACCTACCGGGCCGGCGGCCCGTATCGCTACGCTCTCGAAGCGCCTGCCGGGGGGCTCGACGATGCCGAGGGGCTGTATCTTGAGCTGCCGTTGCCCGGTTGGGGGGCGGCGCGACCACGCGGGGCGCGCTCTCGATCACCTTGAGAGACTGCACTTCCGCGACCCGCCATTGCCGGGTTACACTGCGTGTCTTCCCCAACCTGCCCCTATGGGGGCCTCTCGCTTGACGCGAGAGTCCGAAGGAGGTGGAGCGCACCTTGCGCACGTATGAGTTGATGACGATCTTTCGGCCGGAGCTGGCCGAGACCGAGGTGCGATCGGAGATCTCGAATATCGAGAAGGCTCTCTCCGATCGCGGAGCCGAGGTCGAGAAGACCGATTTCTGGGGCAAACGCCGTCTCGCCTACGAGATCATGCATCTCCACGAGGGCTACTACGCGGTGGTGACGTTTGCGGGCGAGAAGGAAGCCATTGAGCCCCTCGACCGGGCCCTGACGCTTTCGGACAACGTGCTGCGGCACAAGTTCATCCGATTGGAGTAGGCGAGGCGGTTTTGTCACACCGGAAGGTCATGATGTTGGATAGAGCGAAGAGTCGAGGAAGGCAGCGATGGCAGCGAATCACGTGACGCTCATTGGCAATCTTGTGGAAGACCCGGAGCTGCGGTTCACCGCGTCCGGGGTGGCCATGGCGCGCCTTCGCTTCGCCGTGAACAAGCGCTACCAGCGGGACGGCGAGTGGCAGGAAGAGACGAGCTTTTTCGGCGGGACCCTGTGGAGGGACGCCGCCGAGAACGCGGCAGAATCGCTGCAGAAGGGCATGCGGGTGATCGTCACCGGCCGTCTCGAGCAGCGATCGTGGGAGACGGCCGAGGGCGAGAAGCGCTCTGTGGTCGAGGTGGCGATCGACGAGATAGGTCCGTCGTTGAGGTGGGCGACGGCGGCGGTGACCAGGTCGCCGCGCTCGGACTCTTTCTCCCAGAGCCCGCCGCCGATGGCGGCGGCTCCGGTCGCGCGTGAGGAATATGGGCCCGATGAGGCGCCTTTCTAGACACTTCCCCGGCACAGGAGGACTTTTAACGACATGACGCCCAGAAAGCGCACTGTCCGTCGGCGCCGCGAAGAGCGGATGGGCAGGCGCGTAAAGAAGAGGGTCTGCTACTTCTGCGTGGAGAAGATCGACTACATCGACTACAAGGACGCGGCGCTGCTCCGCAAGTATGTGTCAGACCGCTCGAAGATACGTTCGTCGCGAGTCACCGGCAATTGCGTGCAACACCAACGGGCCGTGGCCCGGGCCATCAAGAACGCGCGCGAGCTTGCCCTTCTCCCCTATACGAACCGATGAAGCTCATCCTCGTTGAAGATGTCGAAGGGCTGGGCCGCAAGGGCGACGTGGCAGACGTGGCCGACGGACATGCCCGCAACTACCTCCTTCCCAGGAGGTTGGCGGTGAAGGCGACTTCGGGCGCGATCAGGGATGCAGAGCGGATTCGTCGTGCTCGTGAAGAGGCGGAACGTAAAGCGAGAGAGACCGCAGAAGCGGTCTCGGCGGCCTTGGATGGGCAAAAAGTCGTCGTGGCGGCGCGAGCGGCCGACGAGGGCAAGCTGTTCGGCTCCATCGGGCGGCGTGATGTGGCCGAGGCCATCAAGAGGTTCACCGGCGTGGAGATCGAACACAGCCTCATCGATCTGCGTACTCCGATCAAGGAGCTGGGCTCCTATGAGATTCGTGTTCGCCCTCTCGCAGACGTGGAATGCCGGCTGATTCTGGAAGTGATCCCAGCGTGAGCCAATGACGACGCAATTGGAGGATCCGCGGGCCGCCGGGGCCAAGGTGCCGCCCCACAACCTGGAGGCGGAAGAGTCGGTGCTCGGGGCGGTGATGCTGTCGGCCGATGCGGCCAACGTGGCTCTGGAGAAGCTGCAGGCCGAGGACTTCTACAAGCCGGCCAACCAGATCATCTTCGAGGCCATCGTCGGGTTGTTCGACCACAACCAGCCGATCGATGCGGTGACGGTTTCCGACGCGTTGCGGCGCACCAACCAGCTCGACCGGGTCGGAGGTGTGGGCTACCTGACCGGCCTGCTGGACACGGTGCCCGAGTCGTCGAATGTCGGTTACTACGCGGAGATCGTTGAGGAGACATCGGCACGGCGCCGGCTGCTGCGGGCCGGTGCGGTGGTTGCCTCGATGGCATTGCAGACCGACCGCACCATCGACGATGTCCTCGATGCCGCCGAGCAGGAGGTGTTCCGGGTATCGGAGCAGAAGGTGGGTGATGGGCTCGCCGCGGTAGGCCCCATGCTCCAGGAGACCCTCGAGCGCATCGAAGAGCTTGGCACGCGGGGCGAGGAGATCACCGGCTTGAGCACGGGGTTCCGCGACCTCGACGGCAGGTTGGCCGGTTTACATCCGGCCAACCTCGTCGTGATCGCGGCCCGCCCGTCGATGGGAAAGACCGCTCTTGCTCTCAACATCGCCCAGAACATTGCCGAGAGCGACCATCCCGTGGCTCTTTTCACATTGGAGATGAGCCGTGAGGAAGTGGTGCTGCGCCTGCTGTCGGCCATGGCGGGTGTCGATTCGCACAAGCTGCGCACCGGCCAATTGGGCCCGGAGCTCTGGCAGCGTGTGGTGAGAGAGACGTCGCGCCTCTACCAGATGCCGTTTTTTGTCGATGACTCGCCTGACCTGACGGTCACGTCGATCAGGGCGAAGTGTCGGCGCCTGGCCCGGAAGCGGGGCCTAGACCTCGTCGTGGTGGACTACCTACAGCTGATGCAGAGCAGCGGCCGCAGTGAGAACCGCCAGCAGGAGATCGCCGACATCAGCTTGTCGCTGAAGAACCTGGCCCGGGAGCTTCGCGTGCCCGTCATAGCGGTGTCGCAGCTCAATCGTGCCCTGGAGCAGCGCGAGAACAAGCGGCCGCGCCTGGGTGACCTGCGGGAATCGGGGGCCATCGAGCAGGACGCGGATGTGGTGATGTTCATCTACCGCGACGAGTACTACAACCCCGGCGGTGATCAGCCGGGAGTCGCCGAGGTCAACATCGCCAAGCATCGGTCCGGGGCCACGGGGCTCATCATGATGAACTTCGCTGCCGAGTTCACCCGGTTCCGCAACTACACCTCCGACGAGCCCGTCTGATCGGGCGTCGAGGCTGCGGTGGGTTCTGCCGGTCTGTTCGGGCCGTTTCCCAGCTTCGCCACACTGCCGGCCGCCGAGATGGATACGGCCGACGCGTTGCGGATCCGGTGTTGCGGCCTGCTTTCCATGTGCTCCTACGGAAGTGCCGGCGGCCCGTCTCGCGGCGACGCTCAAGACATCTGAGTCCGGGGCCGAATAGGCCAAGGTGAGGTATCTCGCGCTGGGCTGTGGGCTGCTGCTGGCTGGGTGCAGCGGGGGCACTGCTGTGTCCTGGCCGGCTCTGACGACGATGCCGGCGCCGGTCGTTCGGGCCGACGAAGCAGCATCGCCGTCTACGACCTCGATGGCAGTGGATGAGGCTTTCTGCGCGCTGCTGGATGGTGTGGGGGGCACCTTGCTGAGCAGGGAGATGGATGACGTCGAGGTGCTGCGGGTTCTTCGGTTCGCCACCGAGTTCTTTGTTTCGGCTGCGGAGGAAGCCCCTTCCGACGTTCGGGAGGACATGGGAGTAGTGGGGCACAACGCCGAGGTGCTGGCCAACGCGTTCGAGTCGGGATTGATCGATCGTGATCTGTTGGAGCAAGATCCGTTGAGCTTTCCCGGTGTGAACGTTGGGGCCCGGGAGCGGATGGCCGAGTACGTCGAGAGCCATTGTCCTGGGGCGCCCGAGCTCAGCGGTTTGTGGGAGCTGCCGGGTTCGTAGTGGCGGCTTCCCTTCATCCGGTTCCGGGGTCGGGACCGGATTGTGGCCGCCGCTCCAGTGGGCTGGGTCCTGCTGGTGACGGTGTTGGGCGAGGCCGGCGGTGCCTGGAGGCCGATGATCGATCGTAGGTCGCGGAGGGCTCTCGAGTGCTCGTCGGTCAGTAGCTCGCTATCGAGCACTCCTCGAGTGTGTCGACGGCTTCGAGGCTGTCGCCGCGCCCGAAGGTCGTGCCGTCCAGGATCGGCGCGCCTTCCTGGGACCTGTCGATGGTGCAGTGCCATGTCCCGGTGCGGCTCACGGTGACGAGGAGGAGAGAATCATCGAAGCTCTGGAAGCCGACTGCGCCTGGTGTCACGGTATGCAGGTCCTCCGTGAGCGAGTAGGCCAAGTCGAGATCCATCGATGTGATCTCTTCGGCCGTTTTCGGGTAGCGGCCGTAGTCAATGAGGAACACGCGGAAGGCGGCCACCGCACTGCGGAGGTCCTCCAGGGCGTCTTCGTCGGCGAAGACGTCGGCGTGGACGACTTCGCCGGGGTTGGGGGGCACAACCTCTACAGGCTCGTTGACGTCGCAAACCTGCCAGATCAGCCGCGTGACCGCGGCATACGTGTGGCCCGCCGGGGGTTCGGTCTCGCGGTCGACTCGGATGAGGAACCCCCGATCGTCGAACCAGAGATCGAGGGTCCGCGACCCTCCCACCTCGAGTGAGTAGACGATCTCCGGGATGTCGACGTGCTGGCCGGTGACGGTGAGGCCGTCGATCTCGGATGATCCCAGAGACACGATGCTGTAGTCGTCTCCCAGGTCGAAGTACACCTTGAGGGTGACGTCGGGGTAAGCGACGAGCAGCGGATGCGGGTTGGGTGGGCGCATCGCCTCGTGGGTGAACCATTGGCCATCCACTTTCACCCAGACCGAGCCGTTGGTGACGGTCACCTCCTCCAGGCTTCCCAGGGGCAGTATTTCATAGTGGAAGTCCTGGCCGTTCACGGCGCCTTCGACGGCCAGGGTCGTGTCTCCCGATGGGGAGGTGATGACGATCTCCGAAGTGAACCGGTAGCTCGTGGGCAGCACCGCCGCCTCTCCATGGAGGACCTCGACGATGCCTTCCCGATGGAGGCCTGCGGCGCCCGTTGATGGCGTGGTCGTGGAGACGCTCGCGGTTTCGGCGTCGGACGGCAGGGTGAAGGTTTCCCAGGCAGCGGGACCCGAGACGTCGCTGCAGGCGGCTGCGAGCAAGGCGAGCAGCGGAACCATCCTGCGCATGAACCTGGTATCGGCGGGGCCTTGAAGGCCTTGAGGTCCACAGCGGGAAGTGGACAAACGCGGCGAGGGCTGAAGGCGTGGGGCATCCTCACATAAGTGCAGCCCCCTCCGGTGCCGTGGAGGGGGCTGCTGATGTCCCGGGGGCCGCTCTGCAGGAGGAGTCGGAGGAAGGGGGGTGCCTCCTGTCCTGGTGGAGTGGGACCGAGCGAGCCCAGGATCACTCGTGTCATGTATCGGCACACGGTGCAATACCTTGAGTGGCTTGTGTGGCTACCGATAGTGGCGCAGACGGAGTTGAGCACTTTTGGACTCCGAGGTGCCGGGGTGGCCAAATGACACGTCAAGGACCGAGGAATCGATCGATCTTGACCTGGGCCGCTTCTTTGATGAGGGGGGCGAGTCCGTCGAGGGTGCGAGCTACGGCCAGGTCCCCGCTGCCTATGGGAAGAGGGCGGTCCGTGGGGTTGCGGTGTGCTCTGCCGGTCGCTTCGAAGTGCTCACCGCGCAGATCTGATTCGGCGAACGCCAGAGTGTGGGTGTCGTCCTCATCGATGCGATATCGATTTGGAGGTTCTCCTGCATGGCGGTTCTCCTGTCCCGCACCGGCATTATCACCGGTGCGGGACAGGAAGCCAGGAGGGTTAGGGCCATTCCTGGCAACCGCACGGGTCCCTAGGACCCGCGTAGGTCGATGACGACCTCGGTCCCCGTACC
>CAZWKX010000022.1:0-30306 GCA_964633975.1 uncultured Acidimicrobiia bacterium
GGCGGATGAGCAGGGCGTAGATCTTGAGGGCGAAGAACGCGGGTAGTGCGTAGCGCTCGGGCGGTGCCTTGCCCGTCTTGTAGTCGGTGACGACGAGACGACCGTCCGGCGTCTCCTCCATACGATCCAGGATGCCGCGGATGGTCATGCCGTCGAGGTCTTCGGACATGTCGAACTCGCGCTCGACAGGCTCGATGAGGCGGGGATCCTCGACCG
Source organism: uncultured Acidimicrobiia bacterium (assembly GCA_964633975.1). Classification (GTDB taxonomy): domain Bacteria; phylum Actinomycetota; class Acidimicrobiia; order Spongiisociales; family UBA11373; genus CAZWKX01. Next base: position 217 of record CAZWKX010000022.1, read on the forward strand.
AGAAGTAGTTGGCGAGCAGCTCGAGGCTCTCGAGGCCCCAGGCTCGTTCGTCCTCGACGGTATCGAAAAGCTCCGGGTACTCCGTGTCGCGCACTTCCATCCATGCGGTGCGGAAGAGCTCGAATAGGGCTTCAGGGGTACGGTCTTCGGGAGGGAGGTCAAAGAGGCGCTGCAGGGCGAGATGGGCGGTGGTTCCACGCGCCTGGTACGGCGTCGCCGGTTCTGGAAGGCGGTCGATGGCGCGGAACTTGAAGAGCTGGGGGCACGTCTTGAAGTCGCTCGCACGGCTTGGTGAGAGGCTGCCGAGTCCCATGGGCTTCGACTATACGCCGGACGAGTGACAGGCGTGTAGTTCGGGCCCGGCGCGGCTACGGACGGCAGGGTTGCGGGTGTCGAGCGGACCGGGATGCGGGACACGGCTGCCCGCGTGGCCTCCGGGTGGCTACAGGTCGGAGCGAGTCGGCTAGAGGGTCGAGTCGGTCTGAGGGCACGCGAAAACTCCGGCAGGAACGCGAAAACCAACCACCAATCTCAGTTGACGGGGGAGCGGGGCGGAGCTTATGTTCACAGGTACTTCCTCCTTGGGGACGCAAGAAACCAGGGAGGCGGCTCCGGCGGGTGACTCCCGCAAGGGAGACGACCGAGAGGGTCTTCGGGCTCACTCGATTGGCCGTCGGAGCCACGGCCCGAAGGTCGCTAGTCGACTGACGGGATAGCCGAGGAGGTCGCAAGGCCTGCCCGGCGGCCCACTGTTCGGGCGCTTCGCAAGGAGCGTTCTGCGGAGGGTTCGAGGCCCCGAGGGGGTTGAAGCTTCGGCGGATGCTTCCTCGGGGTCTCGGCTTTGCGGGGCGGCTTCGGCCGCCCTTGTCGCGTTCTTCTCTTGTCGCGTTCGTGTCTCGAGGAGGGCCGGACGGTCGGTGGACGGAGGCCGGCGGGAAGAGCGCGTCGGGCGAGGCGGTGCTTCGGTAGGGCGCGAGCGGCGGACCGATTCGGCACAGGCTCGAGGGCACGGAACACAACCTCGCGAAATCTTCTTCTGTGACGCGAAAAACAGAGATGCGAGGCGCTTGACTGGGCAGCTGCGCCTCCTTAGATTGAGGGTGTCATCAGGGAGACCTGGTGGCTCGGAAAGGGTCGGCAACGGCCCGGACCGGGGTTTCGGCCTCGGCTCTCTTCGGAGAGCAGCCGGAGGGCTCTCGGGCCCCGAGGTGACGTCGAAGTCGGTCGGTAACGGGCTTCAGCCCGAAGCCGGAGCGAAATGGTCAAAAGCTATTTCGCAAGAGAAACCCCGAGAGGGTGGAAGCTTCGGCGGAGACTCCCTCGGGGTTTCTTCTTGCTCGGAATGCAGAATGCAGGACGTAGGGGGAGAGGGTTCAGAGTCCAGAGTCGGTATTGCGCGTTCTGAACTCTGAATCCTGTTTCTGTGGCTGCACCCGTGCCGCGCCATCTACCATGCGTCCATGGGCTACCCAAAACGACTTCTCACCGAGGGCGAGAGCATCGTGCGCGAGTTCCGTCCTCACTGGCGGCTGCTCGTGATCCCCGTTCTCTGGACGGTGCTCATCGGCGCCGGCGTCACTGCCACGTGGCTGTTCCCGCCAGACACCAGGGCCTTTGACTTGGTGGTCACCGGGGTCGGCGTCGTGGCCTTCTTCGTGCTCGGGGTGTTCCCGTTCATCACGTGGTGGTTCACGCTCTACGTGCTCACCAACGAGCGTCTCATCACCCGACGCGGTGTGATCGCTCGCCGGGGTCTTGAGATCCCGTTGGAGAACATCAACGACGTGACGTTCACCCAGAACATCCTCGAGCGCGTGCTGCGATCCGGGGACCTGCTGATCGAGTCCGCCGGCGAGCAAGGGCAGAGCCGCTTCAGGGACATTCCGGATCCAGAGGGGTTCCAGAGCCTGCTCTATCGCATTCGTGAGGACCGCTCACGGGACATGTCCGGTGGGCGGCCCAGTGAGCCGTCGGATGCCACGGCCCGGCTGGAACGCCTGGCCAAGCTGCATCGCGACGGAACGCTGAGCGATGAGGAGTACGAGCAGAAGAAGCGCAAGCTCCTAGACGAGATCTAGCGCTCTGTCTCGCCAAGGCTCTGTGACGGGGCGCTAGGGCCTCTGGCTCACGACGGCGCCACCTTGCACGACGAGAAGGGGAGTGCGGAGCGCCCCCAGATCGGCACCTGGGTCTTTTCCGACGACCAGCAGGTCGGCGATCTGGCCCGCTTCGATGACGCCGAGGCCTTCGAGGTGGAGCGTCTTGGCGGCGAGAGAGGTGGCGGCGGCGATAGCGCCAAGCGGCCCGAGCCCGAGGCCGGCGAGGATCTCCATCTCTCGCACCAGCAGGCCTGGCGGATTGAACGGAGTTCCGGCATCGGTCCCTGCCAGCACAACGGCGTTGGCGGCAATGGCGGTGCGGATGCCCTTGGATTGCAGGCGGCGCACTTCGCCGACCCGATCGAGCAAGTCCCCGGGAAGGTCGGTTTGATGGTCGAGCATCACGTCGGTGCTGGTGAGTGTGGGCACGAGAGCGACCCCCTGCTCGGCGCATCGCTCCGCCTGTTCCCTGGTTATGCCGGTGGCGTGCTCGATGGTGTCGACCTCGGCGTCCAGCACCATCTCGATGCCCTCAGGCCCGTGAACGTGGGCTCCAACGAGGTGCCCGCGGGAATGGGCCTCGTCTACCGCTGCGGCGACCTCTTCGGCGGACATGACTAGATCGAAACCGTGGGCACCGCTGCCCAGCACTCCGCCGGTCGGAAAGATCTTGATGATTCCGGCGCCCCGCTCTATCTCCCGCGCCACTGCAGCCCTCACTTCCTCGGGACCGTCGGCTTCGACGCCGATCATCCACCCGTGGCCCCCCGTTGGGGTGATGCCGCGTCCCGAAGCCAGGATGCGGGCACCTTCGATGTCGCCGCGGCGCTGCGCCTGGGCCACCTGGATGGCGACGCCCTCTCTGGAACCTTGGTCCCGGGCCGCGGTGATTCCGGCGCCGAGCAAGGTGCGGGCTGCACCAATCGACTGCGAAAGCAGCTGTTCGATGGACTCGGTGGCCACCGTCTCGATGCCCTCGATCGTGGCGTCGAGACACAGGTGGACGTGGCAGTCGATCAGGCCGGGAACCACGGCGCCTCCGTCGGAGACCACCTTGGTCTCCTCAAGGTCGGCGTCCGTGTCGGGCCCCACCCACACGATCCTCGGTCCTTGCCAGATGATCGTGGTCTCGGGGAGGGGCGGGTCCGTCGACCCGTCGTATAGGAGCGATCCGGTGACGGCCCGGCGGTTCACCGCAGCCTTCTTCGAGCGTGTGGTCTGGGCTCAGACGTTGAGCGAGCCGGTGGCGGCGACGCCGGCGTACCAGTGGCCGCTCCGGCGTACGGTGCGCTCGAGGTTCTCATAGTCGATGCGCACGAGTCCGAAGCGCATGGCATAGCCGCGTTCCCATTCGAAGTTGTCGAAGAGCGATCAGGTGAAATAGCCGCGCAGTGGAACCCCGCGTGACATGGCGAGGTGAGCGGCGGCGAGGTGCAGGCGTAGATACGAGATGCAGTCGTCGTCGACGAACGGAGGGCTGTTTCGGTCGTCCGAGGCGACGCCGTTTTTGGTGACGAAGATGGCGGGGAAGCCGTATCGGTGGTGTGACCACTCGAGCACCTTGGTGAGTCCCGACGGGTACACCTCCCAGTGCATGTCAGTGACCGCCTCCGACGGCCGGATCGGATTGGGGCGATGCTCATCGGCGAGGCCATCGGAGGCGACGATAGCCCGCGAGTAGTAGTTGATGCCGAGGAAATCGATGGGGGTGGCCACGATGTCGAGATCTCCGGGCTCGACCTCGTCACCGCGCCATCCGGCGATGGCCGCGGCTTCCGGTGGGTAGCCCATGCCGGCAATGGGATCGAGGTGCCAGCGGTTGAGCCGATCGTGAGCGAGGGCTGCGGCTTCCAGGTCGAGGATGTGCAGCGAAGCGGGATGCTGGGGCCACACGTCGATGGCGATGCCGACTTGTGCCTTTGGATCTAGGGAGTGGATGCGTTCAGCTGCGAGGCCGTGGGCGAGCAGAAGGTGGTGCGCCGCGGGGAGAGCCTCGGAGTCCGAGCTGTGCCCGGGGGGGTGCTTGCCGCGCCTGTAGCCGGCTTCGACGACGCATCCGGGTTCGTTGATGGTGAGCCGGTGATGTACGCGATCCCCAAGGTGTTCGACCACGCAGCCGGCGTACTCTGCGAACGCCGCGGCGGTGGCCCGGTTGGTCCACCCGCCTCCGTCTTCGAGCGCCTGCGGCAGATCCCAGTGATAGAGCGTGACGAAAGGCTCGATGCCCCGCTCGAGCAGGGCATCGACGAGGTGATCGTGGAAGTCGAGACCGGCAGTGTTGACGTCGCCGCGTCCCGCCGGGACGACGTGGGGCCAGGCGATCGAGAAGCGGTAGGCGCCGACGCCGAGGGTGGTGATGAAATCGACGTCCTCGTGCCAGCGGTGGTAGTGGTCGGCGGCGACGTCACCGGTCTGGCCGCCGGCGATTCGTCCCGGCGTGTGACAGTAACGATCCCAGATGCTCTCGCCGCGGCCGTCCGCCTCGACGGCGCCCTCGATCTGATACGCGGACGTGGCCACGCCCCAGACGAAATCATCGGGAAAGACGATCGTTGCCACAGCGCTCTCCTGGCCGCCGGGTCTGCTCGTGCAATAGCGGCCGGGTGATGGGGCAACGTAAGGCTGAATCTTGGGCCCTGGAGCTGGAAGAATCCGTAGGCTTGCGCGGATGATCGAGACTCCGGCCCTCGCCGCAATGGCCGCCTCGGGCGTGCCGCACCGTGTCGTGCGCTTTGATCCGGCACCCGATCTCAGCGAAGCGGCGAGAAGGCGGGGCATCGGCTTGCGCCAGGTGGTGAAGACGATGGTGGTGCGACGCGCTGAGGGCGACTACCTGCTGGTGCTCGTGCCCGGAGACCGGGTCATCGATTGGCCCAAGCTGCGCCGGAACCTCGGTGTGACCCGCCTGTCGCTGGCCGACTCCGACGACGCGTTTCGAGTGACGGGCTATGCCCGAGGCGTGATCACGCCGTTGGGCATACCCCGTTCCCTGCCCGTTGTGGCCGACAGACGCATCCTCGAGCACGAGGAGGTGTCTGTGGCCGGGGGCGCTCCCGGCGTCGCCATCCACCTGGCCGGCGCCGATCTCGTGGCCATCACCGGGGCGGAGATCGCCGAGGTGACGCGGCCGGGCTAGGCAGCGCTTGTGGCTGGGCCGTCCCGGCGCCAGTCCGTCGCTGCCGCCTAGCATGGCTCCCTCCGGCGCGGAGGCTCATTGCTGCTCGAAGGGAAACGCCTGATCGTCACCGGTGTGCTCAACGACGATTCGATCGCCTGGCACACCGCTCGGATCGCTCAGGAAGAGGGCGCCGACGTCGTGCTCACCGGATTCGGGCGTGGCCTGAGCATCACGGCGCGGGCGGCGCGGCGCCTGCCGCGACCTCCCGATGTGCTCGAACTCGACATCAACGAGCCCGAGCACATGGGGAAGCTGGTGGAGGGGCTGAGAGGGCGGTGGGGCGCCGTCGACGGCGCAGTTCACGCCATCGCGTACGCTCCCGAGGACGCTCTCGGAGGCCGGTTCCTCGAGACACCTGCCGAAAGCGCCAGCACCGCCTTCCTGACCTCGGCCTTCTCCTACAAGACTCTCGCCGCCGGGCTGTTACCGCTCATGGAGAAGGCGGGAGGTGGCTCGTTGGTTGCTCTGGACTTCGACAGCAGCCAGGCGTGGCCCGCCTATGACTGGATGGGAGTGAGCAAGGCGGCCCTGGTGGCGGTGACGAAGTACTTGGCACGGGACCTTGGGCCCAAGGGCATCCGGGTGAATGCGGTGGCGGCCGGCCCGCTGGCCACGGTGGCGGCCAAGTCGATACCGGGCTTCGCCCGTTTCGAGGAAGTGTGGCGGCAGAGGGCGCCGCTCGATTGGGACGCCGGCGATCCCGAGCCGGTGGCGCGTATGATCGTTGTGCTCCTCTCGGATTGGGCCCCAATGACCACCGGCGAGGTCGTCCACGTCGATGGGGGATTCCACGCCATCGCCGCCTCCGACGAGGACTAAGCGAAGTCGACTGCCTCCGTGACGGAGCGGAGTGGGAAACGAAGCTGCACGGCGCCGTCTTCGACGTAGAGGGTGCCTTCCATGGCCTCGACCAGCCGGAGGGCCAGAGCGAGGCGGGCCGACGGGGTGGTGTGGGAATCGGGCGGGGTCACTTCTACCGAGATGACCAGGGCGCCGTCCGCGATCGTCGCGGTGGCGAGCACCTGGCCTTCAATGCCGGCGGCGTCCTCGAGGATGGCGACGAGCACCCGGCGAAGATGGTGGGCATCGAGAAAGACCGTGGGCAGGTTCCCGGGAACGTCGATCTCGTAGCGCTCGATGCCGGCGGCCGTTATCGCCTGGGTGACGATCGACTTGAGGATGGTTGCCTCGATGGGAGTCAGCTGCATGCCGGCGCCGGGTGACACGAGCAGGTCCTCGATGAGCGATCGTAGCCTCTCGGCTTGTGTGAGCGCCGAGTTCAGCAGGGTGATCGCCTCGGGGTTGGTGGGGGCCAGGTCGGTGCGGGCGAGCGTCTGCAGCACGCCGACGATGGAGGTGAGTGGCGTGCGCAGGTCGTGGCTGACGGCTCCGACCAGATCGACGCAGAGTTCGGCCTGGCGGTGCAGGCGATTGACGCCGCTGCCTGCGGCTCGCAGGCGCAAGGCCATGTCGGCGACTACCGTCGCCGCTGGGGCCAATGCGATGAGGCGGCGGGCGTCGTCGGCAGAGAAGGCACCCGAGTCCTTGGCGGCCAGCACGAGGGTCCCCACCCGGCGGGCTCCCGACTCGAGCTCACGGGCCACCGCCCCCGGCAGGCCGAGGGCGTCTATCAGCCCGGCATCGCTGTCGTCTTCGATGTCGAAGCTCTGACCTGCGATGTCTTCGACGGGCGCGTGCTCGGCGCGCCAGCCCGGGCTCACGACGTCGACGACTCCCGGACGCGGGTGCACGACCAAGAAGGCAGCTCCGGCGCCGACTGCGGCGGCACAGCGTTGAAGCAGCGCATGGACGATCCCGCCGGGGTCGCCGGCCGAGAGCGCACCGAAGAGGTGATCGTCGAGTGGCCTGAGCGCGCGGCCGGCGATGCCAGGCGCGAAGGCCTGATTGGGGGCGGAGGACACTTGGTAGTCTCCTGCGATATGGCTCGTGTTGCCCTTTTCTTCGGCGGTAGGTCCGCAGAACATGAGGTCTCATGTGTTTCTTCTGTGTCCACGGCGGCCGCTTTGGGGGAGCGCGGGCACTCTGTGGTGCCCATCGGCATCGACAAGTCGGGGCGGTGGCATCTTGCCGAGTCGAATGCCGATCCGTTCGTAGCCGACGGGCCGTCCGTTTCGCTTTCGGTGCCGGAGGGTCACCTGGTCGGGCCCGATGGAATCATCGGTGTAGATGTCGCCTTCCCCGTGCTTCACGGCCCGTACGGGGAGGACGGGACCATCCAGGGGCTGTTCGAGATTGCAGGCATCCCCTACGTCGGCTCCAGGGTTCTTGGTTCGGCGGTGGCCATGGACAAAGACGTGGCCAAGCGCCTCTTTAGGGAGGCCGGCCTGCCCATCACCGATTTCCGGGTGGTGCGAACCACAGCCTTCTCCGACGACCCGGGTGGCGTGATCGGTGTCATCGCCTCCGACCTCGGGTTTCCGGTGTTCGCCAAACCGGCCAACCTGGGGTCCTCGGTGGGGATCAACCGGGCCGCCGATGAGGGCGAGCTCAAGGACGCGATCCAGGAAGCGCTGCACCACGATTCCAAGGTGATCGTCGAGGCTGAGGTCCGGGGCCGCGAGATCGAGGTCGCAGTGCTGGACGGCCCGCGGGCTTCGGTGCCGGGGGAGATCGTGGTGCGCTCCGGCTGGTACACGTACTCGGCGAAGTACCAAGAGGAGTCCACCGATCTCGTCGTTCCCGCACCGCTCAGTGAGGCCGCCGTGGCCGTCGTACAGCGAATGGCATGTGACGCGTTCGAGGTTCTCGAATGTGCCGGCCTGGCTCGTGTCGATTTCTTCTACGAGGAGGAGGGTCGCGGGTTCATCCTCAACGAGCTCAACACGATGCCTGGGTTCACCCCGAAGTCGATGTTCCCCATGATGTGGGCGGCGTCAGGAATGCCCTACCCGGATCTGTGCAACGAGCTCGTGCGCCTGGCGTTGGCGCGCTGAGCTGGACGGGGTTGCGCGGGCCTAGAGCCTGACGACCGGGCAGGTAAGCGTCCGGGTGATGCCCTCCACCGCTTGAATGCGGGCGACGACGAGCTTGCCCAGCGAATCGACGTCGTCGGCTTCAGCCTGCACGATGGCGTCGTAGGGACCTGTGACCGCTTCGGCGGCACGCACGCCGGGGATCTTCTCGACCTCCTGGGCGACCTGGGCGGCTTTGCCGACCTCGGTCTGGATGAGCACGTAGGCCTGGACCATGTCTCTCCTCGTCGGTATCTCGCCGCGGACTCTACCGTGCCGCCACCGAGCGCGCCGGGGAAATGCGCCGCCGGTGGCTGGGCGGATTAGGCGGTGGGGAGTCCGGCGCCGCCGAACCAGACCCTAGCGGCCGTCCGAGCCCACACGGACGGACGAGGCGTAGCGGCGGTCCCCCTCCTCGACCACGTCGAAGTTGATGCGCTGACCCTGGCGGAGGCAGCGAAAGATGCTGCCCTCCAGGGAGCCGGGCCGCAGCAGGATATGGGAGCCGTCCGCCTCGCTGAGCACGACGCCGGTGCCCGTTGCCGGGTCGAAGGCCTCGACTACGCCCTGCACAGGGTCAGACCTTCTCGGCCTTGCCTGCTTTGAGGCAGGATGCGCACACTCGGACACGGCGGGTGTTGCTGCCGTCGCGGACACGAACGCGCTGGATGTTGGGCAGCCAGCGGCGGTTCGAGCGCCGGTGAGAGTGGCTCACCTGCTTGCCGACCCAGGGCCGCTTTCCGCAGATCTCGCAGATGTACGACAAGGACTCTCCTCGGGAACGGCCCGGAAGCATACCAGTCGCCCTGCGGAGTGCCAGACCGGCATCCGTATACTCGATGCACGGTGCCAAGGGAGCATCTCAAGGCCAAGGACCTCAAGCAGGTCATGTACAGGTACCTGGCGCGTCTGCGCGAGTACCGGGACGCGCTCAACCGCCTCAACGTCTACCCGGTGCCCGATGGTGATACCGGCACGAACATGACGCTCACGGTGGAGTCGGTCATCGCCGAAGTGCATGACGCCGAGAGCATGGCCGACCTGGCCACGGCCATGGCCAGGGGCTCGCTGATGGGGGCGCAGGGCAACTCGGGCATCATTCTCTCCCAGATACTCAGGGGTCTGGCGGACACCTTCCGCCACCTTGGCGCGATCGAGACGGAGCAGCTGGTGGAAGCGCTCGACACGGCCTCCGACGCCGCCTACCAGGCCGTGGGTCGTCCGGTCGAGGGCACGATCCTCACCGTGCTGCGGCGCGCCGCCGAAGCAGCCCGCGAAACCGACACTCCCGAGGGGGAGAGCTTGGCTGCCCTGCTTGGTCGCGTCTACGCGCGCGCCGAACAGGCTCTGCGCGAGACACCCGAGCTGCTGCCTGTGCTCAAGGAGGCAGGTGTCGTCGATGCGGGTGGCGCCGGCTTTCTGCTGCTGCTCGTCGCCTTTCTCGAGGAAGTGACCGGAGAGCCGGTGGCGGTGCCGGAGACGATCTTCAAAGCCACCACTCAGATGGCGCACCCCTCCGACGCGAATGGGCACGGTGGCCGATCCATAGCCGATCTCCGCTACGAGCTGATGTTCCTCCTCGACGGCGAGGACGGAGCGGGGGATCGGCTGCGCCAGGTCTGGCAGGAGCACGGCGATTCCGTAGTCGTCGTCGGGGGTGACGGCAGGTGGAACTGCCACATCCACACCGACGGTATCGGCCCCGCCCTCGAGGCCGGCATCGCCCTGGGGAGGCCGCACCGCATTCAGATCACCGATCTGCTGGAGCAGGCGGCGGAGGAGGAGTGCCGTCACGCCAACGCTTTCACTCCGCTGCCGGAGGTGGCCGAAGCCAGAGTCGGCTTGGTTGCAGTTGCGAGCGGTCCCGGCATCGTGGACCTGTTCCGCACCTATGGAGCCCAGGGCATCGTGGTCGGTGGCCAGACGATGAACCCGTCGGTCGGCGACCTGCTCAAGGTCGTCGAAGCTGTTCCTGCCTCTGCGGTGGTCGTGCTGCCCAACAATCGCAACATCATCCCGGCCGCCGAGGAGCTGGACGCCCTCACCAAGAAGCGCGTCTACGTCGTGCCGACCCGTTCGGTGCCCCAAGGCATCGCCGCCGTCGTGGGGTACTCGACGAGCGAAGGGGCCGACAGCCTTGTCGCGGGAATGGCACAGGCGGCGGCGGCGGTGCACACCGGTGAGATGACCCGAGCCGTGCGCGACGCCACCACGCCGGTGGGGCCGATACGCGAGGGAAACTGGCTCGGCCTTGTCGATGGCGAGGTTCGGATCATTCGGCGGGCGGTTCCGTCGCGTCTGGCTGCCGTCGGGCAGCTGCTGGTGCGCCTGACGCTGGGCCGCAAGCGCGCCGAGCGGCTTCGGGGCCGGAGTGCGAACTCCCTTCTTGGCAAGGCGCTCGTCGATCTGCTGGGACGTGTCGTCACGCCGTCAGCCGAGGTGGTGACCCTCATCGCCGGCGCCGGCGCCGAGCAACACGTGACCGAAATGGCCCGCCGCTGGGTCGAGCGGCGGCGGCCGGGCGTGAAGCTCGATGTCGTCGCCGGAGGCCAGCCCCTCTACCCATACCTCATCGGAGTCGAGTGAACGGCCGAAGCCTGGCCTACCTGGCCGAGATCCCTGTGGAGAGGGTGAAGGGGGTTGGGGACCGGCTGGCCGGCAAGCTGAGACAGGCCGGCATCTCGTCCGTGACCGATCTGCTCTTCCATTTCCCTCGCCGCCACATCGATCGGTCCCTGATCACCTCGATCGCCGAGGTGCCACTCGATCGGGAAGTGACGGTCGTTGGGACTGTGGCGAAGGTGAACGCGCGCCATGTGCGCAGAGGGCTGAGTATCGTCGAAGTCGGTGTGTTCGACGGGACCAGCTACCTGTGGGCCACCTTCTTCAATCAGCCCTTTCGCGAGAGGCAGCTTGGGCCGGGCACCGAGGTGGCGCTCTCGGGCAAGGTGGAGCGCTATCGAGGACGCATGCAGATGAGATCGCCGGTCGTCGATGTCGTGGGCAGGGCGGCGCACCGGCGCACAGGGCGCATCGTTCCCGTCTATCCGTCGGTGGCCGGTGTTCCCTCGTGGCGCCTGGAGCAGTTCATCGCCAACGCGTTGAAACGCTCTCGTCCCGTTCAAGACCCGCTGCCCGCCGAGATGGTGGCGGCACTGGGTCTTGTCGATCGGGATCGAGCCGTCGCCGGCATGCACTTCCCTGAGGATGAGGAAGAGGCGGATCGGGCGCGCTGCAGGCTGGTCTTCGATGAGCTCTTCCGCCTCGAAGTGGCCCTCGCTCTGCGCAAGCAGCGGCAGGTGGAGGAGGCCGAGGGCATCAGGCACGTCGTGGACGCCGAGCTGGTTGGGTCTTTCCTGGAGTCGCTGGCCTTCCGCCTCACCGGAGCGCAGCGGCGCGCCATAGACGAGATCCAGGTCGACATGGCGGCTCCACACCCGATGCATCGTCTGCTCCAGGGTGAGGTCGGGTCCGGTAAGACCGTCGTGGCGATGGCGGCGCTGCTCACCGGTGTGCAGGGCGGCTACCAGGGGGCGGTGATGGCCCCTACCGAGGTGCTCGCCGAGCAGCACTACTTTGGACTCGAGCCATTGGCCCGTCTCGTGGGAGTGCGCATGGCATTGCTCACCGCTTCGTCCTCCGACAGGACGGAGGTGCTGGAGGGGATTGCCGGCGGGACCGTCGACTTGGCGGTGGGCACTCACGCCTTGATCCAGGAGGGGGTGCGCTTCGCTCGGCTCGGCGTCGCCGTGGTCGACGAGCAGCATCGGTTCGGCGTCTACCAGAGGGTGCAGCTTCGAGAGAAGGCGGAGGGGCCCCAGCCCGATCTGCTCATCATGACGGCGACCCCGATTCCGCGCACGCTCTCGATGACGCTCTACGGCGACCTCGACGTGTCGGTGCTCGACGAGATGCCCGTCGGCCGTCCTCTTGTTGAGACCGAGCTCATCTCGCCGGAGCCGTTGAGTCTTGAGAGGGCCTATGCCCGGGTGCGGGAGGAAGCGTCGCGAGGCCGGCAGTCGTTTGTCGTCTGCCCGCTTGTCGAGGACAGCGAGAAGCTGGAGGCCGCCTCGGCAACGGCCGAGCACGACCGCTTGCTCGACGTGTTCCCCGATCTCAGACTCGGGCTTGTGCACGGTCAGCTGCCCACCGACGAGAAGCGGGCGGTGATGCAGCGGTTCCGTGACGGGGACATCGACGTGCTGGTGGCGACGACGGTGATCGAAGTGGGGATCGATATGCCGAATGCGACGGTGATGATCATCCTCGATGTCCACCGCTTCGGCATGAGCCAGCTCCATCAGCTGCGCGGGCGCCTCAGCCGGGGCGTTGGGCCCAATTGGTGCTATCTCGTCGGAGACCCGTCGACCGAAGAAGCCAGAGAGCGGCTTGCCGCCGTGGCCTCCAGCGACGACGGGTTCCGCCTTGCCGAAGAGGATCTGCGCATACGAGGCCAGGGCACCGTCTTCGGGGTGCGGCAAGCCGGGATGCCCGACTTGCGCCTTGCCGACGTTCTCACCGACTTCGAGGCGCTGACTGCGGCGCGGCGGGAAGCCTTCGCCCTGGTGGCCGCCGATCCGCATCTGGCGGCCCATCCCGAAATCGCCGAAGAGGCCAAGGCCCTCCTCGGCGAGCAGGCCGAGTGGCTATTCATCTCGTGAGGGGAGATCGATGAGAATCATCGCCGGCTCCGCCAAGGGTCGCCGGTTGCGCGGTCCCAGGGGCCAGGGCACCCGTCCCATGACGGGAAGGGCCCGGGAGGCCTTGTTCTCATCGTTGGGGCGGCGGGTCGTCGGTGCCAGGGTGCTCGACCTGTACGCCGGATCCGGCAGTCTGGGCCTCGAGGCCTTGAGTCGTGGGGCGGCGGGGGCGGTGTTCGTCGAACGGGATGCGGCGGCTCTGGCGGCTCTCCGAGCGAATCTGGGCGCCGTCGGGCTGGGCGGCAAGATCGTGAGTGGGGATGTTGCCTTATACCTGGATGGGGCCACTGAGGAGTTTGATCTCGTGTTTGTTGACCCTCCGTACGCCCTCTCGCTACCGTCAGTGGAACGGATTCTCGGTAGCTTGGAGCCAAGGCTGGCTCCGGGTGCTGTCGTTGTGGTGCACCGGCGTGTGGGTGGTGGAGACATCCAGCCACCGGCCCGGCTGGTCGAGGTCGATCGACGGCGGTACGGAGATGCCGAGATCACTCGGCTGGTGAAGGAGGCACAGCGTTGATCACCGCTCTCGTGCCGGGGAGTTTCGACCCGCCCACGAACGGTCACATCGATGTCATCTCGCGGTGTGCCGCGATCTTCGAGAGAGTCGTCGTCGGGGTGGCCAACAACCCCTCGAAGGCTCCTCTGCTCACGGCGTCGGAGCGTGTCGCGCTGCTCGAAGAGTGCTGCGCGGATCTTCCCAACGTCGAGTGCACCTCCTTCGACGGGCTTCTGGTCGATTTGGCTCGGGAGGTGGGGGCCGACGTGATCGTGAAGGGCCTGCGAGCCGTCACCGACTTCGAGTACGAGCTGCAGCTCGCCCAGATGAACAGCCACCTGTCCGGAGTGGTGACGATGTTCGTAGCCACCAAGCCCGAGTTGGGCTATCTAACTTCTTCACTGGTGAAGGAGGTGGCCTCGTTCGGCGGGGCGGTCGACGAGCTGGTGCCGGATCCGGTGGCGCAAGCGCTGAAGGAGCGGTTCGCTCATGAGCGATGAGCCACTCAACGAACAAGAGGCCGTCGAGATCCCACCGACTCTCGGCGATCTACAAGAGCTGGTCGATGAGATCTTGCTGGCGGTGGAGGGGGCGCGCACCATGCCGCTGTCCTCGAGCGTCATGCTCGATCGTGAGCAGCTGCTGGAGATGCTGTACCGCCTTCGCGACGAGCTGCCCGACGAGCTGAGGGCAGCCAGGTGGATGGTGCGCGAGCGGGAGGTCTTCGTTGCCCGCACCAACGAGAAGGCCCGGGAGATGCTGGAACGGGCCCGAGCCCGCTCCGATGAGCTGGTGGCGGACTCGTACATCGTCAGGGAGGCGGTCGAGGAGGCGAACGCCCTCATCAGGCACGCCGAAGGGGAGGCGACTCGCATCCGTCTGGAGGCGGAGGACTTCAGCGAGAAAGCCCTCGAGGATGCGGAGAACGCGCTGACCGACCTCCTGGCGCAGGTGCGGCGCGCCAGGGCCGCGCTGTACCAGGTCCGCCAGCCCGGCGTGCCTGCCGATGGCGGGGATGTCGCGAAGGCCTGAGCGGCTGCGCCGATACAATCGAGGCGTGCCACGTTCGCACTTTCGCGTCTTCGTGGGTGACCTTCTCCAGGATCCCGGTCGGCGTCGCCGAGAGCACGTTGGGGGTCTGGTCGATTGGGCTCTCGACCTGGCCTGCCTCGATGAGAAGACGCCCGTGTCGGCCGATCTCATGCTCGAAGGGACGTCCGGCGGCGTGTTTGTCACGGGCCGGGTGGAGGCAGTGGTGCGGTATACGTGCAATCGTTGCCTCGCCGAGTGGTCGGAGGCGGTGGCGGTCGACTTGTCCGAGCTGCTGGGTGGCGAAGGCGACTACCCGCTGGACGGCAACGAGGCCGACCTGGAGGCGCCCCTGCGCGACACGGTCCTCCTGGCGCTTCCGCTGCTGCCGCTATGCCGTCCCGACTGCCTTGGACTTTGCAGTACGTGCGGCGCCGACTTGAATACTGGCTCCTGTCCGGGGCACGACGACGAGCCGGAGTCGCCCTTTGCGGCTCTCCGTCATCTGCTAGAACCTTGAAGTCGAGACCGAGGAAGGCGCGCCATGGCCGTCCCGAAGAAGAAGATGTCCCGCTCCCGGACCCGGCAGCGGAAGGCGCACTGGAAGGTGAGCAGGCAGAACACCTCGCCTTGCCCTCAGTGCGGTGCTGCCAAGCTCTCACACCGGGCGTGCCCGGAATGTGGGACCTACGAGGGCCGGGAGATCTTTTCGAGCTAGAGGCCTGCTGATGGCCCGCATTGCCCTCGACGCCATGGGCGGCGACCTGGCACCGCTCGAGACCGTGATAGGAGCGGGCGATGCCGCCGCCGCCGGGGTAGATGTCGTGCTCGTCGGGGACTCCGGCGTGATCGGCCGGATCCTCGATGAGGAGGATCTCGATTTGCCGGTCGTCGACGCCCCCGAAGTCATCACGATGGATGAGTCCCCTTCTGCGGGCATCCGCCGCAAAAAGCGGGCATCGGTGACGGTAGCTGCACGCATGGTTGCCGACGGTGAGGCCACCGGCATGGTGTCGGCCGGATCGACCGGTGCAGCGCTCGCCGCGGCGGCGATCATCATCGGGCGCATCGACGGCGTGTCGCGCCCGGCGATTGCCACGATCATCCCCACGGACAGCCCGACCGTGATCCTCGATGTCGGGGCCAATCTCGAGGTCGGGGCGAAACACCTCGTCCAGTTCGCCATCATGGGCTCGGTGATGGCCCGCGTGTACCTCGGTGTGGAGAGGCCGCGGGTCGGGCTGCTGAACATTGGCGAAGAGGCGGGCAAGGGCCGGGATCTCGAGAGGAACGCCTACACGGCTCTCGAGGCTGCCCCGATCGACTTCATTGGGAACGTCGAGGGCCGCGATATTGGAGAGGGCAGGGCCGACGTCATCGTCACGGACGGATTCACCGGCAACGTGCTCCTCAAGGCCGTGGAGGCGACGGCTCGCACGGTGGGACGCCTTGTGGCCGATGCTCTCTCGTCGCCGGGCGAGCAGGAGGTGCAGGACGCGGTGCGCCTCGTCCTGCCGCATCTCTTGGCCGTTCGGCAGAAGCTCGACCCGGAGGCCTACGGTGGTGCTCACCTGCTTGGAGTCCGGGGTACGGTGGTGATCGGGCATGGATCCTCCTCCCGGGTGGCCATCGCCAACGCGCTTCGGATGGCGGCCGAGGGAGCGGAGCAGGGCCTGGTGGACATGATCGAAGAAGGGATAGAGCGTGGCTGAAGCCGTGGAAACCGAGCTCGAGAGGAACCTCGGGTACACGTACAAGGACCGGGCTCTGTTCCGCAGGGCTCTGAGCCATCGCTCTCGGGCACCTGAGGAATCCAACGAGCGCCTCGAGTTCCTCGGTGATGCCGTGCTCACCTTTGTGGTCACCGCCGCCCTCTACGACCATTCGGACCTCGATGAGGGGGAGATGACGAAGGTCCGGGTTTCCTTGGTGAATCGGGCGTCGCTGGTGGAAGTGGCCCGCAGCATCGACGTCGGGGATTCGGTAAGGCTCGGCAGCGGCGAGGAGCAGGCCGGAGGGCGGCGCAAGGCATCGATCCTGGCCGACACGATGGAGGCGCTCCTGGGCGCCCTCTATCTCGACGGAGGCCTGGAGGAGGCCTGGCGTGTCATCCTGAAGCACTGGGAGCCGCTGATTGCGGTTCGAATCACCTCTCCGGGCGAGCACGACTACAAGACTCGGCTCCAGGAGGTGCTGGCCAAGGCGGGCCGGTATCCCGAGTACTCGGTGAAGGCGGGCGGTCCCGAGCACGCCCGCGTCTTCACTGCATCGGTGGGCGATGGTGAGAACCAGCTCGGTCATGGAATGGGCACCTCGAAGAAGCGGGCCGAGCAGGAAGCCGCACGTCGGGCACTTTTGATGCTGCCGGACGACGTCGATGCCTGAGCTTCCGGAGGTCGAGCTCACCCGTCGTCACCTGGCTCCGATCCTCCGCGGCGCCGTGGTCGAGCACGCCGAGGTGAGGCACGAGCGCATGTTGCGCCGTCAGCCGCCGGGCCCGGGCTTCTGCTCGCTTCTCGTCGGGCGGCGGATCGAAGCCGCCGATCGACGCGGCAAGCTTCTTTTGTTCCCGCTCGACGACGGCCGGATCTGGGTCGTGCATCTGGGCATGTCCGGCCGGCTTGCCGTGGACGGGGCTGCCGCCGGCCCGCACGTTCGGGTCGTCGTGCGGCTGCGGGGCGGGCCGGATCTGCTCTTTGTGGATCCGCGGACTTTCGGTTTCACCGCGGTGTTGACCGCCGAGCAGCTACAAGCGGGCCCGGCGGCACATCTTGGGCCCGATGCTCTTGAGGAGCTTCCGACGGTCGATGAGATCGCGGGGGCCTTGGCCGGCCGCGGTGCTCCTCTCAAGGCCGTGCTGCTCGATCAGGGGGTCTTTGCCGGTCTCGGGAACATCTATGCCGACGAGGTGCTGTTTCGTGCCCGTCTGCTGCCGGACAGACCGGCGGGATCGCTGGTCCGCGAAGAGATAGCGGCGCTGCGCCGTGCGGTGCGGCCCGTGCTCGAGGACGGACTGCGCCACGGCGGCACCAGCCTCGACGACCTCGCCTATCTCCTTCCCGATGGCCGGGCCGGGGCGTACCTCAGCCGGCTGCGGGCCTACGGTCGAGCTGGCGATCCCTGCCGCCGCTGCGGCGCCGCGATTCGGCGCACCGTGGTCAGGCAGCGCAGTGCCCACTACTGTCCGGAATGCCAGAGATGAAGTGCCCCTTCTTTTCGTCCTCCGGCCCGGTGGCTGCTTCGCACAGGGTGTCGTCCGGCGGGACCGCTCGGATGGGACGGTGACCGTGCAGGCACGACGTCTCACCGTAGGCGGCCGGGTGCAGGGGGTGGGGTTCCGCTGGTCGGTGCTGTCGGAGGCGCTGCGGAGGGGTGCGGCAGGGTGGGTGCGCAACCTTCCGGACGGCCGCGTGGAGGTGTTCGTTCAGGGTGATCGGGAGACCGTGGCCGCCGTGGCCTCCTTCGTTCGTTCGGGGCCTCCGGGCTCATATGTCTCGTCGTGTGTAGAGACCGAGGCAGCGCTCGACGAGCGGTTCTCGTCGTTCGAGATAAGGGTTTGAATGTCACGCGTGTGATTCACGGGTGATAGCCTGGATCAACCATTGCATCTGAAGACACTCACCCTCGTCGGCTTCAAATCGTTTGCCGATCGCACCCGCCTCGACTGTGAGCCGGGGGTCACCGTCGTCGTCGGCCCGAACGGTGCCGGCAAGTCGAACCTCGTCGATGCGGTCGCATGGGCCATGGGCTCGCAGGCGACCCGGCTTCTGCGTGCGCAGCGAATGGACGAAGTCATCTTCGCCGGGACCGCCCTGCGGCCCGCTCTGGGGCGGGCCGAGGTCTCGCTGACGTTCGATAACACCGACGGCAAGCTTCCGCTGGACCTCGCCGAGGTCACGGTCACCAGGCGCCTCTATCGCGACGGGACCTCGGACTACGAGATAAACGGGACCTCCTGCCGTCTTCTCGACATACAGGAGTTGCTGGCCGACAGCGGCGTGGGGCGTCACCAGCACGTCATCGTGGGCCAAGGCCGGGTGGACGCCGTGCTCAACGCCGGGGTCGACGAGCACAGGGCCGTGATCGAGGAGGCCGCTGGAGTTGTGAAGCACCGCCAGCGCCGCGACCGAGCGCTGCGCCGGCTGGAGGCCACCGATATCGATGTGCACAGGCTCCAGGACCTGCTCACCGAGCAGCAGCGGCGCATGCGGCCGTTGAAGCGCCAGGCGCGGGCCGCGGACCGCCGCGACGCCCTGCACGAGGAGTGGCGAGCCCTCCGGTTGTGGCTCGGTGGGCAGGAGCTGGGGAGGCTCGCCGACCGACGCGGTGCCGTCGCCGAGGCCACGTCGGCGGCCGAAGCTCGCCTCGCCGACGCCACGTCCGAGTTGACCGAGATCAAGATGTCGCTCTCGTCGCTGCAGCAGGTGGCCGGAGAGACGGGCATAGCCCTGCAGCGGGACACGTCGGGCGCCGCCCGCCTCGAGACGATCTGCGAGCGCCTGCGTCGCATCGCCATGGTTGCCCGTGAGCGGCGAGTCGGTCTGCAGAGCCGGCTTGAGGGGAGCGGGCGGCGCCGTGCCGATCTCGAGGAGGAGCGTGAGGACCTACGCGCCCGCATCGCCGCGGCCGCGGACGAGGAACGTACGGCCCGAGAGATGGCGGAGCGCCACGAAGTGACGATGAGGGCGCTCGCCGACGAGGAGCGCTCGCTCGCCGAGCAAGGACGGCTTCCCGCCGAAGGGGTGGCGGCGACGCTGCGCGGCGACTTGGCCGCCTTGGAGGCCGCCGCCTCTCGCGACGAGGGCGAGATCGTGGCCATCGAGGAGAGGCGCCGCACCGTGGCCGGCCAGATCGCCGAGGACCGCAGCGAGATGGGCCGCCTTCGCTCGGAGCATCGGGCCGCCGAAGCCGAGGCCGGGCCGGCTATGCAGGCCAGAGAGAGGGCACGCGGGCGCCGTTCAGCTGAACAGCAGGCCTTCGACTCCGCGACCGGAGAGCTTTCCGAGGCCCGTATGGCCGAGTCGGCGGCCCGGGCCCGGGTGGAAGCCCTGGAGGCCGCAATTGCCGGCATGGGCGATCCGGAGGCGCGCCGCCGGGCCGAGCGGCTGCCGGGTGTGCTGGGCCCCGTCTTTGCTCGCCTTGATGTGCCCGACGCCCGCATCGCCGCGGTGGAGGCGACTCTGGGCCGGTGGACCGACGCGCTGGCCGTCGGCGACGCCGAGGGCGTCGCCGCGTCGGCCTCGAGGTTGAAGTCGGCCGGGCTCGGCGGCATCGGGTTCGTCGCCGCCGAAGGCGCCGAGCCGCCGGCGCGGGCCGTGGCCGCGGAGGCCGGCGCCGAGGCCCTGGTCGATGTGCTCGGTCCGCGCGCCGATACCGCCCTGGCGGCGACGCTGCTGGGCGATGTCGTGCTCGTCGAAGGCTGGTCGGCCGCATGGTCGCTGGTGCAGAGGCACCCGCAGGTGCGAGCTGTCACCTCCGATGGCGACCTGGTGACCTCGTACGGGATCCTGGCCGCTCATCCCGAGGGTGCCGGCCCTGCCGCGCTCGAATCGGCCCGGGTCGATCTCGAGCGCGCCGAGGTGGAGGCTTCGCGAGCGCAGAGCCTGTTCCATGCGGCAACACGCGGCCGTGATGGCGCAATCGAAGCCGCCGACGAGGCTGAAGCAGTCGCCGCCGCCGTCGAAGAGCGGCTGGCCGATGCCGAAGCGAGCCTGCATCGCCTGGAGCGGGACCTCGCCGAAGCGGAGGCGGAGATGGCCCGTCTGGACGCGCGGCGCGCCGCCCTCAACGAGGCGGCGGCGGCTCGCACCGAGCGGCTGGCTCGGCTCCGGCCGCAGCTCAACGCGTTCGAGGGTGAGGAGGCGGCGAGGCAGGCGGCATGGGAGTCCCTCGCTCATCGCCGTGAGGATGTGGCCACCGGGAGGGAATCGGCTAGGCGCTCCCTGGAGGAGGCGGCGGCGGCTCTGGCCGCGGCCACGGAACGGCGTCATCTGCTCGAGAGCCGGCTCGACGAGGTGTATCGGCTGCTCACCGATCTCTCCGAGCAGCGGGTGGCCAGCTCCGATGTCGAGCACCTGGCCGAGATCGAGGAGCGGGCCCGGCGGGCGCTCGAGGCGAGTCGCGGGCACTTGGAGACTCTGCGGGAGCGCCAGCGCGATCTGCGCCGGCGCAGCGGCATCGATGATCGGCGGCTGGAGGCGATCCAAGGCCGCAAGGCCGAGCTGGAGGAGACGGTTGAAGCGGCGCGAGAGGAGCTGTCGTCGCTGGCGGTTGAGGCCGCCGAGCTGAGGGTGCGTGCCGAATCGGCCGCCGAAGGGCTGCGTCGCGATGTGGATTGTGACGAAGAGACGGTGCTGGCGGCGCCGCGGCCGCAGATCCCCGAGGATGTCGATGCCCGTGAGCACCTGGCATCTTTGGAGGCCCAGCTGAAGCGCATCGGGCCGGTGAATCCCCTGGCTGCCGCCGAGTACCGGGAGCTTGCGGAACGCGCCGGGTTTCTCGAGGGCCAGCTGGCCGATCTCGAAGCCTCACGGCGTGACCTGCGCAAGGTGATCTCCGCGCTCGATGAGGAGATCGGAAGGCTCTTCAGGGAGGCGGCCGGCGAAGTGGGCCGCTACTTCGAGGAGAACACCGCTCTCCTGTTCCCCGGCGGTCGCGGCCGGCTGGCTCTCACCGATGGCGACGACCCCCTGAACTGTGGTGTGGAGATCCACGTCCAGCCTATGGGGAAGAAGATCACGCGGCTCGGCATGCTCAGCGGGGGTGAACGCTCTCTGGCCGCTCTGGCGTTTCTCTTCGCCGTGTTCCGTGCTCGTCCCAGCCCGTTCTACGTGCTGGACGAGGTTGAGGCCGCTCTCGATGACACCAATCTGCACCGCTTCATCCGCCTCGTGGGTACCCTGCGCGAGACGTCGCAGCTGGTGATCGTCACCCATCAGCAGAACACCATGGAGGCTGCCGACATCCTCTACGGGGTGACGATTGAGCCGGGAGACACCTCCCGGGTGTTGGCCAAGCGGCTCGCCAAGGTCTAGGCGCCGTCCAGGAGGCTTCGATGGTCATCGGGATTGCCGCAGCCGTCGCGGTGGTTCTGCTGGTGGGTGTGGCCGTCCTGGTACGCCGCCGTCGCCGGGTGGTAACCGACATACGCCGTGACGCCCCCACGATCTCATCCGACATCGCCGGAGGACTCACCAAGACGCGGCGGGCCCTGGGCGGCCGGCTCTCGGGAGTTTTTGGGCGCAGCACCGACGATGCCTTCTGGGCCGAGCTCGAGGAGGTGCTCGTGGCCGCCGATGTCGGCGTGGCGGTGGCGACGTCCGTGGTCGCACGGGTGCGGGCCGGCGCCCCCGGCGACGCCGACTCGGCGCGCAGAGCGTTGCGCCGGGAGCTGGTCGGCGTCTTCGCCGGCCGCGACCGCTCGTTGGATCTGCGGGGCAGACCCTCCGTCGTGGTGGTGGTCGGTGTGAACGGGTCGGGGAAGACGACCACGATCGCCAAGCTGGCCGCGCTCATGGAGTCGGAGGGTGTGCCGCCTCTGTTGGCGGCCGCCGACACGTTCCGGGCCGCCGCCGCCGAACAGCTTCGGACCTGGGCGCAGCGGCTGTCTCTGGACATCGTATCGGGCCAGCCGGGGGCCGACCCGGCGGCGGTGGCTTTTGATGCTCTCCATGCGGCACAGGCTCGCGGGAGGGGTGTGCTGATCGTCGACACGGCGGGGCGACTGCACGACAAGCGGAACCTGATGGACGAGCTGGGCAAGGTGGTGCGGGTCCTGAGTCGTGAGGCCGGCGTGGTGAACGAGGTGCTTCTCGTGCTCGACGGCACCACCGGCCAGAACGGAATAGCCCAGGCGCGTGCTTTCACCGAGGCCGTGGGTGTCACCGGCATCGTGATTTCCAAACTCGACGGGACGGCGCGTGGGGGCATCGCCGTGGCCATCGAGCACGAGCTGGGCATCCCGGTGAAACTCGTGGGGGTGGGTGAGAAGGTGGAGGATCTGCTTCACTTCGATGCGGAGGCGTTCGTCGACGCTCTGCTGGGAGAGAAATGAACACCGAAGACCTCATCGCCGAAGCTCGGACCGCCGCGGCCAACGCCTACGCCCCATACTCGGGGTTTCGTGTCGGTGCCGTGGCCGTAGCCGCGGACGGTTCCCGATTCGTCGGCGCAAACGTGGAGAACGCTGCCTACGGCTCGACGATATGTGCGGAGGGCAGCGCAATCGCCGCCGCCGCCACCGCCGGCGTCCGCAAGCTGGACTCGGTCGCGGTCGCGTGTCTCGACACCGAGGAGGCCTTCTACCCGTGCGGCAATTGCAGGCAGCTCATGACGGAGTTCGGCGTCGAGCGGGTCGTCGTCGACGGCCCCGACGGCCCCATGGAGCACACGCTGGCCGAGATCCTGCCGCATGCCTTCATCGTGGGGCGCGACTGAGGAGATGGCGGCCTTCGATAGGACCGTCAAGCCTGGGGCTCCAAGGCCGATACACCATCTGTGACCACCGTCGATTTCGCTCGCGATTGGAAGGTGACGACCGGCTACCGCGTCCTGCTCAAGGTGGCCTGGGGCCTGGTGATGTTGGCAATCGTGGGAGCCGTGATGGCGGCGCTCGACGGTGTTGCAGCCGGGTGGTGGGCCGCTGCCGGTCTAGCTGCGTTGGCTCTCCTCATGGGAGCCATGCTGCCTGAGCCGCTGCCCGCCGAAATGATCACCGGGGGACACAACCACCTGGGTGGTCGCAGATCTTCGGGCCGAAGGCGGTAGAAGCAGCCTACGAGCGGTGCCGCAGGGCGGACAAGAGCCTGGGCAGCACGGCGTGTACATCACCGACCACCCCCAGGTCGGCGATGGCGAATATCGGCGCTTCCTCGTCCTTGTTGACGGCGATGATCGTTCCCGAGTCCTTCATCCCGACCAAGTGCTGCATGGCGCCGCTGAGACCGAAGGCCAGGTACACGCTGGGGCGCACGGTGGTGCCGGTCTGGCCCACCTGGGTGGAGTAGGGCAGCCATCCGGCGTCGACGACCGCTCTGGTGGAGCCGACGGCGGCGCCCAGTATCCGGGCGAGTTCGATCAGGGGTTCCAGCTTGTCGGCATTGCCCATGCCGCGGCCGGCCGAGACCACCACCGCGGCGTCTTCGAGACGCGGCCCTTCGGAGACCTCGGTGTGACGCTCGAGGACCTTGGCCGTGCTTGCGACGTCGGGCATCGGCACGTCCACGACGTCGGGATCAACGGCTGCTCCGGCCTCGGCGACGAACGATTTGGCTCGGACCACTGCGATCCACGGCTTCCGGCCGAGGAACGTGGTCGCGACCAACTCGGCGCCGCCGAGTATCTCGTTGACCACGTGGATCTCGTCACCTTTGGCCGCGAGGTCCACGGCGTTGGAGAGCACGGGCACGTCGAGACGGGCACTCAGGCGGCCTGCAACGTCCCGGTCGGTGAAGGTGAGCCCAAAGAGGATGAGATCGGGGTGGTGTTCGGCGGCGAGTTCGGCGATGGCGACCGCAGCCGGGGCGGCGGCGAGCGCATCGCCGGGATCCAGGTGGTACACGATCGAGGCCCCGTGTGCGCCGAGTGCGGCGAAGGCGGCCGGCGAGCCTGCACCCAGGTAGAAGGCGGCGGTGTCGTCACCCAGCTCCCGGGCCTTGGTGAGCATCTCGAGGGAGATCGAAGACGGGGCGCCTTCGATCTCCTCGGCAAACACCCACACGAGCATCTAGATCACCTTGGCCTGTTCCAGCAGGGACACGATCTCGAGGTGGGCCTCGCCCTCGTCGACCACGAGGCGGCCCGCCTGACGCTCCGGCGCGTCTCGGACTTCGATGATCTTCTGTGCCGAGCCGTCGATGCCGACCTGCCCCGCCGATAGGTGGAGATCGGCGCACAAGGGCTGGTCGATCCGCTTGGTGTTGGCCGCCATGATTCCCTTGAAGGACGGATAGCGAGGTTCGGCCACTCCGGAGGTGACGGTCACCAGGACGGGCAGCTCGGCCTCGACGATGTCGTAGCCGACCGTGGTCATGCGTTCGATGCGGATTGTGCCGCCGCCGTACTCCACGCGCCTGGCGTAGGTGAGGGCGGGCAGGCCGAGCAGCTCGGCCAACTGCTGAGGCACGACACCGGCGTAGCCGTCTGTGGACTCGGTGCCGGCGATCACCAGGTCGGGCTCTTCGCTCCGGATGGCGGCGGCGAGGACCTTGGCTGTCACCAGGGCACCGGATCCGCGTAGTGCCGGATCGTCGACGACGATCGCCCTGTCGGCCCCCATGGCGAGGGCCTGGCGGATGCCGCGCATTCCGCCCGACGGGCCCATGGACACGACCACGACTTCGCCTGCGGCCTTTTCGCCGATCTGCAGAGCCACCTCGACGCCGTAGCGGTCGGTGTCGTCGAGCACCTGCTCGGCCGGCCGGTCGATGAAGTGCGTCTCTGGATTGAGCGTGTACGGGGTGTTCGGATCCGGTATCTGCTTGGCGCAGACGACGATCTTCACAGGGCTCCTCGCATGGGCTCATGCTAGGCGCCGCTCCCTGCCGCTCAGACGGCCATCCGGGGCAGCAGGGCGTCCAGCAGCGCAGTGAGCCTCTGTCTTGCGGAGGCGGCGGTCTCGACCACTTCCTCGTGGCTCAGGGGATGCTTGGCGATGCCGGCGGCCAGGTTGGTGACCAGCGAGATGCCGAGCACCCTGGCTCCCATGTGGCGTGCCGCGATGGCTTCAGGGACGGTGGACATGCCGACAAGATCGGCGCCGAGCCGTTTGACCATCTGGATCTCAGCCGGAGTCTCGTACGTCGGGCCGAGCATCCAGGCATAGACGCCTTCAGCGACCGGCACGCCCGTCTCCAAGGCGGCTTCTCGCGCCTGCTGTCTCAAGGCCGGGTCGTAGACCTCGGACATGTCGGGGAACCTGGCGCCGAGCCGATCATCGTTGGGCCCCACCAGCGGGTTGCGGCCGGTGAGGTTCAGGTGATCGGTGATCAGCACGAGGTCGCCCGGGCTGAGCCCGTCGGTGACGCCTCCGGCGGCGTTGGTGAGCACGATCTTGGAGCAGCCGCAGAGCACTGCGGTTCGCACGGCAAAGACGACCTTGTCCAGCGGCCATCCCTCGTAGGCGTGCACCCGGCCCGCCAGCACGAGCACCGGGCCTCCTGCGTCCGCGGAGAAGAGGCTGCCTCCATGACCCTCGACCGACGGCACGGGGAAGCCGGGGATCTCCGTATAGGGGATCTCCACGGCGTCGGGGAGGCCGGCCGCGTAGGAGCTGAGACCGGAGCCGAGAACGAGGGCGGCGGCATAGCGGTCCCTGCCGGTTTGTTCTGTGATGGCGGCTGCGGCCGCGGTCAGGTCTTCGTAGGTCATCGGACCTCTCCTTGGATCAGCTTCGGCGGCTCGACCGGTTCCTCCGAGACGGCAAAGGCGCTTTCGAGCAAGGTGAGCGCCCTGTCCAAGCGGCCTCGATCCGTCCAGGCAACACGGGCCAGCGGCTCGCCGCGTTCGATTGGGTCTCCGACCTTGGCCATCACGGTGATGCCGACTCCGGGGTCGATGTCGTCCTCTTTGTGCTCTCGGCCGGCTCCGAGACGTGTGGCGGCGACGCCGATGGCGAGTGCGTCGGCCCGAGAGAGGTATCCGGAGGCGGGTGCGGGCACCACCGACGCCTCCGGGGCGCGGGCGAGCAGGGCCGTGTTCTCCAGGACGGCCGGGTCGCCTCCTTGGGCCACGGCGACCTCGACGAGCTTCTCGAAGGCGGACCCGGAGGTGATCGTCTCTTCGAGGCGGTGCCTCGCCTCCGCGTCGTCTGCGACGGCTCCGACCATGAGCAGCATCTCTTCGCCGAGCCGGAAGGTGACGTCGAGCAAGTCCTTCGGTCCACCCCCCTTCAGCGCCTCCACCGACTCGGCCATCTCGTTGGCGTTGCCCACTTCCCGGCCTAGAGGCTGGCTCATGTCGGTGATGATCGCAGTCACCGTGGTCCCGTAGGTTCGGCCGATGTCGACCATGGTCTGGGCCAGCGCCCGTGCTCCATCGAAGTCCTTCATGAAGGCGCCCCTTCCGCTTTTTACGTCGAGCACCAGGGCATCGAGGCCCTCTGCGAGCTTCTTGGACATGATCGAAGAGGCGATGAGAGGTATCGACGGGACTGTGCCTGTTGCGTCTCGGAGGGCGTAGATCCTGCGATCGGCGGGGACCAGAGTCTCAGACTGACCGGCAAGCACCAGACCGGTCTGCTCGAGGATCGCCTTGAATTCGGGTGGATCGAGGGCGGTACGGAAGCCGGGGATCGTTTCCAGCTTGTCGAGGGTGCCACCGGTGTGGCCAAGGCCTCGGCCGCTCATCATCGGCACGGCCACCCCACACGCAGCCACCATCGGCCCCAAAGGGATGCTCACCTTGTCGCCGACGCCACCGGTGGAGTGTTTGTCGACCTTCGGAGCTTCCAGATCGGAGAAATCGAGCGTGTCCCCGGAGTGGAGCATGGCATCGGTCCAAGCGGCCAGCTCGGTGCCGTCGAGGCCCTCCTTGAAGACGGCCATCAGCAGGGAGGCCATCTGGTAGTCGGGGATACGGTCCGCCGTGTATTCGGTGATGATCCACCGGATCTCGTCGGGTGTGAGGCGGCCGCCGTCGCGCTTGCGCTCGATGAGCTCGATGATGCTCATCGTGAGGTCTTCCTCAATGCCGAGGCGGCGACTTTGCCGCTCGGGCCGATCGGCACACCTTCGGCCTCGAGGCGGCGTGCTTGTTCATGGGCGGTCCCGGGGACCAGACGGCCGTCGGAGGCGACGACGCGCCACCACGGAAGGCCGGTAGACCGCCGCAGTAGATTGCCGACGGCTCGGGCCGCTCCGGGGAAACCGGCCTCGGCGGCTACCTCACCGTACGAGGTGACCTCTCCCGGCCGCAGCGCACGGACTACGTCGACTACCGCAATCTCGAAGTCCGGCTTGCCCGTCACAGCGTTCCGAAGAGACGGTCACCCATGTCGCCGAGTCCCGGGCAGATGTAGAAGTACTCGTTCAGCTCTCGGTCGAGGGTGGCGGTGACGATGTGGACGTCCGGGTGGTCTTCGTACATGCGTTTGACACCCTCCGGCGCCGTCACCACGCATAGAGCGGTGATGTCGTCGGCGTCGTTCTCCTTGGCTTTGCTGACCGCCCAGGATAGGGATCCGCCTGTGGCGAGCATGGGCTCCAGGATGAGCACGTGAGCGCCGGAGAGATCGGCCGTCTTGAAGTAGTACTCAATCGGCTCTGCCGTCTCTTCGTTGCGCTGCACGCCCGCGAAACCGACCTTGACGTGGGGTATGAGATCGATGACGGCATCGAGCATGCCGAGCCCGGCCCGCAGGACGGCGATGGCCACGACGTTCGGCATCGTGCCGCCGGGGGCCTTCTCGCCGAGTGGTGTGATCACGTCGACCGAAGTGAGGGGGACACGTTTCGTGGCCTCGTGGATGAGTGTGTACGTGAGCCGGCGAGCGGCGGCGCGGAACGCCTCGGGTGGGGTGTTGTGGTCGCGCAGTACGGTGAGGTAGTGGACGGTGAGGGGATGATCGACCACGGTGAGGTTCACGGCACGCTCCCTTTGCTTTGGCAGGCTACTCGCCGCCCGCCTACCGGCCGGGCCGCTGTTGGTGCAGTGCCTACGCCTTCGGCTTCTCACTACGCTCATCTCGCATGTTTGATGCACTGACTGCACGCCTGGGCGGCATCATCGACCGGCTGCGGGGCAGGGGACGCCTCGGCGAGGCCGATGTCGACGCCGCCCTGCGTGAGGTGCGGCTTGCCTTGCTCGAGGCCGACGTCAACGTCGATGTGGCCAGGTCGTTCCTGGCCCGGGTCCGGGAGCGGGCGTTGGGAAGTGAGGTGGCGGGGAGTCTGACTCCGGGCCAGCAGGTGGTGAAGATCGTCCACGACGAGCTGGTCACAACCCTGGGTCGCCAGGCCGTTCCCTTGGCGCGGGCTTCATCGCCTCCTCTCAGGATCCTCATCGTGGGCCTTCAGGGCTCGGGGAAGACGACTACGGCGGCCAAACTGGCCAGGCGGCTGAGATCGTCCGGTCACCACCCGCTGCTCGTCGCCGCCGATCTGCAGCGTCCCGCCGCCATCGACCAGCTCGAAACGCTGGGCGAGCGCATCGGTGTGCCCGTTCACGTCGACCGCTCAACGACGGCTCCGAAGCTGTTGAAGGCCGCAGTCAAGAGGGCCCGCAGCGAAGGCCTCGATGCAGTCGTGGCGGACACGGCGGGACGGCTCCAGATCGACGAGAAGCTAATGGACGAGCTCGCGGCGATGCGCCGTGCCGTTGATCCTGACGAGGTGCTGTTGGTGGTCGATGCTATGACCGGGCAGGACGCGGTCAACGTGGCTTCCGGGTTTCTGGAGAAGACCGATCTCACCGGTCTCGTGTTCACCAAGCTGGACGGCGACGCCCGCGGTGGCGCCGCCATATCGGCGCGTGAGGTCATCGGGCGCCCGATCAAGTTTGCCGGGGTTGGGGAGGGTGTGGAGGACCTCGAGGTCTTTCATCCGGAGCGAATGGCCTCTCGCATCCTCGGCATGGGGGACGTGATGACGCTTGTAGAGAAAGCCGAGGCGGCGTGGGACGAGCAGGAGGCCCGTGAGGCGGCGGAGCGCATGATGACCGCATCGTTCACTCTGGAGGACTTCCTGGCCCAGTTCCGACAGGTGCGCAAGATGGGGTCTCTCACCCAATTGCTTGGTATGCTGCCCGGCGCCGCCTCGGCGTTTGGCGACGCCGAGGTGTCCGATGAGGACCTCTCCCGGGTGGAAGCGATCATCTGCTCGATGACTCCCGAAGAGCGGCGGAGCCCCAAGTTGATCGACGGAAGCCGCAAGCGGCGCATCGCGGCCGGGTCGGGTGCTTCCCCCCAGGACGTGAATTCGCTGCTGAGGCAGTTCGCCGAGACGCAGAAGATGATGAAGACCTTCGCCGGAGGCCGCAGTCCGATCCCCGGGCTGCAGGCTCCCGGGCGAAGACGCAAGAGGAAGAGGTGAGTCGATGGCGGTAAGGATCCGCCTGACGCGGATGGGCAAGAAGAGGCAGCCCACCTACAGGGTGGTCGTCATGGATGGCCGGCGTCCGCGCGACGGCAGGCACATCGAGCAGATCGGTCGCTACGACCCCCGTCAGGAGCCGTCGCTCATCGAGATCGACGTCGAGCGGGCCGAGTACTGGCTCGGGCTGGGGGCGCAGCCCTCCGATCCGGTGCGCAGGTTGCTCGAGATCAAGGGTGTGCTGGAGCCGCGCAAGGTGCGTAAGGGCTCCATCCACGTTGTCGGCAAGAAGGCCCAGCAGCGCGCCGCCGAGGAGGCCAAGGTCGAGGAGCCGGTGGCCGAGGAGCCGAAGGTGGAGGAACCAGAAGCCGAGGAGTTGAAGGCTGGGGAGCCGGTGGCTGAGGAGCCGAAGGTCGAGGAGCCGGTGGCCGAGGAGCCGAAGGTGGAGGAACCAGAAGCCGAGGAGTTGAAGGCTGGGGAGCCGGTGGCCGAGGAGCCGAAGGTCGAGGAGCCCAAGGCCGAAGGGCCAGAGACGGAGGAGCCGAAGGTCGAGGAGCCGGTGGCCGAGGAGCCGAAGGTGGAGGAACCAG
>CAZWKX010000022.1:30406-35964 GCA_964633975.1 uncultured Acidimicrobiia bacterium
AGCCGAAGGTGGAGGAACCAGAAGCCGAGGAGTTGAAGGCTGGGGAGCCGGTGGCTGAGGAGCCGAAGGTCGAGGAGCCGGTGGCCGAGGAGCCGAAGGTGGAGGAACGGAAAGCTGAGGAGGCCGAGGTCGAGAAGCCGAAGGCTGAGGAAACGAAGGCCGAGGAGGCCAAGGCTGAGGAGCCCAAGGCCGAGGAGGAAGTGTGAGAGGCGAGATCGTTGAACGGGTCGTGGACTACCTGGCTCGGGAGATCGCCGAGGACTCCGAGGCGGTGCAGGTGACCGTCGTCGAGGAAGGCCCCGAGGAGGTGTTGGTCGAGGTGCGCACCGCGAAGGGGGACATGGGTCGTGTCATCGGGCGCCGCGGCCGCGTGGCCAAAGCAATCCGCACCGTGGCCCAGGCGGCGGCTGAGGAGGAAGGCCTCGACGCCCGAGTTGAATTCATCGACTGAGGACCGCTTCCCTGTGGGCCGTGTCGGCCGGCCTCACGGTGTCCGAGGCGACGTGACGGTGCTCGTCGCAGCCGACAACCTCGAGGTGTTCCGCCCGGGCGCCTTTCTGCAGGCGGGGGAGCGGATCCTGGAGGTCGTTTCGGCCCGCCCCTTTCGGGATCAGGGTCTGGTTGTGGCCTTTGCCGGCGTTACGGATCGTGACGCGGCCGAGGCATTGCGGGGAAAGATCCTCACCGTCTCCGCCGACGATCGTCGGCAGCTCGACGATGGCGAGTTCTGGCCCGACCAGCTGAGGGGACTCGAGGCGGTCGACCCCGGCGGCAAGCTGCTCGGCACCGTAGCCGATGTGTTGATCGGGCAGGCCCAGGATCGGCTGGTGGTCAGGACCTCCGGTGGCACGCTGGTGGAGGTTCCTTTTGTCGATGAGATCGTCTCGGATCCCAAGGAGGGGCGGATCGTCATCGACGCCCCGGAGGGATTGTTCTGAGGAGTTCAGGGTCCAGAATCCAGAGTCGGTGTTGCGCGCTCTGGAATCTGCATCCTGAATTCTGCGGGCCTTTTCGGATCGGTGCGGCTACTCGAGGGTATCCGCAATCATGCTTGCCCATGCCTCGATTTGCTCGAAGTCTCTCCAGTCGCCACCTTTGCCGTTGCGCACCATGGCTTTGGCGATGAAGCCCTTCGCGTCCATCGGTAGACGGCCCGGGAAGGTCACGACGTCCGGCGCGCCGAGCTGATCGGCGAGTGAAGCTACCTTCCCCGGCACCGGCTGAGGTTCGTCGGCTCTCCCGTCGCCGAGGGGGCCGCTGTGGAACAGCCAGACGGGGATGCCGCTCGCCCGGCGCAGGCGCTTGAGCAAACTGACCGCCTCTCCGCGCCAGCGGCCGGCATAGAGGGCACTGCCGACCACGGCGGCGTCGTAGCCCTTCTTGACCTTTGCCTTTCCGGCGGGCTGCAGGGTCACGTCGAACCCGCGTTCGCCGAGAGTCTCGGCGATCTTCGATGCGATGCCGGCGGTTCCGCCTCTTTTCGAGCCGTAGGCGACCAGGACACGTTTCATGACACTCCTCGGCTGGGCGCGACATGGTGCTACCCGACCGCGGTTGGTGCAAGGCGAGGGCCTGGGAAGGGTCTCCTACGCCATCGCCCGCCGTCGACGCTGCGATGCTGTAAACATTCTGGGCTCTCCGGACATAGGGAGGCATGGAGGCGGTGGTCAGATTGGAGGCACGCAGCCTGGCGATCGCGCCGGAGGTCTGTTTCTCTTCGATGTTCTCCAGGCACTATCCGCATGTCTTCGGCTACGCCGCCCGGCGTGTCGGGTCCGACGGCGCCGATGATGTCGCCAACGACGTCTTCATGACGGCCTGGCGGCGGATCGGCGATGTTCCGGGCGAGCCCGACACCCTGGCCTGGCTATACGGAGTGGCGCGGCGGGCCGTCCTCAACCACGAGCGAAGCCATCGCCGCCGTCGGCGGTTGGCGGCGAAGGCGGCTGCTCTGGCCGGGGCGGCCGGCACGGACGATCCGGGCGCCGAAGCCGGCTCGCCCAGGGTTCTCGCCGCCTTGGAGCGCCTGAGGCCATCCGACCAGGAGGTGCTGCGTTTGCACGCGTGGGAGGACCTGGAGCCGCGCCACATCGCCGTCGTTCTCGGTTGTTCGGCCGGCGCCGCCGCCGTTCGGCTTCACCGGGCGCGTCGCCGTCTTGTCGCCGCCCTGTCCGGAGGAGAGTGGACATCATGAGTACAGGCCCCATCGACGAGCTTCGCGCTTCCAACCCTGTGCCGAAGTCGGCGCTGCCCGAGGCGCCACCCGGGATGGCGCAGCGCATCAT
This sequence comes from uncultured Acidimicrobiia bacterium, assembly GCA_964633975.1. Taxonomy (GTDB): domain Bacteria; phylum Actinomycetota; class Acidimicrobiia; order Spongiisociales; family UBA11373; genus CAZWKX01. The sequence continues at coordinate 32,692 of CAZWKX010000022.1, forward strand.
GTCGAAACGTCGTGCCGGCCGCGGTGCCGTTTCGGCGGGATGGCCGGGCTGGGCAGTGGCACTGGCAACCGGTCTGCTCGTGGTCGCAGTCGGGGGCAGCTGGATGTTCCTGCTCGGGCCCTCAGAGGAGCAAGGCGCCGACACTGCACCATTCACTACCGGATCGAGTCCCGATTCGACGCAGCCTGGTTCAACGCAGCCAGGCGAGTCCACTTCCACGGCCCTTGAATCGACGACCACGCTGGCCGTCTTCGAGGCGGCTCCTTGGTCGGCCGCGCCTCTGGGCGCCGCCGACGTCCCGGCCGTTCTCGCGAGTGAGTGGGCTGCGGCCGACAACCGGGGCTGGTGCTCAGCCCTGTTCCCGGCCGATCCTGATTCGCTGGCGTCGGGGGCAACGGTCCGGGCCCGCTACGCCGGAGGCGGCTGGGGAATCGCCTGGGACCTGCCCTCGGGCCCGGGTCGCTATAGCGACGGTGGGGAGTACTGCCCGGACTGTGGCGGCGAAGCGTTCGGGATCATCGGCGTGGGGTTTGCCGCCGACCCCGCCGACATCGAGATCTGGCCTGAGCAGGTCGACTGGAGCGACGGATCTGTGGCCGGATACGGGTACGAGGGCGTGACCGCGACCGACGAGGGTGAAACGCCGCCGCACCTCGCCTACGTCCACGTCAGTGGCCAGGGCTGCAACTACAACGTCTGGTCGTTCCTGGGCGAGGACCATCTCCTGACGCTGATGTCCCGGCTGCGTCTCGTAGAGGGCATGCAGGCTCCGCCGGTGGTCCCAGTGGGACAGCAGGGGATCGTGGCGCAGCCGATGGGTGATCCTTCCTGGGCCGGGCCGGCCCTCACTCCAGGCGATGTTCCGGCGGCGCTGCTCAATGCCTGGAGGTCGGCGAACTCGGCCGGGGGATCCTGTCCGCTGCTCGCCTTCGACGATCTCGGGGCGGCCGCGGGAGCGGTGCTCCGCAGTCGAAATGGCGCAGACGACCTCATGTGGGCGGTGTCTTGGGATCTGGCCGAGGGGCCGGGACGCAACGCGTCCGGCACCGGGAACTCGGAGTACTGCGCCGACTGCGGCTGGAGCGTCGTCGGCCTGCAGGCTTCGCTGCTTCCCAGCCAGGACAACAGCCTGGCGAGGTTGCCGGTGACGCACACTTGGAGCGACGGAAGCCGTGCCTGGGTGATGAGCGAAGGCACGATGCTCTCGGGAGGGATTCCCGATGAGCTGATGAGCTATGTGGATGCTGACAGCGGGCAGCCCTTGGTCTCCCATCCCTACCGGGCCGTGCTGGAGGTGCCGGGTAGCGAGTGCGGGTACGACCTGTGGTCGTTCCTGGGGGAAGAGCACGTCGAGTACCTGCTCCAACACCTGCGCTGGGTGGAGGTCAGCACGTAGGGAGCATCTCGGGTGTTGCACCGGGGTGCGGTCGTCGAGGCTGGACCTCAGATTCAAGGGTTGAGGTCTGGAGTGTGCCGGATCCTGCGTTTCCCTCGGCCAAGACCGGCTCTACCACTTGTGATCGCTTCGGTCGCGGTCGCCCTCTGCCGACCTACGGGGCAGAATGGGCGTATGGCTATTCGCATAGAAGAGGTTGTTGCGACGGAGAGGCCGCTCTCCGATGTGTTCGCCTACGTGGCCGACTTCACCAAGGTTGCCGAGTGGGATCCGGGTATCCGCTCGTCGACTCGCGTCTCAGGCGATGGCGGTATTGGCACCCGCTACCAGGTCGAGGCCACGTTCGCCGGCCGGGTTGTTCCGATGACCTATGAGATCGTGGAGCGAGAGGATCTCAAGCGGGTGGTGCTACGCGGGACGGCTCCGACGGCGGAAGCGATCGACGACATCTGTTTTGAAGCCGACGGCGGGGGAACCAGGATCACCTACCGGGCCGAGTTCACTCTCAAAGGCGCGCTGCGGTTCTTCGCACTTCTGCTGCGGCCCGTCTTCATCCGGCTGGGCAAGAAGGCCATGGCCGGGCTGGAGGCCACACTCAACGGCTGAGGCCAGTTGATGAGGTAGCGCTGGCCCAGGGCAGAGCTACCTCAGCGGCACTTTGGGCCTTGCTGTCATGGCTCCGCCTGCATTTCCTTCATGATGGACGTAGGTCGAGGCGGATTTCAGATCCGGGACGGCTGTCAGCCGTGAATCGCTCGCTCTGGCCAGGAACCAATGTCGTTTCATCAGCCGGGCTACACCATCTGACAGTCAAAAGGGATGTGCTGTAGCCGATACCTACCAGCACCGCGAATCCGGCAGGTTAGGTTCGGCAGAACGAAGAGACTCCGCTGCTTCCGACACACGAGACGGAGCGCATGTCGGTATTGTCGAAGGCACCCAGGGTTGCACCGATAGACCGGTGTTACTCCCCGCTGAGATAAGGAGGAACTGTATGTCGCCGCTTAGGCCGCGCCGCGTGGTGCACGCTCACTGCGATCTGCCCTGTGGGGTGTACGACCCGGCCCAAGCCCGTATTGAGGCTGAATCGGTGAAGGCCATCACGGAGAAGTACCAAGCGTCTTCCGATGAGATTTTCCGGCAGCGTTGTGTGTTCATCAAGGAGCAGCGAGCGGAGCTGGTGAAATACCATCTGTGGGTGCTGTGGACCGACTATTTCAAGCCGGTTCACCTGTCCATGTTTCCCAATCTGCACGATCTGTTCTGGCGAGCCACACAGGAAGCGGGTGAGGCGAAGAAGTCGATGGACCTGACGTCGGCCGACAGGCTCCTTGCCCTTATCGACGAGATCGCTGAGATCTTCGCCCAAACCAAGGAAACCTCGGGCTAGAGGGTCTCGCCTCTGCCGTGCTCCAACGACTGGCCGGGCATGGACCCGTACACGGGAATACCGCGGGTGACCCGAACCGTGCTGATGGGGTCCTACGAGACATCGGCTAGACACGCGGCGCCATCGCTAGCACGGGCTCTGGCTCCGCGTCCCCCAGCTGGCTTTCAGAGCGGCGACTCGCTATCGGCAAAGAACAGGCTATGGCACCTTTCACTTCAGTGGCCCAGACGCACCGAGCACATCCTTCATGAGCCGGTCAGTCGCCTCACTACTGGAGCTTCTTGAGTGTCGGGCCGGATGATTAATGAGGTCGTCCAGCTCCTGGCTCGACTCGTTCAGTCGACTTGCAATGCTCTTCGTTTGCTGGTGGCACAGGGGTGTGTCTTCTGCGGTGGGACGAGCACCCCCCTCCCCTCAGCCCTGTGGGCCTCGGGACTCCCGCCTTAGGAGGGAGACTGGGAATGATGACAGTGAGTGACGCTGGCCC
>CAZWKX010000023.1:0-31369 GCA_964633975.1 uncultured Acidimicrobiia bacterium
CATAGAGAGTGCCCGCGTCGAAGGATCGATCAAGTACCACGGCGTGGACATCTACGGGGACGGGGTCGATCCCGTCGAGGTCCGGCGCCACATCGGGATGGTGTTCCAGAAGCCCAACCCATTCCCCAAGTCGATCTACGACAACATCGCCTTCGGGCCTCGCATCGCCGGCTTCAAAGGCGACATGGACGGCCTCGTCGAGGAGTCGCTGCGACGAGCCGTCCTCTTCGACGAGGTGAAGGACAAACTGAACGATCCGGCCAACGCGCTCTCGGGCGGCCAGCAGCAGCGGTTGTGCATCGCTCGCGCCATCGCCACCAACCCGGACGTCGTTCTGATGGACGAACCATGCTCCGCCCTCGACCCGATTGCTACCTTGCGCATCGAGGAGCTGATGCTGGAGCTGAAGCAGGACTACACGATCGTCATCGTCACCCACAACATGCAGCAGGCGGCGCGGGTGAGCGACCGCACCGCCTTCTTCACCGTCGACATGAGCCGTGGCGGCCAGCGCACCGGGGTGCTCGTTGAATACGACGATACGGGGATCATCTTCACCAAACCTTCCCAAAAAGCCACCGAGGACTACATCACCGGCCGCTTCGGATAGGGGAACCGCATGACACACCGCAGCAACGACGACATCCGCAAACACTTCGAGGACCTACTCGACGAAGTCCGCCGTGGCGCCGTGGAGCTCGGCTCACTCGTGCTCGAGAACACCCGACGCGCCTCCGAGGCACTCCTGGAGAACCGCCTCGACCTGGCCCGCGCCGCGAAAGAAGCCGACGACGAGATCGATCGCAAGTACGTCGATCTGGAGCAGCGAGTCTTCGAGATCCTCGCCCGTCAACAGCCGGTGGCCGGCGACCTGCGCTTCTGCGTCTCCATAACGAGGGTCCTCTACGAGATCGAACGCAGTGGCGACCTGGCGGTCAACGTCGCCCGCGGGCTCCTCCGCCGCGACGGCTACCAGATGCCGCCCCACATCCACGGACTGATGGCGCGGGCCTGCCGTGGAGCCGCGGAGCTATTCCAGGCCAGCATCGACACCCTCGCCGACCTCGATGCCACCGCGGCGGTACGTCTGGACGAGGCCGACGACGAAGTGGACGACGTCGTGGGTGAGCTCTACGCCGTCATCGGCAAGGCAAGCGACCAGATCGGCTTCGACGTCGCCGTCGAGCTGTCCCGTGTCGGCCGCTACATGGAGCGCATCGCCGACCATGCCGTCAACATCGCCGAGCACGTGACGTTCATCGTCACCGGGGCCTTTCCGGAAGAGCGCAGCCCGGCAGTGGAGGACGAGGGCTAAAGAGTCCAGAATTCAGAGTTCAGAGTCGGTATCCAAGCCCGGCGCGGCCTGAATCCTGAATTCCGAATCCCGCTCTGTCCGGCCCACGCCAACGGCCCGCTACCCAATGGCCAGCGCATCGAGGAACCGTTGCAGCCGCTCCCGGGTGATGAAGCGCAGCCTGCGGTCGCGCCGCTCCCACTCGTAGACCTCAAACGGGGCGTACTTCTCGGTGACCAGCAGCCCCACGTCGACACCGGCAGCCACAACGTCCACGACGAATCGCCGAAGATCCGCCTCCTCGAGTTCGGGATGCTCCCCTGCATGGTGCTCGACAACCCGGACGAGAGCGCTCCGGCCGAGGCGTCGAACCCGGAATGTGTCGTCGCCGACGGGTACCGCCGTGTATCCGGTCATCTCCATGACACCGAGAACGAGGGGACCGGCGCCGGCACTCTCGGGATCGACACCTTGCGCCCGCAGCCGCCCGGTGACGGCGGCCGGCAGCCGCAGCTCGTGACCCAGCGGCGCCAGCTCGTCTTCCCTTCTCGCCACCTCGAGCCGGGGCGGCCAACCCGGGTAGTCGTCCAAGTGCTCCAGCGGGTCGAAGCCGCGCCCGGGCCGGCCTTCGTCTCCCGGCTCCGGAGGCAGCTCCCCGGGAACGAGTAGATCGACTGCGCCGGCTTCGGACCACCGGTCACCTTGCCGGCCGAAAGCAACGATCCGCCTCACCTGGCTCATGGGGAGTTGCTCTCCTTTGCTCCTGACTACCTCGATGGCCCGCTCCACCAGCGCAGCACCGACGTTCGGATCCATCTCCACCGTCGGCAGCGCCGTCTCGAAGTAGACCCGGGCCTCCGGCCCCGCAAGGGTGAAATCCACGACGGGAGCAGCCAGGTGGCCGGGCAAGGAGACCAACGGCTTCTCTGCAGCCGTGCGCCGACGCAGCAGGTAGAAAAGCGCGGCCGCCACGACAACGGCTGCTGCGGTGATGGCGACAACCCACACGGCCCCTCCACGCGACCGGAGCCGATTCTACGGCCGGCGGCCAACCCGGAGCTAGGAGGCCGCCTTGCGGGCTACGGCGATCTGGCGCTCACGGCGGACACGACGGCGTTCCCGCTCCGACATGCCGCCCCAGATGCCGAACTTCTCACCGGTGCGTATGGCGAATTCGAGGCATTCCTCACGAACCTGGCACTCGCGGCAGATGCCCTTCGCCGTCCGTGTCGATGCCCCTCGTTCGGGGAAGAAGAGGTCTGCGTTGGCCCCTTTGCAGTTGGCCTTGTCCTGCCAAGCCAGCTCGTCGAGAGCCAGAACCTTCTTGAGATCCTCCAGCATGCGGCCCCCGAATCACACTGCCGTAGTTACTTGAATGTCATTATCTCGCGCGGAGCGCGCGCATGTCAAAGGAAAAACCTCTTGAATCACAAGAATGTGGCTCCTATTACCTGGCAAGTCGCGCGCGTAGCGCGCGATTCCTGGGCTAATTGACGACCAGTGCCGGCGTTGCCGGCCGCCGGCCTACCGCTTCTGCCCGGCGAGACTCCGGTTCTTCCACTTGGCCCGCACGAAGTCCCGGTTGAGCATGGCGATGAAGTCGATACTGATGCTCTTCGGGCAGGCCTTCTCGCACTCGCCGTGGTTGGTGCACGAGCCGAAGAACCGCTCCATCGTCTCCACCATCGACTCGGCCCGCGACCACCGCTCCGGCTGGCCCTGAGGCAGCAGGCCCAGGTGCGCCACCTTCGCCGCGGTAAAGAGCTGGGCGGCGCTGTTGGGGCAGGCGGCCACACAGGCCCCGCAGCCGATGCAGGCGGCTGCGTCCATCGCGGCCTCCGCCGCCTCTTTGGGGATCGGAGTCACATTGGCATCCGGAGCGCTGCCGGCGGAGACGGTGATGTAGCCGCCGGCCTCGATTATTCGATCGAGCGGCGAGCGATCGACGACCAGATCTTTCAGCACCCTGAACGCGGCGGCACGCCACGGCTCGACGACGATGGTGTCGCCGTCGGAGAAGAGCCTCATGTGGAGCTGGCACGTGGCCGTTCCCAGCTGTGGGCCGTGCGCATGCCCGTTGACCATCAAGCCGCAGGTGCCACAGATGCCCTCCCTGCAGTCGTGCTCGAAAGCGATGGGCTCTTCGCCTGCCAGGGTGAGCCGGTCGTTGAGGACGTCGAGCAGCTCCAGGAAGGACATGTCGGGCCTGACATCGGTCACGCGATACACCTTGAACCGGCCGCGCGCCTCGGACTTCTCCTGCCTCCAGACTCGCAGAGTCAAATCCATCAGCGGTAGCTCCTCTGCGTCGGCTTGGCATAGGAGAACTCGAGCGGCTCTTTGACCAGCGTCGACTCGGCATCCTCACCGGCGAACCCCCACGCCGCCACGTAGGAGAAGTCCTCGTCGTTGCGCTTGGCCTCGCCGTCTTCGTCTTGATGCTCCACCCGGAAGTGGCCGCCACACGACTCCTCCCTGTGCAGGGCGTCGCGACACATGAGCTCGGCAAGCTCGAAGAAGTCGCTCACCCGGCCCGCCTTCTCGAGGGACTGGTTGAGCGATTCGTTCTCACCGGGCACGAGCACGTCTCTGTGGAACTCCTCTCGCAGCGCCCGGATCTCGGCGATGCCTCGCTGCAGGCCTTCGGCCCGCCGGGTCATGCCACAGTGCTCGATCATCGTCCTGCCGAGCTCACGATGGAACCAATCGACGGTGCGGCTCCCCTTCGTGGCCAGAAAGCGTCGAACCCGCTCCCGCGCCGCCGCCTCCGCCTCGCCGAAAGCCGGATGGTCACTCGGCACGGGCTCCGTTCCGAGCAGCGGGGCAAGGTGGGAGGTGATGGTGCTGGGTAGCACGAAGTACCCGTCGGTGAGACCCTGCAGCAGCGAGTTGGCTCCGAGGCGGTTGGCTCCGTGATCGGAGAAGTTGGCCTCGCCGATGGCAAACAGGCCGGGCACCGTCGTCTCCAGGTTGTAGTCGACCCAGAGTCCGCCCATGGAGAAATGCGGTGCCGGGGCAATGCGCATCGGCCCCTCATAGGGGTCCTCGCCGGTGATGCGCTGGTACATCTCGAAGAGATTCCCATAGCGCTCCTTGATCGTGTCCCGGCCGACACGCTCAACGGCCTCTGCAAAATCGAGATAGACGCTGTTGGCCAGCGGACCTACCCCGTAACCCTCGTCGACCATATTCTTCGCCGCTCTGGAGGCCACGTCGCGGGGCACTAGGTTGCCGAACGCCGGATAGCGGCGCTCCAGGTAGTAGTCGCGCTCGTTCGCCGGGATCTGATCGGGCGCCCGCGTGTCTCGCTCCTGCTTCGGAACCCATACCCGCCCATCGTTGCGCAGCGATTCCGACATGAGCGTCATCTTCGACCGGAACTCGTGATCAGCCGGGATGCTCGTCGGATGGATCTGCGTGAAGCAGGGGTTGGCCATGCGGGCACCCTTGCGGTGTGCTCGCCAGATCGCAGAGGCGTTGTTCGCCTTGGCGTTGGTGGAGAGGAAGTACACGTTGCAGTACCCACCGGTGGCCAGCACGACCGCATGAGCCGAATGGGCGGAGATCTCTCCGCTGAGCATGTCGCGCACCACAATGCCGGCCGCCCTGCCGTCAACCGTCACCAAATCGAGCATCTCGGCGCGGGTGTGCAGCTCCACAGTGCCCGCCGCAACTTGCCGGGCCAGAGCTTGAAAGGACCCGAGCAACAGCTGCTGCCCGGTGGCACCGCGAGCGTAGAAGGTACGCGACACCTGGACACCGCCGAACGAGCGAGTGGCAAGCAGCCCACCGTACTCGCGAGCGAATGGAACCCCCTGCGCCACACACTGGTCGATGATCTCAGCACTCACCTGGGCCAGCCGGTAGACGTTTGCTTCCCGAGAGCGGAAGTCGCCTCCCTTCACCGTGTCGTGGAAGAGGCGGAAGATGCTGTCCCCGTCCCCTCGGTAGTTCTTCGCCGCGTTGATCCCACCCTGGGCGGCCACACTGTGGGCCCGCCGGTAGCTGTCGTGGTAGGTGAACACCTTCACCCGGTATCCGAGTTCGCCCAGAGTGGAGGCAAGCGAGGCGCCGGCCACACCTGTTCCCACCACGATGACCTCAAAACGGCCCCGATTGACGGGGGAGATGAGCGGAAGCTCGAAGCGATGCTTCTCCCACATGTCCTCGATTGGAGCCTTGGGGATCTTGGCGTCGAGGGCGACGGTCACGGCATCACCCCACCAGTCCCGCCTGGACGGCGATGGGGAAGCTCAGATTGCCTCCAATCACCACGACCGTGAAGGCGACGGCGGCATAGCGCCGCCAGTCGTTGAAGCGGGGGTTGCTCCACCCCAAGCTCTGGAACAGGCTCCAGGCGCCGTGATAAACGTGCAGGCCCAGCAGCAGATTCGCCACCACATAGAAGATGGCCACGGGGACCCGCTGGAAGCTGGCCACCAGGTTGCCGTACACATCGCCGCGAACAAAACCACCAACCGCCGCCGGCTCGGCGCCCCAGGTGAGATCGGCGAGATGGAACGCGATGAAGAACGCCACGATCACGCCGCTCCAGCGCATGGTCCGCGACGCATAGTTGGCGACCAAGTAATCGCGGCGGGCATATCGCCCGGACCGGGCCCGCCAGTTGGTCCTGGTCAAGCCGTAGGCGGCATGTATGTGAAGGGCAAACGAGACAATGAGCACCGATCGCACCGCCCACAGAATGTGAGTGCGCGGGGCCAGGTGGCCCCCGAGATCCCGCAACGCCTCGCCGTACTCGTTGATCGCCCCGGGACCGATGTACAGCTTCAAGTTCCCGATCATGTGCACCAGCAGGAAGCCGAGAAGCACCACGCCGGTGACGGCCATGACCCACTTCTTGCCTACCGATGACCTATAGAAATCGAGCGGCCACGGGAGCCTGCGACGTCTGGCCGCCGGCTTCTCTGCGGTCGTCACCTGGCCTCCGCTGGTGCGTTCATCATCATTATGGCGAGTCGGACCACGCTCGGCCCGGAAGCGAACGGCGCGGCCGTGAGCGGCATCCCCGTTGCTAGGCTCGGCCGCGGAAGCCGAAAGGAGCCGTGTTGGCCAAGTTCCTCACCCCAGAATGGCTGGAAGCCCTCGTTGCCACCGTCAGCGCTCATGAGGGGTTCATGAGCAGCATCGGAGACATCGACCTGACCCTCCAGTTCGAGATCCCCGACGCACCCGAGGGCACGGAGCCCACGTACTACATGCAGATCGCCAACGGTCAGCTGTCGGCGGCGGCAGGGCCCGCAGAAGCGCCCGATGCCACCATCACCCACAACTACGAGACGGCCGCAGCCATCTCCAAAGGAGAACTCAACACCCAGATGGCGTTCATGACCGGCAAGCTCAAGGTGAGCGGCAACATGGCGAAGCTCATGATGAACCAGGCCATGCTCGGCGAGTACGCCAAGGCGGCCGCAGGAGTCGAGGTCGAGTACTAGGTCATCACCAGCGGCCGCCGGCGGGCCGGCGACTCAGCGATGCGCCAAAAGGCGCACTCCACGGTACGCCCTCAGCTCAGGCGATTTCGTCTTTCAGACCCTTGCCCGCCTTGAACTTGGGGGCGTAGTGGGCCGGCTTGATCGTGCTCTGGGCACGATCACGTGGATTGAAGACCTGGCGTGCCTTGACGAAACGCGCCTCGAAGCTCCCGAACCCGCTGATGGCGATCTTGTCGCGCCGCTTCAAAGCGTCGGTGATCGCTTCGAAGACGGCGTCAACGGCGACAGCGGCGTCGGTCTTCGCAGCACCGGTACGCGCCGCTACGTCGTCGACGAGATCCTTCTTGTTCATGCCTCACTCTCCTCCCGCTTCTGAGCGAATCACAATCGTGTAACTGTATCAGTGATGCGGACCGAAAAGCGGCCTTTTTCTTAGGAATCTGGTGGCCTGGAGGCCACAGAGAAAGCCGAGGAGCAACTCTGCTTCGGCCCGCGGACCGTGTCAGAGAGCCAGATCGCGCAGCTCGGCGGTCTTCCGACGCACCGCCTCCGCCGCCGCCCGAAGCGCCGCCAGCTCGTCGTCGGTCAGAGGCAGCTCCACGATCTCCCGCACGCCTCCTGCGCCCAGACGAGCGGGTACCCCAAGGTACACGTCCGAGATGCCGTACTCACCGGTGGTCCAAGCGCACACCGGCTGCAGGTCCCCCGAGTCCTCGACGATCGCCCGAACCATCTTGGCCGCCGCCGCCGAGGGCGCGTAGAAGGCGCTTCCCGTCTTCAGGAGACCGACTATCTCGGCTCCGGCTCCTCGGGTACGCTCGATGAGCTGATCAATGGTGGCCCGGTCGAGCACCTCGGTGAGCGGCCGGCCCCGCACCGTGCATTGTGACGGCACCGGCACCATGGTCACCCCGTGGCTGCCCAGCGTGAGAGCTTCGACGTCGAGGATGTCCGTGCCGACGGCCCCCGCGATGATGCAGGCGAAACGGGCGCTGTCGAGGTTGCCGGCCTGGCCCATGATCCTATCCCTGGACAGCCCGGACACCTCGGCGGCCAGAGTGGTCATATGATCGAGCGGATTGGTGACGACGATGATGACGGTCTCCGGCGAACGAGCGACTATCTCTCGCGTCGCCTGGGAGACGATGCGCGCGTTGACCTCCAGCAGGTCCATGCGGCTCATACCCGGCTTGCGGGGCACCCCGGCGGTGATCACGACGACCTCGCTGTCGGCGGTGTCGTCGTAGTCGTTGGTGCCCACGACCTTGGTGCCGAAACGCTCCAAGCACCGTGCCTGGTTCATGTCCAGGGCCAAGCCCTGAGGCCTTCCCTCAACGATATCGGTGAGCACGATCTCGTCGACGAGGCCCATCCCGGCGAGGCGCTGCGCCGTCGTCGACCCGTAGTTGCCGGCGCCCACGATCGTGATACGTCGCATCGATTCTCCGTCGAAGGAAAGCAAGGGTAGCGAGCGGACCGCGGCTAGAAACGGCCCAGGCGCTCGACGACGGCGTCGGCAAACTCCGACGTGCTCACCTCGGTCGCCCCTTCCATGAGCCGGGCGAGATCGTAGGTGACGATGCCCTCACCCACCGCCGCCTCCAGGGCCCGTTCGATGAAGTCGGCGGCCTCACCCCAGCCCAGGTAGCGAAGCAGAAAGGCCCCTGAGAGCATCAGCGAGCCCGGATTCACCTTGTCCTGTCCGGCGTACTTGGGTGCCGTACCGTGCGTGGCCTCGAAGACGGCGTGCCCCGTGTCGTAGTTGATGTTGCCGCCTGGAGCCATTCCGATGCCCCCCACCTGGGCGGCCAAAGCGTCGGAGATGTAGTCGCCGTTGAGATTCATCGTCGCCAAGACGTCGTACTCGTCGGCCCGGGTGAGGACCTGCTGCAGAAAAGCATCGGCGATGACATCCTTGATGAGCAGCCGATCGCCGGGATCGCCACCGCATGCCTCCCAGGACACGGTCCGGTCGCCGAACTCCTCGGCGGCCAGCTCGTAGCCCCAGGAGCGGAAGGCCCCCTCGGTGAACTTCATGATGTTGCCCTTGTGCACCAGGGTCACGGAGCGCCTGCCTTCGCCGAGGGCGAAGAGGATTGCCGCCCGAACCAGCCGCTTGGTGCCCGTCTCGGAGACCGGCTTGATGCCCACGCCGCTGTCGGCCCGGATCTCCCAGCCGTACTCGGTGTGAAGGAACTCGAGCAGGCGCCGCGCCTGCGGGGTGCCGGCCTCCAGCTCCTTGCCGGTATAGACATCCTCCGTGTTCTCCCGGAAGATCACCATGTCGACCTTCTCCGGATGTTTCACCGGCGAGGGCACTCCCCGGTACCAGCGCACCGGCCGGACACAGGCGTACAGGTCGAGGATCTGCCGCAGCGCCACATTGAGGCTCCGGATGCCGCCGCCCACGGGAGTCGTCAGCGGCCCCTTGATCCCGACGAGATGCGAACGGAACGCCGCCACCGTTTCCTCGGGGAGCCACTCCCCCGTCTCGTCGTAGGCCTTCTGCCCGGCCAGGACCTCAACCCAGGCGATGGAGCGCCCGCCTGCAAAGGCCTTCTCGACGGCTGCATCGAACACTCGCCGAGCCGCCGACCAGATGTCGGGACCGATGCCGTCGCCTTCGATGAAGGGCACCGTCGGCTCGTCGGGAACCTGAAGGCCGGAGGCACCCTTGGTGATGGACTCGGGCATGATGCTCCTTGCAGCTCGGACACGGATTATCGCGGCTCCCGGCGGCCTCCCGGGCCGGCGCTCGGATGCCGGGCACGGAACGTGTCACCAGGTCACCCTCGGCAGGGCCCGGCGTGCCACCAACGCCGGCCTCGAACGCCCGCGCTTCACCCTCTCCAGCCGCGATGCACTGTAGATCTCCACCACGTAGCGGGCCTCGACGGTGCCCGAGCCGGCCACATGATCGGCGAAGAGAGCCCTGTTTCGTCTGGCGACCGCCTCTCGCTCGGCCGGAGGAAGCGCGGCGATGAATCTGATCGACACGACGGCTGCAACGAGAGCAGCCTCGTCGAGGCGCCACCGATTGGCCAACTCAGCCAAGCTCAGAGGCCCAAAGCCGTCGAAGGCCTGCAGCGCGCCCTGCCAGGCCCCCGACCTGTGCGAAGGCGCGCCGCCCCGGTAGGGGTCAACCAGCGCAGTCAGAGCCTTGTGCAGCGGGTCGGTCTGGTCCCGCCGGTTCCAGATCAGCCCGAGCCTGCCACCCCGGCGAAGCACCCGACGGGCCTCAGCCAATGCCCTGGGTCCGTCGAACCAGTGGAAGGCCTGAGCCGCAATCACCGCATCAGGGACACCGGCGCTCAGCGGCAGGGCCTGGGCCGTGCCGGTGAGGACCTCGGCGCCGGGCACCCGGCGCCGCAGCACCTTTCGCATCGCCGCCACCGGCTCGACGGCGACCACCCTGCCTACCCGGCTTACGAGCTCGGCGGTGAGCCTCCCGGTGCCGGCCCCGACATCGACGACCAGCGAGTCGCTTCCGACCACCAGATCGGCGAGCAGCCAGTCGACCGCCCCCCTGGGATAGCCCGGCCGTCCGCGCTCGTACCCTTCGCTCGCCGTCTCGTAGGCCCTGGCCGCGGGGCGCAAACCTTCCCCGGTCACTCCTCTGCCCGTGCTTCGGCGGCCGCCACCGTGTTGGCCAGAAGGCTGGCGATGGTCATAGGTCCCACCCCCCCGGGAACCGGTGTGATGGCTCCGGCGACCGCCACGACGCTCTCGAAGTCAACGTCGCCAACGAGACGATCGCCGACATGGTTGGTACCGACATCGATGACCGTCGCCCCGGGCTTCACGTGCTCGGCCCCGATCAGCCCGGCGCGTCCTGCCGCCACCACCAGCAGGTCGGCTTTCCGGGCAAGCTCGGCCAGGCCGCGGGTGCGGGTGTGGGCCAGGGTCACCGTGGCGTCCCGGCCCTTCAACCCGAGCATGATGGCCAGCGGCCGGCCCACCAGGAACGATCGGCCCACCACCAAGGCGGACGCCCCCTCGGTGGGTATGCCGTAATGGTCGAGGATGCGCAGGATGCCGCTCGGCGTGGCGGGCAGCAGGCGCGGCCGCCCGAGCACGAGCTTGCCCAGGTTCACCGGGTGCAGTCCGTCGGCGTCCTTGGCCGGATCGATGGCGTCGAGCACCGGCTCGGGGTCGAGACCGGCCGGCAGCGGCAGCTGCACGATATACCCGTCCACCTCATCCGCTTCGTTGAGCTCCTCGACCTGAGCCAGGACCTCGGCCTGAGAGGCCTCGGCGGGGAGGTGGCAATCGAAGGAGATCATTCCTGCCCCCTCCGCCGCCCGGTGCTTGTTGCGCACGTAGACGTGTGAGGCGGCGTCGTCGCCAACCAGGATCGTGGCCAGGCCCACCGACTTCCCCCGGCTCCCGAGCGCGGCGACACGCGCCGCCACCTCGGACCGCAGTTCTGCCGCCACTTCCTTGCCGGAGAGAATGCGAGCGCTCAATGCCTGAAATGCCTCCTGCCGGTGAACATGAGCGTCACGCCGCGTTCGTCTGCGGCGGCCATGACCTCCCCGTCCCGTTTCGACCCGCCCGGTTCCACAACGGCGACCACTCCGGCGTCGGCCAGGGTGTCCAGACCATCACGGAAGGGGAAGAAGGCGTCGCTGGCGGCAACACCGCCCCTGGCACGCTCCCCGGCCCGAGCCACGGCCCGCTCCGCCGCTCCCACCCGGCTCTGGTCTCCGGCGCCTACGCCGACCGCGGCCCGATGCCGGGCCACCACGATGGCGTTCGACTTCGTGTGCGCCGCCACCACCCAGGCGAAACACAGATCAGCGAGCGTCTCCTCGGCGGGACGCGGCCCGGCAGCATGGGTCCAGGCTCCCACGTCGTCGTCCGGCCGGTCGCGGCCCTGCACCAACAGGCCGCCCTCCACGCGGCGCAGATCGAGATCGGCGCCTCCAGGAACCGGCGCCTCCAGGACTCTCATGGCGGGACGGGCGCTCAAAGCCTCGGCCGCTCCTTGCTCGAGGCCGGGGGCAATGACGACCTCTATAAAACGCTCGGCGATGCCCGCCGCCGTCTCGGCGTCCAACGGCGCGTTCAAAGCGACGACGCCACCGAATGCCGAAACCGAGTCACAGTCCCAGGCGGCGGTGAACGCCTCGGCCAGCGTGGCTCTCTCGGCGGCCCCGCAAGCATTGGTGTGCTTGACCACGACCGCCGCCGGGACATCCAGGTCGTTGACGAGGCGCCACGCCGCCTCGGCGTCGACGAGGTTATTGAATGACAGCGCCTTACCCTGCACGAAGCGGGCCTGGGTCCACCAGCCGGTCCCGTCGGTGTAGGCGGCCGCCTTCTGGTGGGGGTTCTCTCCGTACCGGAGAGAGCCGACCCGCTCCAGAGGAAGCACCAGGTAGCTGGGGAACCCGTCGCCGGTCAGATAGCCGAGTATGGCGGCGTCGTAGGCGGCGGTGCGGAAGAAGGCACGGCGGGCCAGTGAGACTCGAAGCTGGCCGTCGAGCCCGCCCGCTTCCACGGCTGCGGCGACATCCTCGTACTGATCGGGCGAGACGACCACGCCGACGGAGCCGAAGTTCTTCGCCGCGGCCCGGATCATGGCCGGGCCCCCGATGTCTATGTGCTCGAGAGCTTCGGCGAGCGTCGGGTCGTCAGCCACCGTCGCCTCGAACGGATACAGGTTCACCACCACGAGCTGGAAGGGTTCGATGCCGTGGATCTGGAGATCGGCGGCATGGCTCGGATTCGACACGTCGGCCAGGATGCCGCCGTGGATCTTGGGGTGCAGCGTCTTGACCCGCCCGCCCAGGATCTCCGGCGCTCCGGTCACCTCTGCAACCGACATCACCGGCAGGTGAGCCTCCCTGAGCATCAGTGCCGTGCCACCCGACGACACGATTTCGGCGCCGGCGGCGACGAGGCGGCGCACGAACGGCACGAGATCGGTCTTGTCCGAGACCGAGATCAGAGCGCGCCTTACCGGGATACGGGTCATGGTTCTCTCCATTCAACGCGACGTCCCTCGACATGCAGACGACCGTGGGCGAATGCCTTCACCACCTCGGGGAAAAGCACGTGCTCCTGTTCGTGGATGCGGGCGTGCAGATCGTCCTCGGTGTCTCCGGACAGCACGGGCACGACCCGCTGAGCAATAATCGGCCCGTGGTCGACGTGCTCATCCACGAAGTGCACGGTGACGCCGGACACCTTGACGCCGTACTCCAGCGCTTCGGCCACTCCGTGGGTTCCGGGGAACGAAGGGAGCAAAGCGGGATGGATGTTGAGTATCCGGTCGGGGAAACGGCGGATGGCCTCGGCATGCAAGACGCGCATGTAGCCGGCCAGCACCATGGCAGTGGCGCCATACTCCTGCGCGACGTCGCAGATGGCACCGGTGTGTGTGGCACGGTCGCGGTTCCAGGGCACTACAACCGCGGGGACGCCGGCGCTCTCGGCCCGCTCCAGAGCCCGCACCTCGGCACGATCAGATATCACAACGACCACCTCGGCGCCGAAGTCGGGGTCGGCGGCGGCGGCATCGAGTATCGCCTGAAGGTTGGTACCCGAGCCGGAGACCAGAACGGCCAGCTTCTCCATAGACCTCCCTCGGCCCGCAGCTTAGAAGCTGACGCCGCCGTCTCCACCCATGGCCGAGGGCATAAGAACTCAGGCCGCCCTGGGCCGGACGCCGTGCGCTAACCGACGCGCAGAGCCTCGCGAATCATCGATACCACCGTGCCCACAGCTACCGAGTTGCACACCCCGGGAATGATGACGTCGGCATAGCGCTTCGAGGGCTCCACGAACTGCAGATACATGGGCCGCACCGTGGCCAGGTACTGATCGTGCACCGCTTCGAAGGACCGTCCCCGCTCCTCGAGATCCCGCTCCAGGCGGCGAAGGACCCGCAGGTCGGCATCGGCGTCCACGTAGATCTTGAGATGAATCATCTCCCTCAGCTCCGGTTCGGCCAGGACCAGGATCCCCTCCACGATGATCACCGGCTTCGGCGCCACCAGCACCGTCTCCTCCGCCCGGTTGTGCACAGTGAAGTCGTACACGGGACGTTGCACCGAACGCCCCGCCAACAGCTCCTCGATGTGGTGGACCAAAAGATCGGTCTCGAGAGAATCGGGATGGTCGTAGTTGACCCGGGCCCGCTGCTCCAGAGGAAGATCACTGTGGCGGTAGTAGGCGTCGTGCTGTATCAGCTCCACTGATTCGGCTCCGATGGCCTCCACGATGGAGAGGGCAATGGTCGTCTTCCCCGAGCCTGAGCCCCCGCCCAGCCCGATTACGAGCGGACCGCTGGCGGGCCACTCGATGGGGCGCACGAACGTGGGGACGTCGACCATCTTCAGGGACGCTAGTCGGCGGGATGTTGCCGCACAGTCCGGCAAACCAAGGACTAGAGCCGCCCCTGAGCCGCCTGCCACAGCAGCACCGCGCCTCCCCCGATCAAGGCCGCGCCGCCGAGCACCAGGAGGCCGCGGCGCCAGGACCGGCCGAGCCGGCCGCTCCCCCGGGCGGCCAGCCAGGCCACAGCCACCTTGCTGCCGACGAGCATCGAGTAGAAGCCGGCGAGGAAGACAACACCGAACACCGGATTGCGGCGCCAGGCGGCGACCAGGAGAGGTCCCCCTGCCGCCATCCAGAAGACCCACGGGTGGGGGCTCAGCGCGTTGACCAGAGCGCCGCGCCAAACATCCTGCGCCCCTGCCGCTGAGGCGAGCGTCTCGGGGCCGGTCCGCGCCCGCCAGATCGTGTGCACCCCGAGAGCGGCCACCAGAACGCCACCGGCCATGCCCAGTCCTCTCATCACCGCATCGGGCACTGTGCCGGCCACCACGACGCCGAGGACCACTATCGGGGCATCGGTTATCAAAGGGGCGAGTGCCACTCGGACACCGGCGCCAAAACCCCGCTCGATGCTCGATGTGAAGACGAGGGTGAGCAGCGGCCCCGGCGTGAGCCCGGCCCCGAGACCGATGGAAAGCCCGGCGGCAAGCTCAGTCACTGTGGGCCCCGCGGAGCCCAGAATGCAGAATGCAGATTGCAGTCACGGAAGCTGCCGCTCACACGATTCTGAACTCTGAATTCTGAGCTTTCCATGACACCCCGCCCTGCGCCTCAGAGGACACGCGCCACCGCTTCACCTATCTCCGTCGGATAGGTGGCCACGGCGACCCCGGCGGCCTCGAGAGCTTCTCTTTTGGCCACCGCGGTGCCGCTCGAGCCGCTGACGATGGCTCCGGCGTGACCCATCTTCCTTCCGATGGGAGCGGTGAAACCTGCGATATAGGCGACAACCGGCTTGGTGACGCTCGTCTCCACATACCTTGCGGCCTCTTGTTCGGCTTCCCCACCGATCTCTCCGATGAGGACGATCGCCTCGGTCTCAGGATCGGCCTCGAAGCGCCGAAGCACATCGACGAACGTGGTCCCCGGCACCGGATCGCCGCCGATGCCGACACACGTCGACTGGCCGATCCCCAGAGATGTGAGCTCGTGGATGGCCTGGTAGGTGAGAGTGCCCGAGCGGGATACCACACCTACAGGGCCCGGAGTGGCGATCTCGTGAGGCATGATGCCGACGTTGGCCTTGCCCGGTGAGATGATGCCGGGGCAGTTGGGCCCGACGAGTACTGTCTCGCTGGTCTGGCGAAGGTAGTTGAAGACGCGAGCTTCGTCGTGGGTGGGGACACCTTCGGTGATGCAGACGATCAAATCGATGCCGTCGGCGGCTCCCGCCTCCAGCAGGGCATCGGCGGCATGTCGGGCCGGCACAAACGTCATGGCCGTGTTGGCGCCGGTCGCCTCGACCGCCTCGGACACGGTGTCGAAGACCGGCACACCCTCGACATCGCCGCCGCCCTTGCCCGGGGTCACTCCGGCCACGAGGTTGGTCCCGTAGGCCCGATTGCGCAGGGCGTGGAAGGATCCCTCACGGCCGGTGAGGCCCTGGACCAGCAACCGGGTGTGCTCGTCGACCAAAATCGCCATCAGAAGCCCCCCGCCAACTCGACGGCCCGGCGGGCCGCCTCGAGCATGGTCGGAGCCGCCTCCACCCGATCCATCGCCCCGGCGAGTATCGCCCGACCCTCGGCTGCATTGGTGCCGTCGAGCCGCACCACGACCGGCCACGGCAGTGCCTCATCCCGGAGCGCGTGCAGTATCCCCTCGGCCACCAGATCGCACCGCGTGATGCCGCCGAAGATGTTGATGAGCACCACACGAACCGTCTCGTCGTGGGCGAGAGTGTCGATGGCACCGCAGATGGTCTCCGGGCCGGCCCCACCTCCCACGTCGAGGAAGTTGGCCGGCGCACCCCCCACCAGCGACACCACGTCCAGCGTCGACATGACAAGGCCGGCTCCATTCCCGATGATGCCCACCGAACCGTCGAGCTCGACGAAACTGAAGCCCCGCTCCCGGGCCATTCTCTCGATGGGCTCCTCGGAGAACGTTTCGCGCAGCTCGGCGAATTGCGGATGGCGAAAGAAGGCGCTCTCGTCGAGGACGACCTTGGCATCGAGAGCGACGACATCGCCCTCCTTGGTGAGAGCCAACGGGTTCACTTCAACCAGATCGGCGTCGAGGCTCACATAGGCGCGGTACAGGCGAAGCAACGCGGCCGCCGCCTTCCCGGCGGTGGAACGGTCGAGGCCGGCCCGGAAGACGAGCTCGTTCGCCTGCCACGAGGCCAGGCCCGCCACCGGGTCGATGCGCATCTTCACCACGACCTCAGGGGCCTCGGCGGCGACGGTCTCAATGTCGACGCCACCGCGCCCGCTGACCATGGCCAAGTGTTGACGCGCCGCCCGATCGAGGCTGAACGAGGCGTAGTACTCCGCCTCAATCGTCACGGCGCGCTCGACGAGAACGGCTCGGACCATCCCCCCGATGTCCGTGCCGAGGATCTTGGCCGCCTCCACTTCGGCTTGGGCCGGGCGCTTGGCGGCTCTTATGCCGCCCGCTTTGCCCCGGCCGCCGGTCTGCACCTGCGCCTTGACCATCACGGGACCGCCGAGCTCGGAGGCGGCTTGCCGCGCCTGGGCGGGGGTCCGAGCCAGCTTGCTTTCGGGTACGGGCACCCCCATGCCGCCGAGCAGCATCTTGCCCTGGTACTCGAAGAGATCCACCGAGCTCCTTCCTACCCGGGCACGTTCTCCTCAACCCACGCCACGATGTCACGAAGCGGCGCGCCCGGCGTGAAAATCTCAGCCATTCCCCGCTCCTTCAGCGCCACGGCGTCCTCGCGGGGAATGACACCACCGCCGAACAGGACGATATCGGTGGCGTCGCGCTCCTCGAGCGCCTCGATGACCCGGGTGAAGAGCGTCATGTGTGCCCCCGAGAGCAGCGAAAGCCCGATGCCGGCGACATCCTCCTGGATGGCCGTCTCCACGATCTGCTCAGGCGTCTGGAACAAACCCGAATAGACGACCTCGAAGCCGGCGTCGCGCAACGACCGGGCGATGACCTTGGCGCCGCGATCGTGCCCATCCAGACCCGGCTTGGCGATGAGGATTCGGCGGGGCATGACGGGCCGAGGTTAGCGCTCGGCAGAAAGGCTTTGCCGAGACGGCAGAACTCAGAATTCAGAGTTCAGAGTCGACGCACCGAACTGCCGATTCTGAATTCTGGACTCTGGACTCTGGAGTGATTCTTGGCGTGTGCCAAGAATCACTCTTTCTCCAGCGGCGCCCATGCCAACAGCAGCCGCCTGCTCCCGTGCTCATCGAACTCCACCACGGCCTCCGCCCGCTCCCCGGTGCCGCTCACGGAGACCACCCGGCCTCCGCCCCACTGCCGGTGCCGGACTCGGTCGCCCTCGGCAAGCTCGTCCCCGCCCAGCGTCGGCCGCGGAGAGGTTCCCTCCAACTTTGAGCTGCGTTGTCGCTGGGGAGCAGCCGCGAGCAAGGCCCCGGGTATCTCGCCGAGGAACCGGCTCGGACTGTTGTAGTTGGCCATGCCCCACAGATTCCGGGTCGTAGCCAGAGTCAGATACAGCCGGCGTTGCGCCCTCGTGATCCCCACATAGGCGAGGCGCCGCTCCTCTTCCAGCTCCCCGGGGTCGCCGAGCGAGCGCACATGAGGGAACACGCCTTCTTCCATGCCGGCGACGAACACCACCGGGAACTCGAGCCCCTTGGCGTTGTGCAGAGTCATGAGGGTGATGACCCCAGCCTCCTCATCGAGGGAATCGACGTCCGACACCAGACTCACCGACTCGAGGAACAGCTCCAGACGGCGCATCCCGTCGAGGTCCTCCCAGACTTCGTCTCCGGTGCCGCCCAACGGCCCGGATTCCTCGAACTCGGAGGCCACGGACAGCAGCTCGCGCAGGTTCTCGACGCGGCTCAGCGATTCCACCTTGCCTTCGGCTTCCAGCTCGGCGATGTAGCCGGTGTTCTCCATGACCGCCTGCAGGGCGGCGCGCGGTCCCGCCTCCGCCTCTCCACGCAGCTCCTCCATGACGGCGAGGAACTCCTCGATCTGGCGCCGGGCTCGCGCAGAGATCCTGCCGATGTCCGAAACCCGCTCCAGCGCCTCGTAGAAGGTGGAACCGGCGTCTTCGGCGGCGCGGTCCAAATGCGCCACCGTGGTGGCACCGATACCCCGCTTGGGGACGTTCACCACCCGCTTCACCGCCACCGTGTCATCGGGATTGACGATCGCCCGAAGGTAGGCGAGCACATCCTTGACCTCACGACGGTCGTAGAACTTGGGACCGCCGATCACCTGGTAGGGCACGCCGTAGCGCACCAGCACCTCCTCGAGCACCCGGCTCTGGGCGTGGGTCCGATAGAAGACGGCGACATCGGAGGCGGTGAAACCGGACGCCCTCAGCTCATCGAGCTGCTCGGCAATGAAGGCGGCCTCGTCGTGCTCGTCCTCGGCGTGGTACACGATGACTGGCTCCCCGGTGCCGAGGTCGGTCCAAAGGTGCTTGGACTTGCGGCTCGTGTTGTTGGAGATGACCGCGTTGGCGGCATCGAGGATCGTCTCCGTCGAACGGTAGTTGCGATCGAGCAGCACGACACGGGCGTCCGGGTAGTCCCGCTCGAACTCGAGGATGTTGCGAATGTCGGCGCCGCGGAAAGCGTAGATGCTCTGATCGGAGTCACCCACGACGCACACGTTGCGGTATTTCGCCCCCAGCAGCTGTACCAGCCGGTACTGGGCATGGTTCGTGTCCTGGTACTCGTCCACCAGCAGGTATCGGAAACGATCCTGGTGGTGCTCGAGCACGTCGGGGAAGACATCCAGCAGCTCCGCTGTCACCATGAGCAGGTCGTCAAAATCCATGGCCGAGGCCTCCAGCAGACGCTGCTGGTAGAGGCGGTAGACCTCGGCCACCCGCTCGTGATAGGGACCGGCTCCCTGCGAGGCGAAGGACTCGAAGTCGATCAGCTCGTTCTTGGCCGAGCTGATGGCGGCCCGGATGCCCCGGGGAGGGAAACGTTTGGAGTCGAGGTCCAGATCCCGCACGCAGTACTCGACGAGGCGTAAGGCGTCGATGTCGTCGTAGATGGAGAAGGAGGAGCGGTAGCCGAGCAGAGAGGCGTCCCGGCGCAGAATGCGCACACAGGCGCTGTGGAATGTCGAGACCCACATCCCCCGTGCCACACCGCCAATGAGCTGAGTCACCCGCTGCTTCATCTCGTCTGCGGCCTTGTTGGTGAACGTGATGGCCAGGATGGAGAACGGCGACACTCCAAGATCACGGATCAGGTGAGCGATTCGATACGTCAGCACACGCGTTTTGCCGGACCCGGCACCTGCCACAACCAGCACAGGGCCCTCGGTGGCGGCAACGGCCTCGCGCTGGGACGGATTCAAGTCGGCGAACAGCTGGGATTCGGGCACAGCGGCGATGAGTATACGGGCAGCGCCGGGGGCGAATCTGGTCGATGTGATTATCCGCCGGCGGCGGCTACATAGCGGAAAGGGAGGCAGAGACCTCTTCGGTGATGGCCTGCTGGAACCGCCTGGCGCCATCGACGACAGTGGCGATGGCCGGCAGGATGGCCCTCATCGTGCGCGGCACCCGATCGTCGAACTTGTTGGAGCCCTGAGCCGCCAGCACGAGCACCCCGAGCACCTTGCCCCGCGCTTGAAGGTGCGTCACGTGTGTCGAGCCCCATTGCTCGAAGGGCACGGAGTCGTCGAACTCGGCGCCCATCTCGGCCGAGCGGTGCTCCTGCAGGTCGTCTGGCGCCAGCGCGGCCCCGGCGATCTCGCCGAGATGTCGCGCCACGACACCGCGGAAAGCATCGACCGCCGCCGGGGAAAGCGACCGGCTCATCCGGATGGCCACAAACCGCTCCGAGAGCAGACCGACGGCGCCGATGTCGAAGGCGACCAGGCGCCGGACCGCCTTGAGCGTCTCCTCGAGTGATTCCCGCAGATCGAGCGAGCGGGCCCCGATGGTCATGATCTCGTTGACGATCGTGGCTTCGAAGAGCTGCCTGTCGAGAACCTGGCACACCCGCGCCAAAACGTCGTCGGGGAGATCTTCGGAAGTGGTCGAGGAGCCCCCGCTCAGCTCGGCGAGGGCCCGCTGGGCGGCGACTGCGTGGATCCGCTCGAGAAGGCCGGATCCCATCTCATCCTTGGTGACAAAACCATCGGCCCCCGACTTCTCCGCCCAGAAACGGTCCTCGGCGCCACCGAAGGCGGTGAGCACCAGCACCGGGATCCGGGAAAGCACAGGGTCCTCCTTGATGAGGCGGCACACCACCCAACCGGTGACCCTCGGCATCCGAAGATCGAGCAGCACCAGGTCGGGATGCTCGGCGAGGAGCAAGGTGATGGCCTCGGCACCGTCCTCTGCAACGACGACTTGGTGATTCGCCGATTCGAGCAGCCGACTCAGAGCCTGGCGGACTACAGGGCTGTCGTCGGCGACGAGCACCTTCATGCCGGACTCCTCTCTACTGATCGATCGGCGACGAGTTCACTGAGAGCGGCTGCCAGCGCGCCCTTGCGAACGTCGTCCTTGTCGAAATAGGCATCGGCACCAGCTTCGATGACCTTAGATTGATCCTCAGCAGTCGCCAGACCGGACAACACGACGACGGCGGCGCTGAAACCCAGTTCGCGGATCTTTCGAACCAGCGTGGCTCCGTCCATCGTGGGCAGCACGTAGTCGACGACGATGGCGTCGAAGGACTGCTCGGCGATGGCGCTGAGCGCCTCCGTCGGGCTGCCGGCCAGGTCGACTTCGAAGCCGGCCGAGCCCAGCGCACCACCAACCACCTGCCGGGCTCCCCGCGAATCGTCGACAACGAGCACCCGGGGCCGAGGACCGGCTTGATCGGGGACGGCTCGAGCGCGCTCGGCCAGACGGTTCGGATCGACAACGACCACGACGTCGCCACCGCCGAGGAGTACTGCTCCGGTGAGGTGAGGAATACCGTCGAGGATGGGCCCCAGCTCCCGGGCCGCCACCTGGCGACGGCCAATGACGCTGGCGACGAGGAACCCGACCGGGCCCACGGTGCTGGAGACGACGAGCACCTTCGAAGGCGGATCCGACTCCACGAGGCCCACCGTCTCGGCAAACGAAATCACCGGGATCCTCGAACCCCGCCACGTCACCTCGGCCCGTTGCGACGTAGTGGTGAGATCCACGGATTCGAGAGGGAGCTGGTCGAGCACGGCGATCTCCGGGATACCCCAGGTCTGACCGGCAGCGGTGATGAGCACGACGTCCTGGAGCGCCCTCGAAGTCGGCACGGTGAGAATCACCCTCGTGCCGTTCCCGGGTTCGGTCTCGAGCCGCAGGCTTCCCCGCAGCGATTCCACCGCCTCGGCAACGGTAGCCAGGCCGTTGCCGTCGCCGACCAGCTCGCCCGGCACGGCGGTGGAGAAGTTGGGGGCAAAAAGCAGCGAGCGCAGCGCCTCCACATCGGTCTCGGTCCGAGGCGGCAGCAGACCCCGCTGGATGGCGCTGCGTTGCACCGCATCCCACTCGATACCCCGCCCGTCGTCCTCGACAACGATCGTGAGCCTGTTGTCCTCCACCGAGGCACGCATGGCGAGTGTGGCAGTGGGTGGCTTGCCGGCGGCGACCCTGACTTCCGCCTTCTCCACACCGTGATCGACGGCATTCACCAGCAGGTGACGAAGCGGGTCGGAGAGCCGCTCGAGAACCTGCCGGTCAACGGCGATCTCATCGCCGACCAGCTCGAAGCGAATGTCCTTCCCCGCCTTGCGGGCGAGATAGCGCACGAGCTGGTAAAAGGTGTTCGTGATCTCGCTCAGCGGAGTGGCCGCCAACTGAATCGCCTGCCCCTGAAGGTTGTGAATCACCTTGTCGGCCGCCGCAACCGACGCGGCGAGCCGGCCCACGTATTCCCTCATCAGATCGGGATCGTCCAGCGACCTCGTAATATCGCCCACCAGGTTCCCCAAGGCCTCGGCGTCGACACGCAGCGAACACACTTCGTTGATGAGCTGAAAGAGGCTGGCGGCATTGACCCGCACGTTCTCCCCGAACGCGAATGTGTCGATGACACCGAGAAGACCTCCCAGATCCGACCCGTCGGGGGCTCTCCACCCGCCTTCGCTCACCGCCGGCCCGCCCGTGGGCAGCCGGCCTCCGCCATCTTCCTCGTCGTCGAAGGCGTCCTCGGACCGCAGCTCCTTGCGCACAAGGCGAACGGCCTCGGCCAGTCCGGGCGTCCCCGTCTCGGGATCGGCATCCACTGCGGCCGGGAGCTCGGCGGCCAGCTTCTCCAGGCCTCGGGCCAAACCTCTGGTCACGGCGATCTCACCGTCATCGATGCTGCGCCAGATGTCCTCGAGAAGCTTGCCGGCGTCGGAAACCGCGGTGAAATCCATCATCCGGGCCGTGCCCTTGATCGTGTGGCCCTCGCGGAACAGGTCGTGGGCCAACGAGCGGTCGGCATCTCCCGAGGCATAGGCGCGAGCGCCCTCTACGAGCCTCTCGGCCCGTTCGGCAACCTCCGAATGGAAAAGCTCGCGCAGCTCAGCTTCGTCGATTGAGGGCACGATTCATCCCGTGACTCAAGCCGGTCAGGGTGGATATCGACGGCACAGCGGCACCCCTTGAGGAAGTAGAAACGCCACGTTCTTTCAACACGGCTCCGCGAAACGGCGAACGGCGCCCAGTCGACGCCGTCGCATGTACCTCAGGAGAAGCCGGCGACGGTTCTCCCGCTGGCCCTGACCGCCCGGCTCGAGGCTGCATCGACGATACGAAGGCTAGTGTGGACGCGCTGCAACAACGGGGTCTCCAGGGGGTCGGAGAAGCTCGGAGAGGCCCGGCGGCGTCCCGGTGAGACTAGGTGGCGAGCTGCGCTTCGACGGCCCGAACCGCTTCGGCCAGAGCCGGCGTGCCGATCTCCGGATCACCATCGACAGCCGGCATGATCTCGCAGCTGAGCCGTTCCAGGCTCTCAGCGAGCTCGGGCGTCATCGTGAGCTCCCCCTCGTCGATGCCCCGCCAGGCGGACTCGAGGAGCTTGCCGGCATCGGAAAGCGCAATGAAGCCCATAATGCGGGCCGTGCCTTTGATCGTGTGGCCCTCCCGGAACAGGTCGTGGGCCAAATCGCCGGTGGGCTTGCCGGAGACGAAGGCGCGAGCGCCCTCTACCAGCCGGTCGGCCCGCTCGGCGATCTCCATCTGGAAGATCTCCCGCAGTTCGGCGTCGTCCGCGAAGGTCATCTTCTTTCACCTCCCGGCGTGTGCCGGTCAAGGGGGAATATCGGAGACGCGTGGTTCCCCCTTGAGAAGGTCGTCTACTCCCATTCAATTGTGGCAGGAGGCTTCGAGGAAATGTCGTATGCCACACGATTGACGCCCGGCACTTCGTTGATGATCCGCGACGATATGCGCTCGAGGACCTCATGGGGGATCCGGGCCCAGTCGGCAGTCATGGCGTCCTCGCTTGTGACGGCTCGAAGAACGAGCGGGTAGGCGTATGTGCGCTCATCCCCCTGGACCCCGACCGAGCGGATGGCAGGCAGCACGGCAAAGGCCTGCCAGATCTCCCTGTACAGGCCGGCCCGGCGCAGCTCCTCCATGAAGATGGCATCGGCAGCCCGGAGTATTTCCAGGCGCTCCCGCGTGATCTCGCCGATGATGCGCACCGCCAGTCCCGGCCCTGGGAACGGGTGCCGCCAAACCAGCTCCTCGGGCAGACCCAGCTCCTCCCCCACCGCCCTGACCTCGTCCTTGAACAGATCTCGCAGCGGCTCAACGAGGTCCAGATCCATGAGCTCGGGCAGCCCTCCGACGTTGTGATGGCTCTTGATGCGAGCGGCATCCCGAGTGCCCGACTCGATCACGTCCGGATACAGCGTGCCCTGAACCAGGAAACGCGCACCGACCTGGCGGGCGGCCTCCTCGAAGACGCGGATGAAGGTCTCGCCGATGATGAGCCGCTTGGCCTCGGGGTCGGTGATCCCCTCCAAGGCGCTCAGGAAACGGTCGGCGGTCTTCACGTGCACCAGGTCGGCCTTGAAGTTGGCCCGGAACACCTCCTCCACCTGCTCCGCTTCGCCGACACGCAGAAGACCGTGATCGACGAAGACGCAAGTGAGCTGATCGCCCACCGCCCGGTGCACCAGAGCCGCGGCCACCGCCGAATCGACGCCTCCGGAGAGGGCGGCGATCACCTTCTCCTTCCCCACCCGCTCCCGAATGCTCGCCACCGCCTGATCGATAATCGATTCCCGGGTCCAGTCGGCACGGGTTCCGCACGCCTGCAGAAGGAACCGCCTCAGCATCTCCTGCCCGTGCTCGGTGTGAACAACCTCCGGATGGAACTGCACCCCAAACAGCCTGCGTTCGGTGTTCTCCATTGCGGCAACCGGCGAAGCTGCCGTCGAAGCCGTGACGGTGAAGCCTGCGGGGGCCGCGGTCACCGCGTCGTTGTGGCTCATCCACACGGTCTGGCGCTCGGGGAGGCCGGTGAAGAGCAGAGACGGCCCAGGCACCTCCAGCTCGGTCTTGCCGAACTCGGACGACTCCCGGCGTTCCACCTTGCCGCCCAAGGCATAGGCGATGGATTGGTGGCCGTAGCAGATGCCCAATACCGGGATGCCCAGCTCGAGGATCTCCGGATCGAGCACGTAGGCGTCCTCGGCGTAGACCGAGGCCGGGCCACCGGAGAGGATGATCCCCACCGGCTCCATGGCAGCGATCTCGGCGGCGCGTAGGTCCCTGGAGACGATCTCCGAGAAGACGTCGGCTTCACGGACCTTGCGGGCGATGAGCTGGGCGTATTGGGCCCCAAAGTCGATGACGATGACCCGATCGGCCATCAACCCATGCCGATCCGCTGGGACCGCTGGAGAGCCTTGCCCTCCGTCTGCAGCGCCGGGGCCACCATGACCTCGGCCTTCTGGAACTCCTTGAGATCGGCGTAGCCCGTCGTCGCCATGGA
Organism: uncultured Acidimicrobiia bacterium; assembly: GCA_964633975.1. Taxonomy (GTDB): domain Bacteria; phylum Actinomycetota; class Acidimicrobiia; order Spongiisociales; family UBA11373; genus CAZWKX01. Next base: position 25,158 of record CAZWKX010000023.1, read on the forward strand.
GACGCGCAGCGCCCCGAAAAGGGCTCGCCTGCCATCGTCTTCGTGAGCCGGGCCCACGATGATCTCCTCGAGCGTGCCCAACGAGCCGACCTCGACCCTTGCTCCACGCGGAAGCGTGGGATGGAACGTGGCCATACCCCAGTGGTAGCCCTTGCCGGGAGCCTCGGCGGCCGAGGCGATGGGCGAGCCGAGCATGACGGCATCGGCCCCACAGGCGATGGCCTTGGCCACGTCGCCACCGGTGCGCATCCCGCCGTCGGCAATGACGTGCACGTAGCGCCCGGTCTCGTCGAGGTAGCGGATGCGGGCGCCGGCGGCATCTGCGATGGCGGTGGCCTGGGGCACACCGACTCCGAGCACAGCCCGGGTGGTGCAGGCTGCTCCGGGCCCTACACCCACGAGCACGCCGACCGCCCCGGTCCTCATCAGATGTAGTGCGGTGGAGTACGAGGCGCAGCCGCCGACGATGACGGGAAGGGCGAACTCGGCGATGAACTCCTTGAGGTTCAAAGGCTCCGAACGAGTCGACACGTGCTCGGCGGAAACCACGGTGCCCTGGATGACGAGGATGTCCAGGCCGGCTTCGATCGTGAGGCCGGCGTACTGCTCGACGCGCTGCGGGGTGAGGCTGGCGGCGGTGACGATGCCGGCAGCCTTCATCTCGGCGATACGCTTCCCGATCAGATCGGGCTCGACCGGCTTTTGGTAGATCTCCTGCATGCGGCGGGTTGCATCGCCCGGGGCCAGGGATGCGATCTCCTCGAAGCAGGGCTCGGGATCCTCGTAGCGGGTCCAGAGGCCTTCGAGGTTGAGCACGGCCAGGCCGCCGAGCTTGCCGATGGCGATCGCCGTGGCCGGGCTGACCGCCGAGTCCATGGCCGCGGCCATGAGCGGCAGCTCGAAGGTGTAGGCGTCTATCTCCCAGCTCAGGTCGATGTCGTCGGGGTCACGGGTCCTGCGGCTCGGAACGATGGCGATGTCGTCGAATCCCCAGGCACGCCGCCCCGACTTGCCGAAGCCGATATCGATGTCCACGCCGCCTCCTCGGTGCCGACTTGGCGGCAGGGTACTACCTGCGCCTGTGCCTCAGCCCTTGAGTCCGACCCGGCGCCGCACCGACTGCTGGAACCCTTCGGCCCGGGTGCGCGCGTCCAGGGCGCCACGCTGCATGAGCCGGTCCACTTCGGCGTCGGCGAAAGCGTTGAAGGCCCTGCGCACCGGGGCCAACCCGGTGATGATCGCCTCGGCGACGACCTCCTTGAACTTGGCGTACCCCGAGTCGCCGTACGCCTCCTCGATCTCGGCGATCGGGGTCTCGGTGAACAGTGAGAAGATCTCGATCAGGTTGGAAACCCCGGGCTTTGCCTCCCAATCGTGGCGCACGTCAGTGCCCGAGTCGGTGACGGCACGCTTCACGCGATCGCGGATCGTATCGGGATCGTCGAGCACGAGAATCCGGCTGGAGACGTCGGGATCCGACTTCGACATCTTCTGTGTCGGATCCTGCAGCGACATGATCCGGGCTCCTGTCTTGGGGATGATCGGCTCAGGCAGAGGGAACTCCTCCCCAAAGCGGCTGTTGAAGCGCTCCGCCAGGTCCCGGGTCAGCTCCAGGTGCTGCTTCTGATCCTCGCCCACGGGCACAACTTCGGCGTGGTACAACAGGATGTCGGCGGCCATGAGCACCGGATACGAGAACAGGCCCAGATTCGATCCGGCCTTGTCGGCCTTCTCCTTGAACTGGGTCATGCGTTTCAGCTGGCCGGTGGAGGCGATCGTGCTCAGAATCCACGCCAGCTCGGTGTGCTGGGGGACCTGGCTCTGGAAGTAGAAGAGCGACCGATCGGGATCGATCCCCATAGCCAGGAGAACCTTGGCCGCGCTGTGCCGATCGGCATAGAACTCCGTCGGATCCTGAGGAACCGTTATGGCATGCAGGTCGACGACGCAGTACACGCAGTTGTAGTCGTCGTCCTGGAGAGCCACCCAATTGCGGAGCGCTCCCAAGTAGTTGCCTATGTGGATGTTCCCCGTGGGCTGGATCCCCGAGAAGAGCGTCTTGCCTGCCACTGTCTCCTCCAAAAAAGAGACGCCGGTGCTGTGGCCACCGGCGTTGACGTTCTGGTCGCGGTGGGGCCTCACTTGTCGTGAAACCACCACCACGAGCACATGTTCATGCGGCGAGCGTAGCAGCGCCGCATGTGCCCGGTGCCATCACCACAGGATTGGCCAGGATAAGCGAACAGAGTGCATCTAGCCTTCGGAGGTGGCCCCGGCCGGGAAACCGGGGCCGAAGATCCGAGAGGAGCAGCGCTCGTGTCCATGCCCACCGATCTCGAGATCGCTCGCGCCGCCGTAGCCAGGCCCATCGAAGATGTTGCAGCGCAGATGGGCGTGCCCCTCGAACACGTACGGCATTGGGGCCGCGACGTGGCGAAGGTCTCCCTTTTGGCGGTGGAGCACATAGGACCTCCCCGAGCACGATACGTGCTCGTCACCGCGGCAACTCCGACGCCTCTCGGAGAAGGCAAGACGACCGTCGCCGTCGGCCTCAGCCAGGCCTTTTCTCACATCGGCAGGCAGGCGGTTGTGACGCTGCGGCAACCTTCGCTGGGACCCACCTTCGGCATAAAGGGAGGCGCCGCCGGCGGCGGCTACTCGCAGGTGATCCCTATGGAGCAGCTCAACCTGCACCTCACCGGCGACTTCCACGCGGTCACCTCGGCGGCGAACCTCATGGCGGCCCTCATCGACAGCCACCTGTACCACGGGAATCCCCTGTCGATCAGGCTCCACGACGTTTCCTGGCGCAGAGTCCTCGACGTCAACGACCGCGCCCTCCGCGAGGTGGTCGTGGGACTGGGGAGCGCCGCCGACGGCATACCCCGGCAAACCTCCTTCGACATCACCGCCGCCTCGGAGGTCATGGCGATCCTCGCTCTGGCCTCGGACCTCCACGATCTCCGGGCGCGCCTAGGCCGGGCCGTTGTGGCCTACGACCGCCACCGCCAGCCGGTCACGGCCGACGATGTCGGAGGAGCCGGGGCCATGGCAGTGCTACTCAAGGACGCCCTGGATCCCAATCTCCTGCAAACCCTCGAAGGTGTGCCCGCTCTCGTGCACGCCGGACCGTTCGCCAACATCGCCCACGGCAGCTCGTCGCTGGTCGCCGACTACGTCGGCATCCGGGGTGGTGACTACCTGGTCACCGAGGCCGGCTTCGGATCGGACATAGGGGCGGAGAAGTTCTTCAACATCAAATGCCGCGCCTCCGGCCTGAAACCCGACGCGGCCGTCGTCGTCACCACAGTGCGAGGGCTCAAAGCCCAGTCGGGCGAACACCGGGTGAGAGCGGGGCACCTGCTGCCGGACGACCTCTTCGAGGAAAGCCCCGAAGAGGTGATGGCCGGGGCCGCGAACCTGCGGCACCACATCGGCATCGTTCGCCGCTTCGGCGTGCAGCCGGTCGTGGCTATCAATCACTTCCCCACCGACACCGCCTCGGAGCTCGCCGCTCTCGAAAGCGTCTGTGACGGCATGGGCGTGCGTCACGCCATCTGCGAGCCATTCACCGGAGGCGGCGCCGGTGTGGCCGACCTGGCCCACCAGGTGGAGGACGCCTGCGACGAGGGCTCCGCGTTCCAGCTCCTCTACCCGGACGAGGCCTCTCTCAAGGAGAAGATCGAGACCATCGCCACCGAGGTGTACGGGGCAGACGGCGTGTCCTACGATCTCGCCGCCGAGCGCAACCTGGCCCGATTCGAGGATCTTGGATGGGGCGGCCTGCCCATCTGCATGGCCAAGACCCACCTGTCGATCAGCCACGATCCGTCCAGCTATGGGGCACCGCACGGCTGGACGCTCCCTATACGCGACGTGCGCGCCGCCGTCGGCGCCGGTTTCGTGCTCCCTCTTTGCGGTGACATTCGCACCATGCCCGGCCTCGGTTCGCAGCCCGCCGCCGTCTCCATCGACATCGACGAACACGGCAACGTCGTGGGGCTGGCCTGAGCCGAGCCCGTCAGCCGCGCACCACGAGGTGGCTGAAGCTGTGAGAAGCCCTCGTGTCGCCGAGTGTGCCGACGACCAGATACAACTCGGCACCCTCGGGGATCTCGATGACGTAGTCCTCGACGAGAGCCACCCACTCGCTGCCCGCCAGATAGCCGAGGGCGAATCGATTGCCGTGCCTTTCGATCTCGAAGGTGACCGAGGTCGCCGCCGTCTCCGCCCGAGCCACCGGATCCCCGTTCACACCGCCAAACGCGGCATCGACCAAAATCTCGTTCTCCTCGGGCCCTCCCTGAAAACGTGTGATACGAAGCCAAGTAGTCGTGTCTTGGGGCGATCGCACCCCGAACCCGGCGAATTCCCAACCCGCGCCGGGGGTGAACCCGAGAACGACCCGAGCCGTGAAGTCACCTTCGATCGGCAGGAGCACGAGCGGGGCGCTGTTCGCCTCGCCCCACTGGTCGGCCCCGGGACCGGCGATGACCTCCAGCTCGTTGTCGCACAACTCATAGCCGCTCTGGGGCGACACGCCCTGCAGCCAGATCAGGTCGGGGTGCAGCGCTCCGGGATCGTTGGGATCACCGAAGGGCACCTCTCCGGGCAGCAACGGCTCGATCGTCGTGGTGGTGGGCACCGTCGTCGTGGTAGTCGCGATAGCTGCCGGTGTGGTGGCAGTCGTGGTGTCGGGGGCCTCGAACCCGATGCATGCAGAGAGCATCACCATTGCACACACCATCACCGCAAACCGGTTCACGTTCGCCTCCGCCGCGAGAAGCCGTCGGAAGTCTATGGCGGCCCGCCACCCGACCTGCTCCGACACGGGGCCGCCGCGGCGACCTAGCATCCGCCTCCATGTTCGTCGGAACCCTCACGAACATCGCCGCCGTCGTCGCCGGCACCAGCGTCGGTGCCGTAGCCGGGCCGCGTTTCCCCGAGCGGCTGCGCCAGACGGTCATGGCCACGCTCGGGCTGCTGACCGCGGCTCTGGGCATCAAGGAGACGCTCCCCACTGATGAGATCGTGCTCGTCCTGGGCGCCGTGCTGCTGGGCGCCGTCATTGGTGAGCTGATGCGCATCGAAGACGGTCTTCACCACCTCGGTGACGCTCTGCAGCGCCGCTTCGCCGCCACCGAGATTGAGATCGACATCGACGCGCCGGAGACGGCCCGGCCCGTAGCGCAGCGAGCCCGTTTCAGCGAGGGTTTTGTCATCGCCTCGCTGGTCTTCTGCATCGGTCCGCTCACCGTAGTCGGCTCCATCTACGACGGCCTCGGCGACCCCGAGCTGCTACTTCTGAAGGCCGGACTGGACGGTTTCGCCTCCATAGCGTTCGCCTCCGTGTACGGCTGGGGAGTGGGCATGGCTGCGCTGTCGGTCGGTGTCATCCAGGGGGGCATCGCGCTGGGCGGCCGGGCCCTCGAAGGCGTGCTCACCGACCCCATGCTCGATGCGCTCGGCGCCGCCGGCGGCATCCTGCTGCTGGGCATCTCGTTGCGCCTGCTCGACCTCAAGCAGATCAGGGTGGCCAACCTGCTTCCGGGAGTCGCGCTGGCCCCCCTGTTTGTGTGGCTCTGGGGAGGCTGAGCGGCACCCCCCTGCACTACACCCTCTAGTAAGTTGGCTCCCATGACGCGGCGAGGCCGACGGTGGTGAGACTCTCGACACGCAGCCAGTACGCCTGCCTGGCGCTCATCGATCTCGCGCAGCACCAGGACGAGGAGTACGTCGCAGCCGCCGAGATCGCCGAACGCCAGCACGTGCCCAAGCAGTACCTGGTGCAGATCCTGATGGAGCTGAAGCGCGCCGGGTACGTGTACAGCCGACGAGGAGCACAGGGAGGCTTCCGGCTCGCCAAGAATCCGTCGGAGATATCGATGGCCGAGATCATCCGGCTCCTCGACGGTGCACTGGCCCCCGTGGAGTCGGTGAGCAAGTACTTCTATGAGCCCACGCCGATCAGCCACAGCAAGCCCCTGCTCAACGTGTTCGGAGCCATACGCGACTACGTCTCGGACAAGCTGGAGCGCACCACCTTCGCCGACCTCATCGAGTGAACATCTCGCCGGTCGGCGGTGGCGAACCTGCTCGACGCCTGATCCCTTCGAGGCCGTACAATCGCGCCGGGGCCCGTAGCTCAGCTGGTCAGAGCAGCGGACTCATAATCCGTTGGCCGCAGGTTCGAGTCCTGCCGGGCCCACAGA